>NZ_CATKQQ010000021.1:0-39004 GCF_949767605.1 Pseudomonas sp. IT-P218
ACCTCAGATCTCTCGTCAGCGGGAGGCGAATTCTACAGCGTTACACGCTGCTGTCAACACCTCTTTTTCAACTCCCTGCTGGCTTCGATGAACTGAAGCAACCTGCTGTCAAAACTGCGTAACTCATTGTTTACCAAGGAGTTTTCCGTTTCGACTGCGCCGGAAGTGGGGCGAATTATAGGCTTCCAGAATCTGCCGTCAAGCATTGATTCCGGCGTTCTATCAATAACTTGCAGGAGGCGCCAAAACGCCCTGATTGAACCCTATCCAGAAAGACAAACGCTCCTCTATATAGAAAAACGCCATCAGAGAACGCCCGAAGCCTTCAAAGCAGACACGGCCCCAGCCTCCAGGCCGAGCACCCGCTGCAGAACCTCCAGCGTATGCTCGCCCAGCAAAGGCGGCGCATACCGGTACTCCACCGGCGTCTCGGACAACCGAATCGGACTGGCCACCTGCGGCACCATGCCAGCCAGGGCGTGAGGCAACTCGATCGCCAACCCGCGCGCCTTGACCTGTGGGTCTTCAAACATCTGCGCCAGATCATTGATAGGGCCGCACGGCACACCGGCCTGCTCCAACTGAGCAACCCACTCAGCGGTCGTCTTGAACACCGTAGCCTGGCGGATCAGGGGAATCAGCACCGCCCGGTTTGCCACCCGCAGCTTGTTGGTCGCAAAACGCGGATCATCGGCCCACTGGGGCTGGCCCGCCACTTCGGCAAATTTGCGAAACTGCCCATCGTTGCCGACAGTCAGGATGAAATCGCCATCTGCAGTAGGAAAGTCCTGGTAAGGCACGATGTTCGGATGAGCATTACCCAGACGCTTTGGCGCATTGCCCGTTGTCAGGTAATTCATCGCCTGGTTGGCCAGGCACGCGACCTGGACATCCAGCAACGCCATATCGATATGCTGCCCGCCACCATCGTGGTCTCGATGCGCAAGCGCCGCCAAAATGGCAACCGTGGAATAGAGTCCGGTGAGAATATCCGTCAGCGCCACGCCAACCTTGACCGGCCCGGCTCCCTCTTCGCCTTCAGGTCGACCCGTCAGGCTCATCAGGCCACCCAGGCCCTGGATCATGAAGTCATAACCCGCACGCTTGGCGTAAGGACCGGTTTGCCCAAAACCGGTAATCGAGCAATAAATCAGTTCAGGATTAATCGCCTTCAGCGACTCATAGTCCAGACCGTAGGCCGCCAGGCCGCCGACCTTGAAATTCTCGATCAGGATGTCCGACCTGGCCGCCAGCTCACGCACCAGCTTCTGTCCCTCAGGGCGCGTGAAGTCTATGGTGACCGATTGCTTGTTGCGGTTGGCCGACAGGTAATAGGCGGCCTCGCTGGTATTTTCGCCATAGGCGTCCTTGAGGAACGGCGGGCCCCAGGCGCGCGTGTCATCGCCATTGCCCGGACGCTCGACCTTGATCACTTCGGCGCCAAGGTCGGCGAGGATCTGCCCGGACCACGGCCCGGCCAGCACCCGCGATAAATCCAGTACCCGTAGATGCGAAAGCGCGCCCATAACGTTCTCCTATTAATAGAACGCCTGGATGCCGGTCTGCGCGCGACCGAGGATCAGCGCGTGGACGTCATGCGTACCCTCATAGGTATTCACCACTTCCAGGTTGACCAGATGGCGGGCAACCCCGAACTCGTCCGAGATACCGTTGCCGCCCAGCATGTCGCGGGCCATGCGCGCGATATCCAGGGACTTGCCGCAGGAGTTGCGCTTCATCATCGAGGTAATTTCAACCGCCGCAGTACCTTCGTCCTTCATGCGACCCAGGCGCAGGCAGCCTTGCAGCGCCAGGGTAATTTCGGTCTGCATGTCGGCCAGTTTCTTCTGGATCAGCTGGGTGGCGGCCAATGGGCGACCGAACTGCTGGCGGTCCAGGGTGTATTGACGCGCGGTGTGCCAGCAGAACTCGGCGGCACCCAGTGCGCCCCAGGAGATGCCGTAACGGGCCGAGTTCAGGCAGGTGAAAGGGCCCTTCAAACCACGGACGTCAGGGAAGATGTTTTCTTCCGGAACGAACACGTTGTCCATGACGATTTCACCGGTGATCGAAGCACGCAGGCCAACCTTGCCGTGAATCGCAGGGGCGCTCAGGCCTTTCCAGCCCTTTTCCAGCACGAAGCCACGGATGTCGCCGGCATCGTCCTTGCCCCAGACCACGAACACATCGGCGATCGGGCTGTTGGTGATCCACATCTTGCTGCCGGTCAGGCTGTAGCCGCCTTCCACTTTGCGAGCACGGGTGATCATCGCACCTGGATCAGAGCCATGGTTAGGCTCGGTCAGGCCGAAGCAGCCGATCCACTCGCCCGACGCCAGTTTTGGCAGGTATTTCTGCTTCTGCGCTTCGGTACCGAATTCATTGATCGGCACCATCACCAGCGAGGACTGCACACTCATCATCGAGCGGTAGCCGGAGTCGACACGCTCGACTTCACGGGCGATCAGGCCGTAGCTGACGTAGTTCAGGCCACTGCCGCCGTACTGTTCCGGGATGGTTGCGCCCAACAGGCCCACTTCACCCATTTCGCGGAAGATCGCCGGGTCGGTCTTTTCATGGCGGAAAGCTTCGAGCACGCGTGGCGCGAGACTCTGCTGGGCGAACTGCGCAGCGGTGTCGCGGATCATGCGTTCTTCTTCGGTGAGCTGTTGATCCAGCAGCAGGGGATCGATCCAGTTGAAGCTAGCTTTACCGGCCATGAGTGTGTCCTCTCGAAACAGGGTCAAATAACGTGCAGTGATCCTAGGCCGGGTTCGCCGCTTGGGCAAACGAGGATTTCGCATACTGTTGTGCTAATTTCTCACTCCGAAACGTCGCAAACCCCTTTCAAGGCGATGTATTAGTGAGGTTGACGTACATGCGCAGGAAAATACCCAGCACAACGGCCCTGATCAGCTTCGAGGCGGCCGCACGCCATGAAAGCTTCACCAAGGCCGCCCAGGAGCTTTCGCTGACCCAAGGGGCCATTTGCCGACAGATCGCCAGCCTCGAGGAGTTCCTCAGCGTGGAACTGTTCCGACGCTCCCGGCGCGGGGTCAAGCTGACGGAGGCGGGCCTTTCCTACAGTCGCCGGGTGGCCACTCAACTCGATGCGGTCGAGCGCGACACCTTGTCCGTGATGGGCCAGCAGGGCGCCAACGTAATCGAACTGGCCGTGGTTCCGACCTTCGGCACCCAGTGGCTGCTGCCCAGGCTCAAGGACTTTCAGCAGAAACATCCGGAAGTGACGGTCAACCTGACCAACCGCACGCGCCCATTCCTGTTTGCCGACACCGATTTCGACGCCGCGATCTATTTCGGTGATGCGGATTGGTCGGGTACTGAATCCCACAGGTTGATGGGTGAAAACCCGATGCCCGTGTGCAGCCCTACCCTGCTGGGCAACAAGAATGTCCTGACACCCGCCGAAATCGCCGACCTGCCCCTACTGCAACAGACCACCCGCCCCTATGCCTGGCGCCAATGGTTCGCCTCTCAGCACCTGAATGTGCCGCGGGACATGACAGGGCCGCGCTACGAGCTATTCTCCATGCTGGCCCAGGCCGCGATGCACGACATGGGGATTGCGCTGATCCCGCCGTTCCTGATTCAGCGCGAACTGGCCGAGGCGCGCCTGGTAATCGCCAACCCCCAGGCACTCTCCAGTATCAAGGCCTATTACCTGATGATTCCGGAGAGAAAGGTCGAATCGGCGTCTTTAAGGGCTTTTCGGGACTGGCTGGTAACTCAGGCCCATGGCTACAGCCTTGAAGGATAAGGCCCCGGGCAATTATCTGACCTCGTAGTCAGAAAAATTAAAACCCTACAGATATAAGTATTTGTCGCATGGAGGAAAACTGTAAAGCCAAGCAGTACAAACGTGCCACAAGCGCCTGACGACGCGGCTTTGCGCCACTATTTCATCACCATGTCGCATCATTCATATGGCCGATGTGTAATTTGTTGGATTGGCCCCAGAATCCACGAAAGGCACGGCCTAGACGGGATTGAGCCGTTTGGTTGCGACATTCGGTCACGGGGTGACTTGTAGTTAATTTTCCGTCACCCGTCATAATCCCTTGAAGGGCACAAAGTTCGCCTGCAAAATGCCGCGCCCCGCCTGAATTTAGCGGGGTCGTGCTGATCGGCCGCCCCAGCCGCACCATCCGTAGTGCATGGGTTTACTCAATAAGATCACGCAGGAGATTTGACGTGCACATTGGTGTTCCTCTCGAAACCCAGACCGGTGAAACACGGGTTGCTGCAACCCCCGAAACCATCAAGAAGCTGATCGGCCAGGGTCACAAGGTCACTGTACAAAGCGGCGCCGGCGTCAATGCCAGCGTTGTCGACAGTGCCTATGAAGCTGCCGGCGCAACCATTGGCAGCGCCAGTGAGGCATTTGGTGCAGAGCTGATTTTGAAGGTCGTCGCCCCCAGCGACAGCGAGCTTGCGCTGATAAAGAGCGGCACCGTTGTGGTGGGGATGCTCAATCCGTTCAACAACGAAACCATCGCCAAGATGGCCGAGTGCGGCATTACCGCCTTTGCCCTGGAGGCCGCACCTCGCACCTCCCGCGCCCAGAGCCTGGATGTGTTGTCCTCGCAAGCCAACATCGCCGGCTATAAAGCCGTGTTGCTGGCCGCTCATCATTATCCGCGCTTCATGCCGATGCTGATGACTGCTGCGGGCACCGTGAAAGCGGCGCGGGTGCTGATTCTCGGCGCCGGTGTTGCCGGATTGCAGGCCATTGCCACGGCCAAGCGCCTGGGCGCGGTGATCGAAGCGTCCGACGTGCGTCCTGCGGTGAAGGAGCAGATCGAATCCCTGGGCGCCAAGTTCGTCGACGTGCCTTACGAGACCGATGAAGAACGTGAATGCGCCGTCGGTGTCGGCGGTTACGCCCGCCCGATGCCGGCCAGCTGGATGCAGCGTCAGGCCGTGGCCGTGCACGAGCGCGCCAAGCAGGCTGACATCGTCATCACCACGGCACTGATTCCGGGTCGCAAGGCACCGACACTACTCAGCGCGGAAACCGTGGCGCAGATGAAACCCGGCTCGGTGGTCATCGACCTCGCCGCAGCCCAGGGTGGCAACTGCCCTTTGACCGTGGCCGATCAGGTGGTCGTCGAAAACGGCGTGACCATCGTTGGCCCGACCAACCTGGCTGCCGCCGTAGGCGCCGATGCTTCGGCCCTGTATGCACGCAACCTGCTGGACTTCATGAAACTGTTGTTCGATAAAGAAGGACAACTGGTGATCAACCTTGAAGACGATATCGTCGCCGCGTGCCTGATGTGCCGCGACGGCCAGATCGTGCGCAAGAACGGCTGAGGATAAAAACAATGGAAGACATGCTGATCTCTCACGGTATCTACAACCTGATCATCTTCGTGCTGGCCATCTATGTCGGCTACCACGTGGTCTGGAACGTGACGCCTGCACTGCACACCCCACTGATGGCAGTGACCAACGCGATCTCGGCCATCGTCATCGTCGGCGCCATGCTCGCTGCCGCCCTCACCGTGACCCCGCTGGGCAAGACCATGGGCACCCTGGCCGTGGCCCTGGCCGCGGTCAACGTGTTCGGTGGCTTCCTGGTCACCCGGCGCATGCTGGAAATGTTCAAGAAGAAAGCGGCTCCAGCAAAGGCTCCGGCAGCCAAGGCCGAAGCAATCAAGGCTGAGGTGCAGCAAGCATGAGCATGAACCTGGTTACTTCCCTGTATTTGATCGCCTCGGTCTGCTTCATCCAGGCGCTCAAGGGACTCTCGCACCCCACCACCTCGCGTCGCGGCAACCTGTTCGGCATGCTCGGCATGGGCCTGGCGATCCTCACCACGGTCGGCCTGATCTACAAGCTCGGCTCCGAACTGGCCCATGACGGCATCGTCTACGTGATCGTCGGCCTGCTGATCGGCGGCACTGTCGGTACGATCATGGCCAAACGCGTTGAAATGACGAAGATGCCGGAACTGGTCGCCTTCATGCACAGCATGATCGGCCTGGCAGCGGTGTTCATCGCGATTGCGGCGGTAGTCGAGCCGCAGTCGCTGGGTATCGTTGCGCAGCTGGGTGACGCAATCCCGGCCGGCAACCGCCTGGAGCTGTTCCTCGGTGCCGCCATTGGTGCGATCACTTTCTCCGGTTCGGTAATCGCCTTCGGCAAGCTGTCGGGCAAGTACAAGTTCCGCCTGTTCCAGGGCGCACCCGTACAGTTCACCGGTCAACACAAACTGAATCTCGTGCTGGGACTGGCGACACTCGGCCTGGGCATCACCTTCATGTTGACGGGAGACCTCAGCGCCTTCGCCTTGATGCTGGCCCTGGCCTTCATCTTGGGTGTGCTGATCATCATCCCGATCGGTGGCGCGGACATGCCAGTGGTCGTATCCATGCTCAACAGCTACTCCGGCTGGGCGGCAGCGGGTATCGGCTTCTCGCTGAACAACTCGATGCTGATCATTGCAGGCTCCCTGGTGGGCTCGTCCGGTGCGATCCTCTCGTACATCATGTGCAAGGCGATGAACCGCTCCTTCTTCAACGTACTGCTTGGCGGCTTCGGCAATACTGCCGACGCAGGTCCTGCAGGCGCCAAGGAAGCCCGTCCGGTGAAATCCGGTTCGGCTGACGACGCGACCTTCCTGCTGACCAACGCCGACACCGTGATCATCGTTCCGGGTTACGGCCTGGCGGTAGCACGGGCACAGCACGCACTGAAGGAACTGACCGAGAAGCTGACCCATCGCGGCGTGACCGTGAAGTACGCGATCCACCCGGTCGCCGGTCGTATGCCCGGCCACATGAACGTCCTGCTGGCCGAGGCCGAAGTGCCTTACGACCAGGTGTTCGAGATGGACGACATCAACTCCGAGTTCGGCCAGGCCGACGTGGTGCTGGTGCTGGGTGCCAACGACGTGGTCAACCCTGCCGCGAAGAACGATCCGAAATCGCCGATTGCCGGCATGCCGATCCTCGAAGCGTTCAAGGCCAAGACCATCATCGTCAACAAGCGCTCGATGGCCAGCGGCTACGCCGGCCTGGACAACGAACTGTTCTACCTGGACAAGACCATGATGGTGTTCGGCGACGCCAAGAAAGTCATCGAAGACATGGTTAAAGCCGTCGAGTAAGACCGCTTGGCAATACCACAACGCCTCGACTCGTCGGGGCGTTTTTGTTTGCGTTAATCGTCGGGAAAAGGGCCGCTTTGTTACCGAAACGGTAACGGTGTTTTGTCTGGAAGTGCCGAAATAGACGCCTCGTTTGCGACCTTGGTAGCGGGACAGGGCATCAACAAATTCTCTAGACTGGACATCCTGCTACCCGTTGCCCGAGATAACAATTCATGTACCGTGACCGTATTCGCCTGCCTTCGTTGTTGGATAAAGTGATGAGCGCCGCCGAGGCTGCCGCTCTGATTGAGGACGGCATGACCGTCGGCATGAGCGGCTTCACCCGCGCCGGCGAAGCCAAGGCCGTACCCCACGCATTGGCCGAACGGGCCAAGGTCACTCCGCTGAAGATCAGCCTGATGACCGGCGCCAGCCTGGGCAACGACCTCGACAAACAACTCACCGAGGCCGGCGTATTGTCGCGACGCATGCCGTTCCAGGTGGACAGCACCCTGCGCAAGGCGATCAACGCCGGCGAGGTGATGTTCATCGACCAGCACCTTTCGGAAACCGTCGAGCAACTGCGCAATCAGCAACTGAAGTTGCCGGACATCGCGGTGATCGAAGCCGTGGCCATTACCGAGCAAGGCCATATCGTGCCGACTACGTCCGTGGGCAACTCGGCCAGTTTCGCGATTTTCGCCAAGCACGTCATCGTCGAGATCAACCTGGCGCACAACCCGAACCTCGAAGGCCTGCACGACATCTATATCCCGACCTATCGTCCCACCCGTACGCCGATTCCCCTGGTCAAGGTCGACGACCGCATTGGCAGCAGCGCCATCCCGATTCCACCGGAAAAGATCGTCGCCATCGTGGTCACCAATCAGTCCGACTCACCGTCCACCGTGCTGCCACCGGATGTGGATACCCAGGCCATCGCCGATCACCTGATCGACTTCTTCAAGCAGGAAGTCAGCGCCGGGCGCATGACCAACAAGCTCGGCCCGTTGCAAGCCGGTATCGGCACCATCGCCAACTCGGTGATGTGCGGCCTGATCGATTCGCCGTTCGAAGACCTGACCATGTACTCCGAGGTCCTGCAGGACTCGACGTTCGACCTGATCGATGCCGGCAAGCTGAGCTTTGCATCCGGCAGTTCGATCACCTTGTCGAGCCGGCGCAACGCTGACGTGTTCGGCAACCTGGAGCGCTACAAGGACAAACTGGTCCTGCGCCCCCAGGAAATTTCCAACCACCCTGAAGTGGTCCGTCGCCTCGGCATCATTGGCATCAACACCGCCCTTGAGTTCGATATCTATGGCAACGTCAACTCCACCCACGTCTGCGGCACGCGGATGATGAACGGCATTGGCGGCTCGGGCGACTTCGCGCGCAACGCCCACCTGGCCATCTTCGTGACCAAGTCGATCGCCAAGGGCGGGGCGATTTCCAGCGTGGTTCCGATGGTCAGCCACGTTGACCACACGGAACATGATGTCGACATCCTCGTCACCGAGGTCGGCCTGGCGGACCTGCGTGGCCTGGCACCCCGGGAGCGGGCGCGCGTCATCATCGACAACTGCGTACACCCGGATTACCGCCAGGCCCTGAACGACTACTTCACGGCGGCCTGCGCAATCGGCGGGCACACGCCGCATATCCTGCGTGATGCACTGAGCTGGCACATGAACCTGGAAGAAACCGGAAGAATGATCGCCGTGTAATTGATACAGATGGCAGCTGACGCAAACACAGTTTCGTCAGTTTGCCGTTGCCGAACAGAATCCCGACAAAAACTGTACTGCTGTACCGGTCATTTCCTACCGAATTTTCCTACACTACCCCCTCAAATCACCAAAATCGCACCACAATAGAGCAGACAGGTACAGTTGCCTCATTTTCGACCAGTACACCCCCTATAAACAGTTAACTGAGCTCTCACAATACAGATGAACTGTATCTACAGAGACTAGGCAAACGAGAGGATCATGAGCACCAGTCAAGCCACTACCTAATCCCGCCATAAGCGGAAGGATGTAAACCATGGAACGTACACTCAGTTCCGAACTGTTCTTCGAAGACACCGCTGCAAAAACCCAGGCTTCCATGCCTCTGCGCGTTATCGCCAACCTGATGCTGTGGCAGCGCCGCATCTCCAGCCGCCACCAGCTGGCTCGCCTGGATTCGCGTCTGCTGGCTGACGCCGGGATTAGCGAAGCACAACGCTACGAAGAGCTGAGCAAGCCGTTCTGGCGCTAAGCTAGCGTCGCTGGCTCTGACCTCAGGGTCCACCGCCAGCAACCCGAATTGAACAAGCAAAGCCCGTCGTGGGAAACCACGACGGGTTTTGTCGTTTCACCGGCTGTTAACGCATAACCAGTACAGTTTTCTCATTTATCGATTACACCGCTACAGTTGAGCAAACGGTTTTTCATCCGTTCAAACTGATTTCCAGCAACCTTTTCTCTTATAGGCTGTTCGAAACGTCCTGCTCAGGCCTAATATCAAGCCAGAACGTGGCGCCCCCCGAGTGTCTGGCGTCTGATCATCAGACACTGCACCACCTCTTTATCGTCTCATCCAAAGGAGTTACACCATGTCCCGTCTTCGTCTGCTCAGCGCTGCAGCCCTGCTTGCCGTGGCGGCCAATGCCCACGCCACCAGCTTCATCGTGACGACCGATGCCGTCGTCGGTGCACTCAAAGCCACCTCCGACGCGACTTCCGACATCACGTCTTCGTTCAAGGATGACAAGATCGTGCTCGCGGCCCGTGACGACGCTGCCAGCTTCGTCGCCAGCGAAGGCAGCATCCGTGGGGTAAAACTGGAAAGCGCACTCGATCACATTCGCCATCAGGCTCCACAGCTGAACGCAACAGACGCACAATTGGCCCAGGCCATCCTGACCATCTAAGCGTTTGCCTTGATGTGGGACACGCATGCCGTGTCCCAATGTTTCCGCGCTGGCTCTAGCCCGGGCCTTGCGCTAGCCTTGGGACTCACTTTCAACTGTCGAGTCTCATGCGTTTTAATTCAAATCTATTCATTGCTCCGGTACTTCTTGCAGCCTTCCATGCGGGGGCGGCCCATGCCTTCGACGCGTTCAACCTGTCTACCCAGGGCATTGTGGCCAGCAGTTATGCCTCAAGCCTGGTGACCTCTGCCCCCTTCGACCATAAACTGTTGCTCGCCGCCCGGGATGATGCCGCGGCATTCGTCGCCAGTGATGGTCAAATGAGAGGCGTACGACTGGAATCGGCCTTGTCTTACCTGCGCCACGCCCAGCCAAAACTTCATGCCAGCGACCTTGAACTGGCACAGGCAATTCTCGTCCAATAGTTATCCCAAGTTCCTCCGGAGTCGTTCCATGCGTAACCCGCTGATTGTTGCCACCCTTGGCCTGCTGTTGTTGGCTGATGTGGCCCAGGCCCAAACCCTGGTTGCCACCAGCAACATCCTCATTCGTGCCACCCAGCGCACACTGGACTTCACTTCCGACACGACGACGTCGATCCGCGACTCGAAAATCGTCCGCGAAGCCCAGGACGATGCTGCGAGCTTCGTCGCCAGCAACGGCGATATTCGTGGCGCGCACCTGGAATCCGCTCTCAATTTGTTGCGCACTCGCGTTCCGGAAGCCCGCGATGCCAGTGACCAGGATCTCGCCGAAGCCATCCTCGCACTGTGAGGTCTCCAGTTGCCTTGCTGTTGGCCGGGGTCGTGCTGCTGTTTGGCAGCACGGCCCACGCCGACCTCGAACTGCACCTCAAGACCGAAGGCCTGAGCCCCGCGCAACAACAGGCCAGCCAGGCGTTGCTTGATGAAGCCATGCAGGCATTGCCGCCGCGGTTCATCGAGCAACTCGACCGGCGCATCGACGTCGGCTGGACCGATGACATGCGCAGCGATGCCTATGGCCAGGCGTCGCCGGTATCCGAACTCGACCTGAATCGCAAACTGCTGGCCAGCCTCACCGACGGCAGTGCGGCGAGCAAAAAAACCAATCGCCCCCATGGCACTGTGCGCCGGGAACTGCTGGCCACGGTGTTGCACGAGCTGACTCACATTTATGACCGCTCGCGCTTGTGGCCTACGTCGGAACGCACGTTGATTCAACGCTGCACCCGCCAGGAGAGCAGCTCGGGGCTGGTGGGCATTCCCGACCAATGCCGTGGCCAATCGGGCCGGCGCTTCACACTCAGTGATGACCCGCGCCTGCTCGACCTCGCCGGTTGGCAGCAATACGTTGGCCGGCGTGGCGAGCGCGAACAGCACAACCGCCAGATCGCCCGCAGCCCGGACATCTACGAGATCAGCAGCCCGAAGGAATTCGTCGCGGTCAACATGGAGTATTTCCTCCTCGACCCGAGCTACGCCTGTCGTCGCCCGGCGCTGTACCGCTACTACAAGGAGCACTTCGGCTGGGCTCCCGCCGCCAAAGGCGATTGCGCCAAGACCTTCGCATTCCTCAACGCCGGCAATGACTTCGCCAAGACCCCCCTGGGCCAGGTTGATCCGGAGCGGGTCTACGCCGTCGACTACTTGCTGGCAGAGGCCAACCAGAACTGGGTCAGCCGTTGGGGCCACAGCATGTTGCGCCTGGTGATCTGCGCCCCGGGCAGGCCCCGCGGGCCGGATTGCCGCCTGGACCTGGACCAGCACCTGGTACTGTCCTACCGCGCGTTCGTGGGCGACGTGCAGCTATCGAGTTGGGATGGCCTGGTGGGTAAATACCCGTCCCGCCTGTTCGTGTTGCCACTGGCCCAGGTGATCGACGAATACACCAAGACCGAGTTGCGCAGCCTCGCCTCCGTGCCACTGAACCTGTCGCGTGACGAGATTGAAAACGTGGTGGAGCGTGCCGCCGAGATGCACTGGAGTTACGACGGCAACTACTTCTTCCTGTCGAACAACTGCGCCGTGGAAGAGCTGAAGTTACTGCGCGGTGGCACCAACAACTCAAAACTGGTTGCCCTGGACAACATCATGCCCAATGGCTTGCTGGAAGTGTTGAAGGGCCGCGGGCTGGCGGATACCAGCGTGCTGGACGACCCGCGTGAAGCCCTTCGCCTGGGTTATCGCTTCGACTCTTTCCGCGATCGCTATCAAGCGATGTTCGAGGTGTTGAGAAAGCGCCTGCCGATCAAACAGGAAAAGGTCGAAGACTGGTTGTCCCTGACTGCAGCAGAGCGCCGCCAATGGTTCGATCAGGCAGACTTGCGTACCAGCGCGGCATTGCTCCTGCTGGAGCAGGCAAGCTATCGCCAGCAGTTGCTCCTGGCCCAGGATGAGGTGAAACAACGTTACCTGGGGGCCCGTGAGCTGAAAAACGGCGGAATGGACAAAGCCAACGCGACTCTGAGGCAAATTCTCGACAACAGCGGTTTCCTCAGTCGCCCGGCGGAACTGCTCGGCAGCGGCGGCTATGGCCTGCCGCAACCTGCTGAATGGCAACGCCTGGAATCGGAAACCAGCCTGCGGCAGAAGCAGCTTCAGGTATTGACCGGGGATCTGGACAAGGAAGTCAGGGCGCTCCTCGATCCAGATCGTGCAGCGGAAATGGCAGCCAATGAAGCCAACGTGAGACAGATTGGCGAACATTTGCGCAAGTTGCACAAGGCATCGGGTGGATTGGAGTTGCCATGAGGTCATAAAAGCAAAGATCGCAGCCTCCTGTAGGAGCTGCCGAAGGCTGCGATCTTTTCACGCTGGCCCCATCAATACAAAACGCCCTGCAACACCTCGTAGACAATCCCCGTACCCGCAGCAATCAGCACAACATCCCCGCCCGCACGACGCCATTCGTAACCCGGGTAATACGGCAGTCGCTCCAACGCCCTGTTATCCAGGCGTTCTCCGTAATAACCACGGGGCAGCGGCCGACCACGCTCCAGATGAATGCCTGGTGGCAACGGCGCACCACGGACGAAATACTCGCGCTGGTCATGAATCGTCTGACGCACCGGGGCAAAGTCCCGAGGAGGCGGCCCACCGCGATGATTGTCCTGCCCGCCACGATGGTCATTGTCACGGTTATCGTAATGGCCCTGTTGCGGGCCGCCGTGGTCATGATCGTCGCGCTGATCGGCGCTGGCGTGCAGCAATGGGGTCGCACTGAGCATCAGCACACCCAGGCTGGCAATCAGACGTTTCGGCATTTTCATTGGGTCTTTCCTCAGAACACCTGCAGCAAAAAGGGCTTCAGAACATGGTCCTGAAGCCCTCGGTCTTGCTGGTTAGTCTGTGTTGGGAGGTTCTAATTCCTCTGTATCAGGAACTTTACCTTCAGCTGACACGGGCCTTACGCACGCCATCGGCCAACGCCGAGCACAGGCTCAAAACGCCATCGACCGCTTGCTCCGCAGTCGTGGCATTGGCGATCTGATCGATCAACGCCGAACCCACGACCACGCCATCGGCCAGACGCGCGATGTTCGCCGCTTGTTCCGGCGTGCGGATGCCGAAACCGATGCTGATCGGCAGGTCGGTATGGCGACGCAGACGCGCCACTGCTTCTTCGACGTGCTCCAGGGTTGCCGCGCCCGCACCGGTCACACCGGCCACCGACACGTAGTACACAAACCCGGAACTGCCGTTGAGGACGGTTGGCAGACGCACATCATCAGTGGTCGGTGTGGTCAGGCGGATGAAATCGATGCCCGCGGCCTGGGCCGGGTCGCACAGTTCACCGTTATGCTCGGGTGGCATGTCGACCACGATCAAGCCGTCGACACCCGCTTCTTTCGCCTCGGCAATGAACCGCGGCACGCCGTATTTGTGGATCGGGTTGAAGTAGCCCATCAGCACCAGGGGCGTTTCGTTGTTGTCCTTGCGGAACTCACGCACCATTTCCAGGGTTTTCGCCAGGTTCTGCTTGGCCTCCAGGGCACGGATGTTGGCCAGCTGGATCGCCGGACCGTCAGCCATCGGATCGGTGAAGGGCATGCCCAGCTCGATCACGTCGGCGCCCGCCGCAGGCAGGCCCTTGAGGATCGCCAGGGAGGTGTCATAGCCCGGGTCGCCCGCGGTGACGAAGGTCACCAAAGCGGCGCGATTCTGTTCCTTGAGTTCGGCAAAACGCGTTTGCAGGCGGCTCATCAGTGTTTCTCCTGCTTGGATGGCTCTTGTTGAGAGTGTTCCATGTGGTGCATCACGGTCTGCATGTCTTTGTCGCCACGGCCAGACAGGTTGACCACCATCAGGTGATCCTTGGGCAGGGTCGGCGCGCGCTTGAACACTTCAGCCAGGGCATGGGCGCTTTCCAGGGCAGGAATGATTCCTTCCAGGCGGCAGCACTGGTGGAAGGCCGCGAGTGCTTCGTCGTCGGTCACCGAGGTGTACTGGACACGGCCGATGTCATGCAACCAGGCGTGTTCCGGGCCGATGCCCGGGTAGTCGAGGCCAGCGGAGATCGAGTGGGCATCGATGATCTGGCCATCGTCATCCTGCAACAGGAAGGTGCGGTTGCCGTGCAGTACACCCGGTACGCCGCCGTTCAGGCTGGCCGCGTGCTTGCCGGTCTCGATGCCGTAGCCGGCCGCTTCCACGCCGATGATCTCGACGCTCTTGTCGTCCAGGAACGGGTGGAACAGGCCCATGGCGTTGGAACCACCACCGATGCACGCCACCAGGCTGTCGGGCAGGCGGCCTTCCTGGGCTTGCAGCTGGTCACGGGTTTCCTTGCCGATCACGGCCTGGAAGTCGCGAACCATCGCCGGGTAAGGGTGCGGACCGGCCACGGTGCCGATCAGGTAGAAGGTGCTGTCGACGTTGGTCACCCAGTCGCGCAGGGCTTCGTTCATCGCATCCTTCAGGGTGCCGGTACCGGCCACCACCGGGATCACTTCGGCGCCCAGCAGCTTCATGCGGAACACGTTGGCCTGCTGGCGTTCGATGTCGGTGGTGCCCATGTAGATCACGCAGTCCAGGCCGAAACGCGCGGCCACGGTGGCCGTCGCCACGCCGTGCATGCCGGCGCCGGTTTCGGCGATGATGCGTTTCTTGCCCATGCGCCGCGCCAGCAGGATCTGGCCGATGCAGTTGTTGATCTTGTGCGCGCCGGTGTGGTTGAGCTCTTCACGCTTGAGATAGATCTTTGCGCCGCCACAGAATTCGGTCAGGCGCTCGGCGAAATATAGCGGGCTCGGACGACCGACGTAATTGCGCTGGAAGTAGGCCAGCTCTTCCTTGAAGGCAGGATCTTCCTTGGCCGCTTCGTATTCACGGGCCAGGTCGAGGATCAACGGCATCAGGGTTTCGGCAACATAACGGCCACCGAACGCGCCAAACAGGCCGTTGGCGTCAGGGCCGTTGCGCAGATTAGTCTGGGTCATGGGGCGCTCCAGTTGAATTGCGTAGGAATACAATGGGCATCACTCTACCCCCTGACGCCCCGGGCTGAAAACCGATAAGATCGCTGCAACCTGTCAGGAAAACTCACAGATCAAATGAGCCACGACCTCCCACCGTTGAACGCCCTGCGCGCCTTCGAAGCCACGGCCCGCCTGAACAGCGTCAGTCAGGCTGCCGAACAGCTGCACGTCACCCATGGTGCGGTCAGCCGGCAGCTGAAAGTGCTTGAAGAACACCTCGGCGTGAGTCTGTTCATCAAGGACGGGCGCGGCCTGAAACTCACAGATGCCGGCATGCGTTTGCGTGACGCCAGCGGCGAAGCGTTCGAGCGCTTGCGCAGCGTGTGCGCCGAACTCACGCAAAGCACCGCGGATGCGCCGTTCGTCCTCGGCTGCTCGGGAAGCCTGCTGGCGCGCTGGTTCATACCGCGTCTGGGACGGCTGAACGCTGATCTGCCCGACCTGCGCCTGCACCTGTCAGCCGGTGAAGGCGATCTCGATCCCCGTCGCCCGGGGCTGGACGCCCTGCTGGTGTTTGCCGAGCCACCCTGGCCCGCGGACATGCAGGTCTTCGAACTGGCCAGCGAACGGATCGGCCCGGTCATGAGCCCTCGGTTCGCCGGATATGAGCGCCTGCAAACGGCGCCGGCCCAAGCGCTGCTCACTGAATCGTTGCTGCACACCACTTCGCGTCCGCAAGCCTGGCCCAGTTGGGCGCAGCAAAGCGACCTCGACGCCAAGGCGTTGAAGTACGGTCAGGGGTTCGAACATCTGTATTATTTGCTGGAAGCAGCCGTGGCCGGGCTGGGCGTGGCTATCGCCCCCGAGCCGTTGGTGGCCGAGGATTTGAAGGCGGGTCGCCTGGTTGCCCCATGGGGATTTTGTGAAACCCCCGCTCACCTGGCCTTGTGGTTACCCAAGCGCGCCGCGGACGGGCGCGCCAGGCAACTGGCGCAATGGCTCAAGAATGAGCTGCGCCAGACCGATCATTCCCCGCGCTTAAACAGCAGGTAGGCCGCCAGCAGGCCCAGCGCACCGACAGCAACCCCGGCGGTCGTCCAAGGATGCTCCTGCGCGTAGTCCCGAGTGGCAATGCCGGTCTCACGGGTTTTGACCTTGACCTCTTCATAGGCATCGGTGAGCAGATGGCGCGAATGCCTCAAAGCGTTCTCCGCATTGCCTTTCAACACCTTGAGGGTTTTACGCGACTCGTCCGAGGCGTCGTCCTTCAGGCTTTCCAAGGATTTGAGCAGACTCTCGATCTCCGCTTCCATGCTTTGCAATGAGGCTTTACGTAACGAGCTGTTGGCCATGGTGGCTCTCCTGCATTGTTGATGAGTGGCGTGTGTTGGTTGGGACTTCAGGGACTCGAGAAAGTGCAGTAAATGTGAGCATCCATGTCGCACCGACCGAAGGCTATAAGACGGAAAATCACTGCTAGGCTGTAATTCACACCCTAAGGAGAACGCCATGACTGACCATCACACCTATAAGAAAGTCGAACTCGTCGGCTCATCCACCAGCAGTATCGAAGACGCGATCAACAACGCCTTGGCCGAGGCCAACAAAAGTATCAAGCACTTGGAATGGTTTGAAGTGACCGAAACCCGCGGACACATCAAGGACGGCAAGGCTGCGCACTTCCAGGTGACGCTCAAGGTCGGGTTCCGGATTGCCAGCAGTTGAGGTTGGTCTAGTCTTCTGAACTTGCGCGCTGGCCGAGTGCCATAGGGAATGGCAATGCGCTAGATGCGTTTCCGGCCAATGGCTGGATGCCTTTTTTTGATCCGACCAGAGAATGCGACCGATGAAGAAGTTTATTTTGGCGGTAGGCTTGTTGAGCCTGGCGGGTACTGCCTTCGCTGAAGGCGGCAAGTCCTGCGAAGAATTGAAAGCCGAGATCGCGGCAAAGCTCGATGCCAAGGGCGTTTCCGGTTATTCGCTGGAAATTGTCGATAAAGGCAATGCGTCTGGCGGAAAAATCGTCGGCACCTGCGAAAAGGGCAGCAAGGAAATAGTCTACAAGCGATAGCCCCGACAAACGGTGGCCCCAACCAATTGCTAGCAAAAAGCCGACGCCATCGCGTCGGCTTTTTGCGGTTAGCTTGCTTAGCCCTTCATGACCTGCGCCAGCAGCTCATAGGAATGCAGACGGTCCGCGTGTTCGTACAGGTCGCAGGTGAAAATCAGCTCGTCGGCTTGGGTCTGCTCGATCAGAACTTCCAGCCTGGCGCGGATTTTTTGCGGGCTGCCGATCATCGCCAGCCCCAGGAAATCACTGACGGCTTCCTTCTCATGAGGCAGCCATAGCCCGTCCATGGTTTTCACCGGCGGACGTTGCACCAGGCTCTGGCCACGCATCAGGGCGAGAATGCGCTGGAATACCGAGGTCGCCAGATAGTCGGCCTGTTCATCCGTGTCGGCGGCCACCAGCGGCACGCCGAGCATCACGTAAGGCTTGTCCAGCACGGCCGAAGGTTTGAAATGATTGCGGTAGACACGAATAGCCTCATGCATGAAGCGCGGAGCGAAATGCGAGGCGAAGGCATAGGGCAAACCGCGTTCGCCTGCCAGTTGCGCACTGAACAGGCTTGAGCCCAGCAGCCAGATCGGAACATTGGTGCCGGTGCCCGGCATCGCGATGATGCGCTGGTCCGGTGTGCGTGGGCCGAGATAACGCACCAGTTCGGCCACGTCTTCCGGGAAGTCGTCGGCACTGCCGGAGCGCTCGCGGCGCAGTGCGCGGGCAGTCATCTGGTCGGAACCAGGCGCACGGCCCAGCCCCAGGTCAATGCGCCCCGGATACAGGCTTTCCAGCGTGCCGAATTGTTCGGCGATCACCAGTGGCGCGTGGTTGGGCAGCATTATCCCGCCAGAACCGACACGAATGGTCGAGGTACCACCGGCCAGATAGCCGAGCAGCACGGAGGTCGCGGAACTGGCAATGCCGTCCATGTTGTGGTGTTCGGCTACCCAAAAGCGGTTATAGCCGAATTTCTCGACGTGTTGCGCCAGGTCCAGCGAGTTGCGCAACGATTGCGCGGCGCTGCCGTTCTCCCGAACGGGCACCAGGTCGAGGGTCGAAAACTTGATATCGGACAGTCGTTTCATGAACCTGCTTCTCCAATTGAGGGCGCAGGTTTCTTGATACAAATGAAAACCTGCCGAATCCATAAGCGTGTTTCATGCAATGAGGGCATATACCCGAGTTTCAATAGCACAGAGAAATTTACTGACAAAATGACGCTGCGATCAGATGCGCTGAACTTTGCTGCCCGGTCTATCCTCAGAACCCTAGCGAACGAAACCACAACGGCGCGACGCTTCGCGCCGGATCTTGAGGAGACAGGCATGGCTATCACAAAGAAAGCATCGGCCCACTGGGAAGGCGATCTGAAAACCGGCATCGGCTCGATTTCCACCGAAACCGGTGTGCTCAGGGACGCGCCGTATGGCTTCAAGGCCCGCTTTGAAGGCGGCAAGGGCACCAACCCGGAAGAGCTGATCGGCGCCGCCCACGCGGGCTGTTTTTCAATGGCGTTTTCCATGATTCTCGGCGACGCCGGCCTCAAGGCCGACAGCATCGACACCAACGCCGAAGTGACCCTGGATCAGGTAGAGGGTGGTTTTGCAATCTCGGCGGTGAAATTGATTCTCAAGGCAAAAATCCCCGGCGCGAGCCAGGCGCAATTCGATGAGTTGAGCAACAAGGCCAAGGAGGGCTGCCCGGTATCCAAGGTGCTGAACGCGAAAATCAGCCTGGATGCGACTTTAGTCAGTTGAATCTAAAAGATCGCAGCCCTGTAGGAGCTGCCGAAGGCTGCGATCTTTTTTGCGTTATGTAAGATTTGCCGGGCAAAACTGTGGTCGAATAAATGACAGCAGCAAAAACGCATGACCTGTGCGCGCTGCCTGAAGGAGCTTCAACCATGAAACGTTTTGCCTTGGCGGTTATCTGTTGCGCCCTGGCCACTTCGGCCCTGGCGGCACCTAAACCTTGTGAAGAACTCAAGGCCGAAATCGAAGCCAAGATCCAGGCCCGCGGGGTGACCTCCTATACCCTGGAAATCGTGACCAATGACGAAGTGCACGATCAGAACATGGTCGTAGGCTCGTGCGACGGCGGCTCCAAAAAAATCATCTACCAGAAGAATGACCGCTGACCGCTCCTACGGCACACAGTTGACCTGGCTGTCTTCGGCGACGATCTCGCGCTTGGCGTTATAGAGGCGTGCTTCAGGGGTGAACGCCATGGAGCGGGCTTGCAGCAGATATCGCTGACCGGCTTCGAAATGATCGTATTTGATGATCATGTAGCACAGCCGCTCGGTGGAGCCGCCGAACAAGTCCGAGCCCCCGCCTGGCACCTCGAAATCGAAGCGCACGGTGAGCACATGGCTACCGGGAGTGACCTGGAAAAATCGTCCGTCGCGCAAGCGCTGGTTATCCAATCGCTCGCCCATCAGCAATTTATCGTTGGGGAATGGCGTAGAGAAGTCGACCCACGCCATATTGGGATTGGCCGCCGGCATCGGCGACGAACAGCCGGCCACTGCACTTGCGGCGAGTAACAGCATCATCCTGCGCATGATGAATGTCCCAATGTCGGGATACTCAGAATAGCGCCGATCAGGTCCGTTGGCAGCCAGCCGGTGTGCCCTGGCCAATCACTTTTCGCTGCTGATCATAAAGCTTGGCCCATGGCCGGAAGCCGATATTCCCCGCTTGCAGCTGGTAGCGCTCGCCCGCATTGAAGTCGCTGAATTTCACATTCATCTGGCAGTCACGCCACAGAGGTTCCGCATTGGGGCCGATATTGGTGGGCTGGACCGGGAACTGGTAGCGAACGGTCAGCTCATGGCTGCCGGGTTGAACCTCGAAATAGCGCTTGTCGGTGGCTGCTTTGTTGTCCACCTCCAGCGCCACCAGGGCCGAGTCTTCCTGATGGGATTCCAGATCGATCCAGGCTTGCGTCGGATCATGGTGAGGTAATCCGAATCCGGCACAACCGGCCAGCGTCAGCAGGCCTCCCGTCAGCATCAACTTGCGCATAGCGGAGCTCCAGTCAAGCGGGATAGTCTTGCGAGCAGACTCTCCAGGGATTTTTTATTTTGATCAGGCCGCGTCGAAGCCATGGGTTACTTGATCGCGTTTTACGCATTTTGTTTCCGGGTGTGTTGTTTTTGTTACTCAACGGTTGTTCCAGCATCAGCTACTACAGTCAGTTGGCGAGTGGCCAGCTGCAACTGCTGCGGGCACGGGAGCCCGTTACCCGGGTAATTGCCGATCCACAGCGCGATCAGAAATTGCGTACGCACTTGGCCCAATCACAAAGGGCCCGGACCTTCGCCAGCCAGCAACTGCACCTGCCGGACAATCAGAGTTACCGCTTGTATGCCGACATTGGCCGCCCCTATGTCGTCTGGAACGTGTTTGTCACCCCGGAATTTTCCCTGAAACCGCAAAACCACTGCTTCCCCATCGCCGGTTGCGTGGCCTATCGCGGCTATTACAGCCAGGGCGCGGCTCGCGGCGAGGCGGCAGTGCAACGCCTGCAAGGCATGGACGTGTTCATCGGTGGCGTAGAGGCCTATTCGACCTTGGGCTGGTTCAACGACCCGATCATGAACTCCATGATGGGCTGGGGCGATGAACGCCTGGCCACGCTGATCTTTCATGAGCTCGCGCACCAGCGCGTTTATGTGAAGGACGACACTGAGTTCAACGAGTCATTCGCCACCTTCGTCGAGCAGGAAGGCACCCGCCAATGGCGGGCGTTTCGGGGCCTGCCGCCGGACAGCACCTTGCTGTCGCAACAACGGGACCAGTTCATTGCGCTGGTGCTGGATACCCGCACCCGGCTGGAAAAACTCTACAGCCAGCCGCTGCCGCCTGAGCAAATGCGCCAGCGAAAAGCAGCGGAATTCGAGCGCCTGCGCAGCGAATACCGACAGCTGCGTGACAGCCAATGGGCCGGGGACAAACGTTATGACGCGTGGATCAATGCGCCGATGAACAATGCGCGGTTGCTGCCGTTTGGCCTGTATGACCAGTGGGTGCCGGCGTTTGCGGCGCTGTTCAGGCAAGAGGGCGGGGATTGGGTGAGGTTTTATGCGCAGGTCGAGAAGTTGGGTGTGTTGCCGGTTGTTGAGCGCAAGACGGCGTTGAAGGAGTTGGCTGGATCCTGAATCTTCGGTGGCAGTGAGGTCCTCTTCGCGGGCAAGCCCGCTCCCACAGTGATTTGTGTCGACGACGCAATACCCTGTGGGAGCGGGCTTGCCCGCGAAGGCGTTCTGATCAACGCTGCAAAAACGCCTGATGCATCTCATCCAGCGTTTCAAAATGATAGGTCGGCGCTTCTGCGCTTAACTCTTCCCGACTGCCAAACCCATACCCAACAGCCGCCACATCCAGCCCATTGCTGCGCGCACCGATCAGGTCATGCTTGCGATCGCCGATCATCAGGGTCTGGGCCGGGTCGAGGCCCTCTTCGGCCACCAGATGGGCAATCAGTTCGACCTTGTTAGTCCGGGTGCCGTCCAGTTCGCTGCCGTAGATCACCTTGAAGTGTCTGGCGAAGTCGAAATGCCGAGCGATTTCCCGGGCGAAAACCCAGGGCTTGGAGGTCGCGATGTACAGCTGTCGCCCTTGCCCGCCAAGCATTTCCAACAACGGCGTGACCCCGTCGAATACGCGATTTTCGTACAGCCCGGTGACCTTGAAGCGTTCACGATAGAAGTTCACCGCCTCCCAGGCCCTGGCCTCGTCGAAGTCATAGAACTGCATGAAGGCCTGTAACAAGGGCGGACCGATAAAGTGCTCGAGCTTGCTCAGGTCGGGCTCATCGATGCCCAGCTTGCCCAGGGCAAACTGAATCGAACGGGTAATGCCTTCGCGCGGGTCGGTCAGGGTGCCATCAAGGTCGAACAGTACGGTTTGGTAATGCATGAAAATTCCTGGGCAATAGCGAGACGTTTCAGATCCGGTCGTAGCCTTCGGCCAGATGCAGGTCCTTGAGCTTCACGTAGTTCGCCGCGCTGTAGGTGAAAAAGGCTTGTTCCTTATCGGTCAGCGGGCGGATCTGTTTCACCGGGCTACCCACATACAGGAAACCGCTGTCCAGGCGTTTACCCGGAGGTACCAGGCTGCCGGCACCGATGATGACGTCGTCGGCGACCACCGCACCGTCCATGACGATACTGCCCATGCCGATCAACACCCGGCTGCCCACGGTGCAGCCATGCAGCATGACTTTGTGGGCGATGGTCACGTCATCGCCGATCAACAACGGGAAACCGTCGGGGTTGAACGGCCCCGCATGGGTGATGTGCAGTACGCAGCCATCCTGCACGCTGGTGCGAGCACCGATGCGGATGCGGTGCATGTCGCCGCGGATCACCGTAAGGGGCCAAACGGAGCTGTCTTCACCGATCTCGACATCGCCGATCACCACCGCCGAGCCGTCGACAAAAGCGCCCTTGCCGAGCAATGGCGTGTGATTCTGGTACTTGCGAAGGTTCACGATAGGATTTCTCTCTGTTGCTGATAGCTGCGGTGAGCGTCGATTGTAATTAAGATGGCTGCATGTTTCTTCCAGCCAAGGTGCCAACCGTGAGCGTGAACAACCCTCTTTTGCAGTCCTACGACCTGCCGCCGTTCTCCGCGATCCGTGCCGAGCATGTGCAACCGGCCATTGAACAGATCCTGGCTGACAACCGCGCCGCCATTATCGAGATCCTCAAGACCCAGGGCAAACAACCGACCTGGGCCGGGCTGGTGCTGGCAATGGACGAGCTCAACGACCGCCTGGGTGCGGCCTGGAGTCCGGTCAGCCACTTGAATGCCGTGTGCAACAGCGCCGAACTGCGCGAAGCCTACGAGGCTTGCCTGCCGGCGTTGAGCGCCTACTCCACCGAAATGGGCCAGAACCGTGAACTGTTCCAGGCCTATGAGGCCCTGGCCAACAGCCCGGAAGCAGGCGGTTTCGACGTAGCGCAGAAAACTATCCTGGAACACGCCCTGCGCGATTTCCGTCTATCGGGTATCGACCTGCCGGAAGCCGAGCAGAAACGTTACGCCCAGGTGCAAAGCAAACTGTCGGAGCTGGGCAGCCGCTTCTCCAACCAGCTGCTGGATGCTACCCAGGCCTGGACCAAGCACATCACCGACGAGTCCACCCTCGCCGGCCTGACCGATTCGGCCAAGGCGCAAATGGCCACCGCCGCGCAAGCCAAGGACCTCGATGGCTGGCTGATCACCCTGGAATTCCCGAGCTACTACGCGGTGATGACCTACGCCCACGACCGCGCCCTGCGCGAGGAAGTCTACGCCGCCTACTGCACCCGCGCGTCGGACCAGGGCCCGAATGCCGGCCAGAATGATAACGGTCCGGTCATGCAGGAAATCCTCGACCTGCGTCAGGAACTGGCAAAACTCCTGGGTTTCGCCAGTTTCTCGGAACTGAGCCTGGCCACCAAAATGGCTGAATCCAGCGATCAGGTACTGAGTTTCCTGCGCGACCTGGCCAAGCGCAGCAAACCGTTCGCCGCCCAGGACCTGGAACAGCTCAAGGCTTACGCCGCCGAACAAGGCTGCCCGGACCTGCAAAGCTGGGACAGCGGTTTCTATGGCGAAAAACTTCGCGAGCAGCGTTACAGCGTTGCCCAGGAAGCCCTGCGCGCCTACTTCCCGATCGACAAGGTGCTCAGTGGGCTGTTCGCCATCGTTCAGCGTCTGTACGGCATCGAGATCGCCGAGCAAAAAGGTTTTGATTCCTGGCACCCGGATGTCCGCCTGTTCGAAATCAAGGAAAACGGCCAGCACGTCGGCCGCTTCTTCTTCGACCTGTACGCCCGCGCCAACAAACGCGGTGGTGCCTGGATGGACGGTGCCCGTGATCGTCGTCGCACCGCCGAGGGCGTGCTGCAGAGCCCGGTGGCCAACCTGGTGTGCAACTTCACGCCGGCCGACAGCGGCAAGCCTGCCCTGCTGACCCACGATGAAGTCACCACCCTGTTCCACGAGTTCGGTCATGGCCTGCATCACCTGCTGACCCGAGTCGAACATGCCGGCGTGTCCGGCATCAACGGCGTGGCCTGGGATGCGGTCGAGTTGCCAAGCCAATTCATGGAAAACTGGTGCTGGGAGCCCGAGGGGCTGGCGTTGATCTCCGGTCACTATGAAACCGGCGAACCACTGCCCCAGGACCTGCTGCAGAAAATGCTCGCGGCGAAAAACTTCCAGTCCGGCCTGATGATGGTTCGCCAACTGGAATTCTCGCTGTTCGACTTCGAACTGCACGCCACCCACGGTGACGGTCGCAGCGTGCTGCAAGTGCTTGAAGGCGTGCGCGACGAGGTGTCAGTGATGCGCCCTCCGGCCTACAACCGTTTCCCTAACAGCTTCGCGCACATTTTCGCCGGCGGTTACGCGGCGGGTTACTACAGCTACAAATGGGCTGAAGTGCTCTCGGCCGATGCTTTCTCGAAGTTCGAGGAAGAAGGTGTGCTCAATGCCGATACCGGCCGGGCGTTCCGTGAAGCCATCCTGGCGCGCGGCGGTTCCCAGGAGCCAATGGTGCTGTTCGTCGACTTCCGTGGTCGTGAGCCTTCGATTGACGCACTCTTGCGCCACAGCGGCCTGAGTGAGGGCGCGGCAGCATGAGTGAGGGTCCCGTGATTACCAAACGACGCTTTATCGCCGGCGCGGTCTGCCCGGCCTGCAGCGAGCCGGACAAATTGATGATGTGGAGTGAAGACGATGTACCGCATCGCGAGTGCGTGGCCTGCGGTTATTCCGATACGCTGAATGAACAAGGTCTGTCCGTTCCCAAGGAACTGGGCACGCGGGTCAACACATCCGCGCTCAAGCCTGCGGACACCAAGGTTCAGGCGGTGCAGTTTTTTCCGAATCCGAAACTGAAGAAAAAGCCTGACGAACAGCACTGAGTAGAAAGCGCCATCTCCCACGGCGCAATGCCGTGGGAGAAGCTGCCAAACGGCACTGGTCACTCAAGCCTTCGCCGTATACTGTATAGACATACAGCATGCGAGCTATCCCCATGAACACGCCCTTGCCCCCTCGCGGTCGCGGCACCGCGACCAACCCGCACAATCGCTTCGCCCCCCATCGTTCGGTGGCCGAGGACGACGGCTGGTTTCAGGAAGCGCCGATGACCCAAGGCACCGAGGTGTCCATCGAGACTGCGAAAACCATCATCACCCGCAACAACTCACCGGACCTGCCCTTCGACCGATCGATCAACCCTTATCGCGGCTGCGAGCACGGGTGCATCTACTGTTATGCGCGACCCAGTCACGCCTATTGGGACATGTCGCCAGGCCTGGATTTCGAGACGAAGCTGATCGCCAAGACCAATGCTGCAGACATACTGGAGGAACAGCTTTCCAGGCGTGGCTACCAGTGTGCCCCCATCAACCTGGGGTCCAACACCGACCCTTACCAGCCCATCGAGCGTGAGTACAAGATCACCCGCCAAACCCTCGAAGTGCTGCTGCGCTACCGTCATCCGGTGACAATCGTGACCAAAGGCTCGTTGATTCTGCGCGACCTGGACCTGTTGGCCGAACTGGCCCGACAACGGCTGGTGGCGGTGATGATCAGCCTGACCACGCTGGACGACGAACTCAAACGCATCCTCGAACCCCGTGCTGCGGCGCCCAAGGCCCGGCTGCGGGCAATCCGGGTGTTGCGCGAAGCCGGGGTTCCGGTGGGCGTGCTGTGTTCACCGATGATTCCGATGATCAACGACAGCGAAATCGAAAACCTGCTTACAGAGGCCCATGCGGCCGGGGCACAGAGCGCCGCCTACATGATGTTGCGCCTGCCCCTGGAAGTCGCGCCGCTGTTCGAAGAATGGCTGGCTGCCCACTATCCGCAACGGGCGGCGCATGTCCTGAGCCTGATTCGCCAGACCCGAGGCGGCGAGCTATACGACAGTCGCTTCGGCGCCCGCATGCGCGGTGAAGGTCCCTTTGCCGATCTGTTGGCCCAACGTTTTGCCAAGGCCATCAAGCGCCTGGGGCTCAACCATCGGGAGGGTTTCAACCTGGACTGCGAAGCCTTTTGTCCGCCCGGTCGCCAAATGTCGCTGATTTGAGGACAATTGGCCTATGGTTGATTACTGGGAACACGCGCACATCATGGGCCAGTCACGTTTTTTGTGACCTGGAACACAGGTTCTAGAGCGGTTTTTTCAGTTTGAGTTAAGATTCGAGGGCTACCTTGTTCATCGAGTGACTGACGGGTCGAGCTTCACGACCTGGATGTTTTTTAAACAGCCACTGGCTTCACACCGGACAAAACGGGATTATCCCTGACTCCGCCAAAGAGGATGAATCATGAGTGACAAGGATAAACAGCCGTTGGCTGCGTCGGCTTCTGCCCAACCCGAGGCGGAAACCGCCGATGCAGCGCTGCAGCATATCGTTGACGGCTTTTTGCATTTTCATCATGAGATCTTTCCGCAACAGGAAGAACTCTTCAAGAAACTCGCCACGGCCCAGCGCCCGCGCGCCATGTTCATTGCGTGCGCCGATTCGCGCATCGTTCCCGAACTAATTACCCACAGCGCCCCCGGCGACCTGTTCGTGACCCGCAACGTCGGCAACGTCGTGCCACCATACGGGCAAATGAACGGCGGCGTTTCCACGGCCATCGAGTACGCGGTGCTGGCGCTGGGAGTGCACCACATCATCATTTGCGGGCACTCCGATTGCGGCGCCATGCGAGCGGTACTCAACCCGCAGAGCCTGGAAAAGATGCCCACGGTCAAAGCCTGGCTGCGGCATGCCGAAGTGGCCAAGACCATGGTCCAGGAAAACTGCAACTGCGCCGATGAAAACGAAAGCATGCACATCCTCACCGAGGAAAATGTGATCGCCCAGTTGCAGCACTTGCGCACGCACCCCTCGGTGGCTTCACGCATGGCCAATGGTCAGTTGTTCATCCACGGTTGGGTCTACAACATCGAAACCAGCGAAATAAAAGCCTACGACGCCGACAAGGGTTGTTTCCTGCCGCTCAATGGCAGCCTGCCTATTCCGGTCGCGACGCCCAAAGCGCGCTTCTAAATCCTCCTAAATACCCGTGTGGTTCAGTCGAGGCTGCCGATCAGGCAGCCTGGCTTCGCCATGCCTGAAGAAATCTTCGGGAGAATCATCATGCGTGCTGCGCAACTTAAAGCTGTGCTGCCACGGGAGCTGTTGGCTTCGGTGGTTGTGTTTCTGGTCGCCCTGCCCCTGTGCATGGGCATCGCCATCGCTTCGGGACTGCCACCGGCCAAAGGCCTGATCACCGGGATCATCGGTGGACTGGTGGTCGGCTGGCTGGCCGGCTCGCCGTTGCAAGTCAGCGGCCCGGCGGCAGGCCTGGCGGTGCTGGTGTTCGAACTGGTTCGCCAGCATGGAGTGTCCATGCTCGGGCCGATCCTGCTGTTGGCGGGCTTTCTGCAACTGGTCGCCGGTCGGCTGAAACTGGGGTGCTGGTTTCGCGTGACAGCACCCGCCGTGGTCTACGGCATGCTCGCCGGGATCGGGGTGTTGATCGTCCTGTCACAGATACACGTGATGCTGGACGCCACACCCAAGCCCTCGGGGCTGGATAACCTGGCAGCCTTCCCGGCCGCCGTCGCTCAGGCGCTGCCCTCCTTTGGCTGGCAGGCCGGGTTGCTCGGTCTGGGAACGATCGCCGTGATGTGGCTGTGGGAAAAGCTGCGCCCTCATTCCCTGCGCTTCGTGCCCGGTGCGCTGCTCGGCGTAGGGCTTGCCACCGTCGCCAGCCTGGTCCTGGCGCTGCAAGTCAAACGAGTGGAGGTGCCGGCCAACCTGGCCGAAGCCATCGACTGGCTGAAACCTGCGGACTTGCTGAACCTGGCGGACCCCACGCTGCTGATCGCGGCGTTCGCGGTAGCCTTCATCGCCAGCGCCGAAACCCTGCTGTCCGCCGCCGCAGTCGACCGCATGCACAGCGGCCAACGTTCGGACTTCGATCGCGAACTGTCTGCCCAGGGCGTCGGCAACATGCTTTGCGGATTGCTCGGCGCGTTGCCGATGACCGGGGTGATCGTCCGCAGTTCGGCCAACGTCCAGGCCGGTGCCACCACGCGCTACTCGACGATTTTCCACGGATTGTGGCTCCTGGCGTTCGTGATGTTGCTGTCGAGCGTGCTGCAAAGCATTCCGGTAGCGAGCCTGGCCGGTGTGTTGGTGTACACGGGTTTCAAGCTGGTCGATCTCAAGGCATTTCGAGGTTTGGGTCGCTACGGTCGGATGCCGATGTTCACGTATGCCGCGACAGCGCTGGCGATCATCTTCACTGACCTGCTGACAGGCGTGCTGGTCGGCTTCGGTTTGACCCTGGTGAAACTGGCGCTGAATGCTTCACGGCTGAAAATAAGCCTGATCGACCTGGCGCAGGACGGCGAAGTGGAACTGCGCCTGGTAGGTGCGGCGACCTTTCTCAAGGTGCCGGCGCTGACCCGAGTACTGGGCAGCATTCCAGCGGGTGCGACGGTGCATGTGCCGCTCAATAACTTGAGCTACATCGATCACTCGTGCCTGGAGTTGCTGGAAGAATGGGGTCGGGCGAATGCGGCCAAAGGGTCAAGGCTGCTGATTGAGGCGCGGGGGTTGAAACGCAGGTTGGAGGGGCGGGTGCGGACCAACACCGGCGTAGGCTCCACCACCTGAAACTTGCAGGAGCCGGTTTGCTGGCGATCCAGGCGACGCGGTGTGTCAGGCAGACCGTGTCGTCTGGATAGCCAGCAAGCCGGCTCCTGCAGGGAATGGAGTCAGGCGACGGGCTGATCCAGCTCCAGGCCCACGCCCAGGCGACGGGACATGCACGGCCAGCGCTTCCAGGCAGCACCGGTGTCCGGACTGCTGAGTTTCTCGCGGTAGGCCTCCACCGACTCCAGCGCAAAGCTCTCTTCGTTAAGCATCTCGTCTATGGCGTGATGCACAGCTTCATCAAGTTGGTTGGCAAATTCCTCACCGATCAATTGATGAGCAATCAGGTTGGCGACAGTCATGTCCAAGGGGATCAGTGGCTGGCCAAGATGCTTGATGTACAGGTCGTTGACCTCTTCGACGAACCGGTGTGCCAGATAGGCTTCGTCCAGCAGGCTGTCGAGCCCGACGTGCCCTGCCATGATCGCTGGCGGCTGGAGGAAGTACTGCTCGGCGATTTTCAGCACCGGTTTGATCTGTGACTCGATGCCCGCTTCCCTGGCAACTTCATTGGCTGCATCCAGCAGATCCGGAACTTCGTCGATGTAAGCGGCGACAAAACGCGTCAGCACGCCGTTGGCGTCCGCTTCCGGCAATTGGATAGCCGGGTGCAAATGAGGCAGCTTGGTTTCGAGTTGACGCGTCAGCAGGCCGGTCTCGGCTTCGTGTTGTTGGGCTTGTTGGATCTGCTCGCGCAATGCGGCGGTGTTCATGAAAACTCCAGGAAACAAAGGCAATGAAATAGGGAAGACATAACTTAGCTGGCTTACGAAAAATGCTAAGACGCATTTGTCATAATTATTTCATCCTTGAGACGCCTCCGTTATATCGGTTTGCCACCACTCGTCTGCATCCTTCTCCATTCGTGCCCTGCAACGCAAGTTAATGCTGTTTCAGTTGATTTACGCCAGCACATTGCGAGGTGGGAGTCGCTGTCTATACTCGGGTTGGAATGGAGTTAGCTGATGACGCCCGACTGCACTGCAGCAAGGCCCGGCGATTCAAGTTCGTAGTCTGATGCAGCCGCTCCCTTGCCGCAGGTGAAAGCCGGCGGGATAACAAGAACGATAAGGGGAACCCGCAATGATGCGACATCCACATGTCTGGATGGGCCTCCTGTTGTGGTCGATTTTCAGTCAGGCGCAAGCGGCCTGGACTGTGAATATGGCGCCTGGAGCGACTGAAATCAGTCACGCTGTGTTTGACCTGCACATGACCATTTTCTGGATCTGTGTAGTGATCGGCATCATCGTCTTTGGCGCCATGTTCTGGTCGATGATCCTCCATCGCCGCTCAACCGGGCAGGTGGCGGCAAAATTTCATGAAAGTACCACCGTCGAAATCCTCTGGACCATCGTGCCCTTCGTGATCCTGGTGGCCATGGCGGTTCCGGCGACCGCCACCCTGATCAAGATGTACGACGCCAGTGAGCCGGATATCGATATCCAGGTCACCGGCTATCAGTGGAAATGGCACTACAAATACCTGGGCCAGGACGTCGAGTTCTTCAGCAACCTGGCCACTCCCGCCGATCAGATCCACAACAAGGAAGCCAAGACCGAGCACTACCTGCTCGAGGTCGACAAGCCCCTGGTGCTGCCGATCGGCGCCAAGGTGCGCTTCCTGGTGACCTCCGCCGACGTGATCCACTCCTGGTGGGTGCCGGCCTTCGCGGTCAAGCGCGATGCGATCCCGGGGTTCGTCAATGAAGCCTGGACCCGTGTCGAAAAACCCGGCATCTACCGCGGCCAATGCGCCGAGCTGTGCGGCAAGGATCACGGGTTCATGCCGATCGTGGTCGAGGTCAAGGAAAAGGCCGACTACGAAAAATGGCTGGGCGAGCGCAAGGCTGAAGCCGCACAACTCAAGGAGCTGACCAGCAAGGAATGGACCCTCGACGAGCTCAAGGAGCGCGGCGACAAGGTCTATCACACCGCCTGCGTGGCCTGTCACCAGGCCGAGGGTCAAGGGCTGCCGCCGATGTTCCCGGCACTCAAGGGCTCGAAAATCGCCACCGGACCCATCAAGGATCACCTGAGCATTGTCTTCCACGGCAAGCCTGGTACCGCCATGGCGGCGTTCGGCAAGCAACTGTCGGAAGTCGATATCGCAGCGGTCGTGACCTACGAGCGTAACGCCTGGGGCAACAATAAGGGCGACATGGTCACCCCTAAAGAAGTGCTGGAGCTGAAACAGGCGGAAAGCAAATGACCCGGTCTATTGCGCACCCAAGGAATCGGTCGGGGCATCGCGCCCCGGCCTGCCCAGCTCATCTGTTTGCAGGAGACAGGACATGACTGTTGTAGTCGATGACCATGTTCATACCGGCGCGGCCCACGACCACGCCCACGGCCCTGCCAAAGGCCTGATGCGCTGGGTGCTGACCACCAACCACAAGGACATCGGTACGCTGTACCTGTGGTTTGCGTTCTCCATGTTCCTGCTGGGCGGCTCGTTCGCGATGGTGATCCGCGCCGAACTGTTCCAGCCAGGGCTGCAGATCGTCCAGCCGGAATTCTTCAACCAGATGACCACCATGCACGGCCTGGTGATGGTCTTCGGTGCGGTGATGCCGGCCTTTGTCGGCCTCGCCAACTGGATGGTCCCGCTGATGATCGGCGCACCCGACATGGCGCTGCCGCGGATGAACAACTTCAGCTTCTGGCTGTTGCCGGCGGCGTTCATCCTGCTGGTTTCGACCCTGTTCACCCCGGGCGGCGGTCCCAACTTCGGCTGGACGTTCTACGCGCCGCTGTCGACGACCTACGCACCGGAAAGCGTGACGTTCTTCATCTTCGCCATCCACTTGATGGGGATCAGTTCGATCATGGGGGCGATCAACGTGATCGCGACCATTCTCAATCTGCGCGCCCCCGGCATGACGCTGATGAAAATGCCGCTGTTCGTCTGGACCTGGCTGATCACCGCGTTCCTGCTGATCGCGGTGATGCCGGTACTGGCCGGATGCGTGACGATGATGCTGATGGACATTCACTTCGGCACCAGTTTTTTCAGTGCCGCTGGCGGCGGTGACCCCGTGCTGTTCCAGCACGTGTTCTGGTTCTTCGGCCACCCCGAGGTGTACATCATGATCCTGCCGGCCTTCGGTGCCGTCAGCTCGATCATTCCGGCCTTTTCGCGCAAGCCATTGTTCGGCTACACCTCGATGGTCTACGCCACGGCGAGTATCGCGTTCCTGTCGTTCATCGTCTGGGCACACCACATGTTCGTGGTCGGCATTCCACTGGTGGGCGAGCTGTTCTTCATGTACGCCACCTTGCTGATCGCGGTGCCCACCGGGGTCAAGGTGTTCAACTGGGCCAGTACCATGTGGCAAGGCTCGCTGACCTTCGAAACGCCCATGCTGTTTGCCGTGGCGTTCGTGATCCTGTTCTCCATCGGCGGTTTCTCGGGGCTGATGCTGGCCATCGCACCCGCGGATTTCCAGTACCAGGACACCTACTTCGTGGTCGCACACTTCCACTACGTACTGGTGCCCGGCGCCATCTTCGGGATCTTCGCCTCGGCCTACTACTGGATGCCGAAATGGACCGGTCACATGTACGACGAAACCCTCGGCAAGCTGCATTTCTGGCTGTCGTTCATCGGCATGAACATGGCCTTCTTCCCGATGCACTTCGTAGGGTTGGCAGGCATGCCGCGGCGGATTCCGGACTACAACCTGCAATTCGCCGACTTCAACATGGTGTCGTCGATCGGCGCCTTCATGTTCGGCGCCACGCAGATTTTCTTCCTGTTCATAGTGATCAAGACCATCCGCGGCGGCCCGCCAGCACCGGCCAAACCGTGGGATGGGGCTGAGGGTCTGGAATGGAGCATCCCGTCGCCGGCGCCGTATCACACCTTCACCACGCCGCCGGAAGTGAAATGAACATGGCCCTTGTAGGAGCCGGCTTGCTGGCGATGAACGATAACGCGGTTCATCAGACAGGCCGCGGTGCCTGCATCGCCAGCAAGCCGGCTCCTACAGGAATTTCGGCGGAGGTTTGGAACCATGGCTGACTCAATTTCGATGAAGAAGCTCGTCACTCGCCTATTGCTCGTGGTGGTAGCGATGTTTGTCTTCGGCTTTGCCCTGGTGCCGATCTACGACGTGATGTGCAAGGCATTCGGCATCAATGGCAAGACCGCCGGGCAGTATGAGGGCGAACAGACGGTCGATACCTCGCGGCAGGTTCGCGTGCAGTTCCTGTCGACCAATTCCGCCGACATGTCCTGGGATTTCTATCCCAAGCACGATGAATTGACGGCCAACCCCGGGGCGGTGAACGAGATGATCTTCATCGCGCACAACCCCACCGACAAGCCGATGAGCGCCCAGGCGGTACCGAGCATCGCGCCCAGCGCGGCAGCGGCGTACTTCCACAAGACCGAATGCTTCTGCTTTACCCAACAAGTGCTGCAGCCCGGTCAACGGATCGAGATGCCGGTACGTTTCATCGTTGACCGTGACATGCCCAAGGATGTGAAGCACCTGACGCTGTCCTACACGCTGTTCGATATCACCGCCCGACATCCACCGGTCGCAGTCAATACTGGCGGTTGAGCGTGCCCGATAAGGAGAACAATAAATGGCAACTCATGAACATTATTACGTTCCGGCCCAGAGCAAATGGCCGATCATCGCCACGGTCGGGATGTTCGTCACAGTGCTCGGCCTGGCCACCTGGTTCAACGATCTGAAAGCGGCGCGGCCGGAATCCCACGGCCCGCTGATCTTTTTCGTTGGCGGCCTGCTGCTGGCCTACATGCTCTTTGGCTGGTTCGGTACGGTGATCAAGGAAAGTCGCAGCGGGTTGTACAGCGCGCAGATGGATCGCTCATTCCGCTGGGGCATGAGCTGGTTCATTTTCTCGGAGGTGATGTTCTTCATCGCCTTTTTCGGCGCGCTGTTTTATGTGCGTCATGTTTCGGGCCCGGCACTCGGCGGCGAAGGCGCCAAAGGCCTGGCTCATATGCTCTGGCCGAATTTCCAGTTCACCTGGCCGCTGCTGAATAACCCGGATTCCAAACTCTTTCCGCCGCCCAAGGAAGTCATCAGCCCCTGGGGCCTGCCGCTGCTCAACACGGTTTTGCTGGTGAGTTCCAGCGTGACCGTGACCATCGCCCACCATGCCTTGAAAAAGGGCCATCGCGGCGCGCTGAAAATCTGGCTGGCGCTCACCGTGCTGCTGGGCTGTGCCTTCCTCGGCTTCCAGGCCGAAGAGTACATCCATGCCTACCATGAACTGGGCCTGACCCTGGGTTCAGGCATCTACGGCGCCACGTTCTTCATGCTCACGGGGTTTCACGGCGCGCATGTGACGATCGGCACCATCATCCTGTTCGTGATGCTGATGCGGGTCATGCGTGGACACTTCGACAACGAGCACCAGTTTGCCTTCGAGGCTGCGAGTTGGTACTGGCACTTCGTGGATGTGGTGTGGATCGGGCTGTTCGTTTTCGTCTATGTGCTTTAAGAGCAGCTGCAAGCTACAAGCTACGAGCTACGAGCTACGAGCTACAAGCTTGAAGCTTGAAGCTTGAAGCTCGCGCTTTGCGCGCCCTACCAAGGGGCATGGGAAACCAGCTGGCCGCTGAAAAACCCCCAGGCGATCAAGCCGACGGTAATGGCGGCCAGCGCGACACGAACACTCAAGGCAATGACGAGGCGGTTCGAACTGCTGTCGTCCTTGACCAGAAAAAACAGGCCGCTGAACAGGCTGACAACCGTGGCAATCAGCATCAGGACGATGGCTGTTTTGAGCATGGTGGGACTCCGGGGGACAAGCGATGCACTTGAGTATAGCTATCGCGACGACCGACTTTCTGGCCAGGCCATGAAGCGCTTTCGGCCGGGCATCATTCCGACACTGGTGGTGGCGCTGTTGCTGCCGCTGCTGGTGTCGCTCGGGTTCTGGCAATTGAGTCGGGGCGCGGAGAAAAGCACGCTGCTGCAAAGCTACGCCGAGCGCCGGGCCGCCGAACCGATGGCCAGCACCGAGCTGCAACACACCGCAGATCCGGCCTTCCGCCGGGTTCACCTGCACGGCCAGTTCGACGCCGGCCACAGCCTGTTGCTGGATAACCGCCAGCGCGATGGCAAGGTCGGGGTCGAATTGTTGCAACCGTTTCACGATCAAGCCACCGGACTGTGGCTGCTGGTCAACCGCGGCTGGCTGCCGTGGCCGGACCGCCGTACACCGCCGCAATTCACGACGCCCGACACCCTCTTGAGTCTCGACGCCTGGGTCTACGTGCCTCCCGGCGCCACTTTCCAGCTCCACGCTGACCCCAATACCCGTACCTGGCCAAAACTGCTGACGGCCATTGATCCGAACGCTCTCTGGAAAGCCCTGGACCGCGAAGGCTACGCCTACGAATTACGCGCAGAAACCGGACCCGCCACGTACCAGGCCGATTGGCCAGTCGTGGCCATGGGCCCGGAAAAACACCTCGCTTATGCCGTGCAGTGGTTCGCCCTGGCGATCGCCCTGTTCGGTCTTTATCTCTACCTCGGCTGGCACAACGCAAAGGAGAAACACCATGGGAGCGGCCATGAATCCACCCAGCATGTCTGAGGCCAAAACGCCGGCGAGTCGGCGCAAGGGTCGCCTGCAACTGCTGCTGATTGTGCTCGGGGTGATCGGTCCGATGATCCTCGCCACCGGCATGTACAAACTGCAGTTCTGGGTGCCGGAGGGTCGCAGTTACCACGGCGAACTGATCGGCAACGGCCAGACCCGCGCCAACCTTGGCGTGCAGGCCGATGAACAACGCTGGCAGTTGCTGGTGACCGCACCCAAGGAGTGTGCGGTGGACTGTCAGCAACTGGTGTACCTGGCACGGCAGGTCCAGATCGGCCTGGGCCGCGATGCCGGGCGCGCCAGCCATGCCATTGCCGTCGCGCAGCCGCTGGGCACTGATTACGACGCCAAGTTGACGCGGGAGTATCCTCAATTGCAGCGCTATCCGCTGGACGTGAACACCTTCAACAAAACCACCGGTGGCAAGGCGGTGCCACAGCTGTGGATCATCGACCCCCACGGCAATCTGGTGCTGCGCTACGACCCGTCAGTCAAAGGCAAGGACCTGCTCAACGACCTGCGTCACCTGTTGAAACTGTCGAACATCGGATGAGGGCATCGTCATGGCCAAGCCTGGATTTCGCCTCGCGTTGTTTGCCACCTTGCTGGCACTGATTGTGGTGTTGCTCGGGGCTTATACCCGCCTGACCCACGCAGGCCTGGGCTGCCCGGACTGGCCCGGCTGCTATGGCTTTATCAGCGTGCCGAAAAGCGAAGCGCAATTGGCCCATGCCGAATTGCATTTCCCGGACACGCCTGTCGAAGCCCATAAAGGCTGGAACGAGATGATCCACCGCTACTTCGCCGGCACTCTGGGGCTGCTGATCTCGGTGTTGGCCGGTCGGGCCTGGGTCCATCGCCGGCATCCGGGCCAACCGGTGAAGCTGCCGTTGTTCCTGCTGGCGGTGGTATTCGCCCAGGCGGCGTTCGGCATGTGGACGGTGACGCTCAAGCTCTGGCCGCAGGTGGTCACCGGGCATCTGCTGGGCGGCTTTGCGACCTTGAGCCTGCTGTTTCTGCTGACCTTGCGCCTGTCCGGCGTATTGCCGGCGCTGACGGTGCCGCGGCGCTTGCAGTACTGGGCGACTGCCGGGTTGTTGCTGGTGATCGGGCAAATTGCCCTCGGCGGTTGGGTGAGTTCCAACTACGCCGCTGTGGCCTGTATCGACTTTCCGACCTGCCATGGTCAATGGCTGCCGCCAGCCGACTTTGCCAATGGTTTTCACCTGACCCAACACATCGGCCCGAACTACCTCGGCGGGCAACTGGACAGCGACGCTCGCACCGCCATACACCTGACTCACCGTATCGGCGCGCTGCTGGTCACGCTGGTGCTGCTCGGCCTGGCGTGGCAACTGAAAGTCGTGGGCATGACGCGCCTGGCGGGGCTGGTGCTGATCGCCCTCGCCGCGCAAATCACCCTGGGAATCAGCAACGTGCTGTTTCATCTACCGCTGCCAGTGGCCGTCGCCCACAACGCCGGGGGCGCGGCGCTGCTGCTGACGATGGTGCTGGTCAACTATCACGCCCGGACCAGCCTGGTTCGGGTCAAGCAGCCGATTCGCTGGCGCTTCAGCCCGCGTAAACACTCAGCCGGGCCCATAACAATAAAAGGAGAGATGCCATGGCGATTCTGATCGGCGCGCGTCACAGCCAGGCGATCTGGCGTGACTACCTGGAGCTGACCAAACCGAAAGTGGTGGTGCTGATGCTCATCACTTCGCTGGTGGGGATGTTCCTCGCGACGCGCGCCGGAGTGCCATGGACGGTGCTGGTGTTCGGTAACCTGGGCATTGCCCTGTGTGCAGGCGGTGCGGCGGCGGTCAACCATGTGGTGGACCGGCGGATCGATGCGGTCATGGCACGCACCCACAAGCGGCCGCTGGCTGAAGGCCGGGTGTCTCCGGCCGCCGCGCTAACCTTTGCCCTGGTGCTGGCGCTGCTCGGCCAGGCCTTGTTGCTGGCCTTCACCAACCCACTGACAGCATGGCTGACACTCGCCTCCCTGCTCGGCTACGCGGTGGTCTACACCGGTTTCCTCAAGCGCGCGACGCCGCAGAACATCGTCATCGGAGGCCTGGCCGGTGCCGCCCCACCGCTGCTCGGCTGGACCGCCGCCACCGGCCACGTCAGTGCCGAACCGCTGCTGCTGGTGCTGATCATCTTCGCCTGGACCCCGCCGCACTTCTGGGCGCTGGCCATCCATCGCAAGGAGGAATATGCCAAGGCCGACATCCCGATGCTGCCGGTGACCCACGGCGAGCACTACACCAAAATCCACATCCTGCTTTACACCTGCGCGCTGTTGGCCGTCAGCCTTATGCCCTACGTGATCCACATGAGCGGCCTGCTCTACCTGATCTGCGCCATCGGTCTTGGTGCCAGATTCCTGCAATGGGCCGTGGTGCTGTACCGTGGCACTCGGCCGCACGCGGCGATCAACACCTTCAAGTACTCTATCTACTACTTGTTCCTGCTGTTCATCGCCCTGCTCGTTGACCACTACTTATTGTTGAATCTATGACCCGAACCCAGAAAACCATCTTCATCCTTGTCGCCCTGATCGCGCTGGTCCTGGGCCTGACCATCAATAAAGTGCTGTCCGGCAAAGGCCAGGGCGACCCGACGGCACTGATCGACGCCGGGATCATCCTGCTGCCGCAAAGCCGCAACCTGCCAAGCGTGACCATGACCGACCAGGACGGCAAGCCGGTGGCCGTCAACGAACTCAAAGGCAAGTGGTCGCTGCTGTTCTTCGGCTACACCTTCTGCCCGGACATCTGCCCCACCACCCTCGCCCAACTGCGCCAGATCAAGAGTGAACTGCCGCCCGAGGCGGTGGACAAGTTGCAGATCGTTTTGGTCAGCGTCGATCCCAACCGCGATACGCCCAAGCAGCTCAAGCAGTACCTGGGTTACTTCGATCCACAGTTTGTCGGCCTGACCCCGACTTCTATTGAAGACCTGCAGAAAGTGGCCAATGCCGTGAGCATTCCGTTCATCCCGGCGGACACCAGCAAGCCGAACTACACCGTTGACCACAGTGGCAACCTTGCTGTCATCGGGCCGGACGGAACCCAGCGCGGGTTTATCCGGGCGCCGTTGAACAATGTGAAGCTGGTGGCGCAATTGCCGGTGATGCTTAACCGTCAGTGAGAACACCACGCAACCTGTAGGAGCCCGGCTTGCCGGCGAAGGGGC
>NZ_CATKQQ010000022.1:0-546133 GCF_949767605.1 Pseudomonas sp. IT-P218
CTGGGTTCTCCGGAGTACAGCCGGTGGATTCTTTGGCGGCTGGTCTGGCCCTTTCGCTGGCAAGCCAGCTCCTACAGGGGAATGCGGTCAACTGTAGGAGCTGGCTTGCCAGCGAAGGGGCCGTCAGTTACAACACAATACTCATGCCGTCATACGCCACTTCAACTTCACGGACGCAGACGCAGCACCACGCTAAAGGGTTAGCGGTTGGCAAAGTACATGGTGACTTCGAAGCCAATGCGCAGGTCGGTGTAGGCAGGTTTGGTCCACATGATCGAGTTCCTCTTTTTTTGAATGGATGGTTTCAAAAGCTGATCGGGCATCCTTGCCCCTTTGCGCTACCTCTGTGCAATCACGGCGTGGCCTTGGTCGCAACCGGTTGCTGTGCCTTGAGGTATTGGGCGTACTCCTGGCTCATTACGTAGTGCTTGATCTTCTCGACATCGGCGGGCTCGAGGCTGTCCTTGAAGGAGGGCATGCCCAGAGGCCGCAGTACGCCATCCAGGACGATCTGCTGGAACAGGTTTCGATGGGACTCGTCGGACTTGCGCAGATCGGGGATCAAGCCACCACTGATCGCACCCACACCGTGGCAGACGGAGCAGTAGGCGCCGTACAGCTGCTGGCCGGCCGCGATATCCGCAGCGGGAGCGTCGACCGGTTTTGGCGTGCGGTTTACCGCCACCACTGTTTTTTCTGGTAGCGGCGGCAGAGAGGCCTTGCCGTCGAGTTTGAACACCAGCAGGCGGCTGACGTTACCCGCCCCCGGCGCCAAGGCGGCATCGCCTCCGATCAGCGGGGCGACACCACCCCAGCCGGCCATCACGGCGATGTACTGCTCACCCTCCAGGCTGTAGGTCATGGGGGCGGCGACGATGCCGGTCTGTGCGCCGAACGACCAGAGCTTTTTGCCCTTGTCTGCAGAGTAAGCGATGAAGTTGCCGTCGGCCGTACCCTGGAACACCAGGTTGCCGGCGGTGCTCAAGGTGCCGCCGTTCCAGTAGTGAGCGTAGGGCACGCGCCAGGCTTCCTTCTGCTTGACCGGGTCCCAGGCCAGCAGGGCACCGGAAACGGCCTCGCGGGGAATCTCGGTGGCGTCGGAGAAGCCCGCGCCGGTGTTGAAGCCCTTGCGCTTGACGAAGTCCTTGCCTTCGTTGCGATACACACCCGGGATCTCCTGGTAGGGGATATACACCAGGCCGGTTTGCGGGTTGAACGACATCGAATGCCAGCCGTGAGCGCCGAAGGGGCTCGGCCACATGACGATGGGCTCTTTCTGGTAGCGCACACCGGGCGCCTCCACCGGCTTGCCGGTAGCCAGGTCGATCTTCTCGGCCCAGGTGACCTTGCCGAACTTCTCGGCAGAGAGCAGCTCGCCGGTCTGGCGGTCAATGACATAGAAGAAGCCGTTCTTTGGCGCTTGCATCAGCACCTTGCGCATTTTGCCGGCGATCTCCAGGGTCGCCAGGGTAATCTGCTGGGTGGCGGTGAAGTCCCAGGAGTCGCCCGGTGTCACCTGATAGTGCCAGGCCAGCCGGCCGGTGTCCGGGTTGAGCGCAAGGATCGAGGACAGGTAGAGGTTGTCGCCGCCACCGGGGCTGCGCAGTTCGCGGTTCCACGGCGAACCGTTGCCGGTGCCGACGTACAGCAGGTCCAGTTCAGGGTCATAAGCCATGCCGTCCCATACGGTGCCGCCGCCGCCGAGCTTCCAGTACTCGTTACCTTTCCAGGTCTTGGCCGCCTCGGCCAGCTCGGGATGTTCATAGGGTTTGTTCGGGTCGCCGGGCACGGTGTAGAAGCGCCAGGCTATCTCGCCGCTCTCGGCGTCATAGGCGGAGAAATAGCCCCGCACACCGTACTCGGCGCCACCGTTGCCGATGATGACCTTGCCCTTCACCACACGCGGCGCGCCGGTGATGGTGTAGGGCTTGCTGTTGTCGGTGGTCTGCTGGCTCCACACCTGCTGGCCGGTTTTTGCGTCGAGGGCAATCAGCCGGCCGTCCAGGGTGCCGATGAAAACCTTGCCGTTCCACAGCGCGACTCCGCGGTTGACCGCGTCACAGCAGGCGTCGCGGGCCTTGTCGCGGGCGATCTGCGGATCGAAGGTCCAGAGCGTCTTGCCGGTGCGTGCATCCACCGCGATCGCGCGGCTCCAGGACAGCGATGCGTAGAGCACGCCGTCGGCGAATAGCGGCGTGGCTTCCAGGCCGCGATGGTTATCAAGGTCGACGGACCAGGCCAGGCCCAGCTTGTCGGTGTTCTTCGCGGTGATCTGGTCCAGTGGGCTGAAGCGCTGTTCGTCATAGGTGCGGCCGTGGCTGAGCCATTCGCTACCGTCCTGCTTACTGGCAATGATGGCGGCCTGGTCGACGTGTGCGGCGACGGCCAGCGGCGCCAGCAAGGCGAAGGCCAGGCCAGCGAGAATTCGGGATGCAGACTGCGTGTTCATAGACGCAGGACTCCTGTTATTTGAATTGGAATGAGACCCTGGCGAGCGGCGATGGCTAGAACAGCTGCAGGATGCGCAAGTTGATGCGGCTGTCCTCTTCGAAGCCGTTGTCCACCGCGATGTCCTGCCCGTAATTGACCATCAACTGGGTGCCCGGGGTGACGAAGTACGACGTGCCGACCGTGAATTTGCTGGTGCCCGGCTTGTCGTCCATATCTATGTCACTGATGTTGCTTTCACCGCCCCAGAGCTTCGAAATACCCGCACGCACATCGAAACGCTCGGTGAAGTTGTAGCGTAGAAAAGCCTGGCCCTGGTAGAGCGGGTCCTGCTTCTGGGTGTCGCCAGCGCTACCGAAGTCGTGGTTGTGGCCAAAGAAAGTCACGTCGCCGACCAGATCGAGGGTCAGCTTTTCGGTCAGGCCGGTGATATAGCCCGCTTGCAGGGCGAGCTTCCAGCGGTTCTCGCCGAGGTTGATCGCGCGGTCCTTGTCGTAGCTGCCGGTGGGCACGTAGAGGAACGGGGTGATACCGAAGTAGCGGCGATTTTTCGGTTCATTCAGCAGCCAGACGGTGGCGGCGAGGATCAGGTCCCCAGTGCCGCTGTCGTTGCCCAGGTCTTGCAGATCATCCTTGGCCCGCACGTTGCCGAACGGCAGGAGGAACTGCGGGTCGACGATGTAATCGCCGATCCTGGTGAAGTGCACGCCGCGCAGGATACCGATGTCGGAATCCAGACCGGCATCGATCGGCACCTTGTGACCGTCGGAGTAGAGGGCATTGCGCTCGGCATGTTGGTAATAGACCAGGCCCAGGTTGGTGCCTTCGGGAAGGGCGGTGTAATCGCCGGCATCGACGTCCACCGCCATGGCGCTGCAAGAGAAACTGGCCAGCAGGCCGAAGAGCGAAGCGTGAAACAGATGGACCAGGCGACACTGGTGTGGCGGCCAGCCCGGGCTGCGACGAGCCGGCCCTGTGCTCATTTTCATGACATTACCTTTATTGTTTTTGTTTATGATCGACCTAGTGCCGGAGCGGTTATCCGGACTAACGTGAAGTCATTGAGCAGAGCTTGTGCCAGCTTTTTATGGTTTGTAAGAAAAGCTTTTAAATCAATGGCTTGAGTAATAATAAGAAGTGTCGAAGGCCGCGCGGGAATTGTCCCGCTGTATCGCTGGCTCAAATTGAGACAGTGGCTTGGGGTCGAGCTGGCCCACTTCGAGACATTCGGCCGCGAGACGCATGCCATGCCCAAATTCAATAGCCCCGCGACACCTTCCTCGCGCAAGCGTTTCGTCGATTCACAAGTGATCGAGAGATCCTGGCAGCGCTCGCAGAACTACGGCCTGTGCCCGCGCGACAATCTGCTGTTTGACGCGCCAGTGGTTGCCAGTCGCGCGCAGATCGCCGAAAGCAATCGCCTCTTGCTGACCTGCGCCGCCCCGGAGATGGAGCAGCTGCACGCCGCCCTGTCGCCGAAAGACTGGGTGCTGGCCTGCCTCGATCTGGAAGGCGTGGTGCTCAGCAGCCTGGGTCGACTCAGCCCGGACAACCGCGAGTTGAATCAGGTGTTCCGTGTCGGTGCGCAGATCTCTGAACAAAACGTGGGCACCACCGCGCCGAGTTGCGTCCTGACCGAGCGCGATTCGGTGTTTTTTGTCGGCGAGGAGCATTACCTGGAGGAGGCTCGCCAATTCTCCTGCCTGGCCACGCCGATCTTTGGCCTGGACGGCGGCATCGTCGGGGTACTGGACGCCAGCAGCAAACATGGCGTGCCCTCGGTCTATACCCTCGATAGCCTGGTGTTCGCCGCTCGCGCCATCGAAAACCGCATGTTCGCCCAACTTGGCGACGTGCTGCTGGTGCATCTGCACCATCGCCTGGACATCCTCGGCACGCCACTGGAAGGTCTGCTGGCCTTCGACCCGGCCGGTAAGCTTCGCTGCGCCAACCGCATCGCCGGTCAGTTGTTGAAGCTCGGCGAGAACCACGCCGGCCTGGACTTTACCGAGCTGTTCGACATGCCCTTCGTCCATGCCACCTGTTATTGCCGCCACGACCTCAGCGCACCGTTGCGCCTGCGCGGTCACCACTGCGGCGACCTGCATGCTTGCATCACCCTCGGCCCCGAGCGCAAACCGGAACGGGGACAACGTCGGCTACCCTTGCCTGCGAGTACCGCCGAGCCGCTGCCAGCGCCGCAATCGGGCCCGTGCCTGCAGGATCCGGCCCTGCAGGACGCTCTGTCCCGCGCACGCAAGGCCTTCGCCCGCGACATCCCGGTGTTGATCAACGGTGAGACCGGCACGGGCAAGGAGGTCTTCGCCCGTCTGTTGCACGAAGGCAGCAGGCGCGCCGGCGAAGCCTTCGTTGCGATCAACTGTTCGTCCATCCCCGCCAGCCTGATCGAGTCGGAATTGTTCGGCCACGCCGAAGGTGCCTTTACCGGCAGCCGCAAGGGCGGCGCCAGCGGCAAGATCGAACAGGCGCACAAGGGCACCCTGTTCCTCGACGAGATCGGCGACATGCCCCCGGAGCTGCAGGGTCGCCTGCTGCGCGTGCTGCAGGAGCGCAGCCTGACCCGGCTTGGCAGCAGTCAGTTGATCAAGGTGGATTGCGCGTTGATCTGCGCCACTCACCGCGACCTCAAGCAGCTCAGCGCCAACCAGGGGTTTCGCGAGGATCTCTATTACCGCATCAACGGCCTGCGCGTGGTCCTGCCGGCGTTGCGTGAACGCCACGATCTCGACGCACTGATCCAGCACCTGCTGCGCGCCGAAACCAACGCGCACCCATCGCCCAGGCTGAGCAAGGTGGCGCTGCAGGCGCTGTTGGCGTACCGCTGGCCGGGAAATGTTCGTCAGCTTTACCAGACCCTGCGCCTGGCCGCTGCCCTGGCCGAGAATGAAGAGGAAATCGGCCTGCAGCACCTGCCGGACGACGTATTGGAGGATTGTGATACCCCGGTCGAATCAGCGCCAGGTACGCCGCAGCCGCAGCCGAAGGCGGGGGATACCCTGCAGGTCTCGAAGCTGCGCGCGATCAAGGCGGCGGTGGAAGCGAGCGGCGGCAACCTCTCGGCCGCCGCGCGCAGCCTGGGGATCGGGCGAGCGACCCTGTACCGCAAGCTCAAGGCAATCGAGGAGGGTTATCAACTGCCGTCGGATTGAGACGTGAGAAACCACAGAATCCAGGCACTGACACTGATCAAGGCCCCCAGCAGGCTGACGGCCTCCCAACCCCAAAACGCATAAACTTGGGTCGCGGCGGCGGCCCCCAGCGCGCTGCCGACCGAGTAGAAGCACATGTAGGCGCCGACCATGCGGCTTTGGGCGTCGGGTCGTGCGGCGAAAATGATGCTCTGGTTGGTGACGTGCACGGCCTGCACCGCGAAGTCGAGCAGGACGACGCCGCAGACCAGCGCGACCAGCGACGTCTCGGCAACGCTGATGGGCAACCAGGACAGCGTCAGGAGCCCCAGCGCAATGCCGGTCACGCGTTGCCCCAGGCCTTGGTCGGCCCAGCGACCGGCGCGTCTGGCAGCCAGGGCACCGGCGACACCGGCCAGGCCGAACAGGCCGATGGCGGTGTGTGAAAGCGACAGCGGCGGGGCGCTCAACGGCATTACCATGGCTGTCCACAGCACGGAAAAAGCGGCAAAGATCAGCAGCGCCAGCAGGCCCCTGGCGCGCAACGTGGGTTCGCTGATGAACAGTTTGAACAGCGAGCCGATGAGCGCGAGGTAGGTATCCTTTTGCCTGGGGGAGGGTGTGACAGGCACTACTTTCCACAGCACTGCCGCGAGGGTCAGCATCAAACCTGAGGACACATAATAGACAGCGCGCCAGCCTGCGATGTCTGCGATCAAGCCGGAAGTAAATCGCGCCAGAAGGATGCCCAGGACAATCCCGCTGGTGACCGTCCCGACTGCTTGCCCGCGTTGCGAGGGCGTTGCCAGCACAGCGGTGTAGGCCACCAGCACCTGAACGACCACTGCCAGCAACCCCATCACGATCATGGCACCCAACAGGACCAGCCATTGCTGTGCTGCACCGACCGCCGCCAGTGCCACCGCAGACAGCAGGACTTGCGTCAACATCAGTCGCTTGCGGTTGACCAGGTCCCCCAGCGGGACGATGAACAGCAACCCCAATGCGTAACCCACCTGTGTCGCAGTCACTACGATCCCGATCATTGATGAGGCCACACCCAGGCTCTGCGCCATGGAGTCGAGTAATGGTTGGGCGAAGTAAACATTGGCCACTGCCAGCGCGCAGGTGATGGAAAACAGCAACGTGAGCGATGGCGAGAGCCCTTGAAAGCGGTCGGTTACCGCAGGCGATATTGGCGAAGGCTCCCTGACCAGACATTGGCTGGCTGAATCGACATCTGCTGTCATGTGCGCCTCCATGGGCTAAACTGGTTTCAATTGAAAACTGGATTCAATTGTTGGTGTATTCGGTTTCAAATTGCAACCACATTCCGCAAGGTCAACAAAATGCTCGAAGACACCTCACCGCCAGGCAACGAATGCCCGGTAGCCAGAACACTGGAAGTCATTGGCGATCGCTGGTCACTCATGATCATCCGCGACGCTTTCGACGATATTCGCCGGTTCAGCGAATTTCAAAAGAGCCTGGGCGTGGCGAAGAATATTCTGGCGTCGCGATTGAAGGCGCTGGTTGAGGTCGGGATATTCGACGTTCGACCGGCCTCAGATGGCAGCGCCTACAAGGAGTACGTGCTGACGGAAAAAGGGCGGGAGATCTTTCCGGTGGTGGTCAGCATGCGGCAGTGGGGCGAACGTTTTCTGTTCGAGCCCCAGGAGACCCGTTCCGTGCTGCTGGACAACAGGTCCGGCCAGCCGCTGATGCCGATTGAGGTTCGCTCAGCAAGCGGGCAGAAGCTGGGACCTGCTGATTGCCACAGGGTTAGACGCCTTGACGAAGAATCGTGAATCGAGGGGCAGACCGGCACCTTTGGCGCCCGCCGATTAATTTTTACGCTTTTTTTACGGTAGGCGGGTCAGTCTGCAACGATACTGGCCGCGATTTTCAACGGTCCATGCATCTGCATTTTTAATGGCACTGGCAATGTATTGCCCAAGGATGACGTGAACTTCTTCCCCCACCATACGAGAGAAGCGGCCCTTGAGTAAAACAGTGACCCTTGCACACACAGATTCCCCATCCAGAACCTCAGGGGTCGGCTTGCTCGTCGCCGCTGTCGGGGTGGTTTATGGGGACATTGGCACCAGCCCCCTCTACACGCTCAAAGAAGTCTTTGCCGGCCACTACGGCGTCCAGGTCAATCACGACGGAGTGCTGGGCATTCTGTCGTTGATCTTCTGGTCGCTGATTTGGGTGGTCTCGATCAAGTACGTGTTGTTCATCCTGCGTGCCAACAATCAGGGCGAAGGCGGCATCATGGCGTTGACCGCGTTAGCCCGTCGCGCGGCAGCACCTTATCCGTACATGAGCAAGGCACTGGTGCTGCTCGGCCTGTTTGGCGCGGCACTTTTTTACGGGGACAGCATGATTACCCCGGCCATTTCGGTGCTCTCCGCGGTTGAAGGACTGCAGCTGGCGTTTGACGGAATCGAACACTGGGTCGTGCCCTTGTCAGTGATCGTGCTGGTGGCGCTGTTCCTGATACAAAAACATGGCACGGCTCGAATCGGCATCCTGTTTGGTCCGGTCATGGTGCTGTGGTTCGTGGTGTTGGGTGCGCTTGGGATCTATGGGATCATGCAGCGCCCAGAAGTGTTGCAAGCGCTCAATCCTGCCTGGGCCGTGCAGTTCTTCGTGGTTCATCCGGGAATCGGGGTGGTGATTCTGGGCGCTGTCGTGTTGGCACTGACCGGTGCTGAAGCACTGTATGCCGACATGGGCCACTTTGGCCGCAAACCGATCTCGCGCGCGTGGTTCATGCTGGTACTGCCCGGTTTGGTGCTCAATTACTTTGGCCAGGGCGCCTTGATCCTGGGTAACCCGGAGGCTGTGCGCAACCCGTTCTATCTGCTGGCGCCTGATTGGGCCCTGCTGCCGATGGTCGCGCTCTCCACACTGGCCACCATCATCGCTTCTCAAGCAGTGATTTCCGGTGCGTTCTCCCTGACTCGCCAGGCCATCCAGCTGGGTTATATCCCCCGCATGTTTATCCAGCACACCTCCAGTCAGGAGCAAGGGCAGATCTACATCGGCACGGTCAACTGGGCATTGATGGTCGGTGTAGTCCTGCTGGTCATCGGCTTCGAGTCGTCCAGTGCGTTGGCCGCAGCCTATGGCGTCGCAGTGACGGGGACCATGTTGATCACGACAATATTGTCCTCGGCGGTTGTCCTGCTGCTATGGAAAACGCCGCGCTGGTTGGCCATTCCAATGCTGCTCGGTTTCCTGCTGGTCGACAGCCTGTACTTCGCGGCCAATGCGCCGAAGATTTTCCAGGGCGGCGCGTTCCCGGTGATTGCCGGCATTGGCCTGTTCATTTTGATGACGACCTGGAAGCGCGGCAGGAAAATCATTGTCGAGCGCTTGGATGAAACCGCACTGCCGCTCCCGCTATTCATCGACAGCATCCGTTCGCAACCTCCCCATCGTGTGCAAGGCACGGCAGTGTTTCTGACGGCCAGGACCGATGCTGTTCCTCATGCGCTGTTGCACAACCTGCTGCATAACCAGGTTTTGCATGAGCAGGTGGTACTGCTCACCGTAGTGTCTGAGGACAGCCCTCGCGTGAGTGCGCAACAGCGGTTCGAGGTTGAAGCCTATGGTGAAGGGTTCTTCCGGGTCAGCCTGCACTTTGGTTTTATCGAGGAACCCGATGTTCCCTTGGCCTTGAGTCTGTGCCACTTGACCGACCTGGATTTCAGCCCGATGCGCACGACCTATTTCCTCAGCCGGGAAACGGTGATCCCGACCAAGCGCATCGGCATGGCCCGTTGGCGAGAAAGCCTGTTTGCGTTTTTGCTCAAGAACGCCAACAGCAATCTGAAGTACTTCAAGTTGCCGTTGAATCGGGTGATTGAGCTGGGCACACAGGTTGAGATGTAAAGATCTCAAGCGTTCAATGCGGGCCATTGATGCTGGATGAGCCCCGTGTCAGACGCTTGAGCGCGACGACCACCAGGCCCCCCGCAACCAGCATTCCCGTGAGAAAAAGCGGATAGGCCGCGTTGAATTTCTGCTGCAACTCGCGAGCCGCCTCGGCCTTGGCAAACAGCTCCTGGATGAGGCGGAGGCGTGTGCGCGCGCTCACGGCCGCGCCTACCTGCGACTGGAAGTGCGGCCGGATAATCCCGTCGCTATCAGCCTTTATGAGCGTAACGGTTACCGACGCTTCGCTATGGTTCACGACTACTACGAAGACCATGCGCCTGCATTGCGTCTGGAGAAGCGCATTTGAGCAGTAGCTGATGCGTCGTGACGCGCAAATCCGGCACCAATCTGCCAGATTGCTAAACCAGCTGGCGGATCCCCAGGGACAAAATCAACCCACCGCACAGTCGATCGATGGCCTTCTTCCTCCCTCGATACGCGCCAGCAATCCTGGGTTGCGAAAGGGCGATGGCGACCATGCCATACCAGGCCATCGACACCACCACGACAACCGCCAGCATCGACGCAAAGGTGCCTGGCGAAACGTGGGCGGGGGCGGCGGCTGAAAAAACCGCGGCATAAAAGGCCATGGACTTGGGGTTGCCAATATTGGTCACCACCCCCTGGATAAAGGCCTGCCTGCAACTACCCGCGACGGCATCCTCTGGCCGGCCAGGCGCATGCTTCCCCGCGTTGACCAGCAAGCGCAAGCCGAACCACATCAGGTAGGCGGCCCCCAGAACCTTCACCACAAGCGCAGCCCAGGGGAGCGCAGCAAAGACAATGCCGAGACCTGCAATGGCACAGGTGGACCAGAACAGGTTGACCAGCACGATCCCTGCTACCAAGGCCAGGGCTTGCGACCGTGTAGCCGCAACCGCTTTGTGGACCACTGCGACGAAATTGGGTCCAGGGATAACGACGCCGGCCAGGTAGACCAGAAAAACCGTCAAAACGGCAGAACCATCGATCATGTGCTTCCTCGCAAGTCCCGCGGACGGTGATTATGACCAGGCAAACATTCCATTATCGTCCGGGCTGCCATTGTGAATACTCAGGCAGTCCTTTCCCATTCAGCCACGCTACGTCCTGCTCCGTCCAGATGTGGAACTCGGGCCTGGCGCCAGGCTCCTCATCCAGCGTGGCTACGCGCACGATCATCGCGGCTGAGCCGATACGCTCAGCGGCAAGGTGCGATCCGCAGTGGCAACAGAAGTGTCGTTTCTTCCCGGGTGATGACTCGAAGCCCGCAATGCCTCCAGGCCTCGAGTCCATCGGAAATGCGCTCTCAGCACGCCTGCCGTGGAAACATAAGCGGCGGCATGGGTCTTGCGACAGGTACTGCAATGACAATGGCTGATGGGCATATCGATGCTGTCGATCTCATAACCTAACGCCCCACAGGCGCAGCTTCCTTTCATTTCATCCTCCGGTTTTGTCACTGTGCGCAGATCAGGGCATGACTGGTTTTTGCGGTTTGCTACGCAGCAAGCTCGACATAGCTCGACTCGCCACCTCCAGTCGCACCCGACAACCAACCCCATACGAAGGACAACGTAGTACGTCCTGTGTGATCAACGCCCACCGTGCCACGGGACCAGCCGGAAAGAATCTCGCCCTCCGTGGTCAGGCAATGAAACAGCAGCTCGATGGTATCGGGGCCTGTCACGCGGCCGACTTGGTGGCCCATGCGGATCTTGCCGCCCTGGTAAGTCCCCGAAATGGCATCGCCCTCGACCTGGTAATGAAAGACCGTGCCTGCGCCGGATAGCCCGTGGGTGTTGCCCGCTACCGTAAATCGGCGATCGTGCAAGCGCTCGCTGAGTTGAGAAAAGGGGATTTGCATAATGTCGCGTCCTTGTAGTGGAGAGGGTCCATTCCAGCGTTGGCTGCATCGCTGGTCGTAATTTACCGAAGAATCATCCCTGCCGGGTGGAAAAGATTGCCGGCATCTGCAGATGCTTGTAAATGGCCAAAAACCGCAGGCCGAAGGTGAAGACCAAGGCAATCCAGCCGGCGACCCAGATGGTCGGGAACACGTCTCGCAACAGGACGTAGAGGGTGCAGCCCAACAGAATGGGCGTGGCGTAGATCTCCCGCGACATCAGCAGCGAAACCCGACCAGCCAGGACATCCCGGACGATACCGCCGCCGATGCTGGTCAGCACGCCCATCATCACCGCCAGGGGGGCAGCCAGCTGCAAGGCCAGGACTTTTTCGGTGGCCGACAAGCCGAACAGCGCCGCTGCCAGACCGTCGAGATACAGCAGGATACGGTAACGTCGTTGCAGGCGTTGCGTGCAAAAGAACGCCAACAGCGCAGCGAACAGGGCGACCCAGATGTAGTTGAAGTCGGCGATCCAGAAGATCGGCAGATCGAGCAGCAGGTCCCTTATCGTGCCACCCCCAATGGCGGTGATGATCCCCAGCACTACGGCACCAAATAAATCCACATCGGCTTTCTTGATTGCCAGCACGCCGGTGATGGAAAACACGGCAATGCCCAACATTTGCTGGAAATAAAGCATCTGGTATTCCTTTCAGGTGGCGGCTGGCCAATGCGCCTGCGAGCAGCCTCCTGAGTGTAATTCAGTGCAAGCCCGGATTTGCGCTTGTCACAACGATAACCGACCTTTTCACAACCTGCCTGTCAGCGGGTATTCGACCGCCAGGCGTATCTGGTCCGTGTCCAGCTCAGCCTGGGCCGTATTGCCCCGATGCACATTGTGTCTCAGCGAAAACGTGGTGCCTTTCGCCGCGCCACCTTGCACCACATAACGCATCTCCAGGTCGCGCTCCCAATGTTTGCCGCCTTCGCCATAACCCAGATAGGCATAACCACCTTGCGGGTCGACGTGGCTGCCATCGATCTGGCTGCCGCGTACATAAGCGGCGCTCATGGACAGGCCCGGCGCGCCCCAAGGGCTGGCATCCAGATCGTAGCGAGCCTGCCAGGATCGTTCATTGGGTGCGTTGAAGTCCGACAGCTGCACGGCGTTGCTGATGAAGATCGCACCACGGGTGACGTAGTCGAACGGCGTGTTTCCATCGACCTTCTGATAACCGAGGCTGAAGCCGTGGGGGCCCTGGGTGTAAGTGGACATCAGGCTCCAGGTGGTATTGTCGATCCTGCCGGATAACGACTTGCCCTCATCAGTGGTGCGGTACAGGTTGAGGTTGAATGCCAATGAGCGCTGTTCATCCAGCGGCTGGAGGAAGGTGCCGCCCAGGTAGTGCTGGTTCCAGGTGTCCTCGTAGCGCGATGAATAGAGGCTGAGGTTCAGGTTCTTTGCCGGTGTGTAGACCATGCCCGCGAGATCGAAGGTCTTGCCTTTCACGGCGTTGGAGTAATTGACCACCAGGCCCTGGTCGTGACTGCTGGCATTGCGATCGGTACTCTCGGTGAAGTGTCCTGCCACCAGCTTCAGTGCCGCGAACTCGTTGCTGGTGAGGAACAGGCCGGTGGCGGTTTCCGGCAGCAGGCGACTGTCGGATGAACTGAACACCGGGGTTTTCACCCGCTGCTCGCCGTAGCTCAGCACTGTCGAGGATGCGCGGAATTTTATCGCGGCACCGCCACGGCTGAACTCGTCCTTGGGATGCCCCTGGTTGTCGAGCCCAAGCAATCGCGCTTTCCCTGCGCGGCCACCGCCGCTGTCCAGTTGTATGCCCAGATAGGCATGGGCATCCAAACCCACCCCGATCAGGCCTTGGGTGAAGCCCGATTGCAGCGTACCCATCAGCCCGTAGCCCCATTCCTCGGCGTAGCCATTACGCTCGTCGCGCGGCTTGTAGGCGTTACGCGCAGCGCTGTTGCGGGCGCCATGACGGTACTCGCGATGGTCGTAGACCGTGCGATTGAGCACACTCCAGGCGCTGTCCTGGACAAAGCCATTGGCTTGCGATTGCGCCGAATCAGCCAGCGTGAAGGGACTGGCCAGGGCCAGGAGAAAGGCGGATCGGGTAGGCATTTTTGCGGTGTCCACAAACAAGATCAGGATGAACGCAGGCGCAGGATCTGCGCGCCGTCAAAGGGGTCGATGAGGTAGTGCGCATGGACGCCGAAGGTGTCCAGCAGGCGTTGTGGGGTCAACACATCAAGCGGTTTGCCCAGGGCCACCAGGCGGCCCTTTTCCAGAACGGCCAAACGATCACAGGTGAGTGCCTGGTTGAGGTCGTGCAGGGCAATCACGGTGGTCACGGGCAGCGCGTGAACAACCTGCAAGATCGCCAGCTGGTGCTGGATGTCCAGGTGATTGGTCGGTTCGTCCAGCAGCAGGATCCGCGGGCGCTGGGCCAGGGCGCGAGCGATGTGCACGCGCTGGCGCTCGCCACCGGAGAGGCTGCGCCAGGTGCGGGCGCGCAGATGAGTCGCATCCACGTCGAGCAAGGCCTGATGGACGATGTCATCGTCTACAGCCGACCACGGACTAAGGGCCGACAGCCACGGCGTGCGGCCCAGGGCCACGGCATCGAACACACTGATCGCATCCTGGGTGTCGGCCTGTTGTTCAACCACCGCCAGGGTTTGCGCGATGGTTCGCCGTGACAGGGTCTTGAGGTTTTGGCCGTTGAGGTGGATGTTTCCCCGGCTGGGGCTGCGCACGCCGGCCAGCAGTTTGAGCAGCGTGGACTTTCCCGAGCCGTTGGGCCCCACAAGGCCCAGGGTCTCGCCGGGGTGGATGTCCAGGTGAATGTCGCGCAGCAACTCGGCATCGCGGATCGAGAACCCGACACCGGAGCAACTCAGCACGGGGTCGTGGAGAACAGGTGCAGCCGCGTTCATCGGGCATTCCTCCGACCGACCAGGATCAGCGCGAACACCGGTGCCCCAACCAATGCGGTAATCACACCGACCGGTATCACCTGGCCCTTGATCAGCGTGCGCGAGAGCACATCGGCGGCGATCAGGAACACCGCGCCACCCAGCGCGCTCGCCGGCAGCAGGCGCGTATGCCCAGTGCCCAGCAACAGCCTGGCGGCGTGGGGAATGACCAATCCAACGAAACCGATGGAGCCGACGATCGACACCATCACCGCCGTCACCAGGGCGGCACAACCGATCAACAGAAATTGCACGGGACGCACTGCGATGCCGAGCGAGGCCGCAGAATCCGCGCCAAAGGTGAAGGCATCCAGCGCACGCCGGTGCCACAGGCAAACCGCGAGGCCGGCGAGCGCAACCGGCACCGCCAGCCACACCGAAGGCCAACGCACGCCACTGAGATTGCCCAGCAACCAGAACATGATGCCGCGGGCCTGTTCGGAACTGGCCGACTTGGTGATCAGGAACGCCGTGAGCGCATTGAACAATTGCGAACCGGCGATCCCCGCCAGGATGATCTGCGAGGTGCTGCCAGGCGAACCGCTGGCCCGGCCGAGCAAGACAACGACGGCAAAGGCCGTAACGGCCCCGGCAAACGCCCCGGCCGACATCGAAATGGCTCCGGCGCCCAAGCCCAGCAACGCCACCAGCACCGCGCCCGTCGAGGCCCCTGCGGAAATGCCCAGCAGGTAAGGATCGGCCAAGGGGTTGCGCAGCAGCGATTGCAGGATCACCCCGCAAGTCGCCAGGCCCGCACCGCAAGCCGCCGCCACCAGCGCACGGGTCAGGCGGTAGTTCCACACGATGCCCTCGTCGATGGGATCGACGGCAAAACCTGCAGACCACAGTTTGTTGGCCAGCACCTGGAACACCACCGCCGGTTCAATGTTGGTTTCACCGATGGCCACACCGGCGGTCACGGCCAGCAGCAGTATCAGCAACGCGAGCAGGGTGCGAATCAGCGTCCTGGTCATTGCGGCAGGTCGTAGCCGTTGATGGCGGTAGCCAGCGCTTCGAGACCGTCGAACGTTCTCAGGCTGGCCTGCATGGCCATGGCGTCGAGGATGATGATGCGGTTGTTTTTCACCGCGTCCATGTTGCGGGTCACAGGATCGCTGCGCAGGAATTGCAGTTTCTTTTGATAGTCGTCAGCCGGGAAGCGCCGGCGATCCATGCGCGCGATCACCAGGAACGTCGGGTTGGCCTTGGCGATGGTTTCCCAGCCAACCGTTGGCCACTCTTCGTCGGACTGCACCACATTGCGCACGCCCAGGGTGTTGAGCATGAAGTCGGGAATGCCCTTGTGCCCGGCGACATAGGGGTCGATATCCAGGCTGGCACTGGAAAACCAGACCAGCGCGCTGGTGTGCTTGAGGTCCTTGCCTTGCACCAGGGCCATGGACCTGGCCAGGCTGGCCTGCAGTTGCGCGTTCAGCTGCTGCCCACGGGCCTGGACGTCGAAGATCTCGGCCAGTTGGGTGACGCTTTTGTAAATGCTTTCAATCCGAAACGGCTGCAGGCGAGTGCCGTCGGCCCCGACCAGGTTGTCCTTGGACTCGCAGTCCGAGGGCATCAGGTAGGTGGGAATCTGCAGCTCGTGAAACTGCTCGCGAGTACCGACTGCGCCTTGCGGGCCGACCATCCACTCAAGCTCCACGGCGACCAGCCCCGGGCGCTTGCCGATCACCGATTCGAAACTCGGCTCGTTATCGGCCAGGCGTTCGATCCTGTCGTTCTGTGCCTTGTACTGAGCCAGCACATCATTGAACCACAGCGAAGTACCGACCAGTTTGTCGCCCAATCCCAGGGCGAAGAGCATCTCGGTGCCGGCCTGGCCGATGGTCACCGCCCGGGCAGGGGCGTGGGCGAAGGTCAGCGTACTCCCGCAGTTCTCCACCGTCAGCGGGTAATGGGACGGTGCAGCACAGGCGAGGGAAGTAAGACCCAGGCCAGTGACCAGGGCGACAAAGCGGGGCAGCAGCATGATGCAATCTCCATTTGAACCGTACACGGCGCAAGGGTCTGGAAACACATCATCGAACGCTGCCGGAAAGGCAGAGCAGGGCCCGTCACCTGGGTGACGCGCGCACAAGGATGTCCTCCCCGGACACCCCGCCGGTTAGTGATTGTTGCTTGGCCGGCAGGTCTCCTGACTGGTGCGTCATCGCCTGCTCCAGCCTTCCCGGGATTCGATCCCAGTGGCAATTGAGGAGCAGGCTCAGCACCTACAGTTGCGGGGGCAGTTCCGTTTGATGCGTTGGCAGCATCACGGATTCCCTATTAATCCCATGTGGAAACCGGCGGCGGCATGGTAGTCGATCATGCCGCCCGAGGCGAACCCATCTCCTGATCAGAAGTATTTAAGCCAACCGATATCACGCCGACGCGCCTTCAATGCGGCGAACCAGCGCACCGGCAGATACAGCGCCGCAGCCAGCAGCACGGCGGTCAGCCACACGGCCCAAATGCCATCGAACCCGAAGTAGTCGCCGTGGTTCAGACCGAACAACGCCACGCTGACCAGGTACAGCACTTTCAGCACATAAAGATGGAGCAGGTAGAAGAACATCGGTGCCGCGCCAAAGACCGCCAGGGTGCTGATCCACTTGCGTTGTTGGGCCCGCTCGAAGCCCAGCAACAGCAAGAGCCCAATGCCCAGCGTCAGGCCCAGGAACAGCAGGGAAGGTGGGTATTTGGTGATGTTGAAGAAGCTCATGAGGGTGTGTGTGGTGCTTTCATGGACCGCCCAGTGTGCCTCGCCATAACCGTTCGCCAGGCGCAGGAGGACAAAACCGATCAGTGCGCCGGCCCCCGCCAGCAACAGATAACGCTGACGCAGGGCGGTCGAGGCGGGGCGGGCGAACCAGGGGCCGATGCAGTAACCCAGGGCGATGACCCCGATCCACGGCAGCACCGGGTAGGACGTGCGCAGGCGCAGGCTGTCGGAGAATTCGATCCAGCCGCGATCATGCAGAATGGCCCAAGGGATGTGCAGCGCCGAACCGACCGGGAAGTGCAGGGTGTCGAGCAGGTTGTGCCCGCCGACTATGACCAGCCCCAGGCCGCAGAGGATGGGGCGCGGCAGCCAGACCAGTGCCGCGAGGGCAATCATGCTGACGCCGATCGCCCAGATCACCTGCAGGTAAATCACGGTGGGCGGGAGCTGGAAGGTCCAGGCGAAATTCACCAGGGTGAACTCCAGCACCACCAGGAACAGGCCACGCTTGAACAGGAAGGTCGACACGGCGTGCGTGCCCTGGTGCTTTTCGCCGTACAGAAACGCAGACAAGCCCGTGAGCAGGACGAACACCGGCGCACACAAATGGGCGAGTGTGCGGCTGAAAAACAACGTCGGTTCAGTGCTGTCGATGAGCATCGGGTCGGTGACCTGGCGGTGCAGGAAGAAGGTTTCGCGCACGTGATCCAGCAGCATGAAGATGATCACCAATCCCCGAAGGGCATCGATGGACATCAGGCGTTGGCTGACGCTGGTGATGGGTGGGTTTTGAACAAGGTTTGTCATTGAAAGTCGCAGTCCGTGAGTATTGATATAACATAACATTTAATCCAGGCAAAAAAAAGGATCAACAGGGCAAGACAGCGGGGGGGATGAAGGCTTGAGGTTGAGCGACCCGCCTGGCCGCTCAATTCAGGAGGGGTTTAGAAGAGAATGTAAGCGGATGCCGTTGTTTGATTCAGGTCCATGTTACCGACCTGCAGTACTTCATATTCAGCGCGGACACCGATGTTGCGAAATACATCGAGTTCAACGCCGGCACCGTAGGTCAGGTCCACGCCCGTATCGTCATCGGCGGCATTGCCGTCGGCATCCCAGGCATGGGCACCGACAATGCCGAATACTCGCACTCGGTCTCCTAACGGAAAGCCGAGATGGGCACTGGCCTGGACAGACTTACCGTCGAAATCCAGATTGCTGTCTTCGAATTGGCCGAGATCAACGAAGGCGCCTTCGAAGGCCAGATAGTTGTTGAGGCGATAACCTGCAAAAACCTTATAACTGGTGTCTTCATCGTTCAAATGGACTTTGTCGGTTTCAATGCTGCTGACGCCGGCGCCAAGATATAAACCTTTGTCATCAGCGAGCGCCTGAAAAGACAGCAACGAAAGCAGGGAAACGAAGCCAAGGTTTCGAAATAGCATGTGAGGCAGGGTCCTTCTACGGGTTGTCGATGGGTGTTGGCCGAGAATTTGAATGAGCGTGAATGCTGATTGAAGTCATTGATTGATATTTATGAATGCCTTCAAAGGGTTTGATAGGTGTTAACCAACCAGGCTAAGGCAACGCCCGATAAATAGGCGGCCAGGCAAAAGATGACTTTCTGTTTGAGTGGTAGCGAATTCAGTCGATAGCGCATGCTTATCCCCTTGGGTAGAAACAAGCATGCTGACCATTCAGGCTGTGGGATGAAAATTATTGATTGTTATTTTTGGCGGCCGTGGCCAGTTTTGCAGAGTTACGCCTGGCCGTTTCCGAGGGGGGTTCTCCATAAGCATCCTGATACGCTTTGGAAAACCGGCCCAGATGGTGAAAATTCCAATACATGGCGGTTTCAGTGACCGTCGGCCAAGTGTTGCGGATCAAGTCCCGACGGGCACGAGCGAGTCTCAGGTTCTTGATGTAAGCGATCGGCGAAATCCCGAACGTTTCGACGAAGCCATGGTGCAAGCTGCGAGTTGTGGTTTGAAGTTGTTTGACCAACGCCTTCATGCTGAGGGATTTTTTGGTGTTTTCATGAATGTATTGCATGGCCTCTATTGCGATCTTTCTTCTTCGCGGGGGAGTAAGCGCGGATCGGCCAACAGGTATCAGGGCCCGTAGCAGAGAAATCAGCAACGCACTTTCAGCCGCTGAAGTTTCAGCGCAGCTGAGCGGTTGCAAACGAGGCGGGGTGGCGTCCATGGAGTAGGCGTTGATCGCCTGAATGGCGGATTGCACCAACTGGTAATGTGCAACCTGAAAGCGCTGCTCCTTTCTATCCCGCAGCATATCGATGGAAGAATGGTTTCCAAGGCAATGTACGTAATGTTCGAGAGTCGTGGTCAGGGTGAAAAGCGTTTCATTCGGCTCGCAGGTGTAGTGCACGGGCTCACCGCTATACAACACGATGATTTCGTTAGGCCACAAATGATGATTATTGACCGTGGGTCGACCCACCAAAGCCTGTGAAATGGCAAGGGTTACAAAGCCCTGAGGGACACAACCCATCAAGGTGACGGTTGAGTCAAACTCCAGACGACTGCATTGCAGCCTGGAACCCTGAAAGAGCTTGTGCTGCCTGATGTTTGCTTCGTGCTCCAACGGTGCGAGGCTCAGCTGCCAACGGCCAACTGTTCTATCGGTTTGGTCCGCAGACGTGGCCGTTACGTGAAAGACTTCATCAGGGATCATGATGCTCATGGAATAGATTGCTCTTCAGCTAATTGGACAGTGCCCGGGTTTTTCTCAGGCATCGACAATGCCGCAGTAAAGACGTACGCGTCGCTCGAGGATAACTCCACCAGGCCTTGAAGTTTATCGGGTGCCAGGTTCGATCCAAAGATCGCGGTTTTCTGGCTGGCCGGGCCGATGGCTGCCGCATCAAAAGCAAAAAAATCCTCAGCACGATAGGCTGTGACAATCCTGTAATCGGACTTTTCATCGCTCAGCTTGTTCTTGTTGCTTTCAAGACGCGTCAGGTCGGCGCTATAGAGTTCCTTGTCATCAGCCAAGGCCTTGAGAGACAGCAATACACCAAAGGATACGGTAGCGAGGTTTCTTAGCAGCATTGACGTGCGTTCCTTGTTGATGATGTTTTCAGGCAGTGCCTGCGGATAGTCCTGCTCCCACGGTGCTGGTTGAAGTCAAAAACTCATATTTTGCTCAAACTGGAGTCAGCGACAGGTCGTGACTCTGATTGTTGATTTTGTGGCGGGGCAGGCAAGGCGTTGTCAAAAGCGTCTTCATCGTCATGGGCTTGCTTTTCAGAGTAGATTTTCAAGTGCTTGAGCTTGATTGTTTCGTTCGGGCTCAATTCCAATTCGTAGAGTTCGATTTCCGTACTGCCGACCGAATATTCATTGTGTGCCGCGCAAGGAAACGATAGTGCAGCCAGCGCTAGAACTGCCAGGATCCTGGTTATCATTGATATGACGACTCGCGGAAAATGTATGTTTTCAACGCTGATGTCAGCAGGAACGACTTCGAGCGCTACAAAGGCGGGATGTTGCGGGGGGGAGGGGGTTTGATTCAAATTAGTAATTATTATTTTTGTTCTGATGTGATGGGTTGCAGATGTCTCAGTGATTCATGCAGCGCAAGCGGCCAATGTCATGTACATAAAAGCATACGGCGTTTTTGTTGGAGGTGGGGAGCAACTCATAGTTGAGAACGGCGCCTTCCTGTAGAACGAATTGACGCCTGAAAAACAGATCCGGAGTCTTTTCAATGGCGAATAATTCAGTGTCCTGGCTGAGTTTGACGTTGCTGATCTTTATTTGCACATGGTGTTTGCTTTCCCGGACAATCTGCGCCGAGATGGTTGCATTACGAATCTTTCCGTTCAGGCTTTCAATCGTGGTTTGTGTCAGTCGGCCATGGCCGATGGTCAGGTACTCTTCGGTATTGAGTTGATTGGAGTCCTCCAGCCATTGACGAGTCATGGTTTGATAACTGATATTTTCCATGTAATAAGAGGGCGAATAGGTCAGGGAAAAGACACAGGCCGCGTTGATGATTGCAAGCACGATCCAGTGAACAGTTGAAGAGGTCATTGACTTCATAGGGTGGCTTCCAAACATTGCCGGATCATCGGGGCAAGGTCTTTTTGCCCGCTATTCAATTGCAGGTTTGCAGTGCTTAGATCCGGACGAACGCACGAAACAGAGTAGTTTGTTTTAAACAGGTTCAACCAGACTTCGCCTTTCAAGTTTGGCGGTAGCTGTTGCACTTGGGTCGCCGAGAGATCCCTCAGCGATTCAGCTTCGGCGACACTCTCGCCTAATGCATGGATGACCAGTTCATTTTGTTTGAGGGTGGAGACTTCTATTTTCGATGTGTCGAAACCTGAGTGGAAACCCGTGTAGGCGCAGACTGCCAAGGTCAGCACATAGCCGATTAAATGGGCTTTTGTCAGGTAAGTTGATTTCCTGGTCTTTGCTGAAGGCACCGCAAGATCGTCATTCCCGAACGGCGCCGGCTCTTCAACGGCGAGCACAGGCGCAGCTTCTTCCGAGGGCGTTGGGGGATTTGTGGGGACATCGACTACATAAAGACGGTTGAAGCAATAACCTCTTCGCGGAACCGTCATCAGAATCTCGTGATCACGGCTGTCATTGAGAATGTTTCTAAGGGAGAAAACCGCCTGGTTCAAACTGCCGGAGGCGACGACGCGGTCATTCCAGGTGTAGTCGATGATCTCTTCACGACTTTTAGTCTGCCCGGGCTCCATGAGCAGCAGCTCCAATAGACGCGATTCTGCTCTGCCTATCGTAGTGCTTTGTACTTCCCCATGGGGCGTGGTGAGGGTAAGCAAGGCGGTGTCTGGATCGAAAAGGGCCATGGCACCATTTTTCAATGTGAAGGCGTAGCGCATGGGAGTCCTCCGTTCAGGTGGTTCTGGCTGAGTATAGAGACGGTTTCAGAGGCCGATTTGACGCAGTGCATTCTTGTCGAAGGGAACGGCTATGAGCGGGGGCGGTGATGATGCGCGGATCGAATGACCGGCGCTATCCGAAAACTGCAAGGTGGGCGAGCCTTACTTCGCCCATTCAGATGCAAAGATCGGAAATTCCTGATGGTAGGTTTTTTTTGGCTGTTTCTATACTGGCCACCCATTCAAAGGTTTAAAAACCACAGCGATAAAAACAACAAAGCTGCAAGTCAACTCTGCATAAGCTATTTGATTGGCTTGTTCGGGTTGTGAGTATCTGCATTTTGCATAGTTGAATAATAACAGCGGCGTGCAAACCGATTCCCACGGCTTGACGCTACAAGATCTTCTATAGCTATTAATCAGAGCCTGACAAATGAACTTCTATGAAATCATCGGTTATGACCGTGACGGAACTGTTCGTGAACTTGATACAGCGCTGAACAAGGGGACGCTCACCACCAGGGATGTAACGTTTTCCGCACTTGGTTTTAATGCTCCGGGCTGGATTGCCGCCTCTTCGATGTCGATTCTTTACTCGATATCGGGCCACCATGCGCCGCTGGCCATATTGATTGCGTACTTCTTCCCCATGCTGGTCATGGCGTTCTGCATGATCTCCCTCACTCGCCAGGCCCCCTCGGCAGGCGGCGTCTTTACCTTCACCTCGCGTTTCCTGCATACCAGCGTCGGGACCATTCTCGGCTGGGCCTACTCCGTTGCCTGTACGGCAGTAATGGCCATGTGCGCAATCATCGGCACCGAATATATCCAGGCGCTGTTCCCGGCCCTGGCGGGTGCGCTCAACGCCAAACTGATTGGTACGGGCATGGTCCTGGTCTTCCTGGCCATTTCCTGCAAGGGCGTCAATGCCACCGCGAAAATCGCCAGCATCTTCCTGATTTTCGAGATCGGTGTCGTTGCCGGGCTCGGGTTGATGGGCATCATCGACCCTCAGGTACCGGACCTGTCGGTGCTGTCCATGTACACGCCAGAAGGGGCGGACGGTTGGTCAGCCATCGGGCCAGGGGTGCTGTTCGGTGTATGGATGCTCGCCAACTTCGATTCGGCGATCAACTACATCGAGGAGTCGCGGATTCCGGTTCGTACCGTGCAACGCTCCATGTTGCTCGTGCTGACGTCCGCCTTCGTCATCTACACCCTCGCGGCCATCGGCTGGCAGTACGCCGTGCCCGTGGAGACACTGGCGGCCATCATCGAGGACGGCAACGGTGGGCCAATCGCCGCGGTGGCAAACGTCTACTTGCCACCGGCCCTGGCCTGGATTGCCTTGTTCGTGGTGATTACGTCGGCCTGTGCCGGCATGCAGATCTCTTCGAGTGCAGCGGCGCGCACGCTTTATCGCATGAGTGAAGAAGGGCATCTGCCGTTGGCGCTCAGTGCCGTCAACAAGACCAAGTCGCCCTGGCTCGCCAGCGTGATCGTCGCGGCCGTCGCCATTGCACTGCTGTGGTGGAAGCCGCTGGACAAGATCGTCTGGTACTACGACGTGGTGACTATCACGCTGGTGATGTCCTACATGGCCGCCATTGCTGCCTTCATTGTCATGACGTTCCGCCGTCAGCGTTTGGCAATCGCGTTCGCACTGTCGATCCCTGCAACTCTCGCCATTCTCGTCCTGGGATACATCGGTTACACCGCCGGCGCCAATCCGGTCTCGCCAGAGGATCAATACACGGCCTGGTACCTGGGCGCGCTGACGATACTGTCTGGCGCACTGATCCTGGTCTGGCAATCGCGTGTCTCCAGGAAACCCGTACTTTCCAAAGCCTGATTTGCACGCACGGCTTTCATCTAAAAAATCATGGGAGAACTTATGAAACGTGTAGTCGTTATCACGGGCGCTGCAAGGGGTATTGGGCTGGCCATCGCCAGGCGTTTTGCGGCAAGTGGTGATCATCTGGTGCTCAACTACTTCGACACCAGGGATCAACTGGACGAGGTCATCCGCACAGCCGAAGCCAACGGTGGCGACGGGATCACCATTCAGGCGGATATCAGTAACCCCGAATCCGCAGCCGGCATTCTTCGCGAGGCGGAGAGCCGCTACGGCCGGGTCGATATCCTGGTCAACAATGCCGGGAGACTGGTGTCGGCGACAGTCGAGCAAACGACCTGGGCGCAGTGGGAGCAGATGATCAGTACCAACCTCGGCGGGACCTGGGCCTGCATGCAGGCGGTGTTGCCGGGCATGCTCGCACGCGGTCAGGGGCGGATCATCAACATCAGCTCCGAGCTGGGGCTGATCGGCTTCCCGACCTATGCCGCGTACTGCGCTTCCAAGGGCGGGGTGATCGCGCTGACCAAGGCGGTCGCCAAGGAAGTGGCCCCCAAAGGTGTACTGGTCAACTCGGTGGCGCCGGGGCCGATCGAGACCGACATGCTGATCAACGACACCCTCGAATTCAACGATGAAACCCGTGCGAGCCTGCCATTGAGGCGCTTTGGCAAGCCGGATGAAATCGCCGCCATGGTCGAAGCCCTGGCCGGGCCCGCCGGTGATTACATGGTTGGACAGATCATCAGCCCCAATGGCGGCGCTGCGATCTAGCTGGGTGTCTTGAAGTTTGACTTCACCGCTAATAACAAGAAGGAAACAACATGAGCGCTGTAATGATTACCGGTGGTTTGGGCTATGTGGGCAGATACCTGACGAAAAAGCTCAGCGAGCAAGGCGTCAAGGTGGTGAGTTACAACCGTGACTACTCCGAAGCCAGGTCCGAGTTCATGACCCCTGTGCAGGGAGAGTTGTTCGATATCCCGCGGATTGTCAGGACCATCCAGGAACATGGTATTGATCGTGTCATTCACACCGCGGCCATGTCCCATCCCGACTTGTCCATCGACCTGCCCATCACGACGGTGACGGCGAACATCGATGGCACCATCCATTTGCTTGAAGCCATGCGCCTGGCGGGCATCAAGAAGTTGGTCAACTTTTCTTCGGAAACGGTCTATGGACATTACGAAGGAGAGATCAATGAGCAAACACCGACTTACCCGACAACGCCCTACGGCGTCACCAAGATTGCCACCGAGCACTTTGGCCGGGTCTACAACGATCTCTATGGCATGGAAGTGATTTCCCTGCGAATCGCCGAAGTGTATGGCCCGGAAAACAAGATGCCCCAGGTGCTCAGGGACATCCTCAAAACCGTCCACCGTGGTGAAACATTTACCTTGGCTTCGGGCGGCGATCACAGGTTCCACTACATCCACGTGGAAGACGTCGTGCGTGCCGTATTGATGGCGGCCGAAACCCGGGACCTCAAAGGCGGCGTCTTCAATATTGCCGGCGATCGCTCCTGGACGCTGCATCAAGCCGTTGAAATCATCCGCAAGATCATTCCCCAAGCACGCATCGAAGTGGGCGGCGGTTATTGGCATCTCGATCGCCATGGCGAATGGGACCTGAGTGCCGCCGAGCGGGAGTTGGGTTATCGCGCGCAGTGGTCGCTGGAAAAAGGACTCACCCATTATTCCAACTGGTTGGTCGATCACGAGTATTGATCGGGCGCTGGGTCGCTGTTGGTGAACGTTCAATACTCACGGGTGATTAAGCATGATTGAAAATCCGATTGTCTGGCCAAACGGTGCACGCTGCGCCGTGGCCTTTACCTTTGATATGGATGCAGACAGCATTCTGCATGTGGCGCACCCCAAGGATTCCGCGACACGGGTTGCGAGTATTTCGATGCTGCACTACGGCCCTAAAGTGGCGATACCAAGGATCCTGGAAACCTATCGACGCTTCGAGATCAAGCAGACGTTTTTCATTCCCGCCTGGTGCATCGAGCAATACCCGCAGGCCATCGAGGCGATCGTCGAAGGTGGGCACGAAATTGCCCACCACGGCTATATCCATGAGCATCCCAACGAGCTGAGTCGGGAAGAGGAAGCCTATTGGCTCGATCGTGGTTGCGACACCATCAAGCGCTTTACCGGTCAGGCACCGCGCGGCTGGCGGGCGCCGCTTTACAACATGTCAGAGCACTCGGCTGACCTGTTGATCGAACGCGGTTTCAGTTATGACGCCTCCTTGATGGGCGATGATGTGCCTTATCTGTTGCGCACGGGAGCGGGGGACTTGGTGGAGCTGCCGTCAAGCTGGGCGCTGGATGACTGGCCGCAGTACATGCACAGCATCGACCTGGATTTCCAGATGCCGATCCAGTCGCCGCAACGCGCCGTCGAGGTGTTCAAGGCCGAGTTCGATGCCGCCTGGGAGTATGGCGCGCTCTTCGTGCCGGTCTGGCATCCGTTCCTTTCCGGTCGATTGTCACGCTGGCATGAGGTGTCGAAGCTGATCGAATACATGATGGCCAAGGGTGATGTCTGGTTTGCCCGGATGGACGAGATCGCCGCGCATGTCCAGCGCAGTGTCGCCACGGGGGCCTACAAACCACGGATCGACAAGCTGCCGTATTACCAGGGACCGGTTATAGCTCACCGATAGCAGGGGGAGGCGACCCTCGAGGGAGGGTCGCTGCTCTGCCTGAGCCCCGGTCATTGCGGCCACTGCTCAAGCAGTATCGACACGAACTTTTCTGCGGCCGGGGAGAGTGAAGCGCCCCGTCGATAGACAAGCCCCAACGACCGATTGACCACGGGGTCGATGAGAGGAACGCTGACCAGTGTTGGATGATCGCCTGCGGGCATCGCCAGGCTGGGCATCGCCGACACGCCTAGCCCTGCTTCGACCAATCCCAATGACGTGGAAAGATGCTGCACTTCGTAGAACCACTGCGGACGCCAGCTCAGGCCTGACAGCGCGTGATCCAGCAGCATGCGGTTGCCGCTCAGCCGCCCCACGCCGATCAACCGATAGTCACCCAGTTCAGACCAACTGACCGAACTGCGCCCGGCCAACTCATGGTCGCGCCGGCAGGCGAGGACAAAGGGTTCGTTGACCAAGGGCACGAACTCGATGTCGGGGTGCTGGCCGCTCATCATGTTGATGCCAAAATCCGCTTCACCGCGCAGCACCGCTTCCAGGCCTTCATTGGCACTCAGGTCGAGCAGGCGAATGCGGATTTTCGGGTAACGTTCGTTGTAGATGCGGATCACCGAGGGCAGGAAGTAGAACGCCGCGGTGGGGATGCAGGCGAGCGTTACCCGACCGATCTGCCGTTCCGCCAATTCGCGGATATTGAGAATCGAGTCGTCGAAGTCGTCCAGCAATCGACGTGCCTTGGGCAGGAAATCACGTCCGACGCTGGTCAGGCTGACCTTGCGCGTTGTTCGATCGAGCAGCGCGGTGCCCAGCCCCTCCTCGAGTTTCTTGATCCGCCGGCTCAAGGCGGGCTGCGACAGATGCAAGGCTTCTGCGGCTTCGTGAAAGCTGCCCAGCTCAGCGATTTTTACAAAGGACCTGATGTCCTGAAGCTCATATTCCATGTGCTTGTCTCACCCAAAAGAGGCTTGGCCACGGCCGGAAAGATTCATTCGTGAAGTGGAATAATAGCGCCAATCTTTGCATTGGAAACACCAGTGCTTCCCTGTCACTCTTGTTTGCAAGACATCAATTAACCCGATTGATCAACAAGAGTGATAAGCCATGCAACGTATTCCTTGTGTTCTCATGCGCGGTGGTACCTCCAAGGGCCCGGTATTTCTCGCTTGGGATCTACCGGTCTGCGTTAAAGAGCGCGATGAACTGTTGCTCTCGGTGATGGGCTCCGGTCACGAACTGGAGATTGACGGCATCGGCGGCGGCAGCCCGCAGACCAGCAAGGTCGCGATCGTCAGCCCTTCGTTGCATCCCGAGGCGGACGTCGATTACCTGTTCGTCCAGGTCATGGTGTCCCAGCGTCGGGTCGACACGGCGCCCAACTGCGGCAACATGCTCTGCGCCGTCGGCCCATTTGCCATCGAGCAGGGCCTGGTCAAGGCAGCCGGCGACTCCACCCGGGTGCGCATTCGCAACCTCAACACCGGCACCTTCGTCACCTCCGACGTGCTGACGCCCAACGGCAAAGTCAGCTACGAGGGCGACACGGTCATCGATGGCGTGCCGGGCAGCGCGGCCCCGGTGCAGTTGACCTTCCTCGATGCGGCCGGCAGCAAGACCGGCAAGCTTTTCCCCACCGGCAACACCCTGGATGTGTTCGACGGGGTGCCTGTGACCTGCATCGACATGGCCATGCCGATGGTGATCATCGAGGCCCGTCATCTGCACAAGCGCGGCGATGAAACCCCGGCCGAGCTGGACGCCGACAAGGATTTCCTGCGTCGGCTCGAAGCCTTGCGGTTGCAGGCGGGAAGGGCGATGGGGCTGGGCGATGTCAGCGACAAGGTCATCCCCAAGCCGGTGCTGGTGTCCCCGGCCAAGGCCGGTGGCACCCTGCAGGTTCGCTACTTCATGCCCCACAACTGCCATCGCGCGCTGGCCATTACCGGCTCCATCGGCCTGGCGACGGCCTGTGTCAGCGAAGGCAGCGTCGTCGCACGGATGCTCGGCAACAGCGGTGGTCCGCGCCTGCAACAGGTGCGTATCGAGCACCCGAGCGGCGGCATCGATGTGGTGTTGTCCTACATCGGCGACAACGGCCAGACCATCCGTGCCTCGGTTGTGCGCACCGCGCGACGGCTGTTTTCCGGTTTCGTCTATGCCCCGGCTTCCCAGCGACTCGCCGGGTAGTGATCTGACGCTGCCTGGGTTTGCATCAGCACAATTCTAAAAATGGGTGATGCCATGAAAATCTTAAAATCGCTCTACTTTCAAATCCTCTGCGCGGTCCTGCTCGGTGTCGTGGTCGGGCATTTCTGGGGCCAGCAAGCCGTCGCCCTCAAGCCATTGGGGGATGCCTTCATCAAACTGGTGAAGATGATGATTGCCCCGGTGGTGTTCTGCACCATCGTCACCGGCATTGCCGGGATGAGCGACAAGCGCTCGCTCGGGCGCTTGTTGAGCAAGACCATGCTGCTGTTCCTCGGGCTGACGGTGGTCAGCCTGATCATCGGCCTGGTGGCGGTCTACCTGTTCAAGCCGGGCGCGGGAATGAACATCGATCCCAGCCAGTTGAGCACCGCAGGGTTGTCCCAGTACATGGAGTCGGCAGCCAAACTCGGGGTCGTCGAGTTTTTCATGCACATCATCCCCGATACGTTCATCGGTGCGTTCAGCAAAGGCGAAGTGCTGCCGGTGCTGTTTATCGCAGTGCTGTGCGGGTTTGCCCTGTCATCCCTGGGTGAGCGCGGCAAGCCCGTGCTCGATGTACTGGAGGCCGCATCGCAGATGGTCTTCAAGATGTTTTCCTACCTGATGCGCTTTGCGCCGATCGGTGCCTTCGGGGCGCTGGCGTTCACGGTCGGACAGTACGGCATCACCTCGCTGGGCTCCCTGGCAAAGTTGATCATGACCCTGTACATCGCCTGCGCTTTCTTCGTCTTTGTGGTGCTGGGGAGCATTTGCCGCGCCCATGGTTTCAGCCTGTGGAAGTTGCTGCGCTACCTGCGCGAAGAGTTCCTGGTGGTGCTGGGGACGTCTTCCACGGAACCGGTGATGCCACGCATGCTGGAAAAGCTCGAGGCGCTGGGGTGCAGGAAGGGTGTCGTGGGGCTGGTGTTGCCGACGGGGTATTCGTTCAATCTCGATGGCACGGCGATCTACCTGTCGCTGGCGGCGGTCTTCATTGCCCAGGCCTGCAATATCGAGCTGAGCCTCACGCAGACCCTGACCATGCTGGCAATCATGCTGCTGTCCTCCAAAGGCGCCGCAGGGGTCACCGGCAGCGGCTTTGTGGCCCTCGCCTCGACGCTGTCGGTGATCCATGACATTCCGCTGGCGGGCCTGGCCTTGTTGATCGGCATCGATCGTTTCATGTCCGAAGCCCGTGCATTGACCAGCCTGGCCAGCAATGCCGTGGCGACCGTGGTCATCGCCATCTCCGAGAACGCCTGCGACCGTCAGGTGCTGCTCGATACCCTGGACGGAAAAACCTCGACGCCGCTGGCCGGGAACCAGGCCTGGGAGCCGGTGGAAGTCGCCCACCGCAGCTGACCGCTACCCGCAAAACCGTTCATCGCCGCCCATTGCCGGACGTTGCCGATTGCAACGTCTGGTAGTCTCGGGGTCGTTCGCCTGCGCGTCGATCTCGCCATCAATAACAACAAGAGAGATGCCCTATGCTCGCCTTACTCGGCCTGGCCATGGTGGTAGTGTTCACCTACCTGATCATGTCCAAACGCTTGTCGCCCATCGTTGCGTTGACCGTTGTGCCGATCGTCTTTGCCTTGATCGGCGGTTTTGGCGGGTCCACCGGGAAAATGATGCTCGACGGCCTGAAGATGGTCGCGCCGTCGGCCGCGTTGCTGCTGTTCGCGATCCTGTTTTTCGGCTTGATGATCGACTCGGGCCTGTTCGACCCGCTGATCCGCAAGATTCTCAAGCGGGTCAACGGCGACCCGATGAAAATCGCCATCGGCACCGCGCTGCTGTCGTTGACGGTCGCACTGGACGGCGATGGCACGACCACCTACATGATCACCTGCGCGGCGATGCTGCCGTTGTACAAGCGCATCGGCATGAACCCGATGATCCTGGCGACCGTTGCCATGTTGTCGCTGAGCATCATGAGCGGCTTGAGCCCCTGGGGCGGGCCGGCCACCCGGGCGATTGCCGCGCTGGGGGTGGATGCCGGAGAGTATTTCATCCCGTTGTTGCCGACCATGATCGGCGGCGCCGCCTGGGTGGTCTTCACCGCCTTTCTGCTGGGTCGCGCCGAGCGCAAGCGCATCGGTAACATCCAGCTGCAGAGCGGCGGTGGTGATTGCTACATCAAGGCCATTCTTGAAGACACACCGCACAAACGCCCGAAGCTGGCCTACGTGAACCTGATGCTGGTGATCGGCGTGATGATCGCGCTGGTGATGGGCCTGGCCCATTCGGCGATCCTGTTCCTGATCGGTTTTGTCCTGGCGCTGATGATCAACTACCCGCAGCTGGACATCCAAAAGGAACGCATCCTCGCCCATTCCGGCAACGCCATGACCGTGGTCCTGCTGGTGTTCGCCGCCGGTGTCTTCGCCGGGATTTTCTCCGGCACGAAAATGGTCGATGCCCTGGCCCAGACGCTGGTGGAGTGGATTCCACCGTCCTGGGGCCACCTGTTTCCGCTGGTGGTGGCGATTACCAGCATGCCCTTGACCTTCGTGTTGTCCAACGATGCCTATTACTTCGGCGTAGTGCCGATTCTCGCCAACGCAGCGGCCGCCTACGGCATCGACCCGGTGGAAATCGCCCGGGCATCGGTGCTGGGCCAACCGGTGCACCTGATGAGCCCCTTGGTAGCGTCGACCCTGTTGCTGGTGGGCATGGTCGATCGCGATATCGGCGACTTCCAGCGCGCCACCGTGAAATGGGCCGTGCTCACCTCCCTGGTGATCACCGCACTGGCCCTGCTGACCGGCGCCTTGACGCTGTTCTCCTGAGTTATCCCTGACGCACGGCTAGACGCCTGTCCACGCGCCGTTCGCCGGCGCGCGGATTCCTGCATCCTGAAAAACAACAAGAGTAGTTCCGCATGACCCATTCTCTGATTGGCAGGGCGCTTTTACCTCTCCTTGGGGTATTCCCGATTGCCGTGGTTGATGCCAGCGATTTCATCGACGACAGCAAGCAGAAGCTGCAGCTGCGCAATGTCTACTTCAATGAAAACTTTCGTGATGAGCATGGCCTGAGTGCCCGTGCGGCCAGCACCGCAAAAAGTGAGCGCACCGAGTGGGCGCAGGGCTTACTGCTGGATTATCAGTCGGGGTTTACCCCGGGGGCATTGGGTCTGGGCGTCGATGCACTGGGCTTGCTGGGGGTGAAGCTGGACTCGGGGCGAGGGCGCAGCGGTACCGGCCTGTTGCCGGTGCATGACGATGGCCGCGCCGCCGATGAATTCTCCAGCGCCGGCGCCACGGCGAAGATCAGGCTGGCCAAGAGCACCCTCAAGTACGGGACACTGCTGCCCAGGACGCCCGTACTGATCTACAACGATGCACGCCTGTTGCCGCAGACCTATGAGGGCGGCCAGCTGACCAGCACGGATATCGACAACCTGACCCTGACCGGCGGACGCCTGGACCGCTTCAAGCAGCGTGATTCCACGGACAGTGTGTCGATCGTGCCTGATGGCTACTCGGGCGACAGAGGCGGGGACTTCACCTACGCCGGCGCCGACTACAAACTCGGCAAGAACACGCGCCTGAGTTACTTCCACGGCGAGCTGGAAGACTTCTACCGCCAGGACTTCGCCGGCATCCAGCACGATCTGGCGTTAGGTCGCGGGACCCTGACCGGCGACCTGCGCTACTTCAATAGCCACGACGCGGGCCGCGCCTACGCCTCGAAGATTGACAACGACATGCTCAGTGTCCTGGTGTCCTACGCGGTGGCAGGGCACACCTTTGGCGGCGGCTATCAAACCCTCAGCGGTGATGCAGGGCTGCCCTACATCAGCGGTGCCACGGTTTACTCGTTCAGCAACGCCGGTATCGGCAAGTTCATCGAGGAGGACGAGAAAACCTGGATGCTCAGCTACGGGTACGACTTTGCGCCCCTGGGCGTCCCAGGCCTGACGTTCCTGACCCGATACCTGAAGGGTAACGATGGCAAGTCCGACACCCGGATCAAGGAATCCGAACGTGACACCGAACTGGCCTACGTGGTCCAGAGCGGTGCGTTCAAAGGCGTCGGTGTAAAGCTGCGCAACTATGTCTACCGCGCGGACTTCGCACGTGGGCGCGACAGCAACCGGATTTACATCACCTATGACATCGCGCTCTGGTAGAGCGCACGTTGGCAGCCTGGCCTGATTGGACCAGGCTGCCTTCACTCGTCCGACGATCCAATGAACTGCCGGTTTTAGCGCTTGATCAGGGAAATCTTCGTACCTTCGATGCTGATCCCGGCCATCAAACCTTGCTGGGAGAAGATGAACGCGTAGGCGTCGTCCTTCAGCGTCGAGCTGGACAGGTTCTTCGAAAGCCCTTCATCCACCACGACCACCGTTGGCCCTACACCGATTTCCCAACCTTTGGTTTCAGTGATGTATTTCACCGCTTTGTCGGTCATCAGGAAAACCACATAGCCATAGGACTGGGCGCCGGCCTGCAAGCCCCAGGAGCCGCCGACGGAGTTGTAGTAATCCACTGCTGTGTTGCCTTTCATCAAGACGCCTTCGCCGTAGCTGCCGCCGAACACCAGGCCCGCCTTGATGATTTTCGGGAAGACCAGTATCGCCTTGGCTTGTTTCCCAATGGTTTCGGCAGCGGGATTGGTCTTGTACAGGGTTTGCAGCGCTTGCTTGGAGTCGGTGGTGAGGTCCTCGGCGGTCGCGGCGCCTGCCGTATTCAGGAAACTGGCCGAGGCCAATGCGACAACCGCAAGCAAAGCCGTCAGGAACATCCGTATGGATTGAGTCATTTGCGTACTCCGATAAGGGAGCATTGGATGGCAGTAGCAGTCAGCGCCTACTTGCGGCAGGAACCGAAATCACTGAACGTTATCCGGCGCACCCTGGAATGTGTGGATTTCAAGCGTCGCGGCTGAGTGGAACAAGTGATCAGTTGCGATGCCATCACTTGTTGTGACCACTGAGTGATGGCAGCAGTTCATCACTGCCGTTCGTATTGTCTGTTCCCGGTGGGCGCGCAAGGTGCCGGTTCATTGCGATCGGGCACCTGCGAAGCGAGCGTCAGCCTTTGATGAAGGACAGCAGATCCTGGTTGATCACGTCGGCATGGGTGGTGCACATGCCATGGGGCAGGCCGGGGTAGGTTTTCAACGTGCCCTGTTTGAGCAGCTTGATGGCCAGGTGCGCCGAATCGGCGATCGGCACGATCTGGTCGTCTTCGCCGTGCAGCACCAGGGTCGGCACGTCGATGGCCTTCAAGTCGTCGGTAAAGTCGGTTTCCGAGAAGGCTTTGATGCAGTCGTACTGCGCCTTGGCCCCACCATTCATGCCCTGGCGCCACCAGTTGTCGATGATCGCCTCGGAGACTTTCGCGCCCGGGCGATTGAAGCCATAGAAGGGACCGCTCGGAAAATCACGATAAAATCCTGAACGGTTGTCGGTCAGGGCCTTGCGCAGACCATCGAAGACGTCCAGAGGCAGGCCGCCCGGATTGTTCGCGGTGCGCAGCATGATCGGCGGCACGGCGCCGATCAGCACCGCCTTGGCGACGCGACCGCGGCCATGACGCGCCACATAACGCGCCACCTCACCGCCACCGGTGGAGTGACCGATGTGCACGGCGTTCCTGATGTCGAGATGCGCCATCAGCTGCGCCACGTCGGCGGCATAGGTATCCATCTCGTTGCCCACAGTGGTCTGCGACGAGCGACCGTGGCCGCGGCGATCGTGGGCAATGACACGGAAGCCCTTGCCTGAGAAAAACAGCATCTGTGCATCCCAGTCGTCACTGGACAGGGGCCAGCCATGATGGAACACCAGCGGCTGTCCGGTGCCCCAATCCTTGTAGAAAATCTGCGTGCCGTCCTTGACGGTGAGTATCCCCGACCCGCTGGCATGGCCGTCGTTCTTGCTGCCCGCCGGCACGGCTGCCGGGGTCGATTGCGCAGCGAGCGCAGGTAGCGTCACGGCCAGGGCGGCGGCCATGGCACCGGTGGTCATCAATCCTCTGCGGGTAGTTCCGCTTGTCTCATCAGTCATGATCGACACCTCATGTGTGTTTTGAAGGTAGCGCCGGCGGGGCCCGGGACAGGCCATCCGGCGACGCTTTGGCAGCTCGGAATTTATGGGCAAACCAAGGCACTGAACACTGGACATGGGTGTGTGGGATTAACGCTTTGGTATGGGCAACCCCCCTGTAGGAGCGAGCTTGCTCGCGAAAAACCAGAGAACGCCACGGGGCGTCAGGTTTCCCGCGTCATCGTTAGCGTCCATCGTCGGAGCGTTCCAATTTACCGGGCGGGATGTGGACCTGTACCCGAGCTTTCCCGGAAAGCGTGGGCCTGTCCGAAACGAATGCTTGCGGCCTGAGATTGTCCCCGCCAATATCAATCGCTATCCACCCCTCGGCAGCGCCTGTGAACCGGGCCAACTAATCAGCACATTAGCGAAAAAAAATACCCCTCAGAGAGGGGTACTTGTGTGGTTACAATTTACTGAGGTCCCAAGGCGGGACGCCAGGTGGATCAAAGCTTAGGCAACTGCCCGATACGCCCCATCATCTCGGTCACGATCTGCAGGTCGAGCAGGAACTGCTCGGTGGTCTTGAACTCGTTGTCGTTGTGACCGGTGTATTTGACGTCCGGCATGGCCAGGCCGAACTGCACGCCGTTGGGCAGTTCATGCACCGAAGTGGCGCCGGCGGAGGTGCCGAACTTGTGCTCCATGCCGAGGTTTTCGCTGGCCACGGCGAGCAGGGCCTTGACCCATTCACCCTCGGGATTGCGGAACATCGGTTCGGCGATGGAGTAGTCGAAGGCCGGGGCGATCTTGCTCTGCTTGCTCCAGGCATCCAGTTTTGTAGCGATTTCAGTCTTGAGCGTTTCCGGCGATTTGCCCTTCGGCACGCGCAGGTTGACCGCCAGCTTGAAGGCTTTTTCATCCATTCCGACATAGGTCAGGGAGGTGGTCAGCGGTCCCATGAACTCATCGGAGAAACCCACCCCCAACTTGCCACCCAGGTAGTCCAGCCCCCAGTTGTCGGCGGCGTAGCGGGCGGCGTCGGTGATGTGGTTGTGCCTGAGTGCGACCTTGCCGTCGAGGCTGTTGATGAAGTCGAGCATCCTGGCCACCGGGTTGACACCGGACTCGGGCTCGGAGGAGTGGGCGGAGACGCCGGTGACGGTCAGCTTGACGTCCTTGCCGTCCACCTTGGCGGTGACTTCGAAGTTGCCGCCATTGCGCTTGGCATACTCGCTGCCGGCCTTTTGCAGGCTGGCGGCCAGCTCTGCGGGCTTGTCTGTCACCAGGGTGGCGACCGAGGTCGACGGAATCTGGTTGGTGGCCAGGCCGCCGGTCATCGAGGTGATTTCGGCGCCCTTGCCCTGACCCTTGCGCTTGGCGAAGCTGGCCATGACGGTGCCGTAGCCTTTCTCGGCGATCACCACCGGGTAGCCGCCGTCCAGCGCCAGGTTGTAGTTGGGCGTCGGGTTGCGTTCGAAGTAGTAGGGAATGGCGTCGCCCGTGGTTTCCTCGGTGGTGTCCACCAGCAGCTTGAAGTTGCGTGCCAGCGGCAGCTTTTCTTCCTTGATGACCTTCATGGCGTAGAGCGCGACCACGATGCCGTTCTTGTCATCCTCGGTGCCCCGGCCATACATGCGGTCGCCGACCAGGGTCACCTTGAACGGATCGAGCCGGGTGCCATCCTGTAGCACCCAGTTTTCTGGCGTCACCGGCACCACGTCGGCATGGGCGTGAATGCCCACGACTTCATCGCCCGTACCTTCCAGCGAGATTTCATAGACGCGGTTGTCGATGTTGCGAAAGTTCAGGTTGAACGCCTTGGCCAAGCTCTCGATCTTCCCGGCGATCTTGATGAACTCGGGATTGTCGTGCTGGGCAACGCCCTCGACGCGCACGGTGGGGATGGCCACCAGTTCACGCAGGGTTTCGGTGGCCGCGCTGCCGTACTTGATCCGGGTATAGAGGCCGAGCAGGCGGTGGATTTCGTTTTGCTGTTCAGGCGTCAGCGTCTTGTTGTCCTGGAAGGCACTGATGGCCGGGCCGAGGTTGTCCGTCTTGGCGACGTCGCTCTTGGCCAGGCTGGCCAGGAACTGGCGGAAATCCGTGACCGAGGCATCACTGAACGTCTTGAGGATGATCGCGCTCTGTTGCGGGGTGATGTTGGCCTGTGCAGCAAGGGTGAACGACGACAGGCTGGCGAACATCAGGGTGGCCGCGGCCAGTTTTTTGAGTGAAAAGTCCATTGCTGGAGGCATTCCTTTGCAGGTGGGTTGTAGGAAACTTCTGATCGTTTAGTCAGAAAGATCTGCAAACTTACACCGCGAAGGTGGGATGGGGCAGCCCCTGAAGTGGGATCTGTCGCACAGAAATGCAAAAGCGGCGCAGAATCGAAAAACCTGAGTGTCGATGTTTAATCTCGTTCAACAGCGTGCACGAACACGGCTTGCTGCGCGGCGTTCCGGCGATGGCGGCCACAGGATCGCTATCGCCGGCAAGCCGTGCGCCTACATATTGCCCATCAGCCTCTCAACCGAAATGACAATGCCTGAGTAGGTGCAGAAATCGTTGCGCCTCCCGTTTGCTGTGCCAGTTCGGCGACCGGGATATGGCAACGAATGAACCCGCTGCGGGTTTTCTGCGAAGGCGGGCGGACCTGCGCGCATAGCTCTCCGAGCTGCCTGGGGCAGCGACCCGCCAGGGGGCATCCCTGACCCGCAATGGAGGGCGAGCCTGGCATGGCTGGCGGTGGCGGCACGTAGTTATCCTTGCACAGGCCCGGGGCCGCGTGCAGGAGCATTTCGGTATAGGGGTGCAAGGGCGAATCGAAGAGCGCGTCGGTGGCGACCCGCTGCATCAGTTCCCCGCGATACAGCACCGCGACCTGGTCGGCCAATTGCCGCACGACCGCCAGGTCGTGGGAGATGAACAGCATCGCGACGCCGTGCTGCTGCTTGAGCGCCAGCAGCAGTTCGACGATTCTGGTTTGCACCGATACATCCAGCGCCGAAAGAATTTCATCGCAGATCAACAGCTTTGGATTGACCAGCAACGCCCGTGCAATCGCCACCCGTTGCCGTTCGCCGCCGGACAACTGTTCGGGAAACCGACTGAGGTACCCCCCATGCAATCCGACACTTTCCAGAACCGTCTCCAGGGTGTCGGGTTTCAATTCGATGCCGAAATGACGCAGTGGCCGCTCAAGGATGGCGCGGATACTGCGGCGCGGATTGAGTGACGCATCGGGGTTCTGGAAGATGTACTGAATCTGCCGCAACTGCTGCACGGACCTGCCGGCGAGTGTCGGGGCCAGGGTCTGGCCGTCGACGCTGATGCTGCCTGACACCGGCGCGAGCCGGCCGCTGATGGCGCGGGCGATGGTGGATTTGCCGCTGCCGGATTCGCCCACCAACGCCACGATCTCACCGGTGTGCAACTCAAGGTCGATGTCACGCGCGATGGGGACGATTTTCTTGCCCAGCCACTGGGTGAACAAACCCGGCTGCGCGTAGGACAGCGAGAGTTCGTCCACCGACAGCACCTTGTGCGCATCGCGTTTGGTAGCGAGGGCGATCACCGGCGCAGGTGTCGGGGCTTGGGCGGCGGCCACGTCGGACCAACGCATGCAGGCGACCGATTGCGCATCGGCCACCGGTATGAGGTGCTGCGGGGTCGTGCGACAGTCGGGGGTGGCGAAGTCGCAGCGCGGTTCGAACTTGCAGCCCTCGGCCATCTGGTCGCGCCGCAACATGCCGCGCAGGCCGCGCGCACCGCCATGGCCGTGCAGCACTGTGGGGATCGAGGCGATCAGCCCGCGCGAATAGGGGTGGGCTGGGTGCGCCAGCAACTGATCGCAACGCGCGACCTCGACCAGTTTGCCGGCATACATGACGCCAATGCGATCGGCGATTTGCGCGAGCAACGCGAGGTCATGGGTGACGTAGAGCATCGCCATGCCGATGCGGGTGCGCAGATCTGACAGCAGCTGGATGATCTGGCGCTGAGTGGTGACGTCCAGTCCCGTGGTCGGCTCGTCGAGCACCAGTAGATCCGGGTTGCAGGCCACGGCCATGGCGATCGTCACACGTTGCTGCTGACCGCCGGACAACTCATGGGGATAGCGCCGGCTGACATCGGGCAGCCCGACCAGGGCAAACAGCTCGGTGATGCGCTTGTCCATGGATATGCCGTCGGGCAAGGCGCGGTGGGTCGCAATCATCTCGCGGATTTGCCGACCTACGCGCATGCCCGGGCTCAACGCGGTCGTCGGATTCTGCGGGACCAGTGCGATGCGGTTGCCGCGAAGCGTTGCCAGCGCACGGGTGTCGAGCTTGAGCAGGTCGGTGTCTTCGAACACCACCTGGCCGGTCTGCACGCGGCTGTTGCCGGCACCATAGCCGAGCAGCCGATAGGCGACCGTGGATTTTCCGCAACCCGACTCGCCGACGAGGCCGAATGTCTCGCCCCGGGCAATGTCGAAGCAAACCCCTTCCACGACATCGGTCCATCCGGTTTGGCCGGCGTAGGCGATGCCGAGGTTTTGAATCTCGATCAGCTTGGTCATGGTTCCAACCTCTTTATTGTTATTCATGCACCGACCACTGAGCGTTGGCCGAGCATTCTCGATAACCCGTCGGTAAAGAGATTGAGGCCCACCACCAGGGAGGCGAAGCCCAGGCCCGGGCCGAACACCGTCACCGGCGAAGCGATCAGCAGGCCACGGTTCTCGCTGATCATCAGGCCCCATTCCGGTGTGGGCGGGCGGATACCGAAACCGAGGAACCCGAGTGCGCCGATCAGGATGGGCGCATAGCTGATCCGCAGGGAGAACTCGACCAGCAGCACGTTGGCGGTGTTGGGGAGAATTTCCCGCAGGACGATGGACCAGGTTCCCTCACCCCGCAGTTGGGCTGCCGCGACATACTCGCGCGTGGCGATTTCCATCGAGGCCGCCCGTGCAATCCGGGCAATCCGCGGTGCGTAGACCAGCCCGACCACCAGCACGATCAACGCCGGTTCACCGGCCAAGGCAGGGCCGGCAGCAATGATCGTCACCAGCGCCAAGGCGAGGAACGGAATGCTGATCATGGCTTCGACCAGACGCTGCACGATCTCGTCGAACAGGCCGCCGAGATAGCCGGACACCAGACCCAGCGTGGTACCGGCGAGCATGCCCAGCGTCGTGCCGGCCAGGGCCAGCAGCAGGACGATGTGCGCGCCATGCATGAACCGGCTGAGGACATCGCGGCCGATTTGATCGACGCCCATGGGGTGTAGCCACGACATGCCGGAGAGCGGCATGCCGGTGCCCATTTGCGCAAACCCGTAGGGTGTCCAGAACACGCCGAGGAGGGCAAAGAGCACGTGGGCCACGAGGATGATCGAGCCGACCTTGAAGGCACCGGGCATCGCTTGCCAGTGTGCGAGACAAGCCCGGAATGTTTGCGTGGGCGATCCGGACATCGCGTTGGTGAGACTCATCGAGTTGTCCTCAGGCGAGGTTGAAGAAGAACCGCGCCGATGTCGGCCACCAGATTGGCGGCGATGTAGACGGCCGCGCTGATCATCACGGTGGCCTTGATCAAGGGCAGGTCACGCAGTTGCAGGGCATCGATCAGCAGGGTGCCGAAGCCCGGGTAGGAGAAAACCCGCTCGACAATGACCACGCCGCCAATCAGGAAGCCGAGGTTGAGCGCAGTGATGTTGAGCGCCGGAACGATCGCATTGGGCATCGCGTGGCGCCAAAGCACCGCATGGGGGCGCAGGCCTTTCAGTTCGGCCAGGCGCACGTAGTCGGAGCGCAGGACTTCGATCAGGCTGTCGCGCAACACCCGGATGGCATACACCGCCATGATGATGGCGAGGGTCACGGCCGGCAGGATCATGGCGCGCAGGTTGTCCAGCCAGGTGCTGGCATCGGAAACCGTGGCCAGTGCGGGCAGGATGGGCATGGCCACGGCGAAGATGAACAGCAAGATCGTCGCCAGCAGAAAGTCGGGTAGCGACAGCAGTACCAGTGTTACCACCGATATGATGTGGTCGACCTTGCTGCCACGCCGTGTGGCTTGAATCACCGCCGGCACGATGGCCAGTACCAGGTACAGAGCGAAGGCCAGCAGCGACAGCAACAGCGTGTTGATGATGCGTGGGCCCAGCACGTCGGCGATCGGTCGCCCGGTTGCAATCGAAACCCCCAGGTTGCCCTTGAGCAAATCCCCTAGCCAGTGCAGGTAACGACTGAACGGGGGATCACCCAGGTGCAGTTGCGCACGCAGCACTTCCAGCGCCTTGGCGGTGGCGTCGCGGCCGAGGATACGGGTCGCCACATCGCCCGGCAGGGCTTCGAGAATCACGAAAATCAGCACAGAGACCAGCAGCAGCGTGAGCGCCGACAGCATGATCCTACTGATGACAAGCCGCACAATGGTCATTTCGATCCAGCCCCCTGAGTGGTCAAGGTTGAGTCCGACGCCATCCAGTCCGGGAGAAAGGCCGCATCGGTGTCCAGATCGCCTTGCCAGACGTACAGGAGCACCAAAGGCCGGTCTGCTGCGAGCGTGGCATGGGGAATCCACGAAGGATGATGAATGATCTCACCGGCCTGCCGTGATGACCACGCGTCGTCACCGGTTCGCCAGAACGACGGTCCGGTGACGGCATAATAGATTTCGTCGGCCGGGTGGCTATGCAGCGGATAGTGGGTTGCAGGGCCGAGGAACATCAGGCCGAAGGAGATTTCGCTGTCCTTGATCAGCGCCGGTGGTCCGCTCTCGGGCCCGCAGATAACGCCGTAGCCGTAGTTGTTGCCAAAGTCCGCGCTGGGCGGGGCGGCCAGGTAGGTCTCGCTGCGAGTCAGGTGGAGCGCGGGCATGAGCCTGGACAGCGCGTCGGCCAATGGGCAGCCCGAGGCATAAGTCCGTAGTTCGGCCTCACAGGATGTTTGCACAGGCACCCGTGCGGCAGGCACGTCCTGAAGGGCCGACAGGCGCGATTGCAAATAGCGCAGGCGTTTGGCGTGGGATTTTGCGACGGGCTGACCCTCGCGATCCAGCACGTCGGCAAAGCATTGGAGAAATCGGGACAGATTAGAGTGTGTCATTCGCACAGGCTCCTCCCCGGAGCCAGCGGGCTCCGGGATTGGATTGAATTCAAAGGGGACGATTGGGGCGAGGGGCTACTTTGCGCAGTCCAGCTGCGCGTAATCGATGCGGTTGACGTCGACGTTCGGTGAGTAGCCGCTGCAGCCTTTGCGCAGGCCCGCCACGACCGATGAAAACACCGGAAGGATCATGCCGCCTTCCTGTGCAACCATGCGTTGGGCGTCGCGATAGAGCTGGTTGCGCGCTTGTTCATCCGGGGTTTGCCCGGCCTTGGCCACCAGCGCGTCGAAATCCGCGCGTTTCCAGTGAGTCTCGTTCCATTCCGATGCGCTGTTGAGCGACAGCGTCAAGGCTTCTGCCGGTGGACGCGCACTGGTGTAGGAAATGACCGCCGGCTTTTTCAGCCAGATGGTGTCCCAGTAACCCTCGGCCGGCGAGGTAATGACGTTGACTTTTATGCCGGCCGACGCGGCCATCTGGGCATAGACCTGCGCCAGCAACAACATGCCGGGGTAGGAGTCGGACGTATAGAGATCGAAGGCGATGCCGTCAGGATGACCCGCCTCGGCCAGCAAGGCCTTGGCCCGTTTGATGTCTTCTGCGGGCGCTGGTGTATTGAGACCCAGCGGCGAACTCGGTGGTATCGGTGTATCGACACCGACCTCGCCATAGCTCAGCAGCACGGTATTGAGGATGGTTTGACGATCCATGACCAGCTTCATCGCCTCACGCACCTTCACGTTGTCGAAGGGCGCCGTGTCGGTCCAGACCGCGATGTACAGCGAGGTTGCCCCAGGCGTCGATACGAGATCGACCGCCGGGTTGCCTTTGAGCGTGATCAGGCTCGCCGGATCGACCACCAGCGACAGATCGATGGAGCCTGACAAGAGCGCCGACAGCCGTGAGGTGGCTTCGAGACTGGTGGTGATCTCCAGGCAGTCCGCCTTGGGCAAGCCGGCGCGCCAGTAATGCGGGTTGCGCTGCATGACCCGCACCGGACCGTTGGTGGTAAAGGTCTGCTGAACGAATGGTCCGGTTCCGTTGCCCTGGGTGCGCAGGTCCGTGCCCTTGGCGCCCTCGGGAACCATCAATGCATACTTGGTCGCGATCAGCATCGGCAGTTCGACCACCGGGGACTTGACCTTGAAGCGCACGGTGTTCTTGTCGACCGCGGTGATACCGGCGGGGTCGAGGAAGGAGAGGGTGGAAAAACCGCCGGGCGAGATGGCTGGGTCCAGCAGGCGACGATAGGAATAGGCCACATCCGCGGCATCGAAATCGGAGCCGTCGTGGAACTTCACGCCTTCGCGCAAATGGAACGTCCATTCGGTTGCATCGGCGTTCGATTCCCAGGATTGCGCCAGGACCGGTATGGGCATCATGGTGTTGCTACGGTCGACCAGGGGCTCATAGACGGCGCGGATGTGATAGACGCTGTCGGTGCCGATCAACGCGGCGGGGTCCATCGTCTGTTTCTCGCCGTCCGATTCATACCCCAGTACGCGCACGCATTGCTCGGTGGCCAAGACCGTGGGTGACGACAGGAAACATGTTCCGAAAGCCAGTGCAAAAGCTGAGGATGCAAGCAAACTACGTTTCATTTCTGTGCCCCTGGTTTATTTTTATGGGCCGAGTATGTGATTGCGTTGATGGCTGGGCAAACGAGTATATTTAACCCCCGCTTGAATTTTTATAACGTCGCGAGCAAGCATGATTCAAAGATCGCTACCCCCCCTGTCGACGCTGAAAGTCTTCGAATCCGCTGCGCGATTGCGCAGCTTCAAAGGCGCTGCGGAGGAACTGAGCCTGACCCAGTCGGCGATCAGTCACCAGATCGCTTCGCTTGAGCGTTACCTTGGGACGGCGCTCTTTTGCCGATTGCCCGGCCGGGTAGAGCTTAATGAAAAGGGCGAACTGTACTTTCCGGTGATCCAGGATGCGCTGGATCGCATCGCGCTCACCACCGACCTCATCCGTGAGAAGCAGACACAGACGGCCTTGACCGTGCAGGTCTATGTCACCGTGGCCGTGCGCTGGCTCATCCCGAGGCTCCAGGCATTCAAGGAAGCCTCGCCCGGGATTGCGGTCAGCCTGGATGCCAGCCTGCTGGATTGGGAGTTCAATCCAGCTCGCGCCGATGTAGGGATCATCTACACGCGCACGCCTGATCGACCGAACCTTGCGTACACGTTGTTGAAGCAGGAGCGGCTGGTGGCAGTTTGCTCAAAGGACGTTGCCAAGGTGATAACCACACCAGAGGACCTGCGCCAGGTTCCGTTTCTGGCGATATCGGGCACCAATGAAGATTCGTTGATGTGGGCGCAGAGCATCGGTCTTCCCGACCTTGTGCAAAAGAACGCGCCACGATTCGACAGCAGTTTGCTGGCGATTGAAGCGGCCATCAGCGGACAGGGCGTGGTGGTGGTTCCCGAATTCCTGGTGGAGGCCGATCTGCGTACGGGCAGCCTGGTCATACCGGTGCAGACGCAGGTGATGCAGGCCGGAGGTTGGTACCTGGCGCATGTGCAACGCCGGGGCCAGGAGCCGCCGATCCGCTGTTTCCTTGAGTGGATACAGTCGGTGTAGGAGCCGGCTTGCTGCGGGCGGCGTTCCGACGATGGCGGTTTGTCAGGCGACATTTGTGTCGTTTGTAGCTCCGCTTTCGCTGGCAAGCCAGCTCCTACAAGGGCGCTTTTGCCTTGCGTTTGGGGGTGCCCGCCGGTTTGCGCTTGGCCGGCTTGCGCTTGTTTTTCCACGGCGTCGCACCGCGCCCCGCAGGGCTGGCAGGACCGCTGATGGTCAGGCTCAGGCCGGCGCAGCGGCTGACTTGTTTGCTCATCCAGGCCGCCTGCTTGGTGACGAACTCGTCCAGGCTCATTTCTCCGCTCTGCACCATGTCCAGGGCTTGCTCCCAGATGGCCGTGGTGCCGGGGTCGGCGATGGCGCGCGGGACCGCGTCGATCAGGCTGAACGCGGCCGGGGTCGCCGCCAGCGCCTTGCCGTTCTTGATCAGGTAGCCACGGTCGAGCAGGCCCTGGATGATCGAGGCGCGGGTCGCTTCGGTGCCGATGCCGGTGGTGTCCTTGAGCTTTTGCTTGAGCAAGGGATCTTCCACCAGTTTGGCGACGTTTTTCATGGCCTTGATCAGGTCGCCCTCGGTGAACGGCTTGGGCGGTTGCGTCCAGAGGTCCTTGAGTAGCACGTCGGCCACCGCGCAATCGAGCCCTTCCCGCAGGCTGGGCAGGGTTTGCGGGGCGGGGGCCTCGCGGCCCTTGGCCGGTGCGAGGGCTTCGGGCAGGGCGCGTTTCCAGCCCGGTTCGACGATTTGCTTGCCCACCGCCCGCAAGGCCTCGCCGGCGCAGTCGAAGTCGGCCTGGGTGCGGTCGAACTCGTGGTTGGGCAGGAACTGCGCCAGGTAACGGGCGCGGATCAAGGTGTAGACCGCGCGCTGCTTGCCCACCAGGCGATCGAGGTTTTTCGCCGCGGCGGTGGGGATGATGCCGTGGTGCGCGCTGACCTTGGCATCGTTCCAGGCCCGTGAACGGCGCTGGGGTTCCAGGTAGTCGTGCAAGGCGTTCAGTGCCGGATCGGCCTGGCGCAGCGCTGCGAGGATGCCCGGTGCTTCGCTGTGCTGGCTGAGGGGCAGGTAGCCGCAGTCGCTGCGCGGGTAGGTGATGACCTTGTGGGTTTCGTAGAGCGCCTGGGCGATGTCGAGGGTTTCCTGGGCTCCGAGGCCGAGCTTTTTCGAGCAGACTTCCTGCAAGGTGCCGAGATCGAAGGGCAGCGGCGCCACTTCGCGCATCCGCTCGGTGCGCAGCTTGACCACCCTGGCGCTGGCGGCGGTGCGCATGGCCTCTGCCGCCCGTTGCGCCAGGGCCTGGTTGAGGCAGCGGTCCTGGTCGTCGCACACGTCGGAGGCGGCCCGCCATTGGGCGGTGAAGGTGCTGCCGTCGTGCAGCAACTGCACCTCGACAGCCCAGTAGGGCACGGGCACGAAGTCGGCAATGCTGCGGTCGCGATCCACTACCAGGCGCAAGGTAGGCGTCTGCACCCGGCCGACCGGCAACACGCCCTGATAACCGGATTGGCGTCCCAGCAAGGTGAACAGCCGGCTCATGTTCATGCCGATCAGCCAGTCGGCCCGGGAGCGTCCCAGTGCCGAATGATAAAGGCTGAAGGTCTGCGCACCGGGCCTGAGTGCGGCGAGGGCCTTGCGGATCGAGGCATCGTCCAGCGCCGACAGCCACAAACGCTGGATGGGCCCGCGATAGCGGCAATGTTCGACCAGTTCCCGGGCGATCATTTCGCCCTCACGGTCGGCGTCCGTGGCAATCACCAGCTCGGACGCTTCGCCGAGCAGGCGCTTGACCGCCTTGTACTGGCTGGCGGTGCGCGGCTTGACGGTCATTTTCCATTTGTCGGGAATGATCGGCAGGTCGGCCAGCACCCAGCGCTTGTAGCGCGCGTCATAGGCATCCGGGGGCGCAGTTTCCAGCAGGTGGCCGATGCACCAGGTTACCGTGACGTCCGTTCCCAGCCAGCAGCCGTCACCGCGCCGCCGCGCGCCGAGCACGGCCGCAATGTCTTTGGCCTGGGAAGGTTTTTCACAGAGGTACAGCCGCATAACCACCATCGTCGATCAGTGTCCGGGAGGAGCACAGGATGGCGGGAGTCGGGCGCGAGAGCAATCTTTATCTGTATGGATGTACAGCAAAAGCGTTGCACGTGGTTACCCAACCGGATGAATCCGTTCGGCTGCGCAGTCGTCGCAGGTCCGCAACTTGGGTTATACCTGATAAACCGAGATTTCCGGGGCGTTGTGCAGCCCTGCTGTTACAGGTCCATCACCGTGAGAGGTGCGCATTCCATGAAAAGCTCCGGTCCCAGCCCTGTCATCACCATCGCCGAGCAGCCCGGCTGCCTGTTGGTGAAATTCCACGGCTTTCAAGTGGCAGCGTCCGCTCGTGCGCTGGTGCTGCTGGAAGCCAATTACCCTCCGGTGTACTACGTGCCGCGTGAGGACATCGACGAAAAGTATTACGCCCGTACCGACCACACCAGCTATTGCCCGTACAAGGGCGATGCCAGTTATTTCAGTTTGCAGGTGCCGGGACATGAGGGCGCCAATGCGGTGTGGAGCTATGAGAACCCCAAGGTGTCGGTCAGGCAGATCCAGGAGTATGTGGCGTTCTATCCGGATCAGGTGACGTTTGAGTTGATTGATATTGATGAGTGAGTTCGCGGGCAAGCCGGGGAAGGCGGTCTTGAACCTTTCGCTGGTCTTTCGGGCCCCATCGCTGGCAAGCCAGCTCCTACAGTGGGATCGGGTGTAGCCGTGGGAGATTGTGCGGATGTGAGGGCGTCTTCGCTGGCAAGCCAGCTCCTACAGTGGATGGGGTGCGGCCGTAGCGGCTATAGGTCCGCCTTCGCCGGCAGTTGGTTCCTGCAGGCGAAGGCTCATTGAGGGTTTACGTCAGTTTTTATCAAGGTCGACGTTACGCGTCTCACGCAGGCACAGCAGCCCCACCACCAGGCTCACCCCGGTGATCACCACCGGATACCACAGCCCGTAGAAGATATCGCCGGTATAGACCACCAGGGCAAACGACACCGTCGGCAGGAACCCGCCGAACCAGCCGTTGCCGATGTGGTAGGGAAGGGACATCGAGGTGTAGCGGATGCGGGTCGGGAACAGTTCGACCATCAGCGCCGCCAGCGGGCCGTAGCACATGGCGGAGATGATGATCAGGGCGACGATCAGCGCCACGATCATCGGCTTGTTGATCTGCTGCATGTCGGCCTGTTGCGGGTAACCGGCCAGGGTCACCGCGCCACGCAGGGCCGCTTCGTCGAAACCGTCGATCTTCACGTCACCGACACTGACCTGCACGCCACTGCCGGCCGGGGCCGCTTCGCTTTGATACGGCAGGCCCTGCTTGACCAGGAAGGTCTTGACCTTGTCGCAGGGGCTGTCAAATTTCGCCTTGCCCACCGGGTCGAACTGGAAGGTGCAGGTGGCCGGGTCTGCCAGCACGGTGATCGGGGCCTGGCGGCTGGCCTGGTCGATAGCCGGGTTGGCGTAGTGGGCCAGGGTCTTGAAGATCGGGAAGTACAACGCCGTGGCGAGCAGCAGGCCGAGCATCAGCACCGGTTTGCGCCCGACCTTGTCCGACAGCCAGCCGAAGAAAATGAAGAAGGGCGCGCCGATGGTCACACTGACGATCAGCAGCCCGTTGGCCACGGCGGGGTCCATTTTCAGGAATTGGGTGAGGAAGAACAGCACATAGAACTGCGCCGCGTAGAAGGTCACCGCTTGCCCGGCGTTGATGCTGAACAGGGCGATCAGGACCACCTTGAGGTTTTCCCACTTACCGAAGGAATCGCGGATCGGCGACTTGCAGAGCTTGCCTTCCTCTTTCATTTTCACGAACGCAGGCGACTCGTGCAGGCTCAGGCGAATCCAGGTCGAGATGCCCAGCAGGATGATCGAGAACAGGAACGGAATGCGCCAGCCCCAGACTTCGAACTGATCGCCCGTGAAGTACCGGCAGCCGAGCACCACCAGCAGCGACAGCAACAGGCCCAGGGTGGCGGTGGACTGGATCCAGCTGGTGTGGAATCCGCGTTTGCCCATTGGCGCGTGTTCTGCCACGTAGGTCGCGGCGCCGCCGTACTCACCCCCCAGTGCCAGGCCCTGGAGCATGCGCAGCACCACGAGGATGATCGGCGCGGCGATGCCGATGCTCGCGTAGGTGGGCAGCAAGCCGACGCAGAAGGTGGCCAGGCCCATGAGCACGATGGTGGCGAGGAAGGTGTACTTGCGCCCGATCATGTCCCCCAACCGGCCGAACACCAGGGCACCGAACGGCCTGACGATGAAACCGGCGGCAAACGCCATCAGGGCGAAGATGAACGCCGTGGTGTCGTTGACCCCGGCGAAGAACTGCTTGCTGATCACCGCCGCGAGGGCGCCGTAGAGGAAGAAGTCATACCACTCGAAGACCGTCCCGAGCGACGAGGCGAAGATGACTTTCTGGGTTTCCTGGCTGGTGCCCGCGCTGCGCACGGCTTCCAGGGGTTGAACGTGTTCTGACATATCGGTATCCCTCACAGTGATTGTTTTTGTTGTTCCACTGTCGGCGCCGGCCTTGTGGGCGGGTGCCGCTACTGTCGATGCGGGTGTACGCGTTCCCTGTGGGAGCCCGCCTGCCGGCGATGGCGGCGAATCAGGCGACATTGACGTTGACTGATCCACCGTAATCGCCAGCAAGCCGGCTCCTACATGTCCGTGTGAGTGCGTTCAGGCGTTTGTGACCAGTTCCTCTGTCTCGGTGATGCTCCTTGTGGCGGGGTTAAGGATCAGTTGTGCGGCTTTCTCCGCGATCATCAGCGTAGGCGAACAGGTGTTGCCCGAGGTGATGCGCGGCATGATCGAGGCGTCGGCGATGCGCAGGCCGGGGATGCCGTGCACGCGCAGTTCGGCATCGACCACCGCGTCCGCGTCATTGCCCATGCGGCAGGTGCCGACGGGATGGAAGATGGTGGTGCCGATCCGCGCGGCGGCTTCATGCAGCTGTTCTTCGGTTTGCAGGCTGTCGCCGGGCAGGTACTCGACCGGCTTGAACGCCTTCAAGGCTGGTGCGGCAACGATGCGCCGGGTCAGGCGAATGGCATCGGCGGCAACGCGCAAGTCCTCGGGATGGCTGAGGTAGTTGGGCTGGATCAGGGGCGCCTGCTGCGGGTTGGCTGACTGGATCTCCACCCGGCCCCGGCTTTGCGGGCGCAGGTCGCAGACCGAGGCGGTAAACGCCGGGAAGGCATGCAGCGGTTCACCGAAACGCTCCAGCGACAGCGGTTGCACGTGGTACTCCAGGTTGGCCGAAGTCTGCTCCGGCCCCGAGCGGGCGAATGCCCCCAGTTGGCTCGGCGCCATGGACAACGGGCCGCTGCGGTCATACAGGTAGCGCAGGCCCATGCCCATCTTGCCCCACAGGCTTCCCGCGATCTGGTTCAGGGTGCGGGCGTTTTCCAGTTTGTAGATCAGGCGCAGTTGCAGGTGATCCTGCAGGTTGCCGCCAACGCCGGGCAGTTCATGCGCGACGCCGATGCCCAGGCGCTGCAACAGCGGGCGCGGACCGATGCCGGAACGTTGCAGGATGCTCGGTGAGCCGACGGAACCTGCGCACAGGATGATTTCCTTGCGCGCCTTGAAGGTTTTCGCCTGACCTTGCCAACGGGCGCTGACCGCCGAGGCGCGAGCGTTTTCCAGCAGCACGCGGTCGACCTCGACGCCGGTCAGCACCGTCAGGTTGGGGCGCTGGCGAATCGGCTTGAGGAACGCCTTGGCGGCATTCCAGCGGATGCCGGCTTTCTGGTTGACCTGGAAGTAGCCACAGCCTTCGTTGTCGCCCTGGTTGAAGTCGTCGATTCGGGCAATGCCGCTCTGCTCGGCGGCGCTCTGGAAGGCATCGAGGATCGGCCAGGACAGGCGCTGGCGTTCCACCCGCCAGTCGCCGCTGGCGCCGTGAAAATCTGATTCGCCGGCAAAATGGTTTTCGCTTTTCTTGAACAACGGCAGCACGTCTTGCCAGCGCCAGCCGGGGTTGCCCTCGGCCGCCCAGCCATCGTAGTCGCCGGCCTGGCCGCGCATGTAGATCATGCCGTTGATCGACGAGCAGCCACCGAGGACCTTGCCGCGTGGGTAACTCAGGGTGCGGCCCTGCAGGCCGGGTTGCGCCTCGGTCTTGAAGCACCAGTCGGTGCGTGGGTTGCCGATGCAGAACAGGTAGCCCACCGGGATGTGGATCCACGCATAGTTGTCGCGACCGCCGGCTTCGAGCAGCAAGACGCGGTGTTGCGGGTTGGCCGACAGGCGATTGGCCAGCAGACAACCGGCGGGACCGGCCCCGACCACGATGTAGTCGTATTCATCAAGGGAAGCGTGCATCCCTGACCTCGCTTGTTGTTCTTGTTGGAGTTCATCCTAGTTGTTAGCTTTCGTTTAAAGAATGTTAGTTTTTACCCAGCTGCTGTGCGTTTTTAAACAACGCTGACCTAAGGATGGACGATGTTCGACTGGAATGACCTGCGCTTCTTTCTCGAGCTCCAGCGTAGCGGGCGTTTGCTCACCGCCGCGCGCCGCTTGAACACCACCCATGCCACCGTGGCGCGGCACATCGAGGCCATTGAAAAGAGCCTTGGCACGGCACTGTTCGTGCAGCATGCCCAGGGTTACGAGCTGACCCCGGCCGGCGAAGCCTTGCTCAAGCACGCCGAGGCCATGGAGAACGTCGCGCTGCTGGCGCAGGAAGAAATTACCCAGTCCACGGCGCCGCTGGGCAAGATCCGCGTGGGGGTGACGGAAGGGCTGGGCATCATGTTCCTCGCCAGCCGCATGAACGGCCTGTTCGAGCGTTACCCGGGGCTGGAAGTGGAGCTGGTGGCAGTGCCGCGTTTCGTCAGCATCCTCAACCGCGAGGCGGAAATCAGCATCCACCTGGAGCGCCCGGCCGCCGACATGCTGGTCACGCGCAAACTGGCCGACTATCGCCTGGCGCTCTACGCCAGCCAGGAATACCTCGATCGTTCGCCGCCGCTGCGCAATCGCGAAGACCTGGGGCGGCATGCCTGGATCGGCTACGTCGACGACTTGCTGTTCAGCCAGGAGCTGATGTTCCTCAACAGCTTCTGCCGCAACCCCCGGGTGGTCTTCCACAGCACCAGCGTCATCGCCCAGCAACAGGCTGCGCGCGCGGGCTTGGGCATCGCCGTGCTGCCGTGCTACATGGCCAGCGCCGATTCCGCGCTGGTGCCGTTGTTCCCCCAGGAGAGCATCCTGCGCAGCTACTGGATCAGCACACGCCGCGAGCTGCACAAATCGGTGCGGCTGCGGGTGATGTGGGATTACGTGGTGGAGTTGTGCGAGCGGGAGCAGGAATTGTTGCTGGGGCCCAATCCCCCTCACGGCGGGTGAAGATCCTGTCACTTGCGGGCTGGACTCGATCCATTGTGGGAGCTGGCCTGCCGGCGATGGCGGTCTTGAACATTGCGTTGATCTTTCGGGCGCCATCGCCGGCAGGCCAGCTCCCACAGTAGACCGGGTGTAGCTTTGAGGGGGCGTCCGAAAGAGCAGCGCAGGGTTCAGTAGCGCATCTCAGCCCAGTATTTCAAACGCCGTACTGGCCAGCCGCTCCCCATTCACCAGCACATGCACTGCGTGCTTGCCTGCGTAATGCCGGCGGGTGGTGAGTTCCTTGATGTGCTGGCCACGGGCGATGGCGTGTGTGGCGTTACCCGGCAGCGTCAGGGCCTTGAGCTTGAAGACCTTGGCCGAGGTGCTGCCGTTGGCCTTGACGTAATCGATGGCGTAGTCGATCACCAGACGCTGGCTGGTGTGGACCGTGGACTTGACCGCAAAGGACAGGGTGATCTTTTCTCCGAGGCCAATTACCGGCGGATTGACCTGCACGTCGATGATCTGCACTTCAGGCTTGCCGCCGGCACCTATGATTGCCAGCGCACGCAGGTTGCCCTGTTTGATCAGGCTGCGCAGGGCATGCCTGGCGATCCACGCGGTGTGCGGGTTGTCCAGCGACCAGCCCTCGATCAGCTCCAGCACCCACTCGGGATGGTCCTTGGTGATGTCGTTGAGGTGGTTGGCCACCGATTTGCGCACGTAAAGGCTGGGGTCGGCCTTTAGATTATCGAGGATGCCGGCGGCCAGGCGCGGGTCGGCCTGGATCTGCTCCAGGCGAAAGGACCACGGCAGGCGTGGCCGGCTACCTTCGCTGGCGAGGCGCCGGACATGTTCGTTGGCGTCCAGCGACCAGTCATGCATCAGCTGCAGCGAGCGCTGCAGATCGGCGCGCAGGAAATGGCGGATGGCGAATTCCGAGGAGCCGAACGCGGTGAAGTACTTGAGCGCCTCCATCGACAGTTCGAACCGGTCCGCGCCATAGGTCGCCACGTACTGCGGCAGGCACATGCTGACAAAGCCGCTGTTGAGGCGCGGGGCGAGGGCGCGCAAGAGCCCCAGCGACGCTTCATAACCGGCTGGCAGTACCGCGTGCAGGCATTCGCTGACGCGGGCCATGCGCTGCATCACTGACAACTCGGCCAGGCCGTCGTTGGCCAGTTTGAGGAATTCTTTGGCATCGAAGCCGGGATACACCGCCGTCATCTCGGCGGCGATGTGCCGCAGGCGTTCGGCGTTGAAGATTTCCTTGAGCGCGGGGGAGGCGGTATCGCCAGCCATGGTGTGATCCCTGTGATTGTGGTTTATCGCGAAGCGGCCAGATTCCTCAACCGTTCTTCGCTTGCTCTTCGAGCTGGTCCGACTCGAACAGCCGTGCCAATTCCGCCCGCGCTTCCTGCGCCGTCTGCTTGACCTTCACCGCGTCGTCGTAGATCGCATGCTGGGCTTCGAGCACCTGCTCGTCGTGATGCTTGAACCGTTTGATTCGTGCATCGGCCTGCTCGGGGGTCAGCCCCAGGCCGATCAAGGTCTGCCGGCTCATTTCCAGGCTGGAATAGAAGGTTTCGCGCACCGCGTGGGCACCCAGGTCCACCAGGCGATGCACATGCTGGCGGTTGCGCGCGCGGGCAATGATCTTGATGTGCGGATAGAGCTTGTGCACGAGCTCAGCGGTCTTGATGTTGGTGTCCGGGTCGTCGGTGGCGATGATGAAGAATTCGGCATCGCCGACCTTGGCCGCGTTGAGGATTTCAGGGCGCATCGGGTCGCCGTAGTACACCGGCACGCCGCCGAAGCTGCGCGACAGTTCGATGGTTTCAACCGAGGTGTCGAGGGCCACGAACTTGATGTTCTGCGCCCGCAGGATACGCGCAACGATCTGCCCCATGCGGCCCATGCCGGCGATCACCACCCGGGGTTCATCGGCATCGATTTCGCGAAATTGCTCCGGCACTGCCACCGGTTGTACCTTGGGGCTGGCCAGGCGGGCGCACAGCAGCAGCAACAGTGGGGTCATCGCCATCGACAGGGTGATCGCCAGCACCAGCAAGTCGTACAGGCGCGGATCGAACAAGCCATGGTCACGGCCGATCTTGAACACCACGAAGGCAAACTCGCCACCGGCGGCCAGCACGATGCCCAGGCGAATGGCGCTGATCCGGTTCAAACCGCCAGCCAGCTTGCCCACGATGAACAGCAACGGCAGCTTGACGGCGATCAGCAGCAGGGTCAGTCCCAGCACCACGATGGGCTCGCTCAGCAGCAGGCTGAGGTTGGCGCCCATGCCGACACTCATGAAGAAAAGCCCCAGCAGCAGGCCCTTGAAAGGTTCGATCTGCGCTTCCAGTTCGTGGCGATACTCGGAGTCCGCCAGCAGCAGGCCCGCAAGGAAGGCACCGAGGGCCATGGAAATGCCGGCCAGGTCCATCAGCCAGGCGGTGCCCATCACCACCAGCAACGCAGTCGCGGTGGACACTTCCGGCAAGCCGCTCTTGGCCACCACGCGGAACACCGGACGCAGCAGGTAGCGTCCGCCGACTACCACGATGGCGATGCTGATCAATACGCGCAGGCCCTGGTTCACATCGTCGGCCGCGCTGACGTTTTCAGCGCTGCCCGCCAGCAGCGGTACCATGGCAATCAATGGAATCGCGGCGATGTCCTGGAACAGCAGGATCGCGAACGCCAGGCGCCCGTGGGGGCTGGTCAGTTCCTTGCGTTCGGCCAGGCTCTGCAGGCCGAAGGCGGTGGACGACAGGGCCAGCCCGAGGCCCAGCACGATCGAGGTGTTCAGGGGTTGCCCAAACACATACAGGGCCAACGCGCCCAGCAGCGCTCCGGTCAGCAGCACCTGCGCCAAGCCGACGCCGAACACCGCCTTGCGCATCACCCACAAGCGGCGTGGCGACAACTCAAGACCGATGATGAACAGCAGCAACACCACGCCAAGTTCCGAGATGTGCGCAACGCTTTCCGTATTGCCGATCAGGCCCAGGCCCGAGGGGCCGATGATCACCCCGGCAAACAGATAACCCAGCACCGCGCCCAGTTGCAGGCGCTTGGCCAGGGGAACGGTGAGTACGGCCGCGAGCAGGAATACGACTGCGGCTTGCAACAGACTGCCTTCATGGGGCATGAGAAAAACTCCATCAACTCGGTACGGCGGTCGACAAGGATAAAGGCTGGTCTTGGGTCAACGCTATCGCAGGAGGGAAGTTTTGCGCGGGCAATGCCGCGCCGCTACAACAATTCGCCCAGGTTCCAGAGCCGTACCAGCTCAGCAGGAGCCTGGTCTTCCGGGACCTTCATCACCATTTGGTCATCCTGATCGCCTTCGCGGTAGCGCAGTTCGATCTGGTAGAAACGCTGGTCGCCCCCGCCTGCGACCGGGCTGGCCAGCGGCACGCAACCTTCAAGCAAGCTACAGATACGAGTGCGTTGATCGATACTGCATTGCGCGAATGCAATCTCCCGGGGCCGAGTCGTGGCCTGGATCGCGGCAAAGCCGCCCTGGCGAGAGAGGCGCACAACCGCCCGGTCGTCCAGTGTTGGCAGGGTTTTCATGGTTCCTCCTGTGTCGAATCGACACCCACCTGCGACCAGCCATGCTGCACTGCCAGAGCTTCCCTGGCCGTGAAGCGCCGCCGCGCGTGCTCCACGGTCAGTTCTGCAAAGGCGCTGAACGACGCCTCGCGGACCAAGCGCTTGTCGCACAGGGCGTCATACCAGATCAGCCCGGCCTTTTCCCAGGCAAAGCCGCCCAAACCCTTGGCGGCGAGGTAAAACGCCCGGTTGGGTATGCCTGAATTGATGTGCACGCCGCCATTGTCCTCCTGGGTGATGACGAATTTGCGCATGTGATCCGGTTGCGGGTCCTTGCCCAGCAGCGGGTCGTCGTAGGCGGTGCCCGGGTGGGCCATCGAGCGCAAACCGATGCCCTTGATGCGCGGTGTCAGCAAATCCGCGCCGATCAGCCAGTCCGCCTGCTCGGCGGTCTGCTGCAGTAGATATTGCTTGGTCAGGACGCCAAACACGTCCGACAGCGATTCGTTCAATGCCCCGGACTGGTCGGCATACACCAGGCCCGCTTCGCTCTCGACCACGCCGTGGGTCAGTTCGTGCGCGACCACGTCCAGGGAGCGGGTGAAACGCTCGAAGATCTCGCCATCGCCGTCGCCGAAGACCATCTGCGAGCCGTTCCAGAAGGCGTTTTCGTAGTCCTGGCCATAATGCACGCTGCCGATAAGAGCAAAACCCTTGTTGTCGATGGAGTCACGGCCCAGCACCTTCCAGAAGAAATCGTAGCTGGCTCCCAAGGCGTCGTAAGCTTCATCGACCGCCGGATCGCCGCTCGCTGCCTGGCCTTCAAGGCGTACCGGCATGCCGGGCAAGAGCATCTTGCCCTGGGCATCATGCACGCTGCGCTGTGCCTGGCCAGGTTTGCCGGGGGCTGGCAGGATCGCGGCAGCAGCAGTGCGCACCGGTGGGCCAGGCGGGTGCCACAGGGTGCGCACGTGGGCCAGCGTGCTCATGGCGCTGGAACGCTGGCGTTCAGAGCCGTGCGCGACGATACGATGCAGAATGTACGGCGGAATGAAACTGCGCAGATCGTTCATCAGAGCATCCTTTCTGAGCGCGAAATCGATACTTATTCTGAGCGGAACGGGCTCTTGCGGTTCCGCCGGTTGCCATCCGCGGCGGATTCTGCGAAAACCTGCGTCCGCGCCCGCAAGTCCAGGGCACTGTAGATGAGTTAAGAACATGAACGACGAACTGCAAATCATTGATCTTGAGCCGGGTGACGGCAAGGCCGCCGTCAAAGGCGCGCTGATCACCACCCAATACCGTGGCTGGCTGGAAGACGGTAGCGAATTCGACTCTTCCTACAGTCGAGGCAAGCCGTTCCAGTGCGTGATCGGCACCGGGCGGGTGATCAAGGGCTGGGACCAGGGCCTGATGGGCATGCAGGTCGGTGGCAAGCGCAAACTGCTGGTCCCGGCGCACCTGGCCTACGGCGAGCGCACGATGGGCAGGATCACGCCCAATTCGAACCTGATATTCGAGATCGAGTTGCTGGAAGTGCTGACGCGGGATGATGGATGAGGCATAAAAAAACGCCGCCTTCGAATTCGAGGGCGGCGTTTTTTATGGCAGGGGGGCGTCAGGTCAGACCTTGACGATCCAGCCGGCTGGCGCTTCGACGTCGCCGGTTTGCACGCCGGTCAGCTCTTTGTAGAGCTTCTGGGTGATCGGGCCGACTTCGGTTTCGCTGTGGAATACGTGCAGGTGGTCGTTGTAGCTGATGCCGCCGATCGGCGTGATCACGGCAGCCGTACCGCAAGCGCCGGCTTCCTTGAAGTCCGACAGCTTGTCGATGAACACGTCACCTTCGATCACTTCCAGGCCCAGGCGCGACTTGGCCAGCTCGATCAGCGACAGGCGGGTGATGCCCGGCAGCACCGACGGCGAGTTCGGGGTCACGAACTTGTTGTCGTGGGTGATCCCGAAGAAGTTGGCCGAACCGACTTCCTCGATCTTGGTGTGGGTCATCGGATCCAGGTAGATGGCGTCGGCGAAGTGGGCTTTCTTGGCCTGGGAACCTGGCATCAGGCTGGCGGCGTAGTTGCCACCGACCTTGGCCGCACCGGTGCCTTGTGGCGCGGCGCGGTCGTAGCTGGAGATCAGGAAGTTGTGCGGGGTGAGGCCGCCCTTGAAGTAGGCGCCGACCGGGATGCAGAAGATCGAGAAGATGAACTCGGGGGCGGTACGCACGCCGATGTTGTCACCCACGCCGATCACGAACGGACGCAGGTACAGCGCGCCGCCGGTGCCGTAAGGCGGGATGAAACGCTCGTTGGCGCGGACCACTTCCTTGCACGCTTCGATGAACTGCTCGGTGGACACTTGCGGCATCAGCAGGCGCGCGCAGCTGCGTTGCATGCGTGCGGCGTTCTGGTCTGGGCGGAACAGGTTGATCGAACCGTCCTTGCAACGATAGGCCTTCAGGCCTTCGAAGCATTGCTGGCCATAGTGAAGGGCCGTGGAGCCTTCGCTGATGTGCAGCACATTGTCTTCTGTCAGGGTGCCCTTGTCCCACTCGCCATTACGCCAGTTCGACAGATAGCGCTTGTCGGTCTTGATGTAGTCAAAACCCAGCTTGTCCCAATTGATGCTTTCGTTACCCATGACACCCTCTATCACTTAACAACCGCCGAAACGGTTCAATGTTTCTGACGTTTTCTGGATGGGGACAACAATACTTCATTCCGGGCCCATTTCGCAGCCCGGACTATCGGATGACAGGCAGATAAATCGGGTTGGCCTCAAGAAATCGCCAGCAGGCTGGCTCCCACAGGGGAACGCATTGCAAATGTGGGAGCCAGCCTGCTGGCGATGGGGCCATCCCTGCCGCCATCAATTTTTCCGAATCACAGGTGCAGCGCATGCCCCAAGGCACGCAACGCCGCTTCCTGAACAGCTTCGCCCAAGGTCGGATGCGCATGGATGGTGCCACCAATGTCTTCCAGCCGCGCGCCCATTTCCAGGCTTTGCGCGAACGCCGTGGACAATTCGGAGACGCCGACACCCACTGCCTGCCAGCCGACAATCACATGATTATCCCGACGAGCGACCACGCGCACGAAGCCGCTTTTGGACTCCAGTGTCATCGCCCGGCCATTGGCGGCGAACGGGAAGTTCGAGACGATGCAGTCCAGGCCAGCGGCCTTGGCGTCGTCCGGGGTCTGGCCGACCACCACCAGTTCCGGGTCGGTAAAGCACACGGCGGCGATGGCGGTGGGGTTGAATTCGCGGTGCTTGCCGCTGATCAGCTCAGCCACCATCTCGCCCTGGGCCATGGCCCGGTGGGCGAGCATCGGTTCGCCACTGAGGTCGCCGATGGCATACACGTTGCGCATGCTGGTCTGGCAGCGGCTGTCGATCTTGATCGACGCGCCGTTCATGTCCAGGTTCAGCGCTTCGAGGTTCCAGCCCTGGGTGTTGGGTTTGCGACCGACGGCCACCAGCACCTGATCGGTTTCCAGGTTCAGGGTGTCGCCATTCGGCTCCAGCACTTGCAGGGTATTTGCTTGTGAATCAAATCCTTGCACGCTGTGCTTCAAGTAAAGCTTCACGCCGAGCTTTTTCAGTTCGTCGTGCACGGGTTGGGTCAGTTCGGCGTCGTAGGCCGGCAGGATGCGCTCCTGGGCTTCGACCACGCTGACGTCGGCGCCGAGCTTGCGATAAGCAATGCCCAGCTCCAGGCCGATGTAGCCGCCACCCACCACGACCAGGCGTTTGGGCACCGACGTCGGAGCCAAGGCTTCGGTGGAGGAGATGATCGGCCCGCCAATCGGCAGCATCGGCAGGTTCACGCTTTTCGACCCGGTGGCGAGCACCAGGTGCTCGCACTGAATGCGCGTGTCGCCGATGTCGACGGTTTTGCCGTCGACAACCTTGGCCCAGCCTTGAATGACCTGGACCTTGTTCTTTTTCAGCAGGGCTGCGACGCCGGTGGTCAGGCGGTCGACGATGCCGTCCTTCCACTCGACGCTCTTGGTGATGTCGAGGGTCGGCGCCGCAACGCTGATGCCCAGGGCCGAATGCTGGCTATGGTTCTGCGTCTGGTGGAACTGTTCAGCGACGTGAATCAGCGCCTTGGACGGAATGCAGCCGATGTTCAGGCAGGTGCCGCCCAGGGATTGGCCTTCCACCAGGATGGTCGGAATGCCCAACTGGCCAGCACGGATCGCCGTCACATAACCGCCAGGGCCGCCGCCGATGATCAGCAGCGTGGTGTTCAGAGTTTGCATGATGCTCTCCAACAAAAATCAGTCCACAAACAAGGTGGCGGGTTGTTCGAGCAGGCCACGCACGGCCTGGATGAATTGCGCCGCGTCCATGCCGTCGACCACCCGGTGATCGAAGGAGCTGGAGAGGTTCATCATCTTGCGGATCACGATCTGGCCTTTGATCACCATCGGCCGTTCGACGATCTTGTTCACGCCGACGATCGCCACTTCCGGCAGGTTCAGCACCGGGGTGCTGACGATGCCGCCCAACGCGCCGAGGCTGGTCAGGGTGATGGACGAGCCGGACAGTTCATCGCGGCTGGCCTTGCCGTTACGGGCAGCCGTGGCCAGACGGGAGATTTCCTGGGCGCTGTCCCACAGGCTGCGGGCTTCGGCGTGACGCACCACCGGCACCATCAAGCCGATATCCGCCTGGGTGGCAATGCCGACATGCACCGCGCCGAGGCGGGTGATGACCTGGGCTTCGTCGTCGTAGCGGGCGTTGATCTGCGGGAAATCCCGCAGGGCGACGACCAGGGCGCGGACCAGGAACGGCAGCAAGGTCAGCTTGCCGCGGCTGGCACCGTGTTTTTCGTTGAGGTGCGCGCGCAGTTCTTCCACGGCAGTCACGTCGATTTCCTCGACATAACTGAAGTGTGCGGCACGCTGGGTGGCGTCCTGCATGCGCTGGGCGATCTTGCGGCGCATGCCGATCACCGGGATCTGTTCTTCGTCAGTGCGCTGGCTGTAAGCGCTGCTGACGGTCGACGCATTGGACTGACCCTGGGCCAGATAGGTATCGAGGTCTTCGTGCAGCACCCGACCGGCAGGGCCAGTGCCACGGACCAGACGCAACTGGATACCGAGGTCCAGCGCATGCTTGCGCACGGCGGGAGAGGCCAGCGGACGCTCATCGGCTTCGCGGGCCACCATCGGGCCCTGGCAGACGGCAGCTTTCGGCGCTGGGGCAGCGACCGGTTTGGTTTCCACCACGGTTTCGACTTTCGGCGCAGCAACTGGCGCTTCTTTAACCGGAGCCGGTTGCGCCGATTCCTTAACGTTGCCCGCGCCTTCGACTTCAATGCTGATCAGCACACTGCCGACCGCCATCACTTCACCGGGCTGGCCGCCCAGGGCGATGACCTTGCCATGCACCGGCGAAGGAATATCCACCATCGCCTTGTCGGTCATGACATCGGCCAGCACCTGATCCTCGACGACCATGTCGCCGACCTTGACGTGCCATACCGACAATTCAACTTCTGCAATGCCTTCGCCAATGTCCGGCATTTTAATGACGTGCGTGCCCATTCAGACCTCCATGACCCGTTTCAAAGCCGCGCCCACTCGGGACGGGCCAGGGAAATACGCCCACTCTTGCGCGTGCGGGTAGGGGGTGTCCCAGCCGGTGACGCGTTCGATTGGCGCTTCCAGGTGGTGGAAGCAGTGCTCCTGCACCAGCGACACCAGTTCGGCGCCGAAACCGCAGGTACGGGTGGCTTCGTGAACCACGACGCAGCGGCCGGTTTTCTTCACCGACTTGACGATGGTCTCCAGGTCCAGCGGCCACAGGCTGCGCAGGTCGATCACTTCGGCGTCGATGCCGGTTTCTTCAGCGGCGACTTGCGAGACATACACGGTGGTGCCGTAGGTCAGGATGGTCACGTCCTTGCCCGGACGGGTGATGGCGGCGACGTCCAGCGGCACGGTGTAGTAGCCGTCCGGCACTTGCGCGGCGGGGTGTTTCGACCACGGGGTCACCGGGCGGTCGTGGTGGCCGTCGAACGGGCCGTTGTACAGGCGCTTGGGCTCGAGGAAAATCACCGGGTCATCGTTTTCGATGGAGGCGATCAGCAAGCCCTTGGCGTCGTAGGGGTTGGACGGCATGACGGTGCGCAGGCCGCAAACCTGGGTGAACATCGCCTCGATGCTCTGGCTGTGGGTCTGGCCACCGTAGATGCCACCGCCGCAGGGCATGCGCAGGGTCATCGGTGCGGTGAATTCGCCGGCCGAGCGATAACGCAGGCGCGCGGCTTCGGAAATGATCTGGTCGGACGCCGGGTACACATAGTCGGCGAACTGGATCTCGGCCACCGGACGCAGGCCATAGGCACCCATGCCCACGGCCACGCCGACGATGCCGCTTTCGGAGATCGGCGCGTCGAACACGCGGGAGGTGCCGTATTTGGTCTGCAGGCCTTCGGTGCAGCGGAACACGCCGCCGAAGTAGCCGACGTCCTGGCCGAAGACCACGACGTTGTCGTCACGTTCAAGCATCACATCCATGGCCGAGCGCAGGGCCTGGATCATGGTCATGGTGGTTGTGGTCATGGCGGTTTCCAGCTCGATATTGTTGTTGTGATCGTTCATGTCAGATCCCCAACTCTTGACGCTGGCGCTTCAAGTGCTCCGGCATCTCTTTATAGACGTCCTCGAACATGGTCGCGGCGCTTGGAATCTGGCCGCCGGCGAGGGTGCCGAATTTCTCGGCTTCTTTCTGTGCGGCGATCACTTCGGCTTCCAGTTCGGCGCTGACGGCGGCGTGTTCCTCTTCGGACCACTGGCCGACCTTGATCAGGTGCTGCTTGAGGCGCGCGATCGGGTCGCCCAACGGGAAGTGGCTCCAGTCGTCGGCAGGACGGTATTTCGAAGGATCGTCCGAGGTGGAGTGCGGGCCGGCGCGGTAGGTGACCCACTCGATCATGGTCGGGCCGAGGTTGCGGCGCGCACGTTCGGCGGCCCAGGCGGAAGCGGCGTAGACCGCGTAGAAATCGTTGCCATCGACTCGCAGCGAGGCGATGCCGCAACCGACGCCACGACCAGCGAACGTGGTGGCTTCACCACCGGCGATGGCCTGGAAGGTGGAGATCGCCCACTGGTTGTTGACCACGTTGAGGATCACCGGCGCGCGGTACACGTGGGCGAAGGTCAGGGCGGTATGGAAGTCCGACTCGGCGGTGGCGCCGTCGCCGATCCAGGCCGAGGCGATCTTGGTGTCGCCCTTGATCGCCGAGGCCATGCCCCAGCCCACAGCCTGGACGAACTGGGTGGCGAGGTTGCCGGAAATGGTAAAGAAACCGGCCTCTTTCACCGAGTACATGATCGGCAACTGACGGCCTTTGAGCGGATCGCGCTCGTTGGACAGCAGTTGGCAGATCAGGTCCACCAGCGGCACTTCGCGGGCCATGAGGATGCTTTGCTGGCGGTAGGTCGGGAAGCACATGTCGTCGATGTTCAGGGCCAGGGCCTGGGCGCTGCCGATGGCTTCTTCGCCGAGGCTCTGCATGTAGAACGACATTTTCTTCTGACGCTGGGCGACCACCATGCGGTTGTCGTAGATCCGCGTCTTGAGCATGGCGCGCATGCCCTTGCGCAGGATCTCCACCGGCACGCCGTCGGCCCACGGCCCCAAGGCGTTGCCCTGGTCGTCGAGCACGCGAATCAGGCCACGGGCCAGGTCAGCCGTGTCAGCCGGTTCAACGTCAACAGGGGGTTTGCGCACCGTGCCGGCGTCGGTCAGGTGCAGGTAGGAGAAGTCGGTTTTACAGCCGGGACGGCCCGAGGGTTCGGGAACGTGCAGGCGAAGCGGTTCGTACGCTTGGGTCATGGCTTCTACGCTCGATCTTGTGAATTTCTTGTAGTGAGCTGACAGATTTCGTTCTGTGGAAGAAATCTTGTCCTACAACAATCATAGGCCCGGCCAAGAAGAATATTTCTCTCTGTTTCATTGCGCTCAAGATCATTTGCGGATAAAAAATCTGCATAAACATAAAAAACAGGTGTTTTTGTCTCATGCGCAAACTGGACCGTACCGATATCGGCATTCTCAACAGCCTTCAGGAGAACGCACGCATCACCAACGCCGACCTGGCACGCTCGGTCAACCTGTCGCCGACGCCGTGTTTCAACCGGGTCAAGGCGATGGAGGAACTGGGGCTGATTCGTGAGCAGGTGACCCTGCTGGATGCCGACTTGCTAGGGCTGCACGTCAATGTGTTCATCCATGTCAGCCTGGAAAAACAGGTGGAGGAGGCGTTGCAGCATTTCGAAGAGGCCATCTCCGATCGCCCGGAAGTGATGGAGTGTTATCTGATGGCTGGCGATCCGGACTATCTGATCCGGGTGCTGGTGCCGACCATTCAGTCGCTGGAGCGCTTCATGATGGACTTCCTGACCAAGGTGCCGGGGGTGGCGAACATCCGGTCGAGCTTTGCGCTCAAGCAGGTGCGGTACAAGACGGCGCTGCCGTTGCCGGCCAATGGCTTGACCTTGAATAATTGAAGCTCCTGTAGGAGCAGCCGGTCGACGCTCGATTGCTCGCGATGAAGGTCAACGATGACGTGGGGAGCCTGACACCCCGCGGTGTTCTCAGGTTTTCCGCGAGCAAGCTCGCTCCCACAGGTCAGAATTTATTCAGGGGAATCTTCAGGTAAGTCACGCCATTGTCTTCCGCCGGCGGCAGATTCCCCGCCCGCACATTCACCTGGATCGCCGGCAGCAGCAGCGTCGGCATGCCCAACCCGGCATCGCGGCGGGTGCGCATGTCGACGAACGCGGCTTCGTCGATGCCGTCGCGCACGTGGATATTGTTTTTGCGTTGCTCGCCCACGGTGGTCATGCAGTGCGGTTCACGGCCCTCGGGCGGGTAGTCGTGGCAGACGTAGAGGCGCACGCTGGCGGGGAAGGCCAGCAGCTTGTGGATCGAGGCGAACATCTGGTGGGCGTCGCCGCCGGGAAAGTCACAGCGGGCGGTGCCGACGTCCGGCATGAACAGGGTATCGCCGACCAGGATAAGGTCGTTGCCGATCAGGTAGGCCATGTCCGCCGGGGTATGGCCCGGCACATGCAGGGCGGTGGCCTTGAGGTTGCCGATGCAAAATGACTCGTCCGGGGCGAACAGGTGATCGAACTGTGAGCCGTCGATGCAAAACTCCGGCTCAAGGTTGAACAGGGTCTTGAACACGCCCTGTACCTTGCAGATCGACTGGCCTATGGCGATCTTGCCGCCCAGTTCCCGCCGCAGGTAGGGCGCGGCGGACAGGTGATCGGCGTGGGCGTGGGTTTCCAGCAGCCATTGCACCTGCAGGCGGTGCTCGCGCACGAAAGCGATGATCCGGTCGGCCTGTTGGGTGCCGGTGCGTCCGGCTGCCGGGGTGTAGTCGAGCACCGGGTCGACGATCGCACACTGCCCGCCGTTATCTTCGTAGATCACGTAGCTGTAGGTGGACGAGGCATCGTCGAAAAAGGCTTCAATCAGGGCAGGCATGTGGATTGTTTCTTCAAGGGTAAGTCATGAGGGTAGTTTCATTTTCCCTGCGCTGACCAGCCCTGCGACAATTCTGCTAACGAAAAATCCGGACGGACTCTATCCTGTCATTCTATCGATACCGGGCGTTCCCGGCCTCTGTCATGGATTACGAGCGTTATATGTTGCTGGCGAGTTTTTTTGGGGTGGTCATGGGCCTGGTGCTCGGTTTGACCGGGGCAGGGGGCGGCATTCTGGCGGTGCCGGCGCTGGTGCTGGGGCTGGGATGGAGCATGACCGCGGCCGCGCCAGTCGCGTTGTTTGCGGTGGGCAGCGCGGCGGCGGTCGGTGCCATCGATGGCTTGCGCCATGGCCTGGTGCGCTATCGCGCGGCGCTGTTGATTGCCCTGCTGGGGGCGATTTTTTCGCCGCTGGGCATCTATTTCGCCCATCAGCTGCCGGAAAAAATCCTGATGATCCTGTTCAGCCTGCTGATGGTGATGGTGGCCGCGCGGATGTTGCGCCGCGAGCGCAAGGATGAAGGCCCGAGCGACCACGGCCATGCCAACTGGGGCCAGAAGAACTGCATGCTCGACCAGCAGACCGGGCGCTTCTCCTGGACTGCCAAATGCACCGCGACCCTTGCGGCCCTGGGTGCGGTGACCGGTGTGGTCTCGGGATTGCTGGGCGTGGGCGGCGGCTTTCTGATCGTGCCGGCGTTCAAGCAGCTGACCGACGTGCAGATGCGCGGCATCATCGCCACGTCCCTGATGGTCATCAGCCTGATTTCGGCCATCGGCGTGATCGGCGCATTGCATGCCGGGGTGCGCATCGACGGCCTGGGCGTGGCCTTCATCGTTTCCAGCATCGTCGGCATGATCGTCGGCCGCAGGCTTTGCGCGCGCGTGCCGGCGCGGGCGTTGCAGGTTGGGTTTGCGAGTATCTGCCTGGTGGTTTCAGCCTACATGCTGTTCCGGGCGGGCCTCTGAAATATTGTAGGAGCCGGCTTGCCGGCGAAGGCGCACTTCAGGACGCCTTCGCCGGTAAGCCGGGCTCCTACAAGGGGCGGTACTGCAGCGTGAAGGCCAGTTCAGTGGATTGCCCCTGCTCCAGCAATCGCAACCCCGGGCGACCGGGCAAGTGATGGGCGTTGACCGGGTGGCTGACCGGTTCGATGCAGAAAAACGCCAGGCCTGGCGGGCAATAGAGCAAATAGTAATCGCTACCACTGGCCTGACAGTCCAGCTCGTAACCGAGGTCGGGTTGTTGGATCAGGCAGTGGCCATCCCATTGGCAGAAACCGTTGTCGACCAGTGTGTGGGGCAGGGCCCTGGGCTGCTGGAAATCCCATTCGGCAGGTAACGCACTCAGTTGCGTCGGCAGTTTTCTCTCATCGCACAACCAGACCTGTCGGGCGGTGGCCTGCAATAGAGTGTTGGCGTTGCGCGGCAGGTAGGGGTGCAGCCCGAGGCCATGCCAAGCTGCCTGTTCGGCCAGATGGGTGACGCTCAATTCGATGCTCAGCTTGCCTTCGCTCAGATGGAAGCGTTGACGGGCGCAATAGGCAAAGGGCTCGGTGCTATCGAGTTGCAGCACCACTTCGTCAGCGGTTGAGGAAACCACCTGCCAGCGTTGCTGCCAGGCGCTGCCGTGAATCGGTAACGGATCGGGGCTGTTGGGCGTCAGGGCCAGCCAGCCGTGCGGGCAATCGAAGCCGCCTTCGGCGATGCGGTTGGACCACGGCACCAAAGGGAAGCAGCACAGTTTGCCGGGAAGACCGGTGTTCAAGGCCTGCTCATCGGCGTGTCGCAACAAGGGCTGGCCAGTGCTGCGCACGGTCCAGTTGACGATGCTGCCGCCGAGTTCGGGGGCGAGGGTGAGGCGGGTGAAGGAGTCTTCGAGTTCGAGCAGTGTGGGTTTCATGTTCACCAGCAAGGGAAAGAGATGCACGGATTACCCTATGTAGGAGCCGGCTTGCCGGCGAAGGCGTCCTTGAGTACGCCTTCGCCGGCAAACCGGCTCCTACAGTCAAAGCGTTGCAAGATCAGCCGGGTTACAACACCAGATGCGGCAACCACAGCGACAGCGCAGGAATGTAGGTCACGGCCATCAGCACCAGGAACAGCACGCCGTAGAACGGCAGCAGGGCCTTGACGGTAGATTCGATGCTGACTTTACCCACGGCCGACCCCACAAAGAGCACCGCGCCCACCGGGGGTGTTATCAAACCAATCCCCAGGTTCACCAGCATGATCATGCCGAACTGCACCGGGTCCACGCCAATGCCGAGAATCACCGGCATCAGGATCGGCGTGAGGATCAGGATCAGCGGCGCCATGTCCATCACGGTACCGAGCAACAGCAGCATGACGTTGATGCACATCAGGATCACGTAACGGTTGTCCGACAGGGTCAGGAACATCGTGGTGATCTTCGCCGGGATCTGCATCAGGGTCATGATGTAGCCGAAGCTGGCGGCGAAGCCGATCAGGATCATCACGATCGAGATGGTGCGCACCGTGCGATGCATCAGTTTCGGCAGCTCGCTCCATTTGTAGTCGCGGTAGATGAACATGGTCACGAAGAACGACCAGAGCACGGCAATGGCCGCGGACTCGGTCGCGGTGAAAATCCCCGAGAGAATGCCGCCGAGGATGATGACCATCGCCATCAGGCCCCACAACGCTTCGCCGCAGATCTTCAGCGCTTCGCGCATCGGGATGACTTCACCCTTGGGGTAGTCACGCTTCTTGGCGAAGATCAGGCACAGCACCATCAGGCACGCGCTCATCAACAGGCCCGGTACCACGCCGGCCATGAACAACGAGGCAATCGACACCGTACCGCCAGCGGCCAGCGAGTAGAGCACCGAGTTGTGGCTCGGCGGGGTCAGCAGGGCCTGCACCGAACCGCTGACGGTCACGGCGGTGGCGAACTCACGGGGATAGCCGCGGCGCTCCATTTCCGGGATCAGCACCGAACCGACCGAGGCGGTGTCGGCCACCGAGGAGCCGGAGATCGCGCCGAAGAAAGTCGAAGCCATGATATTGACCAGCGACAGGCCACCGCGCACGAACCCGACCAGCACCCCGGCAAACGCCACCAGACGCCTGGACATTCCGCCCTCGGCCATGATCGCACCGGCCAGCACGAAGAACGGAATCGCCAGCAGGGAAAACTTGTTCACGCCACCGGCGACCTGGATCATCAGCGCCTGGAACGGAATGTCGATCCAGAACGCGCCGATCAGCGCCGAGAGCCCCAGTGCGTAGGCGACCGGCATGCCGATCAGGATCAACGCGATAAAACTGCCCAACAGAATAAAAGCGTCCATTCAGGCAGCCCCTTCGTTTTCTTCAACGAGGTCGAAACGCACGACCCGACGGTTGCTCTGATCGCCGAGCAAGAGTTTTTCCAGAACAAAAATCAGCGTCAGCACGCCGCCCACGGGAATCGGCATGTAGGTGATGCCCACTCGCAGGGTCGGCAGGGCGCTCATGAACTGGTTCCAGGTCGACAAGCAAAGCTTGGTGCCCCAGATCGCCATGAACAGGCTGATGGTCGCCATCAGTAATTGTGCAAACACGCTCATGGCCTGGCGCAGTTGCGGCGACATCCGATCAGTGAGCATCGCCACTGCCATGTGCGAGCCGGAACGATAGCTGGCCGCTGCGCCGATGAAGGTGAAGACCATCATCAGCAGGATTGCAGTAGGTTCGGGCCAACTGGAGCCGGTGCCGAGCACATAACGGGCAAACACGCCCCAGGGAATGATCAGCGAAATGGCCAGCACGGAGAGCCCGGCGACCCAGATACAGGTCATGTAGAGCTTGTCATTGAAACGTAGCAGCAGATTCTTCATCGGGTTCCACCGTAACCGGGCGCGCACTGACAGATACCCACGTCAGTGGCGCCGGGCCTTTCTTGAGTGCAGGGAGGGTTACTGAACGGCTTCGATGCGCTTGATCAGGTCGACGTAAGGTGCGCCGTATTTCTCGCGAATCGAGGCGGTCGCCTCATAGAAAGGTTTCTTGTCGACGGTGATGAACTCGACGCCGGCTGCCTTGAGTTTTTCTTCGCTGCTGGCCGATTTTGCATCCCACAGGGTACGTTCCTGTGCCTGCGCGGCTTTGGCGGTTTTCTTCACCAACGCCTGTTGCTCGGGGGTTAGTTTTTCCCAGGTGATTTTCGACATCACGATAGGTTCAGGCAGGATCAGGTGCCCGGTCAGGCTGTAGAACTTGGCGTTCTGGTAGTGATTGTGTTCGAGCAGGGTCGGCGGGTTGTTCTCCGCGCCATCGATCACGCCGGTCTGCAGGGCGCTGAAGATTTCGCCGGTGTCCATGGCGATGCCGTTGCCGCCCATGGCGTTGATGGTCTCGATGAACATCGGGTTGCCTTGCACGCGGATCTTCATGCCCTTGAGATCTTCCAGGTTGCGCACCGGTTTCTTGGTGTAGATGTTGCGCGTGCCGCCATCCATCCAGGCCAAGGCCACCAGACCGAATTCGGAATCGGTGATTTTGGCGAGGATCTCGTCGCCCACTTCGCCATCGATGACCTTGCGCATGTGCGCCTGGTCACGGAACACGAACGGCATGTTGAACACGTTAACGTCCGGTACCACCGGGCCGACGATGCCGAGGCTGACCCGGGCCATCTGGATGGCGCCGACCTGGGCCTGTTCGACCACTTCCTTTTCCGAGCCGAGTACACCGCCGGCGAACATCTTGAAGGTCAGCTTGCCGTCGCTGTCGGCCACCAGCGTCTTGCCCAGCTGTTCTTCGGCGACCACGGTGGGATAGCCCGCAGGGTGAATGTCGGCAAATTTGATTTCCAGCGCATGGGTGGCGCTGCTGAGGGTGAAGGCGAGGGGGAGTGCTGCGGCGAGCAAGGTGCGTTTGAAGTCCATGGGGGTGTCTCCAGTCTTGTTGTTTTTTTTATTCAAGGCACAGCGGTGAAACGTTTGCGTTTATTGCTTGAAGTGCGGCTCCGGCAGACCCTTGACGCCGGGATCGAGGGCGAACACACCCCCGGCCAGGGACTGTTCGTCCTGGTCGTCTCCCGGGCGGATCGAGGTCACGAACAAGGTGTCCAGGCGAGTGCCACCGAAGGCGCACATGCTCGGTTTTTTCACCGGGACGGCCAGGGAACGGTCCAGTCGACCGTCGGGGGTGAAGCGGTGAATCAGCCCGGCATCGTTGCCGCAGATCCAGTAGCAACCTTCGGCATCGACCGCCGCGCCATCAGGGCGACCGGCGTGCTGGTTCATGTCGACGAACAGGCGGCGGTTGGTAGGGGTGGCGCTGTCGATGTCGTAATCGAAGGCCCAGATCTGCTGCACCAACGGATGGGAGTCGGACAGGTACATGGTCCGGCCGTCCGGGCTGAAGGCCAGGCCGTTGGGCACGATAAGGCCGTTCAATTGCGCCGGCAGCGGTCCTTGCTCGCCGGCGCTGTAGCGATAGAGCGTGCCCACGGCGGCATTGGCGCCCATGTCCAGCACCATGCTGCCGGCCCAGAAGCGGCCCTGGCGGTCACAGCGACCATCGTTGAGACGCATGTCCGGGCGGGCGTGATCGACCTGGGCCAGGGGTTCGCTGTCGAGGCTGCCGTCGGCATGCGCATGCAGATGGAAGAACCCGCTCTCCATGCCTGCGACCCAGCCACCGTCGGGATGGCGGGCGATGCAGGCGAGCATCTGCGGGGCTTTCCAGGCGTGCACATGACCGGTCAGCGCGCTCCAGCGCTGCAGGCCGCCGGCGGGAATATCGACCCAGTACAGGGCGTTTTCCTCAGGCACCCACACCGGGCTTTCACCTACCGTGTTGCGCGCATCGACAATCAATTCGGCTTTCATGGCAACTCATTCCCTTGGTTGTGGGGGGATCAGGACGATCAGTCGCCGAACGGACCGGCCGCGCAAAAGGCACCGCCCTGGTAGATCCGCGCAGGGTCATCAGCGGCCGGCAGCGGCTGGGCTTCGACTTTTTCACGGAACACTTCGGAGGTGTCCTTGGGCTTGTAACCCAGCGCGCTGGCGTAACGGTTGTCCCACCAGACGTCCTTGTTGTCGGACGCGCCATAGACCACGGTGTGGCCGACGTTCGGGGTGTAGAGCGCACGTTCCAGCAGCTGGGTAAGGTCGCCGAAGCTCAGCCAGGTGCTCATCATCCGGCGGTTCTGCGGTTCGGGGAACGAAGAGCCGATGCGCACGCTGACCGTCTCGATGCCGTAGCGATCGAAGTAGAAGGTGGCCATGTCTTCGCCGTAGGACTTGGACAAACCGTAGTAGCTGTCGGGGCGGCGAGGGGAGTGGGCGTCGATGACTTCGTCCTGCTTGTAGAAGCCGATCACGTGGTTGGAACTGGCGAAGATCACGCGCTTGACGCCGTGGCGGCGGGCCGCTTCGTAGATGTGGAACACGCCGCAGATGTTGGCGCCGAGGATTTCTTCGAACGAGCGCTCAACCGATACGCCGCCAAAATGCAGGATCGCGTCCACGCCTTCGACCAGTTGATCCACGGCGTTTTTGTCGGCGAGGTCGCAGGGCACGACTTCTTCGCGATCATCAATGGCAGGGGCGATGTCGGCGATGTCCGACAGGCGAATGACATTGGCGTACGGGCGCAGGCTCTCGCGCAGTACTTTGCCCAGGCCACCGGCGGCACCGGTCAGCAGCAGGCGATTGAAGGGCGTTTGGGCGGTTGCAGTGGTTGTCATGGGAATTCCTGGACAAGCAGTTGTTATTATTGGGTCGTTGTAGGTTGTCGTACGACTTTGCTGAAGTATCGTTAGGATTTCCGGTTTTTGTCAACGCGACATTGGTGGAATTTGACGGAGGGTTGTCGCGATCAATTCTCCGAGAAAAACTCGATCCCTGTGATTGATCCCTGATGGCACTCGGACCTGTAGGAGCTGGCTTGCCAGCGAAGGCGTCCGCGAGATCGCCTTCGCCGGCAAGCCGGCTCCTACAGGTACGAGGTCGATCTTCGGGAATTACAACAACGAAATCGGATAGCTGATGAAAATCCGGTTCTCATCAAATTCGTTAGTGCTGAAATCCTTGCGGATACTCGCGTTGCGCCATTTCACGTTGAGGTTTTTCAGCGCACCGCTCTGCACGGTGTAGGCCAGTTCCGATTCACGGCCCCATTCCTTGCCGTCGGTGATGGTGCCGGTGTGCACGTTGTCGCCGCTGATGTAGCGGTTCATCAGGGTCAGGCCGGGAATGCCGAGGGCGACGAAGTTGTAGTCGTGACGCACCTGCCAGGACTTCTCTTTGGCGTTGTCATAGCTGGAGTTGTAGCTGTCGTTAGCCAAGGTCCCGCCACTGGTGCCGTTGACCCGCATCCACACGTCGTCGCCGCTGAGTTTTTGCAGGCCGACGTAGAAGGTGTTGCCGCCGTATTTGGCCGAGAGCAGGGCAAACGCGGTCTTGTTGTCGAGGTCGCCGGCCAGGGCGCTGCCGTCTTCCTTGCCGATGAAGTAGCCGAGGTTGGCGCCCAGGGTCCAGTCGCCGATGGGCTGGCTGTGGCTGAGGTTGAAATACTGCTGCTGATAGACATCGCTGAGTTCGGCATACCAGACGCCGACCTGGGTGCGTTTGTCGTTGAAGGCGTATTCGCCGCCGCCGAAGTTGAATCGGTCCGAGGTGAAGGCGGCCGATTTGCCGTTCATGAACATGTCTTCCATGCTCGCATCGTTGCGCGGGCTGTTCTGGCGGAACTGCCCGCCGTAGAGCGTCAGGCCGCTGATCTCGGTGGAGGTCAGCTGGCCGCCGCGGAAGGTTTGCGGCAGCGAGCGACCGTCGTCGGAACGCAGGATCGGCAGCACCGGCATCCATTCGCCGACCTTCAGTTCTGTTTTCGAGATCTTGCCTTTGAGCGCCACGCCCAGGCGCCCAAAGTTGTCGGCCGGGCGGCCGTCACCGTGGATCGGCAGCAACTGCGTACCCCCGGTGCCTTTGCCGCCGTCGAGCTTCTGCGAGTACAGGCCAAGCACATCGACACCCAAGCCGACCGGGCCCTGGGTGTAGCCGGACTTGGCGTCGAGGATGAAGTTCTGTGTCCATTCTTCCGCCTTGCCCTGGGGGTAGGCCGGGTTGGTGTAGTTGCGATTGATGTAGGCGTTGCGCAGGTTCAGCGTGGCTTTGGCGTCATCGGTGAAGCCTTCGGCCTGGCAGGCGATGGGCAGGGCGAGGGTCAGGCTGCTGCAACCGATCAGGCTCAGCGTCTGCAAACGGGTAAAGGAAGGGCGTGGGGTACGGGCGGACGAATCGCGGACGAGCTTGCTCACTGTGACGCTCCCTTGCTGCTTTTTGTTTTTATTTTTGTCATACGTCGTCGTACAACATTGACGCAGATATTTGCGGGATTTTAAGGGGTTGTCAATCGGAAGTTATACGATGACTTTAAGGCAATGGTTAAAACCTGTGTGAGCCAGCCTGCTGGCGATAGCCATCTCACATTCAACATTGATGCAGGCTGACACTCCGCCATCGCCAGCAGGCTGGCTCCCACAGGGGACAGGGTTTGTCAGCCGGAAATCATCGGTGCCAGGGTGCCCAGCAAAGAGACGGCAGCTACCGCGCCAAGCCCCAGCAACCACTCCAGCAGCACACTGTAATTTGTGGGAGCCAGCCTGCTGGCGATAGCCATCTCACATTCAACATTGATGCAGGCTGATACTCCGCCATCGCCAGCAGGCTGGCTCCCACAGGGGACAGGGTTTGTCAGCCGGAAATCATGGGTGCCAAGGTGCCCAGCAAAGAGACGGCAGCTACCGCGCCAAGGGGAGACTGGAGCGCCATGGCGTCAGCAGCAGGATCACCAGCAAAGCGTTGAGCAGCAGGTGCCAGCCCCAGACCTCACCGAAAAAAGTACGGCCAAGCACCCGCAGCAAAATCGCCGGTTCGAACGCCGCCGCCCAGGTGCCCGCCATGCTCGCGGTGACCAGCAGTAACCAGCCGACACCGCTGGCCAGCGCCACGACCGCCAGCCACTGACTGAGGCGCAACAGTGGCTGATCCAGCGTTGTGAGGTGACCCAACAGCAGCGGCCGGAACACCCACGCCCCGAACAACATCAGCACCACGCAAAAATGCACGAAGCGGCACAGCACCATCGCATCCGCCATGTATTACTGGCCCACCTTGAACGCGTAGGCGCCTTCGCTTTTGTGGGTATCGACCGACACCACATGCCACTCGACCTTGTAGTCTCCAGCGGTGAAGGGGACCGCCGGCGTGACAATCAGGGTCTTTTTATCAGGACCCTGGGTGACCAGGCTTTTGACCAGGATCTCGTCGCCGTCGCGGCTGATCGTGACTTTGCAGAAGTCGGCCTCGACGCCTTCGGAAAACACCAGGCTCAGTTCCGCGGGAGGCTTCACGGTGCTGTCGGCAGCAGGTGTCTGGCTTTGCAGGTGGGCGTGAGCCCATACGGATGTGGCGCACAGGAGCGCGCCGAGCAGAGCGGTGGTGGTCAGGGTGTTCTTTAAACGCATGTCGGGTCCCTCGGCGGCAGGTTTCAAGTGGTGGTCAGTCTAGCCGCGCCAGAGCGGTTATACGAAGTTTGGTTGTCCTCTGTCGCCGCGCCGTAGAGCGGTGCTAGTCTTGTTCAATGTTGTTGTCAGGGAGCCCTCATGGGCAATCACAAGATCGAGATCCGTCGCAGTAACGTCGAGAAAATTCTGCTGGGGGCCGAGAAGGTCTTCGCCGAAAAAGGCTTTGGCAGCACCGCCATGGCCGATATCGCCGCCGAAGTGCAACTGCCGCGTTCCAACCTGCATTACTACTTCAGCACCAAGACCGAACTGTACAGCGCCGTGCTGTTCGACCTGCTGGAAGTGTGGAAGCAGGATGCGCTGTGCTTCGAGATGTTCGACGACCCGCGCGTGGTGCTCAGCAGCTATATCCGCGCCAAGATGAACCACTCGCGCAGCCGCCCCTACGGCTCGAAAGTCTGGGCCAACGAAATCATCCACGGCGCACCGACCCTTGGCGAGAAGCTCGACGCGAGCCTGTACGACTGGGCCAAGATGAAGGAAGCGAAGATCCGCCAGTGGGTCGACGACGGCCGCATCCTGCCAGTGGAGCCTTCAAGCCTGCTGTACATGATCTGGGCCTCGACCCAGCACTACGCCGACTTTGATCATCAGGTGAATATTCTCAATGATCACCAACCGCTGTCGGACATGCAGTTTGAACGGGCGGTGCAGACGGTGACCAGTGTGATTTTGCGGGGGATTGGGTTGGAGCCGTAGGTGGTATGTACGGCGTTATCGTTTAAGATTGCGTATACGTTTCATGTGCTGTTTGACGCTGTATTGCTTGATTTCAGCTTCAACATTTCGGAGAATAGAATTTAGTTTACTGAACTCATGGCGAGGTCTACCCGACGTAAAAAAATTCTTTACTTCTTGATAGTAGTAGTTCAAGCGATCTACCATTCTTGTCGTTGCAACTGTGTTGAAGTCTGGGGTTTTTTTTATTATCTCATCATAGCGTATTGCGTCTCTAACACGCTTTCTATTGTCTAAGGCCGGTTGAGTAGGTTTTAACTTTTTATTCCCAGAACTTTGTGTAGGCTTGAAATTTGGCTCAAGCAAAGTAACTTCATCAACCAATGGTAAAGTAGGATGTCGCGGTGAGGGTTTACTTATTGGATGATTTCCCAAGTTGATTGATGATTGTTTGCTAATGGTTGCGGTTGTTGGTCTGATTTGTTTTAGTGGGTTTTTGACGATAACTGATGACAGCCAGGGTCGCCAAATAGGAGCTTCTCCGGATGGGTCGAAATTATTAACTGGATCGTTACCGCAATAAGCATAGGCATTAATCCCCCCCCCTCATCAAAAGGGCTAACATCATCCGGGGTCGTAAAACGCATAAAAAAGGGTTATAAAAACGGTTGCCTTGTCCAAGTGGATAGTTACCCGTAATCTCGTCAGAACTCTCTCCGTTAAACCCGAGCCAACGACTTAATCCACTTTCAGCCGGATGATGGCCGTAGGCGGTATAGGCAAATTGCTGCAGACTAGCTCTCGACACCGTTTTTAGCAGTGAATGCGCCTGGTCGGTTGCGAGCAGCGTGGTTTCGGTCACACCGGCTTCACTTTGACTCTGCGCCAATGGTTGGGCTTGATGGCGGAAGATTGTTCGTTGTATCTGTTGTCCCAGCTCGGTAGCCAGGTGGTTCTCTTGATAGAAACGCTGGGTGCCCTCGGTCTGCAAAAGTCCCACACCAATAAGTCGATCCAATGGGTCGTATACATAACGGCGCAAATCTTCAATGCTGGGGCTGACATGACGCAGACCTCGCTGGCGAAATGAATGCGTGTCAGTTTCGTAGTTAATTCGGGGGGCGTCTACTAGCAGAACTGATAGTCAGGGAGGTGTGTCGGCGATGATCAGGGGTATCAGCGCTGGGTGTAGTCGCAGAAGATTGGATTGAAGGCTTGAGGTTTGTGGTGGCTGTACCGGCTTTATCGCGAGCAAGCTCGCTCCCACAGGGATCATTGGTGTACTCAGGATTGATGTACGACACAAATCCACTGTGGGAGCGAGCTAGCTCGCGATGGCGTTGGTTCAAACGCCGCAGATTTCAAGGACTGACGTGATAGGGATTTCTCGGGTCATGATTCCAGTCCAGAAACGGCTTGCCAGTGTCCACCGGCACCATCTCGATGCAGTTCTCGACCGGGCAGGTGATCTGGCACAGGTTGCAACCCACGCATTCCTCATCGATCACTTCATACGCGTGCGTACCATCGGCCTTTTTCAGGCTGGCCACCGCCTGGTGCGAAGTGTCCTCACAAGCGATATGACAGCGCCCACAACCAATGCACGCCTCCTGGTCGATCTTCGCGATCACCTGATAGTTGATATCCAGGTACTTCCAGTCGGTGGTATTGCCCACCGCACGCCCGGAAAACTCGGCGATGCTGGCGTAGCCCTGACTGTCCATCCAGCGTGACAAGCCGTCCTTCATTTCTTCGACAATGCGAAAGCCGTGCAGCATCGCCGCCGTGCACACCTGCACCGAACCGCTGCCCAGGGCCATGAACTCGGCGGCGTCGCGCCAGTTGCCGATGCCGCCAATGCCGCTGATTGGCAGGCCACGGGTCTGCGGGTCGCGGGCGATTTCGGCGACCATGTTCAAGGCGATCGGCTTGACCGCCGAGCCGCAATAGCCGCCATGGGTGCTTTGGCTGCCGACGATGGGATTGGCGACCATGCGCTCCAGGTTGACGCTGGTGATGGAGTTGATCGTATTGATCAACGACACCGCATCCGCGCCGCCACGGTGCGCCGCGCGGGCCGCCACACGGATGTCGGTGATGTTCGGCGTCAGCTTGACGATCACCGGCAGCGAGCAATACGTCTTGCACCAGCGGGTGACCTGCTCGACGTATTCCGGCACCTGGCCGACCGCCGCGCCCATGCCGCGCTCCGGCATGCCGTGGGGGCAACCGAAGTTGAGTTCGATGCCGTCGGCACCGGTGGCTTCCACCAGGGGCAGTATGTGTTTCCAGGACTCTTCGACGCAGGGCACCATCAGCGACACGATCAGCGCGCGGTCCGGCCAGTCCTTCTTGACCTGGGTGATTTCCCGCAGGTTGATCTCCAGCGAGCGGTCGGTGATCAGTTCGATGTTGTTGAAACCGAGGACCTCTCTGTTAGCCCCGAAGTGCGCCGAATAGCGCGATGACACGTTGACCGCCGCCGGGTCTTCCCCGAGGGTTTTCCAGACCACGCCGCCCCAGCCGGCCTCGAAGGCGCGGACCACGTTGTAGGCCTTGTCGGTCGGCGGCGCGGAGGCCAGCCAGAACGGGTTGGGTGACTTGATGCCGGCGAAGACAATCGACAGATCGGCCATTTATGCAGCCTCCACGTTGAGCATCAGTTGCGCGTTGATCGCCTCGGCGGCGCGTTTGCCGTGCTGTACTGCCTGCACGGTGAGGTCCTGGTCGAGACTGGTGCAGTCGCCGCCGGCATACACCCCGGGGATGCTGGTGCGCAGGTGTTCGTCCACCTCTATGCGATCGCCCTGACGCTTGAGTTCTCGGGCCAAAGGATCGGCGAGGGCGCTGGAATCGAAGCTTTGGCCGATGGCTTTGAAGATGGCATCCGCGGCCAGTTCAAAGGTTTCGCCGGTGGTTTGCAGGCGACCTTCAACCAGGTGTGTGCGAGCGAAGCGCATGCCGCGCACCTGGCCCTGGTCGTCGAGCAGGACTTCTTCCGGTTGGGCCCAGGTCAGCAGGCGTACCTGATTGGCCTTGGCGATGTCCTGTTCATGGTGAGTCGCTCCCATGTCCTCGGCGCCACGGCGGTAGACCAGGTTGACGTCGCGGGCGCCGAGCCGGGCCATCTGCACCGCCATGTCGATAGCCGTGTTGCCGGCACCGAGCACGATGCAGTGGTCGGCCAGCGGCAGCTGGCTCAAGTCATCGGCCTGGCGCAGTTCGCGGATATAGTCGGTGGCCGCCACCAGGCCGGGCGCGTCTTCATGCGGAAGGCCCAGCTGTTTGCTGGCCGCCAGGCCAATGCCGAGGAACACGGCGTCGAATTGTTGATGCAGGTCGCTGAGGCTGAGGTTATCCCCGAGTTTGTACCCGTGGCGGATTTCGATGCCGCCGATTTCCAGGAGGAAATCCAGTTCCTTCTGTGCGTAATCGTCCACCAGTTTGTATTTGGCGATCCCGTATTCATTCAGGCCGCCGGCCTTTTCCCGGGCCTCGAAAATCACCACGTCGTGGCCGTGCATCGCGCTGCGGTGGGCGCAGGACAACCCGGCGGGGCCGGCACCGACCACGGCAATGCGCTTGCCGGTGGCGGCACTGCGGGCGAACGGGTGTTCGCTGAAGTGCGCGTTGTCCACGGCGTAACGTTGCAGCAGGCCGATCAGCACCGGCGCGCATTCATGGGCGTTGTTGCGCACACAGGCCTGCTGGCAAAGGATCTCGGTCGGACAGACCCGGGCGCAACTGCCACCGAGGATGTTGGCTGAGAGGATTTTCTGCGCCGCCCCCTGGACGTTGTCCTGGTGAATGTTGCGGATGAACGAGGGAATATCGATTTCGCTCGGGCAGGCATTCACGCAGGGCGCGTCGTAGCAATACAGGCAACGCGAGGCTTCCAGATGCGCCTGGCGATCGTTGAGTGGCGGCGCCAGGTCGGTGAAATGGCCGGCGAGGGCGGCCGCGTTCTCATGGGGATGCGGGAGGTGGGTCAGGGTCTTGATCACGGTGTTGGCCTCACGGTAATTGAGGTGCTGCCTCTGTCGGGCATTGTTTTTGTGTTGACTGGGCCGGCCTCTTCGCTGGCAAGCCAGCTCCTACAGGGGAATGCATTTCAAACTGTAGGAGCGAGCTTGCTCGCGAAAGGCCGCAGGCCGCTCTCAGCGTTTCACAGCAACCGGCTGATTCAACTCAGCCCGCTTGCTCAGCAAATCAAACACCGCCGGATACGCCGGCCGTTCGATGTACCGCCCGGCACCGCGCTCGGCGCGCAGGTCGCCGTCGGCCCAGACCACGCGCCCCTGGCTGATGGTGTGGCTGGGTACACCGCGCACGGTCTTGCCTTCGAAAATATTGAAGTCGACCTGCTGGTGATGGGTCTTGGCGGAAATCGTCCGCGAACCTTGCGGGTCCCACAGCACCAGGTCGGCATCGGAGCCGACGCGGATCGCGCCTTTGCGCGGATAGAGGTTGAAGATCTTCGCGGTGTTGGTGGAGGTCAGCGCGACGAATTGCTGCATCGAAAAACGCCCGGTGTTCACGCCTTCCTCCCACAACACCGCCATGCGGTCTTCGATGCCGGCAGTGCCGTTGGGGATCTTGCTGAAGTCGTCCTTGCCGGCGGCTTTCTGCTCGGCGCAGAAGCAGCAGTGATCGGTGGCGGTTGTGTGCAGGTTACCCGCCTGCAAACCGTGCCACAGGGCCTCCTGATGGCCGCGTGGACGGAACGGTGGGCTCATCACGTACCCTGCGGCGGTCTGCCAGTCCGGGTGCTGATAGACGCTGTCGTCCAGCAGCAGATGCCCGGCCAGCACTTCGCCGTAGACCGGTTGGCCCTTGGCGCGGGCGTAGGTGATTTCGTCGAGGGCTTCCTTGGTCGAGACGTGGACCAGATACAACGGCGTGCCGAGGGTTTCGGCAATGCGGATGGCCCGGCTCGCCGCTTCGCCTTCCACCTGCGAAGGGCGTGACAGTGGATGCGCTTCCGGCCCGGTCATGCCCTGGGCCATGAGCTTGCGCTGCAGGTGGTACACCAGCTCACCGTTTTCCGCATGCACGGTCGGCACCGCGCCCAGTTCCAGGCAGCGCTCGAAACTCGCCACCAGGGTGTCGTCGGCCGCCATGATGGCGTTCTTGTAGGCCATGAAATGCTTGAAGCTGTTGACCCCGTGATGAATCACCAGCTCCTCCATTTCTTCGCGAACCTGTTCGCTCCACCAAGTGATGGCGACGTGGAAGCCGTAGTCGGACGCCGACTTCTCGGCCCAGCCGCGCCACTGATGGAAGGCCTCCATCAATGACTGCTGCGGATTGGGAATCACGAAATCGATGATCGACGTGGTGCCGCCGGCAAGACCCGCCGCCGTGCCGCTGAAAAAGTCTTCGCTGGCCACGGTGCCCATGAAGGGCAGTTGCATGTGGGTGTGCGGGTCGATGCCGCCAGGCATCAGGTATTGGCCGCTGCCGTCGAGTATCTCGGCACCTGCAGGAACGTCGAGGTCTTCGCCGATGGCCTTGATCACGCCGTCTGCGCAATATACATCGGCGCGATAACTTTCATCATGGGTAACAACGGTAGCGCCACGGATCAACAGAGACATTCCGAGTTCCTCGCAGGCAATGACCGGCTGATGCCGGTTCTAGATGTTTTATAGACGTGAGCGGCAACCGGCTTAATCCTGTCAACGCTGTCAGGAATAAAAGCTAGTCTTAGTTATAGGAATGAGCAAGATTATTTTTTATATGCTTATGACTGTTTTAACTGTTTGATAAATAACAAATAAAAACAAAAAACAGCAAAATGGTGCGGCCTCTCACCATTTTGACGCACTTGACAGGATCCAAATATGGTCAAGATTTCTTATGTGAAATCAGCCGTTTGAGGATGGTCTATGGTTGATGCGCGACTTTGAAAAAAATATCGATGCACCAGTTTGAGTCCTGACTGTTCGGACAACTTGGCGAGCATTTGGCCTGAGAGGCATGCCGAGTAACCGAGGTGACCCAATAAAACTGATAAACATCAGTGAGTTGCAGAGTGTTTATGGAACTGCCCGATGCGCAAGCGGGGCACCCGGCACGTTTATTGATGCCGCCAGCCCTCGATGAGCAAAAAATAACTCAAAGAACAGTGGAGCGGCCATGCAACAGATCAGATCGCAAGTGACCGAGCGCGACGGCTTGTTCGAGCTGGAAGCCGGCAGCGATGTCCTCGACAGTCCCCGTTACAACCACGACATTGCACCAACCAAGGTGCGTGAAAGAACCTGGAACAAATGGCACATCACGGCGTTATGGGTCGGCATGGCGATTTGCGTGCCGACCTATACGCTGGGTGGGGTGCTGACGGCGTATTTCGGCCTGAGCGTCGGTGAAGCGCTGCTGGCCATCCTGTTTGCCAACATCATTGTGTTGATCCCGCTGACGCTCAACGCCTTTCCCGGCACCAAGTACGGCATTCCGTTTCCGGTGTTGCTGCGCTCGTCCTTCGGTATCTTCGGTTCCAACATCCCGTGCCTGATCCGCGCCCTGGTGGCCTGTGGCTGGTTCGGCATCCAGACGATGTTCGGTGGCCTGGCGATCCACCTGTTCCTGGGCTCGGTGTTCGAGGGCTGGAAGTCCCTGGGCGGCACAGGCGAAGTCATCGGCTTCATGGTGTTCTGGGCACTGAACCTGTGGGTGGTGATTCGCGGCGCCGAGTCGATCAAATGGCTGGAAACCCTCTCGGCACCGCTGTTGGTGCTGGTGGGGGTCGGGTTGCTGGTGTGGGCCATGCCCAATGTGTCGATGACCGAGCTGCTGGCAATCGCGCCCAAGCGTCCAGAAGGCGCGGGTGTGGCCAGCTATTTCGCGGCCGGGCTGACTGCGATGGTCGGGTTCTGGGCCACGCTGTCGCTGAACATCCCCGACTTCAGCCGCTACGCGAAAAGCCAGAAAGACCAGATCGTCGGGCAGATCATCGGCCTGCCACTGACCATGTTCCTGTTTGCCTCCCTGGGCGTGGTGATGACCGCTGCCTCGGTGAAGCTGGTGGGTGTGACGGTGTCCGATCCGGTGACGCTGATCGGCCATATCCAGAGCCCGGTCTGGGTGGCGCTGGCCATGGCGCTGATCATCATCGCGACGCTGTCGACCAACACCGCGGCCAACATCGTTTCACCCACCAACGACTTCCAGAACATCGCCCCCAAGGCGATCAACCGGACCAAAGCGGTGATGCTCACGGGGTTCGTAGGGTTGGCATTGATGGCCCATGAACTGCTGAAAAAGCTCGGCCTGATCGTTTCGGATGTCAGCCTGGAAACGGTGTATTCCAACTGGTTGCTCGGCTATTCCAGCCTGCTGGGGCCGATTGCCGGGATCATGGTGGTGGACTATTTCCTGATCAAGAAACAGCAGCTGGACCTGGCCGGCCTCTACCGCGACGACGTGTACCCGGCGTGGAACTGGAACGGTTTTCTCGCGTTCGGCGTGCCGGTGGTGTTGACGCTGCTGTCTTTGGGCAGCGATGTGTTCAGCTGGTTCTACAGCTATGGCTGGTTCACCGGTTCGGCCCTTGGCGGGTTGATTTATTACGGGTTGTGCGTGATGCGGCCCAGTCCATCTGTCGTGAAATCTGCGGTGTAAGGGAGGGCCTCTTCGCTGGCAAGCCAGCTCCTACAGGTGATCGCGATCCCTTGTAGGAGCTGGCTTGCCAGCGAAGGCGGCCTCAAACACACCGCAGAATTGCCTGAAAAACTCATAAGAACAGCCTGAGGAGATCCCCATGAACGCGGCCGTAGACGTTCTGCAGTCCACCCATCAGCACATCAACCGCGACCGTCTGTGGCAGTCGCTCATGGAACTGGCCAAGCTCGGCGCCACGGTCAAGGGCGGTGTGTGTCGCCTGGCCCTGACCGACCTCGATCGCCAGGCCCGGGACACTTTCGTCAAGTGGTGTGAGGAGGCCGGCTGCACTGTCAGCATCGACGCCGTCGGCAATATCTTCGCCCGCCGTCCCGGACGCAATCCGGACCTGCCACCGGTGATGACCGGCAGCCACATCGACACCCAGCCCACCGGCGGCAAGTTCGATGGCTGCTTCGGCGTGCTGGCCGGCGTCGAAGTGCTGCGTACCCTCAATGACCTGGGCATCGAGACCGAAGCGCCGCTGGAAGTGGTGGTCTGGACCAACGAAGAGGGCTCGCGTTTTGCCCCGTGCATGATGGGCTCCGGTGTGTTCGCGGAAAAATTCACCCTGGAAGAAACCCTGGCCAAGGTCGACGCCGAGGGCGTGACGGTGGGCGAAGCGCTCAACGCCATTGGCTACGCGGGCACCCGCAAAGTCAGTGGCCACGCCGTTGGCGCCTATTTCGAAGCGCACATCGAGCAAGGGCCGATTCTCGAAGACGAACGCAAGACCATCGGCGTCGTCATGGGCGCCCTCGGCCAGAAATGGTTCGACCTGAAACTGCGCGGCGTCGAAGCCCACGCGGGCCCGACGCCGATGCACCTGCGCAAGGACGCCCTGGTCGGCGCCGCGGTGATCGTCGGCGCCGTCAACCGCGCCGCCCTCGGTCATCAGCCTCACGCCTGTGGCACCGTCGGTTGCCTGCAAGCCTATCCCGGCTCGCGCAACGTCATTCCCGGCGAAGTGCGCATGACCTTGGACTTCCGCCACCTCGAACCGGCGCGACTGGACTCGATGATCGCCGAAGTGCGCGAGGTCATAGCAACCACCTGCGAAGAACACGGCCTGACCTATGAACTGACCCCCACCGCCGACTTCCCGCCGCTGTATTTCGACAAGGGCTGCGTTGAGGCGGTGCGCGGCGCGGCGCAAGGGCTCGGCCTTTCGCACATGGATATCGTCAGCGGCGCAGGGCACGACGCGATCTTCCTGGCCGAGCTGGGACCGGCCGGGATGATCTTCGTGCCGTGCGAAGGCGGCATCAGCCACAACGAAATCGAGAACGCCGCCCCGGACGACTTGGCGGCGGGGTGTGCGGTGTTGTTGCGGGCGATGCTGGCGGCTTCGGCGGCGGTGGCCAAGGGGGCGAAGGCTGCTTGAAACACAAAGGATCGAGCCTGCAGCAGCAGCTGCAGGCTGCGATTTCCTGATCATCAAACGTTTGCCGCCTGCTCAAGCTTTTCACTGACCACCAGATCCACCTGATGAATCGGTTTGCTCCGATGCCTGAGCATCCCGCCCTGGCGCTGGTTCATCACCGCCGTCATCTCGGCGAGTATCGCCAGCGCCACGCTCTGCGGCGCATCGCCACCCAGGTCGAGACCCATCGGGTAGTGCAGCGCTGAGGTGCCCAGGTCGATTTCGGCCAGCAGGCGTTCGGTGCGCTCCCTGGGGCCGAGCTGGCCGAGGTAGGCGGGCGAGGCTTGCAGGGCCAGCCCAAGCCAGTGCCGGTCCTGGCGGTAGCTGTGGGTCATCACCGCCACAAAGGCGCCATCGATCAGCGGGGACAGGTCGAACGGGTTGTCGAGGCTGGCGAAGACGACGGCGTCGGCTTGCGGGAAACGTTCGGCGCGGGCGAAGTGGCTGCGGCTGTCGACGACGCTAACGTGCCAGTCCAATAGTTTGGCCATGCGCACCAGCGGCTGTGCGTCGTGACCGGCGCCGAAAATCACCAGGCGCGGCGGCGGGGCGATGTACTCGAAAAACACCTCGACCTCACCACGGGCGTCGCTGTAGAGCCGTGTCGAGGACTTTTTCTGCGTCAGTGTCTTGTGCAGGTCACGACGAATCCCATGGGTCAGTTGCAGGTTGCGCAGGGTTCCCACGGTGTCGGACAGCAAGCGGTCACCGACCCGGACACTGGCATAACGAGAGGTGCCGATCACCGTGGCCATGGCGGCCGGTTGCTGACGGTCGCGCACCCGGCGCAACAGTTCGATGGCCGGTGCAGGGGATTTTGCGCGCAGGCGCTCGAGCATGACGAATACCGTGCCGTTGCAACCCAGGCCAAAGGTCAGGGCGCTTTGCTCATCGTCTTCGTCCTCGGTGGCGCCGGTGCTGTAGCGGCGCACCAGCGGTTCGCCGGAGTCGGTCAGCCACCAGGCTTTTTTAGCCAGGTCCTGCTCCAGGCAACCACCGCTGACGGTGCCGACGGTGCGACCGTGCAAGGGAATGAGCATCCGCGCACCGGGACGGCGATAGGCCGAGCCTTCGACCTTGACCACGGTGGCGAGGATGGTTTCTTCGCCGGCCTGGGCGGCGGTGTCGATGGCTTGCAAGAGTTCGTTGAGGCCGGACATGTAATCGCTCCCGAAAATGACGGAGATACCCTGTAGGAGCTGGCTTGCCAGCGATAGCGGTGTGTCAGGCAACATCTCTGCTAACTGACACACCGCTTTCGCTGGCAAGCCAGCTCCTACAGGGGATTTGGGGTGGTAGGTCAGTCGTCTACCTTCATCAACTGCCGCACTCCCTCCCACGCCTCGGCCCGCATCCGCTGCACATCCAGCCCCGGGATCACGCCGTCATCGACCACCACCCGGCCGCCGACCAGGCTGTACTTCACCGCAATGGGCTCACCGGCCACCACCGGCGCCACGGCGATGTCGTGGAAACCGAAGAAGCGCGGATGGTCGAGACCGTAGATCACCAGGTCCGCCGCCTGGCCGATCTCAAGCGTGCCGACCGCCCCCAGCCCCAGCACCTGCGCGCCGCCGGCCGTGCCCCAGTGGATGACATCTTCGGCGGTGGTCGCCGAGGCGCCTTGCTCGGCCCGGTGAATCAGCCACGCAGTGTTGGCTTCGCCGACCATGCTCCCGGACTCGTTGGACGCCACGCCATCCACGCCAAGGGAAATTGGCACCCCGGCCTCGAACATCTGCGGCACTGGCGCCACGCCGCTGCCCAGGCGCGCATTGCTCACCGGGCAGTGGGAAATGCCGGTGCCGGTTTGTGCGAGCATGCGGATTTCACCGGGTTGCAGGTGCACCGCGTGGGCGAACCACACGTCCGGGCCGAGCCATTCGTGTTCGGCGACGAATTCCACCGGCAGGCAGTTGTATTTCTCGCGGCAGAAATTCACATAGTTCTGCGTTTCCGACAGGTGCGTGTGCAGGCGCAAGCCGAGGCCACGGGCGGTGTGGGCCAGTTCCCGCAGCAGCGTCGGCGGCAGCGAAAAAGTCGGCGTGGTCGGCGCGACCACCACCCGGCGCAGGGCGTCCGGGGTGTCCTGGTGATAGCGCGACTTGAGCCGTTCGATGTCACCGACCATCTGGTCGAGGGTTTCCGGTTGCAGCGCGGTTTTCGAGAACCCCGGATGCGCGCTGGCCGACTCCAGCGCGCCGCCCCGGCACAGGACAAAACGCAGGCCGAATGCTTCGGCCATGTCGAACAGCAGGTCACCGGTCTCGGTGGTGCCGTTGGCATGGTAGAGGTAATGGTGATCGGCGCAGGTGGTCACGCCCGACAGCAGCAATTCAGCCATGCCCAGCTGCGCGGCGATCCGCGCCAGTTGCGGGGTGAAGCGGTTGAGGCGCGGGTAGGGCACGCTGGCCAGCCAGCCTTGCAGGTCCTGGTTCAGGCCTTCGGGTACGGCCTTGAGCAGGTTCTGGAACAGGTGATGGTGGGTGTTGATCCAGCCCGGATACACCAACGAATGGCGCGCGTCGATCACCCGCTCACCGGGTTGCGCTTCAAGGCCTGCGGCCATTTCGGCGATACGCCCGTTGACGATGCGGATGTCCACGGCGCCGGCCCTGGCCCGTGGGCCACGCAGGCCGGTCATCACTGCCGCCGGGTTCTTGATCAGGATGTTTTGCAGTTGAGTCATGGTCGGCTCCGGTCAGAGGCTGTGGGTGGCGGATTTGCTGGCGGCGGCATCAGGCACGCTGACACCGTTGAGGGTGGCGTTGAGCAGCACCGACACCAGGCAGGCGATGACCACGCTGCTGTGCAGGAACGGCTGCGACCACTCGGGCAATTGCTGGAACAGGGCCGGCGCCAGCACCGGCACCAGGGCGGCGGCGAGGGTGAAGCCGACGATCAGCACGTTGTAGCGATTGCGCTCGTAGTCGACCTTGGCCAGGGTCTGGATCCCTGCCGCGGCGACCACGCCGAACATGGCGACGCCGGCACCGCCGAGGGCCGCGGTCGGCATCGAGGCGATGATCGCCCCGGCCTTGGGCACCAGCGCCACCGAGCACATCAGCAAGCCGCTGACGGCGACGACCCAACGACTGCGCACGCCGGTGAGGATCACCAGCCCGACGTTTTCCATGAAGGCAATGAACGGAAACGCCGCGAACATGCCGGCGATGGTGCTCGCCAGGCCGTTGGCGCGCAGGCCGTTGATCACCTGCTTGTCTTCGACCGGTTTTTCGACGATGTCACCGATGGCCACGAACAGCCCCATGGACTCGACCATCTGCACGATCATCACCACCACCATGGTGGCAATGGGGATCAGGCTGAAGGTCGGCAGGCCGAAGTAGAACGGGTAGGGCACGGTGAGCCACGGCGACTCCTGCACGCTGTGAAAACTGCCCATGCCCAGCCCATAAGCCAGCGCCGCGCCCACCAGCATGCCCACCAGCACCGCCATGTTGCGCAGCATCGGGCTGCCGTAGCGGTTGACCAGCAGGATGCTCAGCAACACCACGGCGGCGACTGCCAGGTACGCCGGTGCGCCGAAGTCGCTGGCATGGCGACCACCGCCGACCCACTCATAGGCGATGGGAAACAGCTGCAGGCCGATCACGGTGACGATGCAGCCAGTAACCACCGGCGGAAAAAACCGGCGTAATCGACCCACGAATGGCGCCATCAACATGGTGAAAATCCCTGCGCCTATTACGGCCCCGCAGACCCCGGCGAAACCGACCTCCGGATTGGTGCCGATGGCGATCACCGGCCCCACGCTGCTGAATGCCACGCCCTGGAGGATCGGCAGGCGCACACCGAATTTCCAGAAGCCGACGGTTTGCAGCAGGGTGGCGATGCCTGAGCAGAACAACGTGGTGCTGATCAGCACCACCGTGTCGGCGTGAGACATTTTCAGGGCGCTGGCGACAATCAACGGCACGGCGATGGCGCCGATGTACGAGACGGCCATGTGTTGCAGGCCGAGGGTGAGCATTTGCCGGACCGGCAGAATCCGGTCGACGGGATGGACGGTGGATGTTGCGGGGGTATTGGCTGACGACATGGGGAATCACCTCTAGCTGTTGTTATTCGGTACAGAGGGGTATTCGTTCTGATGCCCTTTCAGTGCGCCTCATCCCCTGTAGGAGCTGGCTTGCCAGCGAAGGCGGCGTATCAGTCGACATCCATGCCAACAGACGCACCGCTTTCGCTGGCAAGCCAGCTCCTACAGGGTTTGTGTCGTCCTGAAAGATGGGCATCAATCATTCATGTGCCCGGAACCGCCATCCACCGGCTCCGATGCCTTGTTCAGCCTGCCAGGCAGGCGGCGAAGCCCTGGTTCAAGGCCGCGCGGTCCAGGTCGCGGCCGATGAACACAATCTTGCTTGTGCGGGGTTCGGTGCCCCATGAAGTGGACGCGCGGAACTCGACGAGGCTGTGCACCCCCTGCAGCACGTAGCGCTGGTCCTGATCGGCCACCGCCAGTACACCCTTCATGCGGTACAGGTTGTCGGCCTGTTCGGTGCGCAGCCTGGTGATCCAGCGATGGAAGTCGCCCAGGTTCACCGCGCCATCCACGGCGATGCCGACCGACGTCACGCTCGGGTCGTGCTCATGGTCGGGTTCGTCATGGGCATGGTGATGTTCATCGGCGTGGTGATCGTGCCCGGCGCCGATCTCCATGAGTTTTTGCGTGGACTCGAAGGCGCCGATGCCAAGGATTTTCGACAGGTCAATTTCGGCATAGCTTGAGGTCACCAGATCCGCCGTGGCATTGAGCCCGCGGATTTTCTTGCTCAGGGCCTCCACTTCGGCCTCGCTGACCAGGTCGACCTTGTTGATGACGATGCGGTCGGCGCAGACGATCTGGTCCACGGCCTGGTTGTCCACGCCATCGAGTTGCAGGTCTTCCAGGTGCTGGGCGATGTGCTTGGCATCGACCATGGTGACGATGGCGTCCAGTTCCACCTCATCGGCAATCGGGTCGTTGATGAAGAAGCTCTGGGCCACCGGGTACGGGTCGGCCAGGCCACTGGTCTCGATCAGGATGTGATCGAGCCGCACCGGCCGCGCCACCAGCTCACGGACGATGCGCACCAGGTCTTCGCGGACCTCGGCGGTACAGCACACGCAGCCGTTGACCATCTCGTAGATTTCTTCGGTTTCCGAGCTGAGCACCAGGTCGCCGTCGATGCCGACTTCGCCGAACTCGTTCTCGATCACGGCGATCTTGCGCCCGTGGTTTTCCTTGAGGATGTAGTTGAGCAGGGTGGTTTTGCCGGCACCGAGGAAGCCGGTGAGGATAGTCACCGGGATCTTGGTGTTGGGGGTTGGGGCGTTGAAGGGGGTGTTCATGTAGAGCTCCTTACCTGTGTTTTGCCGAAATGCGATCAAATGTGGGAGCTAGCCTGCTGGCGATGGCGGTGGGTCATTCAGCGACGATGGCGACTGATCTATCGCCATCGCCAGCAGGCTGGCTCCCACAGGGGATTTGTGTGACTGATGGTTCTCGCCAGCGCGTTGCCGTACCGGCGTCGAGGCCGAACAGGTCGAGGACGCGGCCGAGGCTGTGGTCGACCATTTGCGCCAGGTCCTGCGGGCGGGCGTAGAAGGCCGGAACAGGCGGGGCGATGATGCCGCCCATTTCGGTGACCGCCGTCATGTTGCGCAGGTGGGCGAGGGTCAGCGGGGTTTCCCGGGCCATCAGCACCAAGGTGCGACGCTCCTTGAGGGTGACGTCGGCGGCGCGGCCGATCAGGCCCGATGAGGTGCCGGTGGCGATCTCTGCCAGGGTGCGCATGGAACAGGGCGCGACCACCATGCCCAGGCAGCGGAACGAACCGCTGGCGATCCCGGCGGCCACGTCATCGGCGCGGTGGTAATGGCTGGCCAGCGCGGTGACGTCGGCCAGTTTGTAGTCGGTTTCGTGGGCCATGGTCAGCAGTGCGGCGCGGCTGATGACCAGGTGGCTTTCGATGTCGAGTTCGGCGAGCAGTTGCAGCAGGCGCACGCCGTAGATGAAACCCGACGCCCCACTGATGCCGACCACCAGGCGCTGGCGGTTCATGACTCAAAGCTCTTGAGCAGATCAAGGGCACGCTCGACCACGTCCTGGTCCAGCTGCGCCTTGATCCCGTCGAATCCCGAACCGCGCGTGGCGTCCAGGCCCATGCGCGAGGTGGTGCCGTTGACCGAGGACGACGGGTCCAGCGGGCTGCCGGGCAAGCCATCGATGACGAAAATGTCCTGGTGCGGCTGGAAGTGCGTGGCCAGCGCCCACAGCACCTGGCTGTCGTCGCTGATGTCGATGTCGCTGTCCACCGCGATCACGGTTTTCAGGTACGGGTCCCAGCCGAGCAGGGCGAGCATGATCTGCCGCGCTTCGCCGTCGCGGCTCTGCTCCAGGGCCACGTAGCAATGAAAGTGGGTGCCGGAATTGGGGTAGTGCACGGCGGTGACGGCCGGGAAACGCGCCTTGAGTTTCTCGCTCATTTCCGCTTCCCGGGGCAGCCGCGCCAGGGTCAGGTGTTCGGCGTAGCGACCGCCGACCACGTCCACCAGCCAGGCGTCCTTGCGCCTCATCAGGGTGTCGACCCGCAGTACGTTGTTGGTCGAGCGGTCCGAGGAATAGCCGCTGAATTCACCGAACGGGCCTTCTTCGGCGTAGGCCGTCGGGTCGATGGCGCCCTCCAGCACAAACTCGGCGAAGGCCGGCACGCCGATGCCATAGCGGGGCGTCTTGACCAGTTGCAGCGGCTCGCCAAACAGACCGCCGGCCACCGCGCGTTCGTCGCTGCCGAAGGGCAGGCGTGCCGCCGCGGCGAGCATGAACAGCGGATGCGCGCCAACCACCATGGCCACGTGCAATTCCTCGCCGCGCTCGCGAGCGGTTTGCAGCATGCGCCACAGGTGACCGCGCGAGTGCAGGCTGGTGGCGAGGGTCTGCCGGGCGTGGCGCATCGAGCGGTGATAGCTCATGTTGGCGATGCCGGTGACCGGGTCTTGCGCAATGATGATCGCGTTGGTGATGTAGGGGCCGCGGTCGCTGGCGAAATGCTTGAGCATCGGCAGCAGTGCCAGGTCCACGGCTTCGCCTTCGAAGATTTCATCCAGCACCGGGCCGGTTTCCACGTAGCGCGGGGCGATGGGGTGGTTGGCGCGGTTTTGGAAAGTCTCGTGCAGTTGCGCCGGGGGCACGCCGAACATCCGGGCGATGCGGGTGCGGGAGGCGAACAGGTTGGTGACCACCGGCGCGCCGAAGTTGCCGACTTTTTCGCAGATCAACAACGGGTCGCGACCTTGGGTGGCGAGAGCATCGACCAGGGCGGTGACGTCCTGATCGGCGCTAAGGGATTGCGCGATGGTGAGCACATCGTCCGGGTATTGCCGGCGATAGGCGTCAAGAAAATCGTGAAAATCCTGGGAATCGCCGAGCGTCGAGAGGGTCATGGTTTCACCTCGTAGAAAACGGTGCGGTTTTTTTGTAGGAGCCGGCTTGCCGGCGAAGGCGTCCGTTAAAGCAGCACACGACTCACGGGCCTCTTCGCTGGCAAGCCAGCTCCTACAAGGGTGGCGCTAGAGGTAGGTCGTGGTCAGACGAATGTCCGCCTCGGCCAGGTCCTTGGGTGGCGGCGTCGGTTCGATGCCGCACAACCGGGCGATGTTGTTGCCCAGGTAGTCCTCAAGGTGATCCTCGTCGATGCCCAGCCCTTGTGGTGCCGGTGAACACAACACCTCCAGTTCGCGCAGCCACATGCCCGGTTCGTTGGGTGGCGAGTCGGTGCCGAACACGATCTTGTTACGCGGCAGGTCCTTGGCAAATTCGACTATCCGCGACTGGAAGCACCACCCGGATTCGCAGTACACGTTCGGCGTGTCCATGGCCATCCAGAACGCTTCGAACGAGTAGTTGCCGCCAGTCTGGATGCCGAAGTGACCGATGATGAAATTGACCATCGGGAACTCGCGGATGATCGGGTAGAACATGGTCGGAATGGTGTACGGGCCGTCGCCGGTGTGGATCAGCACCACGATGTTGTACTTGGCGCACACCTTCATCGCCGGACGCAGCCAGTCCAGCGCCCGGTCCGGGCGATAACCGTGCATGTTGGCGTGCAGCTTGAGCATCTTGAAGCCGTATTCCTTGATGTGGAATTCCAGCTCCGCCGCACCGTTTTCCGGTCCCCAGCGCGGGTTGAAGTTGAAGTTGCCGATGAAGCGGTCGGGGTACTTCACGCACAGTTCGGCGACATAGGACATGTAGTCGCGCACGCCTTCACGGCCACGGCGGTTGCCGTCGCGGTAACCGGTGTTGCCCGGTGGCGGCTGGATGAAACCCATGTCGATGCGGCGCGGCTTGCCGTTGATCATGTACGGGCCGTCCATCAGCTTGAGCATGCGCTCGCCGGTGAAGGGTTCGCCGGTGTGGCGCCAGGCCTCGTCGACCAGGTTGGTGGGGTGCAGATGGGTGTCGATGATCATCGGTTCAGCTCCTGGCCAGTTGTGTGGTGACGGGGCGCTTGAGTTGCGCCTCTGCTTCGGAAACGGAACGTGGCGGCGGGGTCGGTTCGAGGCCGATCATCCGTGCGGTGTTGTTGCCCAGGTATTCCTCGAGGGTGTCCTCGTCGAGGTTCAGGCCCTGGGGCGGTTCGTGGCACAGTACCTCCAGCAGGCGCAGCCACATGCCCGGCTCGTTCGGCGGGGTGTCGGTGCCAAAGAGGATCTTGTGGGTCGGCAGGACCTTGGCGAACTCGACGATCCGCGATTGCAGGCACCAGCCGGATTCGCAGTAGACGTTGGGCAGCTCCATCGCCCATTGCATCGGTTCGAACACGTAGACGCCGCCGGTCTGCACACCGAAGTGAGCCATGATGAAATCGACGCTGGGGAATTCCTTGATCATCGGCACCCATTCCGACGGGATGCTGTAGGGCCCGTCGCCGGTGTGCAGCTTGACCGGGATGCCCAGCTCGGCGCACTTCTCGAAGGCCGGACGCACCCAGTCCAGGGCGCGGTCGGGACGGTAGGCGTGCATGTTGGCCTGCATCTGCACCATCTTGAAACCGTGTTCCTTGACGTAGCGCTCGATCGCCTCGACGCCGTTTTCCACGCCGCAGCGCGGGTTGTAGACGAAGCAGCCGATGAAGCGGTCCGGGTAGGTCTGGACCATCTTCAGGGTGTAGGCCATGTAGGCGTCGATGGACTCGCGGCCGCTAAGATCGCCGTCGGTCCAGGTGTAGATGGTGTTGCCCTGGGGCGGCTGGATGAAGGCTTTGTCGATGCGGCGAGGTTTGCCGTTGACCATGTACGGGCCATCCATCATCTGCAGCAGACGCTCGCCGGTGAACGGGTCACCGTCATGCCTCCAGGCGAGGTCCACGAGATCCGTGGGATAGCAACTGATATCGATGATCATTGAAGTCGATCTCCTGATAGCGGGAAGGGAACCTTGCGGTTCACAAGCAGCCACGTCCGGGCAATCGGCCATTTCTATGCGTGAAGGCTCACGCATTCCCTCGCCTGGTCGCATCCGGCTCGGGACGCTGGCTGCTTGGGGGGAAGTATTGGAAGGGGGTGTGGGGTTCGTACAATATTAATTGGGCGGGGGTTTGATATGCGTTCGATATGGTTTTGTATTGGCTGGGCCGGCCTCATCGCCAGCAGGCTGGCTCCCACAGGGGATTGCATTCCAATGTGGGAGCCAGCCTGCTGGCGATGGCGTCAGTAATGTGTACGCAAAGCCAACTGCCTGATCGCCTCAACCACCGGCGCCACCCGCTCACCATGCCCCGGCGGCCATACCGCATACAGGTTGTAATGCGCCGCAATCTGCGCCTCGTTCAACACCACCAACCGCCCGCTGCGCAAGGCATCGGCGGCCAGCAAACCGCGCACCAGCCCGGCACCAACACCCGCTTCAGCCGCGGCAATCAGGTTCGCCGCATTGTCGAACACCACCCGTGCCGAAGGCTCGACCGCAGGCAAACCCGCCGCATCCAGCCACGGAATCCACGACCGTCGCGTATAGCCCAACAGCGGCAGTTCAAGGATCTGCTGCGCACTCAACGGCAGTTGCACACCATGGCGTTCCAGCAGTGCCGGCGCAGCCACCGCCATCACCCGATCCCCGCAAATCTGCGTCATCTCGCAGTCTTCCCAGTCGCCATAACCGTAGCGCAAGGCCAGGTCCACGCGTTCGAACGCACTGCGATCCGAGCGCGGCATCGACAGCAACACCACCTCATGCTCGGGCAGCAGATCCAGCAACTGCGGCAGGCGCGGATTGAGCCAGCTCTGGGCCAGCTCACTGTCGACATCCAGGGTCAGTCGCTGCGCCACGCTGCGGTTTTTCACCGAAGACAGTGCCCGGTCGATCTGCGCCAGGCCGTCGGACAGCACACTGGCGAACAGTTGCCCAGCGTCGGTCAGGTTGCTGCCGCCGCCTTCGCGCACGAACAGTGGCTGGCCGATGAAGTCTTCCAGGGCGCGGATCTGCTGGCTGATGGCGCTGTGGGTGAGGTCGAGCTTGCGCGCAGCGCTGGAGAAGCTGCCGCTGCGGGCTGCCTGGATGAAAGCACTCATGGACTGCACCGACGGGTATCGCTTGTACATGCTGTTAGTCCTACTTACACAGGATGGCAGAAATCGTCGCTGGCCCGATTTTCCCAAGGCTCCCAATAATCGAGTACCAGGCCTGCACAAAGACGGGCCGCTCTCTTGGAGCCTGACAATGATCGAATTCACGGTAAACGGCGAACGACGCGAGCTGGTAGAGACTTCGCCCTCCACGCCCTTGTTATGGGTGTTGCGTGACCACTTGAAACTCACCGGCACCAAGTTCGGTTGCGGCATGGGCCTGTGCGGTGCCTGCACCGTGCACCTGGACGGTGTCGCGGTGCGTTCCTGCCAGTTGCCGGTCGCCGCCGTGGCGGGGCACAGCATCACCACCATCGAAGGCTTGTCGCCCACCGCACAGCATCCGCTGCAACTGGCCTGGGTTGCCGAAGATGTGCCGCAATGCGGCTACTGTCAATCCGGTCAGATCATGTCCGCCGCCGCGTTGCTCAACACCGGGGCGGCGGTCACCGACGATTCGATCCGCAATGCCATGTCCGGCAACCTGTGCCGCTGCGGAACCTACGGGCGGATCAACAAGGCGATCAAGCGAGCGGCGTCTGCGCCGAAGGAGGCGTGATGACGATCTCTCAGGTGAATCTTTCGCGTCGTGTGTTTCTCAAGCAATCGGCGACCGTTGCGTCCGGACTGGCCGTCGCGTTTTACCTGCCTTCGAGCATGGCTGCGACGGCCCCTGAAGCCCCGGCACCAGCCGGCGAGTTCGAACCCAACGCCTGGGTACGCATCCTGCCTGACGGCACGGTGAAACTGGTGGTGCACAAGCACGACTCCGGTACCGGCACGCATACCGCGCTGGCCGCGTGCGTTGCCGAGGAACTGGACGTCAACCCGATGACCGTGCAGGTAATCTCGCCGGAGGATCCGTTTTTCGACACCTACATTCACCCGATCTGGAAAGTCTTTTCCACGGGCGGCAGCACCAGCGTGTCGCTGGAGTACGACCGTCTGCGCATGGCCGGCGCGACGGCGCGTTCGCTGTTGATCACGGCGGCGGCCAGACAGTGGAAGGTCAGCCCCGACAGCTGCAGTACCGAAGAAGGCCGCGTCGTTCATGCGCCGAGCAAACGCAGCCTCGGCTACGGCGAACTCGTGGGCGTCGCCGCGCATTTGCCGGCGCCGGCCAAGGTCACGCTCAAGGACCCGGCGCAGTTCAAGTACATCGGCAAGCTGCGGCACAAGCGCGATGCCCAAGCCAAGGTCTGCGGGCGCTTCGAGTACAGCATCGACGTGGTGCTGCCGGGCATGTTGGTGGCGGTGATTCAACGGGCTCCCGTGGTGGGCGCGAATGTGGTGTCGGAGGACAGCGCGGCGGCGCTGCAAGTACCGGGTGTGCGCAAGGTGATCGAGGTGCCGGGTCGGCCCGATGTCCTGGGCGGTAACGTCGCGGGTGTGGCGGTGTTGGCGGACAACTACTGGGCCGCGCACCAGGGGCGCGAATTGCTCAAGGTGCAGTGGAGCGACTCGCCGCTGACCGGATTCGACAGCGATGAACTGGTCAAGGCCCAGGCAGCGGCATTGACTGACAAAGGCGCGCAACGGGTGTCCGCCATGGCCGCCGGGGATGTGAGCGGCCAGTGGCCGAACGCCGCGAAGCTGCTCGAAGCCGATTACCGCATGCCCTACAAGGTGCAGAATCCACTGGAGCCCATCTGCATCACCGCACAGGTCAAGGACGGCGCCATCACTTACTGGGGTGGGGTGCAGGTGCCGTCGTCGGCGCTGGAAGCGGCGCAAACGGTGTGCAGGATCGCCAAGGACAAGGTCACCATCAACGAGATGGTGTCGGGCGGCAGTTTCGGTGCGCGGGAGGCCAAATACTGGCTGTTCGAAGTGGCTTACCTGGCGCAGCAGGCCAGGGTGCCGGTGAAACTGATGAACAGCCGCGAAGACGAAATGTGTTCATTGTTCATGCACCCGGCCACGCTGCATCGGGCCAAAGGAGCGCTGAATGCTCAGGGCCGTCTGACCGCGTTGCAGCTGGAGGCGGTCTCGCCAGCCTCGCCGGAACAGTGGGAGCCAGGCTATTTCGAGCGTCCGGACAAGATGGACTACAGCACCACGGAAGCCATCACCGCCTGGGATTTCGCCTATCGCCCGGCCAACCTCGACCTGACCTGGGTCAGGCACGAGAGCCAGGTGCCCAGTGGCTGGTATCGCTCGGTGAGCTTCATTCCCAATGTGTTCGCCGTAGAGAGCTTCATGGATGAGCTGGCCCATGGCGCAGGGCAAGACCCGTTGGCCTTCCGCCTGGCCAACATGCAGGACCGGCCACGGCATGTCGCCGTGTTGAAAAGCGCCGCCGATCGTGCCGGTTGGGATCAGCCGCTGCCCGATGGCACGGCGCTGGGGATCGCCACCAATCAGGGTTACACCAGCTTCATCGCCATCGTGGCGCGCGTGTCGAAACAGGACGGCGCCATCAAGGTCGAGAAGCTCACCTGCGTGGTCGATTGCGGTCTGGCGGTGTCGCCCGGCGGTGTCGAAGAACAGATCTACGGTGGCTTGATGTGGGGCCTCGGTCATGCCCTGTTCGATCGACTGGACATCAAGCAGGGCAGGGTGGTGCAGAGCAATTTCCATGACTATCGGGTGACGCGCATGTCGGACATGCCAGAGGTCGACATCCTGTTGGTCGAGGGCGATCCGGCCAAGCCCGGGGGTGTCGGTGAACTGGGCAGCCCATCGGTGGCCCCGGCCATCGCCAATGCGCTGTTCAGCCTGACCGGGGTGCGGCAGCGCTCTACACCGCTGAACCTGGGATAACCGGCATGGACTTGCGACTGCTGCGTTACTTCATGGCGCTGGCCGAAGAGCTGCATTTCGGCCGGGCCGCCACCCGCCTGCACATCTGCCAGCCGCCACTGAGCCAGCAGATTCGATTGCTGGAAGAGGAACTGGGCACGCCGCTGTTCGAGCGCAGCCACCACCGGGTCGAGCTGACCGCCGCCGGGCAGATGCTCAAGGAACAGGCGCCGCTGGTGTTCGAGCAGCTCAACCGTGCCCTCGACCTGACGCGGCAAACCGGCCGCGGTCAGTTGGGCGAGCTGGAAATCGGCATGATCAGTTCGGTGATGGTCGGGGTGTTGCCACGGGCCCTGCACCTGTTTCGCGAGCGTTACCCGCAGGTGAACTGGCGCCTGCATGAAATGACCCCTGCCGCACAGGTCAAGGCGCTCAAGGAAAAACGCATCGATGCCTGTGTGTTCCGGGTCGGCTATGACGATCCGCAACTGCGCAACGAGCTGCTGATCTACGAGCCGATCCGGGTGGTCATGCCACTCGACCACCCCTTGGCCCGCCGCGACAGCCTGGCACCGGCGGACCTTGCCCAGGAGCCGTTCGTGGCGCTGGAACTGAAGCAGTCGCGGTTTGCCGACTTTCTTTACCAGTGCTGTATCCAGGCCGGCTTCACACCGCAGATCCGCCAACAGGTGATAGAAGTGCAAACCTTGCTCAGCCTGGTCAGGGCCGGCTTTGGCGTGGCACTGCTGCCGGCGTCCATCGAGCAGTTGGCACCCGCCGGGCTGGTATTCCGGCGCCTGACCCCGGCGTTGCCGGAGGTGCCGTTGTACGCCACATACCGGGCGGACGATGATTCGCCGGTGCTCAAGCTGTTTCTCGATACGCTGCGTGAACTGGTCCTCCAAGACCGCGATGGGCAGGCTGCACGATCATGAACGCCTGTGGTCGTAATCTTCACAAAGGCACTACACGTGGAGATCCAATGAGCCAGGACGTCTTGACCCGGGAAACCAACCGCCGCCAGTTGCAGCAGATCATCGCCGGTCTGTCCGACGGGGTGATTCTGCTCGACCCCGACCAGAGCATCCTGTGGGCCAATGACGCGGCGCTGGCCATGCACGGAGTCGCGCAGGTCAGCGAACTCGGTGCCGATGCCAAGGCGTACGCCAAGCGTTTTGCCTTGCGCTATCGCAACCATCACCCGGTGCCGGCCGACAGCTACCCGATCAACCGGGTGGCGCGGGGCGAGACGTTCAGCGATGTACTGGTGGAAGTGACGTCGGTTGTGGACGAAGAGCGCACCTGGGTCCATAGCGTACGCAGCATGGTGTTGGCCGACAGTGAGGATGAGCCGGAATCGCTGGTGTTGATCATGGACGACGTCACTGACTGGGCCAGCGCCGAGCAACGCTTCGAGAAAACCTTTGCCGCCAACCCGGCACCGGCGGTGATCTGCCGCCTCAGCGATTTGCGCTACATCAAGGTCAACCCCGGTTTCCTCGAAATGACCGGTTACTCCCGCGACCAGGTGATCGGCACTTCGACCTATGAACTGGATGTGCTGGAGCAGGCGGAAAAAAAGGAACTGGCCAGGCAGCGCCTTCTGGAAGGTGCGACCATACCGCAGATGCAGGCCGAGTTGCGTTTGTCCGACGGTGGCAGCAAGCAAGTGGTAGTGGCCGGCCAGCCGCTGGAGCTCAATGACGAAGCCTGCATGCTGTTTTCCTTTGTCGACATGGAGCCCCGGCACAAGGCCGAGGTCGCCCTGCGCCAGAGCGAGGAACGCTTTGCCAAGGCGTTTCGCCTGAGCCCGGTACCGATTCTGGTGTGCGGCGCCAGCGATCAGGTGGTGATGGATGTGAATGAGGCGTTCCTCGTTACCCTCGGCTACGCCAACGAGGAAGTGCTCGGCAAAACCATCGTCGAGATTGACTTCTTCCATGACAAAGGCGCGCGGACACGGCTCTTTACCGCCCTGGAGAAAGCCGCAAGCCTGGACCGCGTTGATATACGCGTGCGCAGGAAAGACGAGGAACTGATCGATTGTGTCGTTTGTGCCGATACCGTGAACATCCAGGACAGCCCTTGCTATCTGCTGGTGCTGATGGACATCACCGAGCGCAAGCGCACCGAGCTTGAGTTGCTGTCGGCCATTGAAGAGGTGATGAAAGACGCCTCGTGGTTCAGTCGTACGCTGATCGAGAAACTCGCCAACGTGAAGCACGTCAAGTCGCCGCAGTTACCCAGCGTGTCCTTTACCGACCTGACGGCCAGGGAGCGCGATGTGCTGGAATTGATCTGTGAAGGCCTGGCGGACAAGGAGATCGCCGCGCGCCTGAAACTGGCACCCAATACCGTGCGCAATCACGTCGCGACGGTGTATTCCAAGCTCGATGTGCACAGTCGCAGCGAGGCGATAGTCTGGGCGCGCGAGCGTGGGTTGTTTTCAAGTGCATGGGGTCCGAAGGGCCAGCGTTAAGGTGCAAATGCACTAGTCGCCGGGGTGCAAATTCAGGTTCTGGCAAGCAGGAGGTAAACCTTAGGCTAAGAGCGGGCGAATGACAGTTTCGGAGCATTCGTCTGCCTTGAACCGCAAAAGGAACAGCCATGCTTATTACCCGCACCATTGATTGCCGCACCGGGCTATCGCAATGATCCAGGTGTCCCAGTTGCGCACGCAAATCGAGCGGACCTTTTCGCCCCTGGCCTGTGAGTGCAACGTCAGCGGCGATCATTCGCTAACCATCAAGCTCTACCACCCGGTGTCCGGACAAGTCGATCTGGTGGTCAGCGGTTTGAACGTGGCGAGGTTGCAGTCCCCCGAATCAGTGGCCGCGCTCCTCGAAGAACTGCGCTACGAGTTGCAAAGCAACAGCCTGCAACGACCAGACCCGGTAGTGTAGGAATTGTCAGGTTTGCCCTGCCCGGATGACTGAATACGCGATAAAAATGGACAGAAGTGATATTTCTGCGACCACCCGTGAACTTTACGGCGGTGTTCTGTTGTCACAGAAATGTGTCCATCCTATTCGCGGGTCATCCTATGAAAAGTCTTGGGAAACGCATTTTTGCACCACTGTCGCTCTGTGCAATCATTCTCGGCGGCTGCAGCAGTCCGCCACCGCCACCACCTGCCGCGCCACCGCCACCGCCTGAAAAGACCTGCCAGACCTCCGATAGCACCCAGGTAATGGGCGATGTGCGGGCGGAAGGGCAGGTGACGCGCGAAACCACCGTGACGCGATGTGTCACCCAGTAACCCGAACGACGATGCCCCCCTGTAGGAGCTGCCGCAGGCTGCGATCTTTTGATTTTGCTTTAAAGAACAAGATCAAAAGATCGCAGCCTGCGGCAGCTCCTACAGTGTGGGTGTGATTCGGGAAGTCAGCGTCAGGACAGGAAGCCGCCATCCACGTTCAGCGAAACGCCAGTGGTGTAGCTCGATGCATCGCTCGCCAGGTACAGCACTGTGCCGGCCATCTCGCTCGGATCAGCCACGCGCTTGAGCGGGATCTGCTGCAGCGCGGTGTTGAGGATCGCCTCGTTCTTCACCAGCGCCGAAGCGAACTTGGTGTCGGTCAGGCCCGGCAGCAGGGCGTTGCAGCGGATGCCGAACTGTGCGCATTCCTTGGCGAAGACCTTGGTCATGTTGATCACTGCGGCCTTGGTCACCGAGTAGATGCCCTGGAAAATACCCGGCGACACGCCGTTGATCGAGGCCACGTTGATGATGCTGCCGCCGCCGTTTTCGCGCATCAGCTTGCCGGCTTCCACCGACATGAAGAAATAACCGCGGATATTGACGTCGACGGTTTTCTGGAAGGCGCTGAGGTCGGTGTCCAGCACGTTGCAAAACTGCGGGTTGGTCGCGGCGTTGTTGACCAGGATGTCCAGGCGCCCGAACTGTTCCTTGATGCCGGCGAAGACCTGGCTGATCTGTTCCATCTCGCCGATGTGGCAGGCGATGGCAGTGGCTTTGCCACCGGCGGCGATGATCGCGTCGGCCACATGCTGGCAGCCTTCGAGCTTGCGGCTCGAGACGATCACGTGGGCGCCTTGCTGGGCCAGCAGTTTGGCGATGGCTTCACCGATGCCGCGGCTGGCGCCGGAGACGAAAGCGATCTTGCCGTCGAGGTCGAACAACTGAGTCTTGGACATGGTTTTTCCTTGTTATGGAGCCTGAATCGCGGTTTGTAGGAGCCCGGCTTGCCTGCGAAGGCGTACTTGAGGCCGCCTTCGCAGGCAAGCCTGGCTCCTACAAGTGCTGTGTTGTATCAGAGGCTGGATTTCTGGATGACCTGCAGGCTCATCTGCTCCAGCAGTTTGTTCATGTGAATGAACTGCGCGAAGCGTTTGTCCTGGGTCTGGCCATGGTAGAAGCGGTAGTAGATCTGCTGCACGATGCCGGCCAGGCGGAACAGGCCGTAGGTGTAGTAGAAGTCGAAATTGTCGATCTTGATGCCTGAACGCTCGGCGTAGTAATCGACGAACTCGCGGCGGGTCAGCATGCCCGGTGCGTGGCTGGGCTGGCGGCGCATCAGCTGTACCGGCGCCGGGTCATCGGCTTCGATCCAGTAGGCGAGGGTGTTGCCCAGGTCCATCAGCGGGTCGCCCAGGGTGGTCAGTTCCCAGTCGAGCACGCCGATGATCTGCATCGGATTGTTCGGGTCGAGGATGACGTTGTCGAAGCGGTAGTCGTTGTGCACGATGCTGGAGGTCGGGTGATCGGCCGGCATCTTGTCGTTGAGCCAGGCTTTCACCGCTTCCCAGTGCGGCGCGTCGGGGGTCAGGGCTTTCTCGTAGCGTTCGCTCCAGCCTTTGATCTGCCGTGCCACGTAGCCTTGCGGCTTGCCCAGGTCGCCCAGGCCGTAGGCGTTGTAATCGACCCGGTGCAGCTCGACGAACTTGTCGATGAAGCTTTTGCACAGGGCTTGGGTTTTCGCCGAGTCCAGCCCCAGTTCCGGCGGCAGTTCGGAGCGCAGGATGATGCCGTTGACCCGCTCCATCACATAGAACTCGGCGCCGATCACCGCTTCGTCGGTGCAGTGCACGTAGGCCTTCGGGCAGTACGGAAAACCGTCGCGCAATTGATTGAGGATGCGGAATTCGCGGCCCATGTCATGGGCGGACTTGGCCTTGTGCCCGAAGGGCGGCCGACGCAGGACGAATTCCTGTTCCGGGTATTCGAGCAAATAGGTGAGGTTGGACGCACCGCCCGGGAACTGGCTGATCCGTGGCAGGCCGCTCAGGCCCGGAATGTGGGCCTTGAGGTAGGGGTCGATCAGGCTGGCATCGAGTTCTTCGCCGGTGCGGGTGCGGGTGGATTGGTCAGTAAGCGCCATGCTTATCCCTTCTGCTTATTCTGGTGGCCTGAAACTATTGGCTAATCTAATGCGCGCACCCGGCACCCACAACCTCCGCCCGCCCTTATAGGTGAGCGTGTTGCCGGACAATCATTGCTTTTGATACACCTGTTTGAATTGTCCGGCTAGACGGCCTGGGTCACGCCCTTCGGCAGCTCGATGGGGGTCAGCACCGGCTGGCCGGAAAAAAACGCCACGAGGTTACGGCCCACCAGTTCCACAGTGCCCTGGGTGGCCTCGGGGGACAGTCCGGCTACGTGCGGGCTGAGGATGACGTTCGCCAGGGCCTTGAGGGCATCCGGCACCTTGGGCTCGGCATCGAAGACATCCAGGGCGGCGCCGGCGATGCGCCGTTGCTCGAGCGCGCTGATCAGGTCGGCGGTGACCACCACGCTGGCCCGGGCGATGTTGACGAAAAAACCGTTGGGGCCGAGGGCCTCGAGTACCTGCTTGTTGATCAGGTGCTTGGTGCCCAGCCCCCCCGGGGTGGCGACGATCAGGAAATCCGAGGCCCGGGCCAGTTCAGTGGGTGTCGAGCAGAACTTGTAGGGTACATCGCTGCGGTGCTGGCGGTTGTGGTAGCTCACGCTCATGTCGAAGCCCGCGCCGGCACGTTTGGCGATGGCCATGCCGACCGCGCCGAGGCCGAGAATGCCCAGGCGCTTGCCGGCGAGGGAAGGGCGCATGATTTTCGGCCATTCACCCCGGCGTACGGCGGCATCGCAGCGGGGGATGTCACGTACCAGCGCCAGCAGCAGCGACATGGCATGGTCCGCGACCGAGGAGGCGTTGACCCCGGCGCCATTGGTGACGGTGATGCCCCGGTCGGCGGCGGCTTGCAGGTCGACCTGTTCATAGCCCGCGCCAATCACGCAGATGATCTTGAGGTTGGGCAGGGCGGCGATTTCATCGCCGTACAGGCCGAGCGGGCCACGGGTCAGGACCGCATCGATCTGGCCACTGTGGCGGCTGATGGCCTCGGCGCGCTCGGCGGGCGTGGGCGCCAGGATCAGGTGAAAGCCCTGGCGTTCGAGAATGGGCAGGTAATCATTGATGGTTTCAACCAGTACCAGAACGGTTGCAGGCATGCTTTGCTCCTGTGGGCAACGAAACGTCGGGCTCGAAAGTCGGTTGAGAGTGCTGGCTGCGAGGCAGATTGGCAACAGCCATGCTCCTCAGTGTAGGAGCTGGCGCAGCCTGCGATCTTTTTTGATCGCACCGAAATTTCAAATCGGAGCAGGGGGGTCTGTCAGGAAGGTCTGTGCCGCCTCGAGGATTTCCTCCGACAGGGCGTCGCCGCGGGTAGCCCGTGCCAGTGTCAGTGCGCCAACCATCAGCGAATATTGCACCAGCGCCTGCTGCCGGTTTTGCGTGGCATCGTCCGAGTCCATCAGGTTGCCGAAGGCCTCGAGCAGCCGGTTCAGGCCGGCCATGAAGGGTTCACGCAAGCTGCTGTCGGTGGGTTCGTGGCACATGTCGCCGGCAAAGGCCACCACCGGGCAGCTTTCACCGGGATTGTCGCGGCTTTCGATCGAAAGGTAAGGTTCGATCAAGGCTCGCCGCGCCTGCGCTTTGTCTTCGCCGGTGATCCGTTCGCGCCATTTCGCCCCCACCTCCTTGAATGCCCGCTCGCTGGCCTCTCTGGCCAGCGCTTCCCTGGATTCGAAGTGGCCATAAAAACCGCCATGGGTCAGGCCCGCCGCCGCCATCACGTCGACGACGCTGATCCCGTGCAGGCCGCGTTCGCGAAACAGCCGGGTGGCGGCCTCGACGATGATTTCGCGGTTGAGGTCGGCTTGTTTGCGGGAAACGCGGGGCATGGGCGGCTCACAAGGTCTATGGGTTGGCTGTCAGAGGGCGTACTGGGCGATGCCGTTGCCGAACGACCAGTTCTCTTTCTTCACTTCCACCAGATTAATGAAAACATCTTCCAGGCGCACGGCCAGTTGCGTGTTGAGGTTTTCGACGATGGTTTTATACAGCAGCTTCTTCTGCTCCAGGGTTCGGCCTTCGCTCAGGGTGATCTGGATGACCACCAGGGCGTCGGTGCGCTGGATGCCCAGGTATTGGGGGTCGAAGATGAAATGCTGTTCGTCGTGTTCGGCGAGGATCTGGAAGTTATCGTTTTCCGGCACGCCAATCGCGCTGCGCAGGGCGGCGTAGATCTGTTGGCCGATACGTTTGGCGTAGGTGGGGTCCTGCTGTTTTTTGAGATCGACGCGAACCAGTGGCATGGGAAGACTCCGGAAGGTGGGCAGGTTCATTTAAAATACATGATGGATGACCTTTATCAAACCGATCATACGATCGCGCGATGAAACGCCATATGTAGGAGCCGGCTTGCTGGCGATTGCGTCGGTGCGATCGACGCATGGCTTGAGGGCCAATCGCTGGCAAGCCAGCTCCTACAGGGGGAGAAAACGCCAATCTGGCACCACCGTTCCTCACCTAAGTCTTTGCTTCTGTTAATTAATCCTCCAGAATCGCGCCCCTGTTTCGGCCAGGGCGCTGCCTGTCGGGTATTCCGACGCGTTCTGGCCGGGTGGCAAGTGACCGGAATGTGGAGATCCCACCGGATGAATGATCAGGCCAATAGCGTTAACGAACGCTTTGTAGCAGCGACACCCGCAACGCTTTCGAGCTGGAATCGCCAGGACACCACCTGGATGCTGGGCCTGTTTGGCACGGCGATTGGTGCGGGCACCCTGTTTTTACCGATCAACGCGGGCCTGGGCGGTTTCTGGCCGCTGCTGGTGCTGGCGCTGCTGGCGTTCCCGATGACCTTCTACGCACACCGCGGCCTGACCCGCTTCGTGCTGTCCGGCCGTGAAGGCGCGGACATCACCGAAGTGGTGGAAGAGCATTTCGGTCTCAAGGCCGGCGCGTTGATCACCTTGCTGTACTTTTTCGCGATCTTCCCGATCCTGTTGATCTACAGCGTGGCCCTGACCAACACCGTGGGCAGCTTCCTCGAACACCAGTTGCACATCATGCCGCCACCGCGTGCGGTCCTGTCGTTGGTGCTGATCCTCGGCCTGCTGGCCGTGGTGCGCTGCGGCGAGCAGGTGATCGTCAAGGCCATGAGCTTGATGGTCTACCCGTTCATCGTGGCCTTGCTGTTCCTGGCGGTGTTCCTGATTCCGCACTGGAACGGCGGCATCCTCAGCACGGCCAGCACGCTGCCTGAGCCGTCGGCGTTGCTGCACACCCTGTGGCTGGCGATTCCGGTGATGGTGTTCTCGTTCAACCATTCGCCGATCATCTCGGCGTTCGCCGTGGACCAGAAGCGTCGTTACGGCGAACACGCAGAGGAACGCAGCTCGCAGATCCTGTCCCGGGCCCACGCCTTGATGGTGGTGATGGTGCTGTTCTTCGTGTTCAGCTGCGTGCTGACCCTGTCGCCGGCACAACTGGCCGAGGCGAAAGCACAGAACCTGTCGATCCTGTCGTACCTGGCCAACCACTTCAGCAACCCGACCATCGCCTTCGCGGCGCCGTTGATTGCCTTCGTGGCCATATCCAAGTCGTTCCTGGGCCACTACATTGGCGCCAGTGAAGGTCTCAAGGGCCTGATCGTCAAGAGCGGCAAGCGTCCGGCGGCCAAGACCCTGGACCGCATCGTGGCGGCGTTCATGCTGGTGGTGTGCTGGATCGTCGCCACACTGAACCCGAGCATCCTCGGCATGATCGAAACCCTGGGTGGCCCGGTGATCGCGGCGATCCTGTTCCTGATGCCGATGTATGCGATCCGCAAGGTGCCGGCGATGGCGCGTTATCGTGGCCAGGCTTCCAATGTGTTTGTAGTTGCGGTGGGTCTGGTGGCGATTTCGGCGTTGATCTACTCATTGAGCGCGTAATGTAAAGATCAAGAGATCGCAGCCTGCGGCAGCTCCTACAGGGACAAGTGAGTCCTGTAGGAGCTGCCGCAGGCTGCGATCTTTTGATTCAAGGGCATAAAAAAACGCCGCCCCTCTCACGAGGGGCGGCGTTTTTCATTGCGTTGCAGCGTTAGGCTTGAACGACCGGGATGTTGGCGTTCGCAGCAGCTTCACGGAACTCGGCAATCTGGTCGAAGGACAGGTAGCGGTAGACATCGGCCGCCATGCTGTCGATCTTGCCAGCATACTCCATGTACTCCTCGACGGTCGGCAGGCGACCCAGGATGGAAGCCACGGACGCCAGCTCAGCCGAAGCCAGGTAGACGTTCGCGCCGTCACCCAGACGGTTCGGGAAGTTACGGGTCGAAGTCGACACGACAGTCGAGTTCGGCTCTACACGTGCCTGGTTACCCATGCACAGCGAGCAGCCCGGCATTTCCATGCGCGCGCCAGCCTTGCCGTAGATGCCGTAGTAGCCTTCTTCGGTCAGTTGGTGAGCGTCCATCTTGGTCGGCGGCGACAGCCACAGACGGGTTGGCAGCTGACCCTTGACCTGTTCCAGCAACTTGCCGGCAGCGCGGAAGTGGCCGATGTTGGTCATGCAGGAACCGATGAACACTTCGTCGATCTTCTCGCCAGCAACGCTGGAGAGCAGGCGAGCGTCGTCCGGGTCGTTCGGAGCGCAGAGTACTGGCTCCTTGATGTCGGCCAGGTCGATCTCGATGATTTCGGCGTACTCGGCGTCCTTGTCCGCTTCCATCAGTTCAGGGTTGGCCAGCCAGGCTTCCATCGCCTGGGCACGACGCTCCAGGGTACGGGCATCGCCGTAGCCTTCGCCGATCATCCAGCGCAGCAGGGTGATGTTGGACTGCAGGTATTCAGCGATCGACTCTTTCGACAGCTGGATGGTGCAACCGGCAGCCGAACGTTCAGCCGAGGCGTCGGACAGTTCGAACGCTTGCTCGACGGTCAGCTTGGGCAGGCCTTCGATCTCCAGGATGCGACCGGAGAAGGCGTTTTTCTTGCCTTTCTTCTCTACGGTCAACAGGCCAGCCTGGATCGCGTAGTAAGGAATGGCGTGAACCAGGTCACGCAGGGTGACGCCTGGCTGCAGTTCGCCCTTGAAGCGAACCAGCACCGACTCAGGCATGTCCAGCGGCATGACGCCAGTGGCGGCGGCGAACGCCACCAGGCCGGAACCGGCCGGGAACGAGATGCCGATCGGGAAACGGGTGTGGGAGTCACCACCGGTACCGACGGTGTCTGGCAGCAGCATGCGGTTCAGCCACGAGTGGATGATGCCGTCGCCCGGACGCAGGGAAACGCCGCCGCGGGTCATGATGAAGTCAGGCAGGGTGTGGTGGGTGGTCACGTCGATCGGCTTTGGATATGCCGCGGTGTGGCAGAAGGACTGCATCACCAGGTCGGTCGAGAAGCCCAGGCACGCCAGGTCTTTCAGTTCGTCACGGGTCATTGGACCGGTGGTGTCCTGGGAACCCACGGTGGTCATCTTCGGTTCGCAGTAGGTGCCCGGACGAACGCCGGTCACGCCGCAAGCCTTGCCGACCATTTTCTGCGCCAGGGTGAAACCCTTGGTGCTTTCAGCCGGAGCTTCTGGCTTCTTGAACAGGGTCGAAGGTGGCAGGCCCAGCTCGGTACGAGCCTTCTCGGTCAGGCCACGGCCGATGATCAGCGGGATACGGCCGCCAGCACGTACTTCGTCCAACAGCACCGGGGTCTTCATTTCGAAGGTGGTGAGGACTTCGTCGGTGCCGTGCTTGCAGACTTTGCCAGCATGAGGGTACAGGTCGATCACGTCGCCCATGTTCATGTTGGAAACGTCGAATTCGATTGGCAGTGCGCCGGCATCTTCCATGGTGTTGTAGAAGATCGGAGCGATCTTGTTGCCGAAGCAGAAACCGCCGGCACGCTTGTTCGGCACGTAAGGAACGTCGTCGCCGAAGAACCACAGCACCGAGTTGGTCGCCGATTTACGCGAAGAACCGGTACCGACCACGTCGCCCACGTAGGCGATCGGGAAGCCGGCGTTGCGCATTTCTTCGATCTGCTTCATCGGACCGGTGACGCCTTGTGCGTCCGGCACGATGCCGTCGCGCGCCATTTTCAGCATGGCCAGGGCGTGCAACGGGATGTCCGGACGGGACCAGGCATCCGGAGCAGGGGACAGGTCGTCGGTGTTGGTTTCGCCGGAGACCTTGAACACGCGCAGGCTGATCTTGTCGGCCAGCACCGGGCGCTTCACGAACCACTCGCCGTCAGCCCAGGATTGCAGCACGCCTTTGGCGTGTACATTGCCGTTCTTGGCTTTTTCAGCGACGTCGTGGAAGGCATCGAACATCAGCAGGGTGTGCTTGAGTTCTTCGGCGGCCACTGGCGCCAGTTCGGCGTCGTCCAGCAGGTTCACCAGGGTCACGATGTTGTAGCCGCCCTGCATGGTGCCGAGCAGTTCCACAGCGCGCTTCTTGTCGATCAGGGGGGAGGTGGCTTCGCCTTTGGCGATGGCGGACAGGAAGCCGGCCTTGACATAGGCTGCTTCGTCCACTCCAGGCGGAACGCGATTGGTGATCAGGTCAACGAGGAATGCTTCTTCGCCAGCCGGGGGATTCTTCAGCAGCTCGACCAGGCCTGCAGTTTGTTCGGCGTTTAGCGGCTGGGGAACGATACCCAGTGCTGCGCGCTCTTCGATATGTTTGCGGTAGGCTTCAAGCACAGTTATTACCCTCATCAGTGGTCCCAAATGGGTGTCCGGGACGCTCATCCCGAAATTGCCGTACTCATGCGCTGCATGGCGTTGTGAGCCACTTAGCCAGAATTACCGACAATTCCTTACAGAAGCTGCTTTCAAAGTTTTACGCCTGCAGAACGGGAGCTGATGAGGGTTGGCGCTGGGCTTTTCCCCGCTGGAAAAACCCTTCGCCAACACCGCTCTGAAGGAACGACTGTGCTCGTGACGCTTTGAAAACAGCTTCTAACGGACATTGGCGCCTAAAAAGGCAGGCTGATTCTACGGCAAAAAAAAATTAAAGGTAAGTTGGCTCATGAAACTTTGAGGGGTGATCAATGTTAGACAAAGGGCTAACATGCCATCCTGTTTTGCTTTTCGCGTTCTGCCTACCTATGCCCAATCAGACCATCAAGACCCCCTGCGTCGGCCTTTGCTCCACCGTTTACGGTGATCTGGTGTGCCGTGGCTGCAAGCGTTTCCACCACGAAGTGATCCGCTGGAACGGCTACAACGAGGAAGAAAAACGCGCCGTATGGCTGCGCCTGGAGCAGTTGTTGTCCCAGGTGATGGCCGCCAAGGTGGAAATTTTCGATCCGGCGCTGCTCAGGAGCCAGCTGGAACAGCGCAAGATCCGCTTCGTGCCGCATCAATCCGAGTATTGCTGGGCCTACCAGTTGATCGCCCGGGGCGCCCGGGTGATCAACAATCTGGAAGCCTACGGGATGGTGCTGTTGCCGGAATTTCGCGACTGGAAACTGCCGGAACTGCGCGATGCCATTGATCGGGAATTCTTTTTGCTGTCTGAGGCGCATTATCAGCGCTATATCGCGCCCGGGTTTCTGAAAGACGCCTTTGGCGCCTGAAAAGATCGCAGCCTGCGGCAGCTCCTACAGGGGAATGCGTTCACCTTGTAGGAGCTGCCGAAGGCTGCGATCTTTTGATCTTCAAATCAATGTTTCACCGCCAACTCCTCCAGGTGATCCTCAACCTCCTGGGGCTTGAGCACCAGCACATCGCTCTCCACCGCATCGAGCACCACTTCCGCGGTATTGCCGATCAAGGTCCCTGACAACCCGGTACGCGCCACCGTGCCGATCACCGTCACGGCCGCCTGCAGTTTGTGCACCATGAACGGAATCAATACATCCGCCGGGCCTTCGGCGATGTGCAGGTGTTCGTTGTCGATGTCGAATTCCGCCTGGAACGCCCGGCACTGTTCGCGATAGCGCGCCTCGATGGTTTCGCTGAGCTGCAAGGTCGGGTCGGCCGCCGACAGCATGGGCGACGGGTGAGCACTGATCACATGCAGATGCGCCTTGGCCAGGCTGGCGATGTCATAGCCGTAATCGATGATGGTGTCGTGCAAATGGCGGTGCTCACTTTCCATATTGCCCACGTCGACGGCCGCCAGAATCACTTTGTCCTTCCAGGAACCGGAGGTTTTCACCAGCAGTACCGGGGTAGGGCAGGCGCGCAGCAGTTTCCAGTCCACCGGCGTCAACAGGGCCTTTTTCAGCGAACTGTCGGGGAAGTGCTGCTTGATCACCAGCCCGCAGCCTTCCGCCTGCTGCACGTCGACGATGGTTTCGTGCAGGCTCTGGTTCCAGGCCTGCTCGGTGGTGACGTTGTAACCGTCTTCCAGCAACGCCGCCTTGAGCACGCTGAGCATGGCGCTGTGATCATGCTTGGGATCACAGACCAGCAGGTGCAGGTGTGCCTGGGTCACGCCAGCAATCAGTTTGGCGCGTTTGAGTGCCAGGCTTTCCGAATGCTCGGGGTCGATGACCACCAGGATGCTGCGAATGGCTTGCATGATCGGGATCTCCTGAAAATGAAAAAGCATGGCGTTGCACAACTATAGTTGCTGCGCGACATTCGGTGACTTGATGCATATCAACGGTAGTGGCTGGTGGTCTGCGGGCAGGCCGGTATAATCGGCGCCCTTCGATTTATACCTATTTTTCCGTGAGCCCCATGATCCTTCCCGAAATTCACGAGTTCCTCGGCTGCCGCACCCCTGACGGCTGGGTTCAAGCCGCGCTGGCCGATCAGGAAACCCTGCTGATCGACCACAAGAACTGCGAATTCAAGGCCGCCAGCACGGCGTTGAGCCTGATTGCCAAGTATCACTCCCATGTCGAATTGATCAACATGATGTCGCGCCTGGCCCGGGAAGAGCTGGTGCACCATGAGCAGGTCATGCGCCTGATGAAAAAACGCAAGATCGAGCTGCGCCAGCTGTCCGCCGGGCGTTACGCCTCGGGGCTGCGCAAGGTGGTGCGCAGTCACGAGCCGGTGAAACTGGTTGATACGCTGGTGGTTGGCGCATTCATCGAGGCCCGCAGTTGTGAGCGTTTCGAAGCACTGGTGCCGCATCTGGACGACGAACTGGGCAAGTTCTACTTCGGCCTGCTCAAGAGCGAGGCCCGGCATTTCCAGGGTTACCTGAAGCTGGCCTATCAGTACGGGGACGCCAAGGACATCGCCCAGGTGATCGACAAGGTCCGCGCCGCCGAGCAGGACTTGATCGAGTCGCCGGATGTGGAATTTCGTTTCCACAGTGGTGTGCCCGCAGCATCAGCGGCTTAAACCCAGACGTTCATGCCACTTGGCGATGGACTCCTCGGGATAAACATCAAACTGTTTATCCCCCGGCCGCACCTCGGCTTCCACCCAGGGCGCCCTGGAACTGAGCATCAAGTGCGTGTGCTCCGGCGGCACCGGCAGCGGTGTATCGATGGCCGACGCAAACGGATGGATCAACTCGGGCCACTCCGGGCTGAACAGCCACAAACCCGAGCCGCACAGCGAACAGAAATGCCGTTCGGCACTGCTGCGATGGGCGCGTTTCTCGCCTTCGCCCTTGAGCAGGGCATGGTAGATCGCGATGTTCTTGCGCCCGCGCACTTTGAGACTGTTGGCGTCACCGGCGATGTTGATCGCATAACCGCCACCGCCCTGGGTCTTGCGGCAGATCGAGCAATAGCAGCGCTGGTACGGGTAGGGGTGGGCGCTGGTGAGGCTGAACGACACCGCGCCGCAATGGCAGGAACCTTCGAGTTGCATGAGAACCTCCGGCTGTCTTGAGCGAGCTCAAGACAGCCTAGACCCTCAGCGCTCCTCGACAGGCACCAGAATCGCGTCACCGGTCGCCACCAGTTTCAGTTGATCGCCAGATTGCGCGAACAACTCGGCATGGGCGAATACCTGCTTCTTGCCAGCCTTCACCACGCGACCCCGGGCAATGAACACTTCACCGACCGCGGGCGCCAGGCAGTTGACTGAAAAGTGCGATGCCAATACGTTCCCGGCCACCGTTCCAGCGGCAAAGCCACAGGCCGTATCGAGCAATGCGCCGATCAGCCCGGCATGCAGGAAACCTGCATACTGCGCCATGTCAGTTTCGCGAAAAGCCAGGGTGATTTCGGCTTCGCCCGATTCGGCGCGGGTGACCTCGAAGCCGGCCCAGCGGTTGAAAGCTGAGGTTGAATTGATCTGTTTGAGTGTGTTGAGCATCGCGAATCCCTCCGATTGAGGATTGACCATGCGCCTCAACTCCGGGGGCGTCATCGACCATTAGCCTGGGTGATGGGCAGTTGGGTGAGCGGTGAATGGCCTGTAGGAGCCGGCTTGCTGGCGATGAACGATAACGCGGACTCACTGGACGCCCACGATCCACCGGGTCAGCATGGACGCCTCGAACCCGGACAAGACCCTCATGCGACGTCTACCCTCCCTGGCAGCCCTGCGAACCTTCGAATGCGCCGCCCGCCACGCCCATTTCGGCCGGGCGGCGGCGGAGCTGTGCGTCACCGACAGCGCCGTCAGCCACCAGATCCGCCAATTGGAAGAACAACTCGGTGTGTCGCTGTTCGTCCGTGAAGGCCGGCAGATTCGCCCGACCATGGCCGCTGGACGGCTGATGCAAAGCCTGCAGCAAGCCTTCGAGCTGATCGGCGATGCCTGCGACGAGCTACGCGATCCATCGTCCCTGGCAGTCTTGCGCCTGGCGGTCACCGCTGAACTCGCGCAGAAGTGGTTGATGAGTCGTCTCACGGATTTTTACGCGCGGTATCCGCACATCACCTTGCACCTCTACGAGCAACCGATCGACGCCACGGCGCCGGGCGAGGACATCGACCTGGCGATCACCTATGGCACGGGTCCCGTGGACAGCAGTGCCTATTTCGTCCGGCCCTTGCCGGCGTTGCAGTTTTTCCCGGTGTGCAGTCCCGGGCTGTTCAACCAGGGCACCCTGAAAAACCCCAGGGACCTGGCGCGCCACTGCCTGCTGCACGACGATCAGGACGGCAAGACCTGGACCGCCTGGCTCACCAGCCATGCCGGTGATCAGCGCCCCGAACGGCAACTGTACTTCGCCCACGCCGGCTTGGCTCTGGAAGCCGCGGCCCAAGGGCAGGGCGTGGCCATGGGCGATAACCTGACGGCCCAGGAAGATCTGCTCAGCGGTCGCCTGGTCCGTCCTTTCACCTCAAGCATGACCGCCCTGGGTCAATACGCGCTGGTGTGTGAGCGCGTGCGCCTGGAGCGGCCAGCGGTTACGCAGATGCTGGAATGGTTCAACGATCAACTGGTTGATTGATGAGTTGAATTCAAGTATTCCGAAATAATCATCGTTGGCGAGCAGAGGGCCAGCCACCTTAGCCTGTGGTCATTCCAATGCTCACTGATGAGGTTTGCCCATGGCTCGTTTGCTCGATTCCACGCCTAAATCCGACGGCTTCCGTTTGCCCGGAGAATTCGAAGCCAAGTCCGGCTGCTGGCTCGGCTGGCCGGAGCGCACCGATGTCTGGCGCAATGGTGCCAAGCCGGCACAGAAAGTCTGGGTGCAGATCGTCAGCGCCATCGCCCAGAGTGAACCGGTCACCGTCTGCGCCTCGGCCGCGCAATTCGCCACCGCCCGCCGACAATTGCCGCCGCAGGTACGGGTGGTGGAAATGACCTGCAACGACACCTGGTTCCGTGACAGCGGGCCGTGCTTTGTGGTCAATGACCAGAGCGGCGAAGTGCGCGGCGTCGACTTCGAGTTCAACGCCTACGGCGGCCTCGACGGCGGCTTGTACTACCCCTGGGACAAGGACGACCAGATCGCCAGCAAAATCCTCGAAATCGAACGCTTCGATCGCTACCGCGCACCGTTGATTGCCGAACTGGGCGGCATCCAGAGCGACGGCCAGGGCAGCATCCTCACTACCGAGCAATGCCTGCTCAACCGTAATCGCAACCAGCACCTGGGCAAGGATGAAGTCACTCGCCGCTTGACCGATTACCTCGGCGCCGAACAGGTCATCTGGCTGCCACGGGGGTGCAAGTTTGACGAAACCGACGGCCACGTCGACGATCTGGCGTGCTTCGTGCGCCCCGGTGAAGTGGTGCTGCAATGGACCGACAATCGCGACGACCCGCAGTGGGAAATCTACCAGGAGGCCTACGACATCCTGCGCAGTACCCGCGACAGTCGTGGTCGCGAGTTGATCGTGCACAAGCTGCCGCAACCGGACGTGCTGGAGTGGACCCTGGAGGAGGCCGAGGGCCTGGATCAGCAGGACAGCACCCATACCCGTCAGGCGGGTACGAAAATATGCGCCTCCTATATCAATTACTACGCCGGTAACACCTCGATCGTGGTACCGCTGTTTGGCGACCGCAATGATCAGGTCGCGCTGGCGACCCTGGCCGAACTGTTCCCCCGGCACAAGATCGTCGGCATCGAAAACTCCCGGGAAATTCTTCTCGGTGGCGGCAACGTCGCCTGCATCACCATGCCGCAGTACGCCGGCAAAGGAGTTTAAAAAATGCGCCTGCACAAACTGACCCAAGCGTTAATGCTGGTGCTTGCCCCCCTGTGTGTGCAGGCCGCCGACACCGCCAAACCGGTGGTAAACCTGTACATCTGGGGCGAGTACCTGGCCCCGGACACGCTGACCAACTTCGAGAAAAAAACCGGTATCCATGTCGTCGCCGATCACTTCGACTCCCTGGAAACCGTCGAGACCAAATTGCTCACCGGTCGCAGCGGATATGACCTGGTGTTGACGGCGGGACAGCATCTGTCCCGGGCGATCCAGAGCGGTGCCATCCAGACCCTGGACAAGCAGCAGATACCGCACTTCGCCGGAGTCGGCGAAGAGTTCCGCCAGCACATGGCGGTGTTCGATCCGGGCAACCGTTATGCCGGAATCTACGCCTGGGGCACCACTGGCGTGGGATATCAGGAAGAGGCGGTGAAGCAGCGCCTGGCCGATGCGCCAACCGACAGCTGGGCCATGCTGTTCGACCCGGCGGTGGTGGCGAAATTCGCCGATTGCGGGGTCAGCCTGCTCAACGATCCCAATGAAGTGTTCGCTGCCGTGATGAAGTACATGGGCCTGGACATCAACCGCCAGAGCCTCGATGACCTGAAACTGGCCGAGCAGCAACTGGCGAAGATCCGTCCGTACATTCGCTACTTCGACAATGACCTGAACATCAGCGACCTGGCCAATGGCAATACCTGCGTGGCGATGTCGTGGAACGGAAACGTGGCCATTGCGGCGGGGCAAGCACAAGCGGCTAGCAAACCGTTTTCGTTGCAGTACCGGATACCCAGGGAGGGCACGCTGATCTGGTTCGATGCCATGGTCATCCCCAAGGATGCCCCGCATCCCGAGGCGGGGCTGGCCTTGATGGATTACCTGATGACACCTGAAGTGATCGCGCCGATCACCGACACCATCCACTACGCCAATGCGATCACGGCGGCGGACACCTTGATCGACCCGGCGATTCGCAATGATCCGGGGACCTATCCGGCGCAGGCGGTGCGGGCTTCGTTGTACAGCAAGAATGACAATGGCAAGGCGTTCAACAAGGCGTTGATCCGGGCGTTTACACGGTTGAAATCAGGGTTGTGATTGGCGTCGGGTGATGTGTCGCCTGGAATGCCGTCATCGCCAGCAGGCTAGCTCCCACAGGTTAGGCGGTACACTGTGGGAGCTAGCCTGCTGGCGATGAACGATAACGCGGTCTACCTGTTAGGCACCCGCCACAAATACCAGGCAGCCACAGTCCGATACGGACTCCACGCCAAGCCGATTTCGATCATCTGCTTGCGCGTCGGCTGCACCTCAAGCCCCTTGAGCCGTCGATAGCCCTCGCGCACGCCAAAGTCATCGGCTGGCAAAATGTCCGGCCGTTCCAGGCTATAGATCAGCAGCATTTCCACGGTCCAGCGACCCACGCCGCGCAGGGTGACCAGGCGCTCGATCAGCGCTTCATCGTCCATGGCCAGCGCTGTGGCGTAATCCGGTACTACGCCATCGAGCGCCGCCTGGGCGATGCCCTGGATGGTCGCAATCTTGCTGGCGGAAAAGCCGCAACTGCGCAGTCGATCAAAATCTGTCGCCACGATCTGCTCAGGCCGCGGAAACGCCACCGAGGGGTACAGCGCCAGCAATCGACCGACAATCGCATCCCCGGCCCTGGCGTGCAGTTGCTGGTAGGCAATCGCCCGCACCAGCGACTCATAGGGATCGCGGGCGGCGTGGGGTTGATGCAGGCACGGGCCGACAGCGTCGATGTGCCGACGCCAGTCATCATCCAGATTTGCCAGCCATTGGCTGGCCAGGCGGTAGGGGTCAGGCATGAAGCATCCTTGGCGGGGCTGGGCGAACGCAGCCTGTGATCAGAAGGCCAATTGCTCGGTGATCTGCACCGCGGCCTTTTCCAGCCTGAGCAGGAACGCCTTGCGCGGCTGGCCTCCAGCGTAGCCGGTCAGCGAGCCATCGGCGCCGATCACCCGATGGCAGGGCACGATGATCGAAAGTCGGTTGTGACCGTTGGCCAGGCCGACGGCGCGGCTGGCGCCGGGTTTGCCCAGGGTGGCGGCAATTGCGCCGTAGGTGGTGGTGTGGCCGTAGGGGATGTGGGCCAGCTCGGCCCATACCTGGCGGGAGAACTCGCTGCCGGGCATGTGCAGGGGCACGCTGAATTCAGTACGCTCGCCGGCGAAATACTCGGCCAGTTGCTCTTCGACTTGCTGCAAATGCCCGTTGTGTCCCGGCGCCACGGCATAACCATGGCGACTTTGCAGGCTTTGCACTTCGCGGGTCAGCGAAGGCTGGTCGAGAAATTCCAGGAGCACCAGCCCACGGCGCTCGGCCATGGCGATCATCGGCCCCAGCGGCGTCGTCAACCGGGTGAACAGCAGCGGCTCACTGTTGGCGGCGCGTCCCGGGGTGATGTGGAAGGACTTTTGAAACGCATCGCGAAAGCCGCTCAAGGATTCGTAGCCTGAGTCAAACGCCGCACTGTCAATCGAGTCGCCCTGCTTGATGCCGCCCAATGCCATGCCCAGGCGGCGGGTGCGCAGCCAAGCGTGGAAAGTCATGCCGAAATGCTGCTTGAACCAGCGCCGCAGTTTCAGCGGTTCGATGCCTTCGGCCTGCAATTGGGCGTCGGTCCAGCGAATGTCCGGATCAAGCTCTACCGATTTAAGCAGCTTCTGCACCCAGTCCGGCGCAATCGCGGCGGCGTCCATGGGTTTGCATCGCAGGCAGGCTCGGTAGCCCGCCGCCAGGCACTCGTCGGCGTGAGCGAAGAACTCGACGTTCTCCGGTTTCGGGCTGCGCGCGGTGCAACCGGGGCGGCAGAAGATCCTGGTGGTCTTGACCGCAGTAAAAAACACCCCTTCGTAGGTGGTGTCTCGTTCGAGCATGGCGCGGACCATCTCGGCGTGGGGCGGAAGCAGCGTGTGTGGTAGGTTCATGGGCGAAGCATAGAACGGGGCAGGGACAGTCTCCACCGGAAAATGAACAGAGAATTCCGGTTTTGCAATGACCTGTGGAGCTGCCGAAGGCTGCGATCTTTTGATCTTGATCTTGAAAAAAAAAGATCAAAAGATCGCAGCCTTCGGCAGCTCCTACAAGGGTAACCTTTTCAGTTTCAGGGCTCGCGATCCGCCAGTTCTTCCAGCAGATCCGCCGAGGGCGTGAAAAACAAGCCACCAGTGACAGCGGTGCTGAAATCCAGCAAGCGGTCGTAATTGCCCACGGGCTTGCCGACAAACATGTTCTCGAGCATCTGTTCCAGCGGATCGGGCGAGCGCGCATAGCCGATGAAATAGGTGCCGAATTCTCCCGCACCGGGCCGGCCAAACGGCATGTTGTCGCGCAGGATCTTCACTTCTTCCCCATCTTTGGTGATGGTCGTCAGGGCACTGTGGGAATTGTCCGGTTTGACCGAGTCGTCGAGTTCGATATCGGACAGTTTGGTGCGCCCGATAATGCGCTCCTGCGCCTCGACGGATAACGTGTTCCAGGCATTCATCTTGTGCAGGTACTTCTGCACCAGCACATAACTGCCGCCGCTGAACGACGGGTCTTCATCGCCGACAATCGTGAAGCCGACAGCCTTGCGCCCGACGGGGTTTTCGGTGCCATCGACAAAACCGATGATGCTGCGCATGTCGAAGTAGCGGAAACCCTGGACTTCATCGACGACCGCAACCGCACCGTCAAGCGCCGAGAGCAGTTGCGTCGCCAGTTCGAAGCACAAGTCCATATGTTCAGCGCGGATGTGCAGCAGGAGGTCGCCAGGGGTGGAAATGGCGCGACGTTCCTCCGGCCCGAATTCGCGGAAGCTGTGCAGCGCGGCGGGGCGCGGGTGGCCAAACAAGGTGTCCCACGCAGCCGAGCCAAAGCCACAGATGCACGACAGGTTACCGGCGGGAACGCGTTTGCCCACCGAGCGCGTGAGGGCTGCGACGTCTGCGCACCAGCCCCGCACTTTGCTCGCGGCTTCACTGCCGGGCACCAGGGTGGCGACGATGAAGATCGCGCTGCGGGTGATGGGGCTGCAGATGGCCTGAGCGTCCGGCGTAGATTGATCCATTGGCATGCGCCCCATGAGCGGTAGTTGATTCAGGCCCGACGCGCCATCAGTAACACTGAAGCCGCCGCCGACAACAAACCCGCGCAGCAGCGATTGAACAGCTGCCTGCCCGACGGCTTGGCAAACCAGCGGCGCATGTGCAGGCCCATGTAAGCGTAGGCGCCGATGGCGATCCATTCCAGGATCAGGAACAGTGCTCCCAGCACGGCGAATTGTGGCGTGATCGCGCGGGTTGGATCGACGAATTGCGGCAGGAACGCGGTGAAGATCAGGATCGCCTTGGGGTTGCCGGCCGCCACCAGAAACTCCTGCCGGGCCAACGCCAGCATGCCCGCCGGCGGGGTGGTTACGGCGGTTTCTGCGCCGGGGTTGGCCCGCCACAATTGCCAGGCGAGATAAAACAGGTACGCCGCACCGAGAATCTTGATCCCGTAGAACAGCAATTCCGAGGTTTGCAGCACCACCGCCAGACCGGCCGAGGCGAGGGTGATCATTGCGGCGAACGCCAGCAAACGACCGATGCCGGCCAGGCACGCGGTGCGGTAGCCATAGCGGGTCGAGTTGCTGACCGACAGCAGGTTGTTCGGGCCTGGCGCCATGTTCAGGGCGAAGCAGGCCGGGAGAAAGAGGGAGAGGGTGGCGAGGTCCATTATCGGCTCCAGTAGCGAGAGCGATATTTTTACCACAGGTGCCGTGCGGCTTGACCCGTACAGTCGTGAACCGCAGGCACCGTACAATCAAGAGGGGCAGTGACTATTTGCCGCCAGGCACTCCCGATTATTCCAAACGGGTCTAGCTACCTGACAGTTGTGACAGTTAAAAGCATTTCGGCGATGCGTTAAAAAGGAGTCATTACTCAATGGCCAAGTGACTGACATGACTTCGAATACTGCAACTGTAAAAACTTTTGTCGCGGTGACAATCCCGGCGCCGATCAAGACGCTTTTTGACGATATTGCATTTGCACAAGTGGCGGCCGAGCATATCTCGGCAGCCACGAACACGCCGGTGACGATCGAAGACACGGTGACGCAGGACATGCTGGATAAAGTGACGGTGTTACGGGTGTTGAGCGGCCAGCCGAGAAGAATCACCAGCCTGCAAGGCATTGGACATCTGCGCAATTTGCAGGACCTGATGATAGAAAATCAATTGATCACTCGCCTTCCTGAAGAGTTTGGGACGTTAGCAAAGTTGACGTCGGCGCATTTCGGCAATAACTCAATCAAATCAATTCCGGACTGGATCGGCAATCTCCACAACCTGACCAGCCTGAATCTGAGTTCTCAGTTACCGCGGGGCATTCTCAGAGGCGGTATCCCGGAGTCAATCGGCAACCTGACAAAACTGGAACGCTTTGACGTGGGTAATAACAATAACCTCTGCGGAAAATTACCCGATTCCCTTTCCAGGCTGATCGCCCTCAAATTCATGTTGGTTCAAAGCAACGGGTTTGAAGACATGACCGTCTTGAATGTCATGCCTTCGACCACCAGCATCAATGCCCGCAATCAAGCCTTGGGCGTTTTTGAGCTGGGCAATGTGAGGCAAAACAGTTCGTTGCCCATCAGGCTGCAGAAAATATTTGAGCAGGCCCTGACGCCAGGTGACTACCTGTATGAACCGGGCGGTGTTGAAATCATTGGCAGTCCAGGTGCGTATCTGGATCAAAACCTGCGCTATGTACATTTGCCGACCAACACCCTTGGCACCTCGGAGGCGACGCTGGCTTTTCATGGGCGGCTGACCAGTGTGGGTTATCGCTACACGGTGATCGCGTAACGGCCCACGCTTTTTCAGCCTGTTAAACAAGCGGGTTAAACGGGGAAATTTGTTGCGAGCCGATAAACTACTTCGCGAATTTCTTCGCACCCGCCACACAAAGAATCACCGCCACAGTGACCGCCAGCATGCCAATGCTGACCTGCTCATGCAGCAAAGTCGCCGCCAGCGCCAAGCCAAAAAACGGCTGCAGCAGTTGCAGTTGCCCCACGGCCGCAATTCCGCCCTGCGCCAGCCCGCGATACCAGAACACAAACCCGATCAGCATGCTGAAAAGGGACACGTAGGCCAGGCTGACCCAAGCTGGTGTACTGATGCTGGCAAAGGTTGCGGGCAGCCGCCACAAGGTCAATGCAGCCATGACCGGCAGTGCCAGTACCAGCGCCCAGCAAATCACCTGCCAGCCGCCCAGTGTGCGGGACAACTTCGCGCCTTCGGCATAACCGAGCCCGCAGGCCAGGATCGCCAGCAGCATCAGGATGTCACCCTGGGGCGACGCCGTCAGGCCCTGGGCGACGGCGAATCCGACCACCAGCAGGCTGCCCAGCACCGAGAAGCACCAGAACACCGGCCGTGGGCGCTCGCCACCGCGCAGGACACCGAACACCGCGGTCGCCAGTGGCAGCAGGCCGACGAAGACGATGGAATGCGCGGAAGTAACGTATTGCAGCGCCAGCGCGGTCAACAGCGGAAACCCCACCACCACGCCGAGTGCCACGATCAACAAGGGCACAAGCTGATTGCGCGCGGGGCGTTTTTCCTTGAACAGCAACAACAGGCACAGGGCCAGGATGGCTGCAAGGGTGGCGCGGGCCACCGTCAGGAACACCGGGTCGAATTCCAGCACCGCCACCCGCGTCGCAGGCAGCGAGCCACTGAAAATCACCACGCCGATCAGGCCATTGATCCATCCGCGGGCACTGCTTTCCAGCATCGGGTTTTGCACGTTTGAAGTCCGTTCCATTTAGCTCACTCATTGTCGGGTTGCACGAAAGCCATCGTATGATTGACTATCGGTACAATCAAAAAATTGTCATGGATACATCTCGACATGCCTCGTTCCCGCTACAAAACCCTGGTGGATGCATATGCCGCCGAGATCCGCGCCGGGCGTTTGCCGCCCGGTACGCGTCTGCCGACTCACCGCCAGTTGGCTGCTGAGCACGGTTTGGCCCTGGTCACGGCCAGCCGGGTCTATGCCGAGCTCGAGAGCATGGGCCTGGTCAGCGGCGAAACCGGGCGCGGGACCTTTGTCCGGGAGACCTCATTGCCGCCGGGGCAGGGCATTTCCCAGTCGGTGGTGTCGGCAGGGATGATCGACCTCAACTTCAACTACCCGTCATTGCCCGGTCAGGCCGATCTGCTGCGCAATGCCCTGCGCCAACTCGCGCTGTCCGGTGACCTGGAGGCCCTGCTGCGTTACCAGCCCCACGCGGGGCGCATGCATGAGCGGGTGGCGTTCGCCCGTCATCTGCGCGAACGCGGCCTGAACGTAGCGGCCGAACAGGTGCTGATCGTCAGTGGCGCCCAGCATGGCCTGACGGTGGCGATGATGACCCTGCTCAAGCCCGGCGATGTGATTGCCGCGGACGCCTTGACCTATCCGGGCTTCAAGACGCTGGCCGAAACCCTGCATCTTGAAGTCCTGCCCATTCCCGTCACGGACAAGGGGCCTGATTTGCCTGCCCTGGACAAACTGTGCCGGCTTCGCCCGGTGCGGGCCGTCTACTCGATGCCGACCTTGCACAATCCGTTGGGCTGGGTGCTGGACGCCGATCAGCGCGAGCATCTGGTGGCGATCGCACGCCGGCATGACCTGACGATCATCGAGGACGCGGCCTACGCTTTCCTCGCCGAAGACGTCCCGCCACCCCTGGCTGCAATGGCGCCGGAAAGAACGGTGTACGTCAGCGGTTTATCGAAGAATGTCGCCACCGGGTTGCGCGTCGGTTTTGTCGCCGCGCCGGCGCAATGGATCGCCGGATTTGAACGCACCATCATGGCGACCACCTGGAACACCCCCGGGGTGATGACGGCCATTGCCACGGCTTGGCTCGACGACGGCACTGTCAGCAAACTCGAGGCGCAAAAGCGTGCGGACGCACAAGCCCGGCAAGCCTTGGCCCGTGAGGTGCTGGCGGGGCTCAGGACCATCAGCCATCCGTCTTCGTATTTCGTCTGGCTGCCCTTGGCCGAGGACGCCCGGGCCGACCAGATCGCCATGGCGTTGATGCGCGAGCAGGTGTCGGTGTCGCCCGCCGAACCCTTTGCGATTACCCCTCATGTCCCCCACGCGATACGTCTGGCGCTGGGCTCGGTGGACATGGTCGCGCTGCGCCAGGCGTTGGTGAAGGTGAAGAAGGTGGTCGACTATTACTCATAGCCCAGGGCAGTTTTCTTCAATACGCGCAGCACAGGGCTTCTTACATTGACGCCTGGTTCAACTGACTGAGCAGGTGTGCAAATGAGTTTGATCATGTCCATGGCGGCGTTTGCGTTGGCCGCTTCCATCACGCCGGGGCCGGTGAATATCGTGGCCCTGGCTTCGGGGGCGCGCTTCGGCTTTCGTGCCAGTCAGCGCCATGTGGCCGGGGCGACGCTGGGCTTCGTGTTGCTGCTGGTGCTGATGGGGTTGGGGTTGCATGAGCTGTTGCTGCTGTGGCCGGCAATGACCCAGGTGGTCCAGTGGGCCGGGGTGGCGTTCCTGTTGTACATGGCGTTCAAGCTGGCCGCCGACGACGGCCAACTGCAGGCAAAGGATTCGAACCGGGCGCCGTCGATGCTGTACGGCGCGGTCATGCAATGGCTCAACCCGAAAGCCTGGCTGGCCTGCGTGGCCGGCATGGGCGCGTTCGTCGCCGATGGCGAAGCCCGCCTGGTGTGGCAGTTCGCGGCGGTGTACCTGGTGATTTGCTACCTGTCGGTCGGTTGCTGGGCCTACGCCGGGACGTTTTTGCGCGGCTACCTGAACAATCCGGCGGGCATGCGCTTGTTCAATCGGGGCATGGCGTTGTTGTTGGCGGTGAGTGCGGTGTATCTGTTGGTGCCTTAATCAACCGCGATACTGCCCTGGCGTTGCCGCCAGATGCTGCTTGAACGCCCGTTGGAAATGCGCCTGATCGGCAAACCCTGCTTCCAGCGCCACGTCGGCGATCAGCTTGCCATTGCGCAGTTGATCCCGGGCGAACTGGATGCGGCGGTTGACCAGGAAGGCGTGGGGTGTCATGCCGTAATGCTGCTTGAAGGCGCGGATCAGGTAGGACGGCGACAATTGCGCCGCCTGGCAGATGTCTTCGAGCTTGAGCATCTGCGTGCAGTGCTCGCGGATGAAGTCGGCGGCGCGCTCAAGCTTGAAGTTGGGCTCGCGCAGCGGTTGTTCGGTCGGGTTCAGGTGTAGCTGCACCTCGGTGAAAAACTCCACCGCTGCGCTGTGTTTACACATCACGTCTTGCTGCTCGTCGACCAGCACCTGATACAAAGCCTGCAAACCCATGAAGAGGCCAGGGTCTGCGGTATGGGTGACCGCGAACCGGCGAAACGCCAGATCGTTGCTCAAGCCCAACTGATGCTGCAAGTCGGTGAGCCATGGGCTGTCGACATACAGCATCAGGTACGACCAGGGCTGATCGTCGATCGGATTGCAGGCATGCACATCACCGGGGTTCATCAGCACCACGGTGCCGGCACAAACCTCGGAGTTCGATTGCTCATGGACATAGGTACTGCGCCCGGCGGTGATCGCACCGATGGAAAAGTGCTCGTGGGCATGCCGGGTGTAACAGACCTCACGCCCGTCGGCGATGGAGCGGGCTTCGATGAAGGGCAGGGCATCATCGCGCCAGAAGCGCGGGGCCTTGTCGGTGTCCCTGGGTGTTGCGGGCTTCATGGTCAATCCTAGGCAGATCAGCGCCACAGTGTATTAGTTCTCGCCGTTGAAGGCTCGTTGCAGCTCGGCGATATCGAGTTTTTTCATGTGCATCATCGCCAGCATGGCGCGTTGGGATTTTACCGTGTCGGGGTCCTTGATCATCTCCATCATCGCCACCGGGACGATCTGCCAGGACACGCCGAATTTGTCCTTGAGCCAGCCGCATTGCTGTGCCTCGACAGGCCCGCCGGCGGACAGGCGTCCCCAGAAGTGGTCGACTTCCTCCTGGGTCTGGCAGTTGACCTGGAACGAGATCGCTTCGTTGAAGATGAAGTTCGGGCCACCGTTGAGCCCGGTGAACGTCTGCCCGTCGAGTTCGAAACTGACCGTCATGACCGAGCCGACTTCCCGGCCATGGAATTCCTTTCCGGCCTCGCCGTAGTGAGTGATGGCGGTGATTTTCGAGTGATCGAAGATCGCACAGTAGAACTTCGCGGCCTCTTCGGCCTGACCATCGAACCACAGGCAGGGTGTGAGTTTTTGCATGTGTAGCATGGCGGGTCTCCTTGGCAGGTTTTTGCATGCTGGACTATCAGCGTAGCTAGCCTGCGGCGGTCTGGCCGAGCCGTAGATCGCCGGGTGTGTAAGGATTTTCTACAAAGTGGAGTCTTAATGACCAAGCCTTGTGTCATTAAGACTATTTTCAGCGCGAGTCGTTATGACACCTACGACCTCAGATACCTGATTTGTAAGGGCTAAATATCTGGCACGAGACTTGATGGATGAAACGTACAACTGAACTGCTTCAGGAGTACGGAAAATGTTCCATTTCTTCAGCAATGCTCAGAACGTCCTGCACCTTTCCAGCCGTGTACTTGGCGTCGGCCTGGCCATGTTGCTGGCAGGCATCTACGGCGCTTACCTGTATGCCGGCCATCTGTCGATCGTGGCGCTGGTGGCGTTGCACGCCATGACCATCATCGGACCGACCCTGCTGAAAATCGGCTACGTCATGCGCCTGCTGGCCCAGCACTGGTTGAGCAAACCTCAGCGCGTGGCGCTGGCCTGATGCGCAAACTGGCCGCTACTCCCGTCTTCAGTCTTGGATTTCGCCCGTTCTTTCTGGCAGGTGCCGCGTTCGCCGCACTGGCAGTGGCAATCTGGGCCCTGTGGTTGTACGGCCGCTTGCCCCGCGCGCAACCGGTTGGCGGCATGCTCGCCTGGCATCGGCACGAGATGCCGTTCGGGTTCGCCGTAGCCATCATCACCGGATTCCTGCTGACGGCGGTGCCCAACTGGACCGGTCGCCCGGGGCTCAAGGGCTGGCCATTGATCGGGTTGGTGCTGGTCTGGCTGGTTGCACGAATGGCCTGGTTGCTGCCGATTGCTCCCGCAGGGTTGCTGCTTGTGCAACTGCCCTTTTTGCCATTGCTGGCCTGGGTGTTGGGGCGCGACCTGGTGGCCGCGGGCAAGCGCGATAACTATCCGATATTGCTGATGATCACTTTGCTGGCCGGCTGCCAGGCCATGACGTTGTGGGGGCTCTGGGCCGATGATACGGGTTTGCAGCGGCGGGGCGTATTGGCGGCCTTGTGGCTGGTCGGCGCGCTGATGAGCGTGATTGGCGGGCGGGTGATCCCTTTCTTCATTCAGCGCGGCTTGAATCGTCCAGCACCGCCTGCGGCCAATCCATTACCCACCAGGGTACTGCTGGTGAGCGGGTTGCTGGCCGCGCTGACATATGCCCTCGGTTTGAATGACCTGCCCGGATTCTGGCTGGCGGGGTTGTTTGTTTTGATCGGCAGTCTGCATCTGCTGCGCCTGTGGCGCTGGCATGACCGCGGTATCTGGCGCGTGCCCCTGCTGTGGTCGCTGTATCTGTCGTATGCCTGGCTGGTGGTGGCAGTGTTTGCCATGGCGCTGTGGCACGCCGGCCTGATGCCGCAACAGAGCCTGGCCACCCATGCGCTGGCGGTGGGTGGCATTGGCGGGTTGATTCTGGCGATGATCGCCCGGGTCAGCCTGGGGCACACCGGGCGGGCGCTGCGGCCGTCGAAAGCCATCGTTGCGGGGTTTGCCCTGGTGTTGATCGCAGGGGTGGTGCGGGTGTTGCTGGTGCCGTTATCCGGGTTGGGGTTGGGGGTTTCGGCGTTGTTTTGGTGTGTTGCGTTTGGGTTGTTTCTGGTGGGCTACACCTCAATTTTGCTAAGACCCCGGGTGTAGGAGCCCGCGGCCCCATCGCGGCGGGCCCACGGAGCAGGACCGGAGCGAGGGCATGCCGAGCCTTAGCGAGGCACCGAACGTCAGGGGCAAGAGCCCTTGGTTACTTAGGGCCGGGCGGCGTTCCGTTTTTCCAAGTGACTCGCCGTAAGGGCGAAACCATAAGTGGCCGTTACCGCAGGAATGGATATGTACTCGGTCAACAAATAATAGGTCGGCTGTCAGGCCGCCATCGCCAGCAGGCTGGCTCCCACAGTAGATCGGGTACGGCCGTGAGATACGGGGCAGTTGTGAGGACGCCATCGCCAGCAGGCTGGCTCCCACAGTAGATCGGGTACGGCCGTGAGATACGGGGTGGTTGTGAGGACGCCATCGCCAGCAGGCTGGCTCCCACAGTAGATCGGGTACGGCCGTGAGATACGGGGCGGTTGTGAGGACGCCATCGCCAGCAGGCTGGCTCCTACAGTGGATCGGGGGCGGCCTTGAGAGATGGACGGCTTTATCGGCAATTCGGGCGGGTTTTGTGACCGGTGGTCGATACACCCCGGCCTGCCCGGCAATTTGCGCTTAGCTGAAGGGATAACCCAAAGGCGCGCGTAGGTTGTTGATCGCCAAAGCGGCGCCACCTTCAGAACACCGTGAGTCTGAGGACCTGCGCAATGCTGACCCTGAATATCAATGGCAAGGATCAGGAGCTGGATGTCCCCGCGGACATGCCGCTGCTCTGGGTCCTGCGCGACGTCGCGCACCTGACCGGCACCAAGTTCGGCTGCGGCATGGCCCAGTGCGGCGCCTGCACCGTGCACATCGACGGCACGCCTTTGCGCTCTTGCATCACACCCGCCACGGCCGTGGCCCATGGACAGAAAATCCTCACCATCGAAGGCCTGTCCACCGACGGTTCGCACCCGGTGCAACTGGCCTGGGCCGAACTCGATGTGGTGCAGTGCGGTTACTGCCAGTCCGGGCAGATCATGTCGGCCGCGGCCTTGCTGGCAAAGATCCCGCATCCGACCGACAGCGATATCGACCAGGCGCTGTCGGGCAACATCTGTCGTTGCGGCACCTATCCAAGAATCCGCGCCGCGGTCAAGCGCGCGGCGCAACTGGCTTGATGGCCATGAACAGTATTGATCCGCTGTCGCGTCGTGGCTTTCTCAAGGGCAGTGCCGTGGTGGGCGGCGGGCTGGTGGTGGCGTTTGTCATCCCCGGCGCCCATCGTTTTGCCCTGGGCGCGGAAAACCAGGGCAATGTGTTCGCCCCCAATGCCTTCCTGCGCATCGGCAATGACAATAGCGTCACCGTGTTGCTCGGCCATTCGGAAATGGGCCAGGGCATCTGGACCGGGTTGACCATGCTGATTGCCGAAGAACTGGACGCCGATTGGTCGAAAATCCGCGTCGAACACTCACCGGCTTCAGCCGCCGACTATGGACTTGCCGGGTTCGGCGGCATGCAGATCACCGGCGGCTCGACCTCGACCTGGATGGAGTTCGACCGTTATCGCCAGGCCGGTGCGGCGGCGCGGTTGCTGCTGGTCGAGGCCGCGGCCAAGCGTTTCAACGTCGCACCCTCGGCGATTCGCACCGAGTCGGGCGTGGTATTTGCCGGCGACCAGCAGGCCACCTATGGCGAACTGGCCGATGACGCCGGCAAGTTGCCGGTGCCGGACCCGGCGTCGATCAAGCTCAAGGAGGCCAAGGACTGGAAGATCATTGGCAAACCTACCAAGCGCCTGGATACCCCGGAGAAAATCACCGGCCGCGCCAAGTTCGGCATGGACGTGCAGTTCGACGGCCTGATGACCGCGATGGTCGCTCGCTCGCCGGTGTTCGGTGGCAGCGTCAAATCCTTTGAAGGCGCCGAGGCGCTGGCGATACCCGGTGTGCACAAAGTGGTGCAGGTGCCGACCGGCGTGGCGGTGATCGCCGATCACTACTGGGCGGCGAAACTGGGGCGCGATGCGCTGCACGTCGAGTGGGACCTGGGGCCGAACAGCGGGCTCGACAGTGAGCAATTGCTCGAGGAGTTTCGCAAGCTCGCCGCCACCCCCGGATTGCCCGCCAGCCAAGCGGGCGATGCCCAGGCCGCACTGGCCAAGGCGACCAAGACAATCGATGCCGAGTACAGCGTGCCCTACCTGGCCCATGCGCCGATGGAGCCGCTCAACTGCACGGTGAGCATCACCCAGGACAAATGCGAGATCTGGACCGGTACGCAGTTCCAGACCCTGGACCAGATGATCGCCGGCAAGATCACCGGGCTCAAACCCGAGCAGGTGCAAATCCACACCGAGTTCCTCGGCGGCGGTTTCGGCCGGCGAGCCAACCCGACTTCGGACTTTGTCGCCGAAGCGGTGCAGGTCGCCAAGGCCGTGGGCGGGCCGGTGAAAACCGTGTGGGCGCGAGAGGATGACATCCGTGGCGGCTATTACCGCTCGGCGTTCCTGCACCAGGCGCGGGTCGGCCTCGGTGCCGATGGCCTGCCGGTGGCGTGGCAGCATGTGCTGGTCGGGCAATCGATCATGGCCGGCACCTCGCTCGAAGCCGCCATGGTCAAGAACGGTATCGACAAGACGTCCGTGGAAGGCGTGGCGGACAGTCCCTATCTGCAAGGGTTGGCCAATCATCAGGTGGAGCTGCATTCGCCCAAGACCGGCATCAGCGTGTTGTGGCTGCGTTCGGTGGGACATACCCATACCGCCTTCGTCATGGAATCGCTGATTGACGAGCTGGCCGCAGCGGCCGGCAAGGACCCGGTGGAATATCGACGCACGTTGCTCAAGGCGCATCCGCGGCATCTGGGCGTATTGAACCTGGCGGTGGAGAAGGCCAACTGGAAGGCGCCGCTGCCCGATGGCCATGCCCTGGGCGTGGCGGTGCATGAGTCATTTGGCAGTTACGTGGCGCAGGTCGCCGAAGTGTCGCAGGACAACCTGGCGATCCGTGTGCACCGGGTGGTGTGCGCGGTGGATTGCGGGATCGCGGTCAATCCGCAAAGCATCGCGGCGCAAATGGAGTCGTGCATCGCCTTCGGCCTGGGCTTCACCTTACACAGCAAACTGACGATCAAGGACGGCAGGGTGGTGCAGTCCAACTACCACGATTACCAGGTGCTGCGGCTCAACGAGATGCCGGTGGTCGAAGTGCATATCCTGCCCAGCAGCGAGAAACCCGGTGGCATCGGCGAGACGGGTGTACCACCCACGGCGCCGGCGGTGGCCAACGCGGTGTACGCCCTGACCGGGCAACGCCTGCGTGAACTGCCGCTGCAGTTGTCGGGGGTGTGAAATGAAAAGTGAGATGAAGCGACATCATTGGTTGCTCGGTTCGGTGCTTCTGGTTTGCCTGTTTATCTATGCGACAGAGTTGTTCGCCGAAGACCGGGAAGCCTTGAAGGCGTTCGATACCGTGCAGCAAGTCTTCCAGAGCCCGCGTTGCCAGAATTGCCACATCCCCGGCGAATCGCCGTTGCAGTTCGACGCCGGCCTACCCCACGCGATGAACGTCGTGCGTGGCATGGACGGCAAAGGCGCGGCGGGTCTGCCTTGCGCCAGTTGCCATGCGCAAGACAATCCGCCGGCCAGTTACGGCGCCCATGCACCGCCGGGTGCGCCGCATTGGAGCCTGCCACCGGCGGCGCACAAAATGGCCTGGATCGGCCTGCCCCCGGACATGTTGTGCAGCATGATCAAGGACCGTGCGAGCAATGGCGACCGTGATTTCGCCGCGCTGATCAAGCATGTCAGCGAGGACAAGCTGGTGCTGTGGGGCTGGAATCCGGGTGGTAATCGCGCACCGGTGCCGGTTCCCCACGACATTTTTGTCACTCAATTCAAGCGCTGGGCGGACGCCGGTGGGCCGTGCCCGGTGACGGGAAGCTGACCAACGGCCCGCAGACAGGGAGTCAAACCCGGAATCGAGGACTCTAAACAACATACCCACCCATGGAGTATGTGATGCTGATCTCAGGCAAACCGCACAAACCCGGTGTACGTGCAGGGACGCCACAACAGGAGCGCGAGCTGCTGCGCGATCTGGCCCGCAAAGCCGAACAGGAGTTGATCGGCGTGCAGATGGCGAGCATGGATGAGCTGACACTGCTGCCCAACCGGCACGGTTTCATTGCCCTGGCTCAGTTGGGCCTGGAGGCCTGCCAGCAACTGGGGCGGCCGGCGACGCTGCTGTTCTTCAACCTTGATGAGTTCAAACGCATCAACTATCTGTTCGGCCGCACCGAGGGCGACAACGCGCTGAAGACCTTTGCCGACGTGCTGCGTATCGGCTTTCGGGAGAGCGATGTGGTCGGGCGGCTGGAGGGTTCCTCCTTCGTCGCCTTGCTCCTGGGATCCTCCTCGGTAGACGTCAGCGCAATCAGGGCGCGGCTTGAAGAAATGCTCGATGAGCGTAATGCCATGACGCATCGCGGGTATGACATTCGTTTCAGTATTGGGCAGATTGAGTTTGACCCGGCACTGCATGGTTCGGTTGAGGAACTGTTGGAAGAGGCTGAAGAGGCGCTGGCTCGCTAGAGTTATGGTGTGTTTGCGGGCCTCTTCGCGAGCAAGCCCGCTCCCACAATTAATCGCATTTCAACTGGTTGAGCTCGGTCAAATGTGGGAGCGGGCTTGCTCGCGAAGGCGGTCGTGCAGACAACAATACTTTGCAAAAAGCGGTGGGCGCATCCGACATTACCAGTACCCCTATCAGATCTGCTAGTTCCCAACCTCGCCCGTGCCGAAGATACTCAAGCCTCAGGACCTTGATAGCTCGGAGCCAGCCAATGTCTTCACTTCAGCCAGTTTTGCTGTGCCGGTTTCACTACGATCCACTGGATCGCCTCACCAGTAATATCCAACCTAATAGCCCGCCCAACCAGCGCTTTTATTGTAAAAGTCGCCTGGCAACCGAGATTCAAGGCACATTGAGCCACTCCATTGTTCAGCAGGGAGATCTGCTGCTGGCGGAGCAGCGTCACGAACGCGGTGTACTCGACACCACACTGCTGGGCACCGATCAACAACGTTCGGTGCTGCATACGCTCAAGAACAATCTCCCGCAACGGGACATCGCTTATTCACCTTATGGCCATCATCAGAATGCAAGCGGTTTTACCAACTTGCTGGGCTTCAATGGAGAGCGTGCGGATCCGGTGACTGGGCATTATCCGCTGGGCAATGGTTATCGGGATTTTAATCCGGTATTGATGCGGTTTAACTCTCCTGATAGTTGGAGTCCCTTTGGCGGGGGAGGATTAAATGCGTATGCGTATTGCAAGGGGAATCCGGTGCTGCGGACTGATCCGACAGGACATGCTCCAGTAATGTCCCTTGCAAAGTTGTTCAAGCTTTATAAGGATAAGTCAATTACGCTCGTGGGTAAGCACGCCGCGGATATGAGTTCAGTCCAGAGTCTCGGAGGGAACAAAGGCGCAATGCGAGGTATTAATGTAACGAACAATGAAAGAATACTGAATTCTTCTGTTGCGAAACGACCTGATTTAGAAGTTTTTGATACCTTCATCGTAGGTGATGGTGAACCAGTATTAGTAAAATATACAGCTGACTCTAATGATTTTTTGGAAAACATTACACAATCGAACACTAGTACCTGGATTCCAGAAAAACATTTCTCTAAGCTCGTTTTTGTTCCAGTGGGATCTCCACCTCTCTCGGGAGGTGGAGGTGGAGTTGGAGCTGTTCCTAGGCCAGCTCAGCCTGTCCAGCGAGGTGCACCCGTCCCTCGAAATATTTCGCCTGGAGCGCAACAACGAGTGCTAGATAATACAATCGAAAATGCGCAATCCCGCAGAGTTAGGTCTTCAGAAGATGATCTTAGTAGTCTGCTGATGCTATTACGAACCACGCATTAAGGAGGTGATAATGTCACGCCGTAGTCGCAGCACTATGGTTTTTCCCCTCGGATGTTAAGTTAAAGCTAACGAATCGCACGCAAAAAAACCCGCCAAGAATAGGCGGGTTTTTTAGTTGGCTAACCGAAGATCACTCTTCGAGGTTGCCCATGGCCGTGGTGTTGAAGCCACCGTCCACGTACATGATTTCGCCGCTGATACCGGACGCCAGGTCCGAGCACAGGAAGGCGCCGGCGTTGCCGACTTCTTCGATGGTGACGTTGCGACGCAGCGGGGTTTGCGCTTCGTTGGCGGCCAGCATCTTGCGGAAGTTCTTGATGCCGGAAGCGGCGAGGGTGCGGATCGGGCCGGCCGATACGCAGTTCACGCGGGTGCCGTCCGGGCCCAGGGAGCCGGCCAGGTAACGTACGCCAGCTTCCAGGGAAGCCTTGGCCATGCCCATCACGTTGTAGTTCGGCATGGTGCGCTCGGCGCCCAGGTACGACAGGGTCAGCAGGCTGCCGTTGCGGCCTTTCATCATTTCGCGGCCAGCCTTGGCCAGGGCCACGAAGCTGTAGGCGCTGATGTCGTGAGCGATGCGGAAACCTTCACGGGTGGTGGCTTCGGTGAAGTCGCCGTCCAGTTGGTCGCCCGGGGCGAAGCCAACGGAGTGCACGATGCAGTCCAGGCCGTCCCACTTCTTGCTCAGTGCTTCGAAGACCTTGGCGATTTCTTCATCGCTGGCCACGTCGCACGGGAAGCACAGCTCAGGGCTCGAGCCCCAGCCCTGTGCGAATTCTTCGACACGACCCTTGAGTTTGTCGTTCTGATAAGTGAAGGCAAGCTCAGCGCCCTCGCGATGCATGGCGGCAGCGATGCCGGATGCGATGGACAGCTTGCTGGCGACACCGACGATCAGTACGCGCTTACCGGCGAGAAAACCCATGTGTTGCTCCTCTTTTCAGGTTATTGCGCAGTGGCTGGTGCCAAAAAGGCGGCTTCCAGCAACTGCTGTGTATACGGATGACGGGGGGCGGCAAAAATGCTTTGCGCGTCTCCCTGTTCGACCACTTGGCCATGCTTGACCACCATCAGTTGGTGGCTCAGCGCCTTGACGACAGCCAGGTCATGGCTGATAAACAGATACGTCAGGTTGTACTTGCTTTGCAGTGATCGTAAAAGCTCGACCACTTGGCGTTGCACGGTGCGGTCGAGGGCCGAAGTCGGCTCGTCCAGCAGTATCAACGCCGGTTTTAGCACCAGTGCCCGGGCAATGGCGATTCTCTGCCGTTGCCCGCCGGAAAATTCGTGGGGGTAGCGGTTCCGGGTTTCCGGGTCCAGGCCTACCTCCTTCAATGCTGCAATAATCGCCGCTTCCTGTTCCTCAGCGGTGCCCATCTTGTGAATCCGCAGGCCTTCGCCGACGATCTGGCTCACGCACATCCGTGGGCTCAAGCTGCCGAAGGGGTCCTGGAACACCACCTGCATCTCCCGCCGCAGCGGCCTGACCTGTTGCTGCGTCAGGCAGTCTAGCTGCTTGCCTTCAAAACGGATGCCGCCGCTACTGCCAATCAAGCGCAATATCGCCAGGCCCAGCGTCGACTTGCCGGAACCGCTTTCTCCCACAATCCCCAGGGTCTGGCCCTGGGGCAGGCTGAAATTGATGCCGTCGACCGCCTTGACGTAGTCCACGGTCTTTTTCAGCAGGCCTTTCTTGATCGGGAACCAGACTTTCAGGTCCTCGACCGCAAGCAACGGCGGGCCGACGACATTGGTTGCAGGCTGGCCGCTGGGCTCCGCTGCCAGCAGTTCCCGAGTGTACGGGTGCTGCGGCGCGCGGAACAATTCTTCGCACGATGCCTGTTCGACGATGCAACCGCGCTGCATGACACATACGCGATGCGCAATTCTTTTGACCAGGTTCAAATCGTGGCTGATCAGCAGCAGAGCCATGCCCAGGCGGGCCTGCAATTCCTTGAGCAATTCGAGGATTTTCAGCTGGACGGTCACGTCCAGCGCAGTGGTTGGCTCGTCGGCAATCAGCAGTTCCGGCTCGTTGGCCAGGGCCATGGCGATCATCACCCGCTGGCGCTGGCCGCCGGACAATTCGTGGGGCAGGGCCTTGAGACGCTTTTCCGGCTCGGGAATGCCGACCATTTCCAGCAGCTCCAGGGTGCGCTTGGTCGCGACTTTGCCGACCAGGCCCTTGTGGATGCCCAGCACCTCGTTGATCTGCTTCTCGATCGAGTGCAGCGGATTGAGCGAGGTCATCGGCTCCTGGAATATCATCGCGATCCGGTTGCCGCGGATATGGCGGATGGTTTTCTCTTTCAGCTCCAGCAGGTTCTGCCCGGCATATTCGATGGTCCCCGACGGGTGCCTGGCGAGCGGGTAGGGCAGCAGGCGCAGGATCGAATGCGCCGTCACCGATTTGCCGGAGCCGCTTTCACCCACCAGCGCCAGGGTTTCGCCACGCTTGATGTCGAAGCTGACCCCTTCGACCACCCGCTGGCAGCGCTCGCCAACGACAAATTCGACGGCCAGGTCGCGCACTTCGATCAGATTGTCCTGATTCATTTCACTTCCTCGGGTCGAAGGCATCGCGAGCGGACTCGCCGATGAACACCAGCAGGCTCAACATCAACGCCAGCACGGCAAAGGCGCTCATGCCCAGCCACGGCGCCTGCAGGTTGGATTTGCCCTGGGCGACCAGTTCGCCTAGGGACGGGCTGCCGGCCGGCAAGCCGAAGCCGAGGAAATCCAGGGCGGTCAGGGTACCAATGGCGCCAGTCAGGATGAACGGCATGAAGGTCATGGTCGAGACCATGGCGTTGGGCAGGATGTGGCGGAACATGATCGCACCATTCTGCATGCCCAGCGCCCGCGCCGCACGCACGTATTCGAGGTTGCGCCCGCGCAGGAACTCGGCGCGCACCACGTCCACCAGGCTCATCCAGGAAAACAGCAGCATGATCCCCAGCAGCCACCAGAAGTTCGGCTGGACGAAGCTGGCGAGGATGATCAGCAGGTACAGCACCGGCAAGCCCGACCAGATCTCGAGGAAGCGCTGCCCGGCGAGGTCCACCCAGCCGCCGTAGAAACCCTGCAGCGCCCCGGCAATCACGCCGATCAGCGAGCTGAGCAGGGTCAGCGTCAGGGCGAACAACACGGAAATCCGGAAGCCGTAGATCACCCGGGCCAGCACATCACGGCCCTGGTCATCGGTGCCCAGCAGGTTGTCGGTCGAGGGGGGCGCGGGGGCCGGCACTTTCAGGTCGTAGTTGATGCTCTGGTAGCTGTAGGGAATCGGCGCCCACAGCACCCAGGCGTCCTTGGCCTTGAGCAGTTCACGGATGTACGGGCTCTTGTAGTTGGCCTCCAGCGGGAACTCGCCGCCGAAGGTGGTTTCCGGGTAGCGCTTGAGCGCCGGGAAGTACCAGCCGTTGTCGTAGTGCACCACCAGCGGCTTGTCATTGGCGATCAACTCGGCGCCGAGGCTGGCGCCGAACAGGATCAGGAACAGCCACAACGACCACCAGCCGCGTTTGTTGGCCTTGAACAGCTCGAAGCGCCGGCGATTGAGAGGGGACAGGTTCATCTCAATGCTCCCGGCTTTCGAAGTCGATGCGCGGATCGACAAAGGTGTAGGTGAGGTCGCCGATCAGCTTCACCACCAGCCCCAGCAGGGTGAAGATGAACAGCGTGCCGAAGACCACCGGGTAGTCGCGGTTGATCGCCGCTTCGAAACTCATCAGGCCGAGGCCGTCGAGGGAGAAGATCACTTCCACCAGCAAGGAGCCTGTGAAGAAGATGCCGATGAACGCCGAGGGGAAACCGGCGATCACCAGCAGCATGGCGTTGCGAAACACATGGCCATAGAGCACGCGGTGATTGGTCAGGCCCTTGGCCTTGGCGGTGACCACGTACTGCTTGTTGATTTCATCGAGGAAGCTGTTCTTGGTCAGCAGGGTCATGGTCGCGAAGTTGCCGATCACCAGGGCGGTCACGGGCAGCGCCAGGTGCCAGAAGTAATCGAGGATCTTGCCGCCCATGCTCAGTTCGTCGAAGTTGTTCGAGGTCAGCCCGCGCAACGGGAACCAGTCCAGATAGCTGCCACCGGCAAACACCACGATCAGCAGGATGGCGAACAGGAACGCCGGGATCGCGTAGCCGACGATGATCGCCGAACTGGTCCAGACGTCAAAGTGACTGCCGTGCCGCGTGGCCTTGGCGATCCCCAGCGGGATCGACACCAGGTACATGATCAGGGTGCTCCACAGCCCGAGTGAAATCGACACCGGCATCTTTTCCTTGATCAGGTCGATGACCTTGGCGTCGCGGAAGAAGCTGTCGCCGAAATCCAGCGACGCGTAGTTCTTGACCATGATCCACAAGCGTTCCGGCGCCGATTTGTCGAAGCCGTACATGTGCTCGATTTCCTTGATCAGCGCCGGGTCCAGGCCTTGCGCGCCACGATAGGTCGAACCTGCGACCGACACTTCGGCACCACCGCCGGCAATGCGGCTGGTGGCGCCTTCGAAGCCTTCGAGCTTGGCGATCATCTGTTCCACCGGCCCACCGGGGGCGGCCTGGATGATCACGAAGTTGATCAGCAAAATGCCGAACAGGGTCGGGATGATCAGCAGCAGTCGCCGAAAAATATACGCCAGCATCTGATTACTCCGTGCCCGCAGGGTCGGCTTGCAATTTGGTTTCGATCTCTATGGCCGGTTTCGCATCGGGCTTGATCCACCAGGTGTTGATGCCGATGTCATATTTAGGCGAGACCTTGGGGTGGCCGATGTGGTTCCAGTAGGCCACGCGCCAGGTCTTGATGTGCCAGTTGGGTATCACGTAATAGCCCCATTGCAGCACCCGGTCCAGTGCGCGGGCATGGGCGACCAGGCTGCGGCGTGAGTCGGCGTTGATCAATTGCTCGACCAGCTGGTCCACCACCGGGTCCTTGAGGCCCATGGAGTTGCGGCTGCCGGGCTTGTCGGCGGCCGCGGTCATCCAGAACTCGCGCTGTTCGTTGCCAGGTGAGTTGGACTGCGGGAAGCTGCCGACGATCATGTCGAAGTCCCGCGAGCGCACGCGGTTGACGTACTGCGAAACGTCGACCCGGCGGATCACCAGCTCGATTCCCAGGTCGCTCAGGTTACGCTTGAACGGTAGCAGCACCCGTTCGAATTCGGTCTGGGCCAGGAGGAATTCGATGCTCACCGGTTTGCCGTTGGCATCGACCATCTTGTCGTCGACGATGCGCCAGCCGGCCTCCTGCAGCAACTGGTAGGCCTTGCGTTGCTGGGTGCGGATCATGCCGCTGGCGTCGGTCACCGGGTTGGCGAACGCCTCGCTGAACACCTGCTCGGGAATCTTGCCGCGAAACGGGTCCAAAATCGCCAGCTGATCGGCGTCCGGCAGCCCGGTGGCGGCCATTTCCGAGTTCTCGAAATAGCTGCGGGTGCGTGCGTAGGCACTGTTGAACAACTGCTTGTTGGTCCATTCGAAGTCCAGCAGCAGGGTCAGCGCCTGGCGCACCCGCACGTCCTGGAACACAGGGCGGCGCAGGTTGAAGACGAAGCCCTGCATGCCGGTGGGGTTGCCGTTGGGGATCTGTTCCTTGATCAGCCGGCCTTCGGTCACCGCCGGGATGTTGTAGGCGTTGGCCCAGTTCTTCGCGGTCATCTCCAGCCAGTAATCGAACTGCCCGGCCTTCAGGGCTTCCAGGGCCACGGTGTTGTCGCGGTAGTAGTCGGTGGTCATCACGTCGAAGTTGTAGAAACCGCGGTTGATCGGCAGGTCCTTGCCCCAGTAATCCTTGACCCGCTCATAACGCACCGAGCGCCCGGCCTTCACTTCGGTGACCTTGTACGGGCCGCTGCCCAGCGGCACTTCCAGGTTGCCCTTGTTGAAGTCGCGGCTGGCCCACCAATGCTTGGGCAGCACCGGCAACTGGCCGAGGATCAGCGGCAATTCGCGGTTGTTGCTGTGCTTGAACTTGAACAGCACGGTCAGCGGATCTTCGGCGACCACGTCGGCGACGTCGCTGTAGTAGCCGCGGTACATCGGCGCGCCATCCTTGACCAGGGTCTGGAAGCTGAACACCACGTCTTCGGCGCGCACCGGATGGCCATCATGGAAGCGTGCTTCGGGCCGCAGGTAGAAACGCACCCAGTCGTTGTCCGGGGCTTTTTCGATCTTGCCGGCGATCAGGCCATATTCAGTGAAGGGTTCATCCAGGCTCTGCCTGGCCAGGGTGTCGTAGATCAGGTCGATGTCGTTGGCTGACACGCCCTTGCTGATGAACGGGTTGAGGCTGTCGAAACCGCCGAACCCGGCCTGGCGGAATTTCCCGCCCTTGGGTGCGTCGGGGTCGACGTAATCGAAGTGTTTGAAGTCGGCCGGGTATTTCGGCGGCTCGTTGTACAGGGTCAGGGCATGTTGCGGGGCGGCGATGGCCCACCCTGCGAACAACAGGGCGCTGGCCTGCACGAGCAGGGCGCTTGCGAATTTCATCGATCTTTCTCCGAAGATTTCAGCCACCACGCGCTCAGGCCCAGGGTGTAGGGCGGCGTCGTGACGAAGGCCAACCGGTTGCGGTAGGCCAGGCGGTGATAATTGAGGTACCAGTTGGGAATGATGTAGTGCTGCCACAGCAATACCCGGTCGAGGGCTTTGCCGGCGGCGACCTGTTCGTCACGGTTCTTGGCCGCGAGCAGTTGATCGAGCAGATGATCGACCACCGGATTGGCGATGCCCGCGTAGTTCTTGCTGCCCTTGACCCCGACCTGGCTGGAGTGAAAATACTGCCATTGCTCAAGGCCCGGGCTGAGGGTCTGGTTGAGGGTCATCAGAATCATGTCGAAATCGAACTGGTCGAGGCGCTGTTTGTACTGGGCGCGATCGACCGTGCGCAACCTGGCGTCGATGCCGATGCTGGTGAGATTCTCGACGTAGGGCTGGAGGATGCGTTCCAGGTTCGGGTTGACCAGCAGGATCTCCAGGCGCAAGGGTTGCCCGGCCGCGTTCTGCAAGCGCTGGCCATTGAGCTTCCAGCCGGCCTCGGCCAGCAGGCTCAGGGCCTTGCGCATGGTTTCCCGGGGGATGCCCCGGCCCTGGGTCTGCGGCAGGCTGAAAGGCTCGGTGAACAGCCTGGCCGGCAATTGCTCGCGATATGGTTTGAGCAACAGCCATTCATGGCCGACCGGCAGCCCGCTGGCGGAGAACTCGCTGTTGGGGTAGTAGCTCATGGCGCGTTTGTAGGCGCCGCTGAACAGGGTGCGGTTGGTCCACTCGAAGTCGAACATCAGGCCCAGTGCTTCGCGAACCCGGGGCTCGGCGAATGTCGGGCGGCGGCTGTTGATGAACAGGCCCTGGGTCTGGGTCGGGATCTGGTGCGGGATCTGCGCCTTGATCACCTCGCCACGACGGATCGCCGGAAAACCGTAACCGGTGGCCCAGTTTTTCGCCTGGTGCTCGATGTAGATGTCGAACTCGCCGGCCTTGAATGCTTCGAACGCGACGTCGCTGTCACGGTAGAACTCGACTTCCATGCGATCGACGTTGTACTTGCCGCGGTTGACCGGCAGGTCCTTGCCCCAGTAGTCCTTGACCCGCTCGAACACGATCTGGCGCCCCGGGTTGACTGAGGTGATGCGATACGGTCCGCTACCCAGCGGCGGTTCGAAGGTGGTCGCCTTGAAGTCGCGACCTTTCCAGTAATGCTGCGGCAACACCGGCAACTCCCCCAGGCGCAGGATCAGCAAGGGATTGCCGGCACGCTTGAAGACGAAACGAATGCGCTGCGGATTGAGGATGTCGACCCGCAACACCTCCTGCAGGTTGGTGCGGTATTGCGGATGACCTTCCTTGAGCAGCAGGCGGTAGGAGAATGCCACGTCATAGGCGGTGATCGGCGTGCCGTCGTGGAAGCGTGCCTCGGGGCGCAGGTTGAAGACCACCCAGCTGCGATCCTCGCTGTATTCCACCGACTGGGCGATCAGGCCGTAACTGGAGGTCGGCTCGTCCCCGGATGGCGCGTATTGGCCGGTGCCGACCATCAGCGGCTCGTTCAGTTCGTTGATGCCGTATTGCAGGAAATTCGGCGTGGTCACCGGGCTGGTGCCCTTGAAGGTGTAGGGGTTGAGCGTATCGAAGGTGCCAAATGCCATGACCCGCAACGTACCGCCCTTGGGCGCTTGCGGGTTGACCCAGTCGAAGTGGGTAAATCTGGCCGGGTACTTGAGCGTGCCGAACTGCGCATAACCATGGCTTTCGCTGATCGTCGCGCTTGCGGTGGAGCTCAAGGCCAGGCTGATCAGGAGCGGGAGGAGGGGACGCTTCAAATAAGGAATCCGATCCGGGCGGCTTGGGCATTGTGGATCGTACAGTAACAGCTTGTATGGACAGGAAAAAGACGGCGGCCTCACAGCCGCCCCAGTCTCTCGCGACTGTACCCGATCTACTGTAGGAGCCGGCTTGCCGGCGATGGTCGTTAACGATTACACGTATTTACAGGTTAACCGCGTCGATCCTTGGTTTTTCGCTGGCAAGCCAGCTCTTACAGAGGTCTGCTGAAACATGCGGACAAAAAAAGCCCCTGAATTCAGGGGCTCATTTTTAGTGCGGGTTGGAAACCGTCAGCATCTGTCCAGGCTTCAACGCCTGGCCAACACGAGGATTCCAGCGCTTGAGGTGCTGCATTTCAACGTTGAAGCGCTTGGCCACCATGTACAGCGAGTCGCCTTGCTGAACCTTGTACTGGGACTGCGGCTTCTCGGTCCTGGATTTTGACTTGGCCGCGACCACGGTGTTGATGCGTCCCGAATTGCGCTTGTTGGTGTCTTGCATGACCAGCGTCTGGCCCGGCTTGAGATTCTTGCCGCTCAGCTTGTTCCAGCGTTGCAGGTCCTTGACGTTGACATTGTTGGCCTTGGCAATGGAGCCCAGGTTGTCGCCGCGCTTGACCCGGTAGCTGCGCTTGGCGCTCGCCAGTTGGGTATTGTCCGAGCCTTCGAAAACCGGTTTGAGCTGCTTCTTGCTGATCAACTCGTCCGGGCGCATGGTCTGCAGGCTGGTGGTCAGCAGCTGTGCCTTGGAAGTCGGTACCAGCAAGTGCTGCGGGCCGTCGATGGTGGTGCGCTGCTTGAAGGCCGGGTTGAGCTGGAACAGCTCGTCTTCGTCGATATTGGCCACCGCGGCGACCTTGGACAGGTCCATGCGCTGGTTGATTTCGACGACCTGGAAATACGGTTCGTTGGCGATCGGGTTGAGGTTCACGCCGTAGGCATCCGGCGCCATGACCACCTGCGAGAGTGCCAGCAACTTCGGCACGTAGGCCTGGGTTTCGGCGGGCAGCGGCAGGTTCCAGTAGTCGGTTGGCAGGCCGAGTCGCTCGTTTCGCTCGATGGCACGGCTGACCGTGCCTTCGCCGGCGTTGTAGGCGGCAAGGGCCAGCAGCCAGTCGCCGTTGAACATGTCGTGCAGGCGGGTCAGGTAGTCCATGGCCGCCGTGGTCGAGGCGGTGATGTCGCGTCGGCCATCGTAAAAACGGGTCTGGCGCAGGTTGAAGTAACGCCCGGTGGAGGGAATGAACTGCCACAGGCCCACCGCATTGGCCCGGGAATAGGCCATCGGGTTGTAGGCGCTTTCGATCACTGGCAGCAGCGCCAGCTCCAGCGGCATGTTGCGCTCTTCAAGGCGTTCGACGATGTAGTGGATGTACAGGCTGCCGCGGTCGCCGGCGTTTTCGAGGAACGATGGATTGCTGGCGAACCACAGGCGCTGTTGCTCGATGCGCGGGTTGACGCCCAGGCCGTCCTGCAGCTGGAAGCCCTGGCGCATGCGCTCCCAGACATCCTGCGGGATTTGCGGGGTCGGCTTTTCGGTGAGGAAGACGGGCTTCTGCTTGGCGCGCGCGGCAATGTTCGGCGTGTGCGCCGCATCGGTCTGCGGCGCATGGCTGGAACAGCCTGCCAATGTCGCGGACACAGCCACCGCTATGGCTTGCGCCAGGCGGGTGAGGGTGTCCGAATTGATGGCTTTGCGTATAGATGACGACATTGGCTGGAAGTAAGTTCCGGGCAAAAATGTCGGGCGATTCTAGAAAGCGCACCCTCTGCGGTCAACCTTTCAGAGTTTTTGGACTATCGTGCAAACAGCTCAGAATGTATCTTTCCAGGCTCTTAGCGCAGCAAAAACCATATCGGGCGCGGAGTTATCGGTGCCGGTCCGTTCATCCGCTTTTTCTTTAACGGATGTTTCACCGGTGCGTAAAAACGGATTTGTACGTTTTTCCAGGGCCACCGTGGACGGCAATGTCATGACCCCCGCTTCCCGCTGGCGGGTCACGCTGGCCAGGCGTTCGAGGGTGTCGGCGTTGCCGGGTTCTACAGCGGCAGCGAAGCGCAGATTGCTCAGGGTGTACTCATGGGTGCAGTAGACCTGAGTCTCTCCGGGCAGGGCGGCGAGGCGCGACAGCGAGTTGTACATCTGCTTGGGCGTGCCTTCGAACAGACGCCCGCACCCGGCGGCGAAGAGGGTGTCGCCACAAAACAGCAGGCCGGGGTAATAATAGGCAATGTGCCCCAGGGTATGACCCGGAACGGCGATGATATCGAAATCAAGGCCCAGTACGCTGATGCGATCGTTGTCCTTGAGCGCAACATTGCGCGCCGGGATGTTTTCGCTTGCCGGACCGTAGACCGTTGCGTCCGTCGCTTTCTTCAGCGCTTCGACTCCGCCGACATGGTCATGGTGGTGGTGAGTGATCAGAATATCGCTCAGGACCCATTGCGGATTGTCCTTGAGCCAGGCCTGTACTGGCGCGGCATCGCCCGGATCGACCACCGCACAGCGGTGGGTGCGAGGGTCTTGTAACAACCAGATGTAGTTGTCGGTGAAGGCGGGCAGGGCAGTGATCTGTATCATCGTCGGATTCGCCAAGCTGGAAACAATGGCGCATCTTAGAACTTCCTGGCGCGTTGGAGAATGCAATGACCGATAAAGCGTTCGCTCAGGCTGATCCTGACTGGCTGGCGTTGATCAGCGCAGCCCGTGAGTGGCTGTCCGGCCCCCTCGGCCAATTCCTGCTGGATGAAGAACGGCGCATGCTCGAAGACGAGCTGGGGCGCTTCTTCGGTGGCTACCTGGTGCATTACGGGCCATCGGCCCAGACGCCGCCGTCGGCGCCGCAGGTGCAGCGCAACGTGCGCCTGGGGGCGCCGTTGCCCGGGGTCGAGATCGTCTGCGAGGAACAGGCCTGGCCGCTGAGCGAGCATGCCGCCGATGTGGTGGTGCTGCAGCATGGGCTGGATTTCTGCCTCTCACCCCATGGTTTGCTGCGCGAGGCAGCGAGCAGCGTGCGGCCCGGCGGGCATTTGCTGATCGTCGGCATCAACCCCTGGAGTACGTGGGGGCTGCGCCATGTGTTTGCCCATGATGGCTTGCGCAAAGCCCGCTGCATTTCCCCCTCGCGGGTGGCTGACTGGCTCAACCTGCTGGGCTTCGCGCTGGAGAAACGCCGCTTCGGGTGCTATCGTCCGCCGCTGGCTTCGCCCACCTGGCAGACCCGTCTGGCCGGTTGGGAACGCAAGGCCGGTGACTGGCAACTGGGCGGTGGTGGCTTCTATTTATTGGTGGCGCGCAAGATCGTGGTCGGCTTGCGGCCGGTCCGCCAGGAGCGCCGCGAGCCGATGGGCAAGCTGATCCCGTTGCCGATGGCCAAGGTCAACCGGCGCAACATCGAACCGTGATACTTCCTTTTTTCCGGCCGGGGGTGACCCCGGTCCTGGGCGTCGTCGATCATCGATTGGCGGGCCACTGCATTTTCTGGATAGATTGGCATGAGCGATAGCGTAGAACTCTTCACCGACGGCGCCTGCAAGGGCAACCCTGGCCCTGGCGGTTGGGGCGCATTGCTGGTGTGCAAGGGGGTCGAGAAGGAACTGTGGGGCGGCGAAGCCAACACCACCAATAACCGCATGGAACTGATGGGCGCGATTCGCGGCCTGGAAGAGCTCAAGCGTTCCTGCGACGTGTTGCTGGTGACCGACTCCCAGTACGTGATGAAAGGCATCAACGAGTGGATGGCCAACTGGAAAAAACGCGGCTGGAAAACCGCAGCGAAAGAGCCGGTCAAGAACGCCGACCTGTGGAAGCTGCTCGACGAGCAGGTCAATCGCCATAACGTCACCTGGAAATGGGTGCGCGGACACATTGGCCATCACGGCAACGAACGGGCCGACCAACTGGCCAACCGTGGCGTGGATGAAGTGCGCGGGTTCAAGCAAGCCTGAATGCAATCCCCCTGTAGGAGCTGCCGCAGGCTGCGATCTTTTGATCTTGATTTTTTTTGGATCGCAGAAAATCAAGAGCCAGATCAAAAGATCGCAGCCTGCGGCAGCTCCTACATTGACCGTATTCACGACGCAAACCTTGAGCGTGGTAGTATCCGCGCTTTTGCACGATTGACCGATTGAGAGCTGAGCACCCGATGGCCACCAGATCCGTTGTACTCGATACCGAAACCACCGGCATGCCGGTGACCGACGGCCACCGGATTATCGAAATCGGTTGTGTCGAGTTGATCGGCCGGCGCCTGACCGGCCGGCATTTTCACGTGTACCTGCAACCGGATCGCGAAAGTGACGAAGGCGCCATCGGCGTCCACGGCATCACCAACGAGTTCCTGGTGGGCAAGCCGCGTTTCGCCGAGGTGGCCGAAGAGTTCTTCGAGTTCATCAAGGGCGCGCAGCTGATCATCCATAACGCGGCGTTCGACGTTGGTTTCATCAACAACGAATTTGCCCTGATGGGCCAGCACGATCGTGCGGACATCACGCAACACTGCTCGATCCTCGATACCTTGATGATGGCCCGGGAACGACACCCGGGGCAGCGCAACAGCCTCGATGCCTTGTGCAAGCGCTATGGCGTCGACAACTCCGGCCGTGAGCTGCACGGCGCCTTGCTCGACTCCGAGATCCTGGCTGACGTCTACCTGACCATGACCGGCGGCCAGACCAGCCTGTCCCTGGCGGGCAATGCCTCGGATGGCAATGGCTCCGGCGAGGGTGCGGACAACTCCGCCACGGAAATCCGCCGCCTGCCGGCCAACCGCCAGCCGACGCGGATCATTCGCGCCAGTGAAGAAGATTTGGCCCAGCACATGAAGCGCTTGGAAATCATTAGCAAGTCCGCGGGTGGACCAGCTTTGTGGTTGCAGTTGGCTGAGGCTGAGGCCGAAGCGTCGGCGTAGGTCCTTTACAAGATCGCAGCCTCGTTTCACTCGACAGCTCCTACAGGTGAAATGAGGCTGCGATCTTTTGATCTTAAACAAGATCTGACGACCCATTTCAGTGCATCGCACTCGCCACATCCGCTCCAACCCTCTACCCTGAGGTGATTGGCAGTCTCTGGCCTGCCGCCTCAGGACACTGAGCACCATGTATAAAGATCTGAAATTCCCGGTCCTGATCGTCCATCGCGACATCAAGGCCGACACCGTCGCTGGCGATCGCGTGCGGGGGATCGCCCGGGAACTGGAGCAGGAAGGTTTCAGTATCGTCTCGGCGATGGATTACACCGAAGGCCGGCTGGTTGCCTCGACCCATCACGGGCTCTCCTGCATGCTGATCGCAGCGGAAGACGCCAGCGCTCATTCGCACTTGTTACAAAATATGGCCGAGTTGATCGGGCTGGCGCGGGTGCGTGCCCCGGACCTGCCCATTTTCGCCTTGGGTGAGCAAGTAACCCTGGAAAACGCGCCGGCCGACGCCATGGCCGAGCTCAATCAGTTACGCGGCATTCTCTACCTGTTCGAAGACACCGTGCCTTTCCTCGCCCGCCAAGTGGCGCGGGCCGCTCGCAAGTACCTGGATGGCTTGCTGCCGCCGTTCTTCAAGGCGTTGGTGCAACACACCGCCGATTCCAACTATTCCTGGCACACCCCCGGTCATGGCGGCGGGGTGGCGTATCACAAAAGCCCGGTAGGGCAGGCGTTCCACCAGTTTTTCGGGGAAAACACCCTGCGTTCGGATTTATCGGTATCGGTGCCGGAACTGGGCTCGCTACTGGATCACACAGGGCCCCTGGCCGAGGCGGAGGCGCGTGCGGCGCGTAACTTCGGCGCCGATCACACCTTCTTCGTGATCAATGGCACCTCGACCGCGAACAAGATCGTCTGGCACTCCATGGTCGCGCGCGACGATCTGGTGCTGGTGGACCGCAATTGCCACAAGTCGGTGTTGCACTCGATCATCATGACCGGTGCCATCCCGCTGTACCTGTGCCCTGAGCGCAATGAGCTGGGGATCATCGGCCCGATTCCGCTGAGCGAATTCAGCCGCGAATCGATCCAGTCCAAGATCGACGCCAGTCCGTTGACCCGGGGCCGGGCGCCAAAGGTCAAGCTGGCGGTGGTGACCAATTCGACGTACGACGGCCTCTGCTACAACGCCGAGCTGATCAAGCAGCAGTTGGGCAACAGTGTCGAGGTGTTGCACTTTGACGAGGCCTGGTATGCCTACGCGGCGTTCCATGAATTCTTCGCCGGGCGCTACGGCATGGGTACTTCCCGCAGTGAAGACAGTCCACTGGTGTTCACCACCCATTCCACGCACAAGCTGCTGGCAGCCTTCAGCCAGGCGTCGATGATTCATGTGCAGGACGGTGGTGCCCGGCAGCTGGACCGCGATCGTTTCAACGAAGCTTTCATGATGCACATCTCCACGTCGCCGCAGTACGGCATCATCGCTTCGCTGGATGTGGCGTCGGCGATGATGGAGGGCGGGGCCGGGCGTTCGCTGTTGCAGGAAATGTTCGACGAGGCCCTGAGTTTTCGCCGGGCGCTGGCCAATCTGCGCCAGCACATCGCCGCCGACGATTGGTGGTTTTCCATCTGGCAGCCGCCGTCGGTGGAAGGCATCGACCGGGTGGTGACCGAGGACTGGCTGTTGCAACCGGGGGATGACTGGCACGGCTTTGGCGAGGTGAGCGACGATTATGTCCTGCTCGATCCGATCAAGGTCAGCCTGGTGATGCCGGGCCTGACCGCGGGCGGTGCGCTTAGCGAACGCGGAATCCCGGCGGCGGTAGTCAGCAAGTTTCTCTGGGAGCGCGGGCTGGTGGTCGAAAAGACCGGGCTGTATTCGTTCCTTGTGTTGTTCTCGATGGGCATCACCAAGGGCAAGTGGAGCACGCTGCTCACCGAGTTGCTGGAGTTCAAGCGCAGCTACGACGCCAACGTCAGTCTGGCCAGTTGCCTGCCCTGTGTGGCTCAGCAGCACGGCGCGCGCTATCTGGGCATGGGCTTGCGTGACCTGTGCGATCAGCTGCACGCCTGTTACCGCAGCAATGCCACGGCCAAACATCTCAAGCGCATGTACACGGTTCTGCCGCAAATCGCCATGAAGCCGGCGGACGCCTATGATCATCTGGTGCGTGGCGAAGTTGAAGCGGTGTCGATCGATGCCCTGGAAGGGCGCATCGCTGCCGTCATGCTGGTACCGTACCCGCCGGGTATTCCGTTGATCATGCCCGGCGAGCGATTTACCGAAGCGACCCGCTCGATCATCGACTACCTGGCGTTTGCTCGCACGTTCGACAGCAGCTTCCCGGGTTTCGTCGCAGATGTGCACGGATTGCAACACGAAGACGAGGGCAATGGACGGCACTACACCGTCGATTGCATCAAGGAATGAGGACCTTTCCCAGTATGCAACCGGTCATGAATCCGAATTACCCAGGGCTGTCGGTGCGAGTCGCCGACGAGGGCTTTGCCGCTTACATCTGGGGCAGTGATTTCAGTTTTGAAGTCGCCGCCTACGGTGCTCCTGAAATAGGCCAGCCGGTGGAGCAGTGGCGGGTCACGCCGATCATCCCGTATCGCAAGTGCTATGGCATCGATCCGGAGGAGTTCAGCAGCTTTCGCGATGCCGCCGACAGTGCGATTTTCATGGCGTACCTGGACGATGAGCCTGTGGGCCACCTGGTGATCAGCACCAACTGGAACGGCTTTGCCCACATCGACGAACTGGCGGTGCACGCACCGGCCAGGCGCCACGGCGTGGCCAAGGCGTTGCTGGATGTCGCGCAGTTCTGGAGTCGCAAGAAGAAACTGCCGGGCATCATGCTCGAAACCCAGAACAATAACCTGGGCGCCTGCCGGCTTTACGAGCGTTGCGGCTACGTGATCGGCGGTATCGACCATCTGCGTTATCGCGGCATTGATCCCAATACCGCCGAAGTGGCGCTGTTCTGGTACCGATTCTTCGACAACCCGCTGGAACACCCGATCAGTTCGCCAACATCGCCGCGGCTTGTTCCGTGATGATCGCCAGCAACGCCTGAATGGCCGGCCCGGGCTCGCCGTTCTTCAGGGTCAAGGCGTAGAGGCTGACCGGCACGGCCGGTGCCAGCGGGCAGGCATCGAGCCCGGCCCCTTTGGCGCCGAGGGCGGTAAAGGGGTCGACAATGGCCAAACCTTCACCGGCCTCGACCATGCTGCGCATCATCTGGTGAGTCTGCACCCGGGTTTGTATGACCGGCGCCGGCCGCAGCGCATGCAGTTTGTGTTCAAGCGCCGGGCTGAGCGGGTCATGTCCTTCCAGGCCCACCATTGCCTGACCGGCCAGGTCCTGCAGCGAGATGTACTTCTGCTTGGGTTGCAGCCAGCCGTGGGGAGCGAGCAGCTGCAGCTTGCCTTGGGCGATCGGCTGACAATGGATATCGGCATGCTCGGGATCGTGCAGGCTCAGGCCGAGGTCGCTTTCGCGCAGCAACAGGCTTCGGACGATATCGCGGGTGGGTTGGCTCAGGAGCGTGCAGGGCGCGTCGGGCAGGCGACGGCGAAGGGCGGCGATGCTTTGCGGCAACAAGTGCTGGGCCAGGGGCGGGGTGCAGATGATGCGCAGCGGCGGGGCCAGGTATTGCCGCAGGCTGTTGGCCAGGCGTTGCACCGGTTCGAGGGCATCGTAGAGGCGGGTGATTTCGACCTGCAACTCCCGCGCCTCACGCGTGGCCTGCAAACGCCCGCGAACGCTGGCGAACAGCATGAAACCCAACTGATCCTCGGCGTCGCGCAGGATGCGTTCGACTTCGGCCACCGGCAACTGCAGCCATTCGGCGGCGGTGCCCAGGTGACCGGTCTGCAGGAGCGCCTGGATCACTTCGATATGGCGTAAGCGCATGCGTGAAGTCCATGTTCAGCAGGTGAGGAGTCAGTGTCTGAATCCTAACCCAAGTCTGCGCATCTGCCTTCTGCTCATAACACCAAGTTATGAAACGACGTTTACCGGTTCTCGGGTGATGGTCACGCCCGATTGCACCAGCATGAATTCGTTTTCATCGAGCTTGTTCACGCGATCGCCAATGGCCAGCTTATACGTGGTGACAGGCGTCGAGCCTGCGTAGCCGTCTGCCGGCGGGGTGGATTCCTGGAACTCATGTACGGAATAAATGCGGCCTTCCGCGTCTCTTGCATGGAACTGACCGACGAGTACTGCTGCCATCTGCTTAGAACCTCTGGAGATAAATCACTCAATGTGCGGTGGATAGACCGCCACTGAGCACGGTAAGTTTTCCTACGTAAAAAAAATATAATCAGGACGCAGATATACCCATGTTCATTGGTCGAACCGTCGCCTGATCATCTATAACTACAGGCTCCTCCCACGGACAATCGAGAGTCTTCCATGAGCAATGTCTATAACGTCGCCGTAGTGGTCGGCAGCCTGCGCAAAGCATCGATCAACCGCAAGGTCGCCCTCGCGCTGGCGGATCTGGCGCCGGCCAACCTCAAGCTGGAAATCGTCGAAATCGGTGATTTGCCACTGTACAACGAAGACATCGATGGTGCTTCACCGCCGGCAGCCTACAGTACTTTCCGACAACAAGTCAGTTCATCCGACGCAGTGCTGTTCGTCACCCCGGAATACAACCGTTCGGTGCCGGCCCCGTTGAAAAATGCCATCGACGTGGGTTCGCGGCCTTATGGCAAGAGTGCCTGGAGTGGCAAGCCGGGTGCGGTGATCAGTGTTTCCCCGGGTGCGGTCGGTGGATTCGGGGCCAATCACAACTTGCGCCAGTCCATGGTGTTTCTCGATGTGCCATTGATGCAGCAGCCTGAAGCCTACCTGGGCGGCGCCGGTTCCGCGTTCGACGAGGCGGGCAACCTGTCTGAATCCGTCAGGCCGTTCCTGCAGAAATTCATCGATGCCTACGGCAAGTGGGTTGAACAGCACAAGAAGCTTTGATGCTTTGGATTACGTAGCGCTGGCCAGTCGGCCACAGATCAGCGTTTCCATTTCCGACAACCATGCGGCGGTTTGCGCCGCCGCAGGTTGTGCAGTAACGCAATAACGCCGTCCGCCCCAGGCCATGATGACCCACGCATCGATGGTTGTCTGTGAGGGCTGAACAGGCAAGTCGCTACAGGCGGCGAGCGCTTCGCCCCATTTGCGTGACAGTTCTTCGAACACCCTTCGATGGTGTTTCGGCTCGGCGATCTGGTGTTCGATGAGCGAAACGGCATGGTTGAACAGGGGCTGGCGGTCGTCGACGGGATTGCAGGTCATGTAGATCAGGTGTTTGATCCGGGTCGGCCAGTCCAGGTCATTGGCTTGTACCACCGATTCATCCATGTGCTGTAACAGGGCATCCAGTTGATGCCGTATGTAACCGGACAGCAGCGCCTCCTTGCTCGGGAAATAGTCGTACAGCGTGCCAACCGCAACGCCTGCTTCCAGTGCCACTTCACGGGTGGTCAGACCGGCCCAGCCATTTCTTTGCCAAATCCGAACAAAAGCCTGGTAAATCGCTTCGACGGTGAAAATCGCCCGGGCCTGACTCGGCCGTTTCAGCGGTTTTGCCCGGGGATTGACGGCGGGCTCGCCGCCCTTGGAGTTTCCGAACCCGCTCTTCATTGGCTGCCATTACTCTGGTGCTACCCGCCACGTTTGCGCAGCAGGAGACTGAAAGATGCAAAGTCCAATTACCGTAACACGGCTGATCACCCGTAAAAACGCCCTTGACCAAAGCCGGATCGAGCAGGTGCAACGAAGCCTGATCCCGGCAGCCGGCGAGGTGATCCTGAAGATTGACCGTTGCGCGCTGACGACCAACAACATTACCTACGCCGCCTACGGCCATTCGATGAACTACTGGGGGTTCTTTCCTACAGGGTTGGCGGACTGGGGCCATGTGCCTGCCTGGGGATTCGCCGATGTCGTGGCGTCTGACGTGGCTGGCATCAAGATCGGAGAGCGCTTCTACGGCTACTTTCCCCTGGCCAGCCATCTGTGGATGCGCCCGGAGCGGGTCACCGAACGTGGTTTCTACGACGGTGCCGAACATCGACTCGGGCTGACCTCGGCGTACAACCAATACACCCGTTGCAGTTGGGATGCGTACTACAGCCCGAAAACCGAAAACCTGCAGATTCTGCTCAAGCCGCTGTTCCTGACCTCTTCCATGCTTGCGGACTTCTTGCAGGACAAGCAGTTCTTCGGAGCAGCCCGACTGGTGTTCTCCAGCGCTTCGAGCAAAACTGCCTATGGCACCGCAGTCTGCCTGGGCGATCATCCCGGGCTGGAACGGGTAGCGCTGACCTCTGCCGGCAACAAATCCTTTGTCGAGACCCTTGGGTGCTACGAGCGAGTGGTGTCTTACGCCGAGCTGGCGAACCTGCCCAATGACCGTCCTACGCTGTATGTGGACTTTTCCGGCGACCTTGATTTGCGTGACCGGGTGCACCGGCATTTTGCCGGGCGGTTGGTCTATAGCTGCTTTGCCGGCTCGGCGCAAAGTACCGATGAGGCTCGGCTTACGGCCATCGAGGGGCCGCAACCGGTGTTCTTTTTTGCGCCGATTCAGATCCGCAAGCGCAATGCCGAATGGGGGCCGGAAGGGGTGAGTCAGCATATTGGTGAGGGATTGCTGCAGTTTTTCCGGAAGGTGACGGGTGGTGAGCCGCCGTTGTTGGAGGTGGTGGAAGGTCATGGGTATGAAGCGGCGCAGGCGCTTATTTCCCGTTTGTTTCATGGAGAGGTCGCGCCGGTGGAGGGGCATGTGATTCGGTTGTGACCAGGTTGACCCCATCGCCAGCAGGCTGGCTCCCACAGGGGAATGCATTTCAAATGTGGGAGCCAGCCTGCTGGCGATGGGGCCAGTTGAATCAGCAAAAAACTCAACCCTGCCCCGGCACATTCGGCCAAAGATCGGCCACCAGAAACAACCGCTCCGCTTCTTCCCAGTCACCCAGGGCATTTTCCGTAAGACGCACCAGCAATTGCGCCGGCGCCAGAGGCTCCAGTTCGCTCAGCCAGGCATTGAGCTGTTCAGCGCCCCACGTCTGCTCCCCGGGGTAGTGCGCCGGTGCCAGCCAGGCATGGCGGGGCAGGGGTTGCCAGCGGCCGGGCGGGCTCTGGGCGAAAAACGCCGGCCAGTCCTTTTGATGCAGCCAGCGACCGCGCAAGTGCTGGGGATGCGCGCCACTGGGCGATGATGCCTGTCCCGGCCAGGGATAAAGCAAATAGCCGCCCAGCCACAAATGCGCATTGAACTGGCGGATATCCAGCGCCGCCAGCACCTCGCGACTCTCCGGGCGCGCGGAGATTGGCAGTTGGTGCTGGCTCAGGTGCGCCAGTTTGCGGTCCAGCCGATCGTGGCAACCCGGACCGAGCCACTGCGCGGCGTCTTGTCCGTCGCCGTTCTGCGGGCCGAGGTACAACTTGATCGCCAGTTCCAGGTGATGCACGCCGTCGCGATCGCGCAGCAGCATGTCCAGCTCGCCCAGGGTGTGACCCTCGCGACGGATCGGCATGTTGGCGGCAATCAACTCGATCCCCGGCGCATGCTGCACGGCGAACTGCCAGAGTCGCTCATAATAAAGGCCCAGGCGGCGGGTACGGGCCTGGGCCAGCCAGTGCAGCAAGCCGTAACTGTCCCGGTCGAGTTTTCGCAGCCAGTTTTCCAGCTGTTCCGGGGCCTGCACCCAGTCGCTGCCGGCCAGCGGATGACGTTGTGGCCAGGGCGTGGCGCTGAGCATCGGCGGGGCGAGGATGACCCACGCCAGGTCGCGCACTTCGGGGTGGCGCAACTGGTGGGGTAACTGCAGCAAATCTGGGAATAGGATCATCTTGCGAGCATAGCCCGAATCGCGGGCACACCTTGAAGCTGAAAGGATTTTGTCTATCCCGTGCTTTCGCCCATAATCGTGCTTTTCGCCGTCACAGAGCTTAGGGGCCCCATGGAGCAATTTCGCAATATCGGCATCATCGGTCGCCTGGGCAGTTCCCAGGTGCTGGATACCGTACGCCGACTGAAACGTTTTCTGCTCGATCGTCACCTGCACGTGATCCTCGAAGACACCATTGCCGAAGTCCTGCCGGGCCACGGTTTGCAAACCTCGTCGCGCAAGATGCTCGGTGAGGTCTGCGACATGGTCATCGTGGTGGGCGGTGATGGCAGCCTGCTGGGCGCGGCCCGTGCCCTGGCCAAGCACAATATCCCGGTGCTTGGCATCAACCGCGGCAGCCTGGGGTTTCTCACCGACATCCGCCCCGATGAGCTGGAAACCAAGGTCGCCGAAGTGCTTGACGGCCACTATCTGGTGGAAAACCGCTTTCTGCTGCAGGCCGAAGTTCGCCGCCACGCCGAAGCCATTGGCCAGGGCGATGCCCTGAACGATGTGGTGCTGCACCCCGGCAAATCGACACGCATGATCGAGTTCGAACTGTACATCGACGGCCAGTTCGTCTGCAGCCAGAAAGCCGACGGCCTGATCGTCGCCACGCCCACCGGTTCCACGGCCTATGCGCTCTCGGCCGGTGGCCCGATCATGCATCCCAAGCTCGACGCTATTGTGATTGTGCCGATGTACCCCCATACCTTGTCAGGCCGGCCGATTGTGGTCGATGGCAACAGTGAGCTGAAAATCGTCGTGTCCAAGGATATGCAGATTTACCCGCAAGTCTCGTGTGACGGGCAGAACCACTTTACCTGTGCGCCCGGCGACACCATCACCGTGAGCAAAAAGGCGCAGAAGTTGCGGCTGATCCACCCGCTCGATCACAACTACTATGAAGTGTGCCGGACCAAGCTCGGCTGGGGCAGCCGGTTGGGTGGTGGAGGCGACTGATGCTCGATCCCGCGCGTAGCTACGACCTGATCGGTGACGTGCACGGTTGCGCTCTGACCCTTGAGCACTTGCTCGACCGGCTCGGTTACCACAAGCAAGCGGGCGTCTGGCGCCATGCCTCGCGCATGGCGGTGTTCGTCGGCGACATCATCGACCGCGGTCCGCGGATTCGCGAGGCGCTGCACATCGTCCATGACATGGTCGAGGCCGGCCAGGCGCTGTGCATCATGGGCAACCACGAATTCAATGCCCTGGGCTGGGTCACCCCGGCGCTGCCTGGCAGCGGCAAGCAGTTCGTGCGCGAACACACCCCGCGCCATGCGCGCCTGCTGCACGAGACCCTGACCCAGTTCGAACACCATCCGGCGGACTGGCATGACTTCCAGCAGTGGTTCTATGAACTGCCGCTGTTCGTCGATGCCGGACGCTTCCGGGTGGTGCATGCCTGTTGGGACGCCGGCTTGATCGAGCCGCTGCGGGCCTTGTTCCCCGATGGCTGTGTCGATGAGCACTTCCTCCAGTCCTCGGCCGTGCCCGGCAGTTTCGCCTGCACCGTGTTCGACCGCCTGCTGCGCGGCACCGACATGCGCCTGCCCCATGGCCTGACCATGACCAGCGGCGACGGCCTGACCCGCGCGTTCTTCCGCACCAAATTCTGGGAAGAGGATCCGCAAACCTACGGAGACATCGTGTTCCAACCCGACGCCTTGCCCGACCCGGTGGCCCGCACGCCACTGTCGTCCACCGAGAAAAACACGCTGTTGCGCTACGGCATCGACGAGCCGTTGCTGTTCGTCGGCCATTACTGGCGCAGCGGCAAACCGGCACCGATTCGTCCGAACCTGGCGTGCCTGGACTACAGTGCGGTGCTCTACGGAAAACTGGTGGCCTATCGCCTGGACCAGGAAACCCGGCTCGACCCGCACAAGTTTGTCTGGGTCGATGTCGAGCGACCGGAGGTGTTGCAATGAGCAAGATCGCAGTCTTGCGCCTGCCGCTGGCGGTGGACCTGAGCGGTTTCGTCAAGTTGCTGCAACGCATGCAGGTGCCCCATCGGGTCAGCGAGGAAGCGGGCGAGCAGGTGCTGTGGGTGCCGGAAAACATCAGCCACGACGTGCGGGTGTTGTACGAGCGATATCCCGAGGGCGATCCGGAGCAGAAGCTCGACATTCCGGTGGCACAGACGATGCGACGGCCGAACTTCGCCGACCAGCTACGCCATGGCAAAGCCACTGCCACGGTGCTGCTGCTGAGCCTGATCGTCGGCGCGCTGACGCTGCTGGGCGATAACCTGACGACATTGCGCTGGCTGACCTTTCTCGATTTTCGCGTGGTCGGCGAGTACATCCATTTCGTACCGTTGGCCGACAGCCTGGCGGCGGGGCAATGGTGGCGCCTGGTGACACCGATGCTGATCCACTTCGGCATCCTGCACCTGGCCATGAACGGCATGTGGTATTGGGAGCTGGGGCGGCGCATCGAGTCGCGCCAGGGCAGTATCAACCTGATCGGTCTGACCTTGCTGTTCAGCCTCGTGTCCAACTATGCCCAGTATGTTTTCAGCGGCCCGACCCTGTTTGGCGGCTTGTCCGGCGTGCTGTACGGCCTGCTCGGGCACTGCTGGATCTTTCAGGTCCTGTCGCCGAACAGCGCCTATCGCCTGCCCCGCGGGGTGTTGGCGATGATGCTGATATGGCTGCTGCTGTGCCTGTCCGGGCTGGTCTCGATGATCGGCTTCGGCGAAATTGCCAACGCGGCCCACGTCGGCGGGTTGCTCGTCGGATGCTTGACCGGCTTGTTGGGTGGTTTGTACAACCGCCGTAAACTGGCCGCCTAAAACTGTTATGTGATTCAAAGAGCGCGGAGACCCAATGTCCTCTTTCAACGAAATGATCAAGAACATCACCCCGGACATCTACCAGAGCCTGAAACTGGCGGTGGAAATCGGTAAATGGTCCGACGGTGGCAAGCTCACCGCCGAACAACGCGAACTGTCGTTGCAGGCGATGATCGCCTGGGAAGTCAAGAACCTGCCTGAAGAAGAGCGTACTGGCTACATGGGCCCGCAGGAATGCAGCTCCAAGTCGATTCAAGTGCCCAATATCCTGTTCAAGTCGGATGCCATCCATTGATCGAGATTGGCCGCGGTGCAATCAGTAAAATGTCGGCGCGCCTGGACGGGCCGAACGTGCAATACGCATTTCGCCTGGGCGACGTCGAGGTTCCGGTCAATCCGTTGATCGGCACCACGGTGCGCCTGGAATACCTGGGGGCGATTCACTGCACCCATTGCGGACGCAAGACCAAGACCAGTTTCAGCCAGGGTTACTGCTACCCGTGCATGACCAAGCTGGCCCAGTGCGACGTGTGCATCATGAGCCCGGAACGCTGCCATTTCGACGCCGGAACCTGCCGGGAGCCGGAGTGGGGCCAGACGTTCTGCATGACCGATCACATCGTGTACCTGTCGAATTCCTCCGGGGTCAAGGTCGGGATCACCCGCGCCACCCAGTTGCCGACCCGCTGGATCGACCAGGGCGCCAGTCAGGCCTTGCCGATCATGCGCGTCGCGACCCGCCAGCAATCAGGCTTCGTCGAAGACCTGTTCCGCAGCCAGGTCGCCGACAAGACCAACTGGCGCGCCTTGCTCAAGGGCAATGCGGTGTCGGTGGACCTGCCGCAGATCCGTGACCAGTTGTTCGACAGCTGCGCCGAGGGTCTGCAAGGATTGCAGGAACGATTCGGCCTGCAGGCGATCCAGACGATTGCCGACGTCGAACCGCTGGAAATCCGCTTTCCGGTCGAGCAGTATCCGGCGAAGATCGTCAGCTTCAACCTGGACAAGAACCCGATTGCCGAAGGCACGCTGATGGGGATCAAGGGTCAGTACCTGATCTTCGATACCGGCGTGATCAACATTCGTAAATACACGGCTTATCAGCTCGCCGTGCATAGTTAAGGACTCCAGCATGCGCACCGAACAACCGAAGATGATCTACCTCAAGGACTATCAGGCGCCCGAGTACCTGATCGACGAAACGCACCTGACCTTCGAGTTGTTCGAGGACCATAGCCTGGTCCATGCGCAACTGGTGATGCGCCGCAACCCCGAGCGAGGCCCGGGGTTGCCGCCGCTGGTGCTGGATGGCCAGCAGCTGGAATTGCTGTCGGTCACCTTGGCCGACCAGGAGCTTTCTGCAGCCCAGTACCAGCTGACCGAAAATCACCTGACCCTGCAGCCGACCAGCACCACGTTCACGGTCGACACCAGCGTGCGCATCCACCCGGAAACCAATACTGCGCTGGAAGGCCTGTACAAGTCCGGCACGATGTTCTGCACCCAGTGCGAGGCCGAGGGCTTCCGCAAGATCACCTATTACCTCGACCGCCCGGACGTGATGAGCACGTTCACCACCACGGTGGTCGCCGAGCAGCACAGCTATCCGGTGCTGCTGTCCAACGGCAACCCGATTGCCTCGGGGCCTGGTGAAGACGGCCGGCACTGGGCGACCTGGGAAGACCCGTTCAAGAAGCCGGCCTACCTGTTTGCGCTGGTGGCCGGTGATTTGTGGTGCGTCGAAGACAGCTTCACCACCATGAGCCAGCGCTCCGTGGCGCTGCGCATTTATGTCGAGCCGGAAAACATCGACAAGTGCCAGCACGCCATGAACAGCCTGAAGAAGTCTATGCGCTGGGACGAAGAGGTCTACGGTCGCGAGTACGACCTGGACATTTTCATGATCGTCGCCGTGAACGACTTCAACATGGGCGCCATGGAGAACAAGGGGCTCAACATCTTCAACTCCAGCGCCGTGCTGGCCAAGGCCGAAACCGCCACCGACGCCGCGCACCAGCGGGTCGAGGCGATCGTAGCCCACGAATACTTCCACAACTGGTCGGGCAACCGCGTGACCTGCCGCGACTGGTTCCAGTTGTCGCTCAAGGAAGGTTTTACCGTGTTCCGCGATTCCGGCTTCTCCGCCGACATGAACTCGGCCACGGTCAAGCGTATCCAGGATGTCGCCTACCTGCGCACCCACCAGTTCGCCGAAGATGCCGGTCCCATGGCCCACGCGGTGCGCCCGGACAGCTTCATCGAAATCTCCAACTTCTACACCCTGACCGTGTACGAAAAGGGTTCGGAAGTGGTCGGCATGATCCACACCCTGCTGGGCGCCGAAGGCTTCCGCAAAGGCAGCGACCTGTACTTCGAGCGCCATGACGGCCAGGCCGTGACCTGCGATGACTTCATCAAGGCCATGGAAGATGCCAACGGCGTCGACTTGACTCAGTTCAAGCGCTGGTACAGCCAGGCTGGTACCCCGCGCCTGGTGGTGAGCGAGTCCTACGACGCCGCGGCGAAAACCTACAGCCTGACCTTCCGCCAGAGCTGCCCGGCAACGCCGGACAAGGTGGAAAAACTGCCGTTCGTGATTCCGGTCGAACTCGGTCTGCTCGATAGCCAGGGCGGTGAAATGGCCCTGCGTCTTGCCGGTGAAGCGGCGGCGCAAGGCACTTCCCGAGTGATCTCGGTGACCGAAGCCGAGCAGACGTTCACCTTCGTCGACATCGCCGAACAGCCGCTGCCGTCGCTGCTGCGTGGTTTCTCGGCGCCGGTGAAACTGAGCTTCCCGTACAACCGTGACCAACTGATGTTCCTGATGCAGCACGACAGCGACGGCTTCAATCGTTGGGATGCGGGTCAGCAACTGTCGGTGCAGGTGCTGCAGGAACTGATCGCCCAGCAGCAGAAGGGCGAGGCGCTGGTGCTCGATCAGCGTCTGGTTTCGGCCTTGCGTACCGTGCTGTCGGATGAGTCGCTGGACCAGGCGATGGTCGCCGAAATGCTCTCGCTGCCAAGCGAAGCCTACCTGACCGAAATCAGTGAAGTTGCCGATGTCGAGGCGATTCATACCGCCCGCGAGTTTGCCCGCAAGCAACTGGCCGATGCGTTGTTCGAAGGCCTGTGGCTGCGTTACCAGGCCAACCGCGACCTGTCCAAGCAGACCCCCTACGTGGCCGAAGCCGAGCATTTCGCCCGTCGCGCATTGCAGAACATTGCGCTGTCGTACCTGATGCTCAGCGGCAAGCCTGAAGTGCTGGCGGCGACGCTGGAACAGTTCGAGGCCTGCGACAACATGACCGAACGCCTGACCGCGCTTGCCGTACTGGTCAACTCGCCATTCGAAGAACAGAAGGCCAAGGCCCTGGCCAGCTTCGCCGAGCACTTCAAGGACAACCCGTTGGTCATGGACCAGTGGTTCAGCGTCCAGGCCGGCAGTGTGCTGCCCGGTGGCCTGGATCGGGTCAAGGCATTGATGCAGCACCCGGCGTTCAACATCAAGAACCCGAACAAGGTGCGCGCACTGATCGGCGCGTTCGCCGGGCAGAACCTGATCAACTTCCATGCGGCGGATGGTTCCGGGTATCGCTTCCTGGCGGATCTGGTCATTGAGTTGAACGGCTTCAATCCGCAGATTGCGTCCCGGCAGTTGGCGCCTTTGACGCGCTGGCGCAAGTACGATGATGCGCGTCAGGCCTTGATGAAAGGTGAGCTGGAGCGGATTCGGGCTTCGGGGCAACTGTCCAGTGATGTGTTTGAGGTGGTCAGCAAAAGCCTGGCTTGAGGTTGGTCTTGCTCCCGCAGTGTTCCTCGGACCCTGCGGGGGCATATCTCCCGCAGATGCACACCGATCAACCTGTAGGAGCTGGCTTGCCAGCGATGGCTGCCTTATAGGCGACCCATCTCCCACAGATGTACTGCGATCAAACTGAGGGAGCGAGCCTGCTCGCGAAAAACCTGAGAGCGCCGTGGGGTGTCAGGCTTCCCGTGTCATCGTTGACCTCCATCGCGAGCAAGCTCGCTCCTACAGGTAAGAGCGAAACCATAAGTGTCCGTTACCTGAATAATGGATATGTACACCACCCCCCCAAAAAAAGCGCAATCACCCCACCTGATACCCAATCATTCAGAAATCCCCCATCCCCCTCCGGTTAACAAAACATAACGTGCCGTCGATTGTCAGCCCTTCAAGAACACCGATAGGATAAGCCAGCTTCCGAAGGGGCTCTGGATTGCGGGTTTCAAGACTATGCTTTGAAACAGGTCATCCCGCGAACACCCCTTACGGCGCCCTGAAAGGTTGAACGACCTAACAATAATAATGGGGGAAGGTCTATGAGTGAGCCTGTCATGGGTGTGGGTATCTGCCGCCCGCCGGCATTGCGCAAGTTCGCGTTGCTGGCTACAGCGCTCTCGCTGTTGGGCTGTGCCGTGTGGTCGGCACCGGTGCTGGCCGCTGATGCGCCGGCATCCGACGTTGTTTATTCCGTTGAATCGGCCAAGGCCAGCAAAAGCCTGGTGCTCGATGTCGTGCACGCCGGCAAGCGCCTGGTGGCGGTCGGGGATCGCGGGCACATTCTCTATTCCGATGACCAGGGCGCGACCTGGACCCAGGCCAAGGTGCCAACCCGGCAGCTGCTGACCTCGGTGTTCTTTGTCGATGACAAGCACGGCTGGGCCGTCGGTCATGACGCGCAGATCCTCGCCAGCGAGGACGGCGGTAGTACCTGGACCAAGCAATTCGAAGATCTGAAACGCGAATCGCCGCTGCTCGACGTCTGGTTCCAGGACGCCAGCAACGGCTTTGCCGTGGGCGCCTACGGGGCGCTGATGGCCACCACCGACGGCGGGAAAAACTGGGAAGACGTCAGCGATCGCCTGGACAACGAAGACCAGTTCCACCTCAACGCCATCACCGCAGTCAAGGATGCCGGGCTGTTCATCGTCGGCGAGCAGGGCAGCATGTTCCGCTCGGCCGATTTAGGCCAGACCTGGGAAAAGCTCGAAGGCCCGTATGAAGGTTCGCTGTTCGGTGTGATTGGCACCGCGCAACCCAACACGCTGTTGGCCTATGGCCTGCGCGGCAATCTGTACCGCTCCACCGATTTCGGCAGCAACTGGGAAAAAGTCGAGCTCAAGGCTGAGCGCGGTGACCTGGAGTTCGGTCTGTCCGGCGCGACCTTGCTTGACGATGGTTCGATCGTGATCGTTGGCAACGGCGGATCGGTGATCAGCAGCAGCGACAACGGTGAAACCTTCAGCGTGTTCAACCGTCGCGATCGTATCTCGCTGTCGTCGGTGGTCGCCGCAGGCAATGGCAATCTGATTCTGGCTGGACAGGGCGGCGTTCGCGCCACTTCGCCAAACGGCGCAGAGCTGGGCAAATGAGCCGGGTTAATAATAAGAAGGCGCAGCTATGACTTCCTTAAGCACACCTCATCAGGACAAGGCGACGTTTCTTGAGCGCCTGATCTTCAACAACCGCCCGGCAGTCATCACGATCTGCCTGCTGGTGAGTATTTTCCTGTTCTGGCAGGCGACGCTGATCCGGCCGTCCACCAGCTTTGAAAAAATGATCCCGCTCGAGCATCCATTCATTCAAAAGATGATGGAGCACCGCAACGATCTGGCAAACCTGGGCAACACCGTACGCATTTCCGTGGAAGCCACTGACGGCGACATCTTCTCCAAGGAGTACATGGAGACTCTGCGCCAGATCAACGACGAGGTGTTCTACATCTCCGGCGTCGATCGCTCCGGCCTCAAGTCTCTGTGGAGTCCGAGCATTCGCTGGACGGAAGTGACGGAGGAGGGTTTCGCTGGCGGTGAAGTGATCCCGCAGAGCTACAACGGCTCCCAGCAAAGCCTCGACCTGTTGCGCAACAACGTGCTCAAGTCCGGGCAGGTCGGGCGGTTGGTGGCCAACGACTTCAAATCGAGCATCGTCGACATCCCGCTGCTGGAGTCCTACCCGGACCCGCAGGACCAGGGCAAGCTGCTGGCGCTGGACTACCGCCAGTTTTCCCATGAGCTTGAAGACAAGATCCGCGACAAGTTCGAAGCCCAGAACCCGAACGTGAAGATCCACATCGTCGGTTTCGCCAAGAAAGTCGGCGACCTGATCGACGGCCTGGTGATGGTGGTGATGTTCTTCGGCATCGCCTTCGTCATCACCCTGATCCTCCTGCTGTGGTTCACCAACTGCCTGCGCAGTACCGTCGCCGTGTTGAGCACGACGCTGGTGGCGGTGATCTGGCAGCTGGGGTTGATGCACTTCTTCGGCTTCGGGCTCGACCCGTACTCGATGCTGGTGCCGTTCCTGATCTTCGCCATCGGTATTTCCCATGGTGTGCAGAAGATCAACGGTATCGCCCTGCAATCGAGCGAGGCGGAAAACGCCCTGACTGCCGCGCGACGTACGTTCCGCCAACTGTTCCTGCCGGGGATGATCGCGATCCTCGCCGATGCCGTGGGCTTCATCACGCTGCTGATCATCGACATCGGTGTGATTCGCGAGCTGGCCATCGGCGCTTCCATCGGTGTGGCAGTGATCGTGTTCACCAACCTGATCCTGTTGCCGGTGGCGATTTCCTACGTCGGCATCAGTAAGCGCGCGGTCGAACGCAGCAAGAAAGACGCGGTGCGTGAGCATCCGTTCTGGCGCCTGCTGTCGAACTTTGCCAGCGCCAAAGTTGCACCGGTGTCCATTCTCCTGGCGCTGGTCGCCTTCGGTGGCGGCCTGTGGTACAGCCAGAACCTGAAAATCGGTGACCTCGACCAGGGTGCGCCGGAGCTGCGCCCGGACTCGCGCTACAACAAGGACAACAACTTCATCATCAGCAACTACTCCACCAGTTCCGACGTGTTGGTGGTGATGGTCAAGACCAAGTCCGAAGGCTGCTCGCGCTACGAAGCCATGGCGCCGATCGACGAGCTGATGTGGAAGATGCAGAACACCGAGGGCGTGCAGTCGGCGATTTCCCTGGTGACCGTGTCCAAGCAGATGATCAAGGGCATGAACGAGGGCAACCTGAAATGGGAAACCCTGTCGCGTAACCCGGACGTGTTGAACAACTCCATCGCCCGTGCCGATGGCCTGTACAACAACAGCTGTTCATTGGCGCCGGTGCTGGTGTTCCTCAACGATCACAAGGCCGAAACCCTGGATCGCGCGGTGCATGCGGTGCAGGAGTTCGCCAAGGAGCACAACACCGAAAACCTGGAGTTCATCCTGGCGGCCGGTAACGCGGGGATCGAGGCAGCCACCAACGAAGTGATCAAGAAGTCCGAGCTGACCATCCTGATCCTGGTGTATATCTGCGTCGCGGTCATGTGCATGATCACCTTCCGTTCCTGGGCGGCGACCCTGTGCATCGTGTTGCCACTGGTGCTGACTTCGGTGCTGGGCAACGCCCTGATGGCCTTCATGGGCATCGGCGTGAAAGTCGCGACCCTGCCGGTGGTAGCGCTGGGTGTGGGGATTGGCGTGGACTACGGCATCTACATCTACAGCCGCCTGGAAAGCTTCCTGCGTGCGGGCCTGCCGTTGCAGGAGGCGTACTACCAGACGCTGAAATCCACCGGCAAGGCCGTGCTGTTCACCGGTTTGTGCCTGGCGATCGGCGTGTGCACCTGGATCTTCTCGGCCATCAAGTTCCAGGCTGACATGGGCCTGATGCTGACCTTCATGCTGCTGTGGAACATGTTCGGTGCATTGTGGCTGCTGCCGGCACTGGCGCGGTTCCTGATCAAGCCGGAGAAGCTGGCGGGGCAGAAAGGCAATTCGCTGTTTGCTCACTGATCCAGGGCCAGAAACACAAAAGCCGTAGCCTCAGGGTTGCGGCTTTTTTACATCTAAAATTCACACCAGACCCCTGTAGGAGCTGGCTTGCCAGCTCCTACAGGGGATCGCGTTTTATGAGGGATCGCTGCCTAGCACCACATTCAACGCACTGCGCGCATCATCGAGCTGCACCAGCGTCGCATGCCGCGCGCCCAACGCATCGCGGTTCTCGATCGCCGTGAGTATCGCCTTGTGCCGTGGCAGCGCCAGTTCATGCAGGTTCGGCCGCTGGTTGGAGTGCTTCAGTGCTTCGGCAATCGCCACCGACAGCATGTTGCACAGGTTGGCCAGCAAGTCGTTGTGGGTGGCGTCTGCAATTCGGCTGTGGAAATCCAGGTCCGGTTGCAGCAGGGCTTCCGGTGTCGGCGCGGCTTCCATGCGTTGGTAGGCTTCACCGATGGAGGCGATATCCGCGTCGGTGGCGAACTGCGCGGCGAGGGCGGCGGCGGCCGGTTCGATGATGCTGCGCACACTGGTCAGCAGGTCGAAGAACTGGTTCTGCGGGCTGCTTTGCATCAGCCAATGCAGGACGTCCGGGTCGAGCATGTGCCATTCCTTGCGCGGCTTGACCACGGTGCCGACCCGCGGACGGGAGTACACCAGGCCTTTGGCGACCAGGACCCGGGTGGCTTCGCGCAACACTGGCCGGCTGACGGCATATTCCTCACAGAGCAGGGCCTCGGCAGGCAGTTTGTCGTCCGGCAGGAAACGTCCGGAGACGATCTGCATGCCCAGTTCCTGGACGATGCGCGAGTGCATGCTTTTGCGGTCGGAGGGTTTGCGGTAATCCATGGGGAACGGCGCGGTCCTGGGCGATGGAGATGGCGGGCATGATAGCAGGCGTGGGGAGTGACGGTCGCTAGCACCGGGTTTTGACTGGCGCAGAACGACTGTAGGAGCTGGCTTGCCAGCGAAGAGGCCCTGACAGCAAACATTAGGGTTGACTGTCAGGCCGCCTTCGCTGGCAAGCCAGCTCCTACAGGGGGCGGTGGTGTCAGTGAGAATGACGCGGTACTTCGGCCCCACGGCAACCGACCAGGAAGTCAAAGTCGCAACCCTGATCCGCCTGCAACACATGGTCGATGTACAGCTGACGGTAACCGCCCACCAGCAATTGCTGCGGTGGTTGCAAGTCAGCCATGCGCGCCGCCAGTTCAGCATCCGGAATATCCAGGTGCAACCGGCCGCTGGCACAGTCCAGCTCGATCCAGTCACCTTCCTTCACCGCCGCCAAAGGCCCACCGGCTGCGGCTTCCGGTGCCACGTGAAGAACCACCGTGCCATACGCGGTACCGCTCATGCGTGCATCGGAAATGCGCACCATGTCGGTCACGCCCTGGGCCAGCAGCTTGGCCGGCAGGCCCATGTTGCCGACTTCGGCCATGCCCGGATAACCCTTGGGCCCGCAGTTCTTCATGACCAGGATCGAATTGGCATCCACGTCCAGTTCCGGGTCGTTAATGCGCGCCTTGTACATGTCGAAGTTCTCGAACACCACCGCACGCCCGCGGTGTTGCATCAGCTCGGCACTGGCGGCGGAGGGCTTGAGCACCGCGCCCAGTGGTGCCAGGTTGCCGCGCAGTACACAGATCCCGCCGTCGGCGCGGATCGGGTTGTCGAGGGTACGGATCACTTCGTCCTCGCCATAGATCGGCGCGTCCCTGGTGTTCTCGCCGATGGATTTGCCGTTGACGGTCAAGGCGTTCGGGTTCGGGATCAGGTTGGCTTCGCCGAGACGGCGTAGTACCGCTGGCAAGCCACCGGCGTAGTAGAACTCTTCCATCAGGAAACGTCCGGACGGTTGCAGGTCGACGATGGTCGGCATGCCGCGACCGATGCGGGTCCAGTCGTCCAGGTCCAGCTCCACGCCGATGCGACCGGCGATGGCCTTGAGGTGAATTACCGCGTTGGTCGAACCGCCAATGGCGGCGTTGACCCGGATGGCGTTTTCGAAAGCTTCCTTGGTCAGGATCTTCGACAGCTTCAAATCCTCCCGGACCATTTCCACGGCACGCATGCCGGACATGTGCGCCAACACATAACGTCGCGCATCGACAGCGGGAATCGCCGCGTTGTGGGGCAGGGAAGTGCCCAATGCTTCGGCCATGCAGGCCATGGTCGAGGCGGTGCCCATGGTGTTGCAGGTACCGGCCGAGCGGGACATGCCGCCCTCGGCCGCAAGGAAGTCATCGATGGTGATGGTGCCGGCCTTGACCTGTTCGCTGAGCTGCCAGACCACGGTACCCGAACCGATGTCCTTGCCTTTGTGCTTGCCGTTGAGCATCGGCCCGCCGGTGACGACGATCGCCGGCACGTCGCAACTGGCCGCGCCCATCAGCAAGGCCGGGGTGGTCTTGTCACAACCGGTCAGCAGCACCACGCCGTCGATGGGGTTACCGCGAATCGCTTCTTCGACGTCCATGCTCGCCAGGTTACGGGTGAGCATGGCGGTCGGGCGCAGGTTGGATTCACCGTTGGAGAACACCGGGAACTCCACCGGGAAGCCCCCGGCCTCGATCACTCCGCGCTTGACGTGTTCCGCGATCTGGCGGAAATGCGCGTTGCACGGGGTCAGTTCCGACCAGGTGTTGCAGATGCCGATGATCGGCTTGCCATGGAACTGGTGGTCGGCGATGCCCTGATTCTTCATCCAGCTGCGGTACATGAAGCCGTTCTTGTCGGCGGTGCCAAACCATTGGGCGGAGCGCAGGGTGGGTTTCTTATCAGACATGATCGATTCTCTTATTGTATGACTATATTGTTCGAGCTGAAGCGTAACATAAGCTCAAATTCGTCTGTTTGGAAGTGTTGTTGGGTAAATAGTAATACTATATAGTCGTTTTCAGCGGAGGGATGGCCCTGACGGTTTGCCGTGAGAGGCGTCCCCCAAGGTTCTATAACAACAACAATCGGAGACCGATCTCATGAGCCAGGAACTGCGGCTGATACGTCGCATCACGCTGAAACTGATTCCCTTCCTGATCCTGCTGTACCTGATCGCCTATGTGGATCGCTCCGCCGTAGGTTTCGCCAAGCTGCACATGGGCGCCGACATCGGCTTGGGCGATGCGGCGTACGGGCTGGGCGCAGGGCTGTTCTTCATTGGCTATTTCCTTCTGGAAATTCCCAGCAACCTGATGCTTGACCGCTTTGGCGCGCGGCGCTGGTTCGCGCGGATCATGGTCACCTGGGGCGCTATCACCATCGGCATGGCATTCGTCCAGGGGCCGAACAGCTTCTACCTGATGCGCTTTCTGCTCGGCGCGGCGGAAGCCGGGTTCTTTCCAGGCGTCCTGTACTACATCACCCAGTGGTTCCCGGTACGCCATCGCGGCAAGATCCTGGGCCTGTTCATCCTGTCCCAACCCATTGCGATGATGATCACCGGACCTATATCCGGTGGTTTGCTGGGCATGGAAGGGGTGTTCGGCCTGCATGGCTGGCAGTGGCTGTTCATCGTCATCGGCACCCCGGCGATCCTGCTGACCTGGCCGGTGCTGCGCTGGTTGCCGGATGGCCCGCAACAGGTGAAGTGGATGGACCAGGCGGAGAAGGACTGGCTCAGTGGCGAGCTGAAAAAGGACCTGGAGCAGTATGGCCAGACCCGTCATGGCAACCCGTTGCACGCCCTGAAGGACAAACGCGTGTTGCTGCTGGCGCTGTTCTACCTGCCGGTGACCCTGAGCATCTATGGCCTGGGCCTGTGGCTGCCGACCTTGATCAAGCAGTTCGGCGGCACTGATCTGGTGACCGGGTTCGTGTCATCGGTGCCGTACATCTTCGGGATCGTTGGTTTGCTGATCATCCCGCGCAGCTCCGATCGATTGAATGATCGGTATGGCCACCTGGCCGCTCTGTACGTGCTCGGTGCCATCGGCCTGTTCTTCAGTGCCTGGCTCTCGGTGCCGGTGTTGCAACTGGCGGCGCTGTGCCTGGTGGCGTTCTCGCTGTTTTCCTGCACGGCGATTTTCTGGACCTTGCCCGGTCGCTTCTTTGCTGGCGCGAGTGCGGCGGCGGGCATTGCCCTGATCAACTCGGTGGGCAACCTCGGCGGCTACATCGGCCCGTTCGTGATCGGCGCGCTCAAGGAGTACACCGGCAACCTCGCGTCGGGGCTGTATTTCCTGTCCTGCGTGATGCTGTTCGGCCTGGTGTTGACCGGCGTGGTGTATCGCCTGCTGGAGCGCAAGCATGTGTTGCCGGTGGATGAGTTTGCCGCCAGTGCGCGTGGGGCTACCCGTACCTGACACAAAAATCTGGCAATCACCACCACCCCTGTGGGAGCGGGCTTGCCAGCGATGGCGATCTATCTGACACATTGACGGTGAATGTGCCGCCGCTTTCGCTGGCAAGCCAGCTCCTACAGGGGGGCGGTGTTTTCAAGTAAATGGAGAAAATTCATGCGTTTGGTTCAGTTCGAATTGAGTAACGGCGAACGCCGCGTAGGCGTGGTCGAGGAAGGTCTGGTCCGTGAAGTGCAAGACGCCCGCACGGTGCGCGACCTGGCCCTGGCGGCGATCGAGGCGGGGTGCAATCTTGAGCAGCAGGTGCAGAGCCTCGGGTTGGGCATCAGCCATGACTACGCCGAGCTGCTGGCGCAACTGCGCATCCTGGCGCCGCTGGATCACCCGGACCCGGCGCACATGCTGGTCAGTGGCACCGGCCTGACTCACCTGGGCAGCGCGTCGGCCCGGGACAAGATGCACCAGCAGGCCGGTGATGAAGCTTCGATGACCGACACCATGCGCATCTTCAAGTGGGGCGTGGAGGGTGGCAAACCCGCGGCAGGCCAGGCGGGCGTGCAGCCGGAGTGGTTCTACAAGGGCGACGGCAGCATTGTCGTACGCCCGGGCCAGCCGTTCCCGCTGCCACCCTTTGCCGAAGACGCCGGTGAAGAGCCTGAACTCAGCGGCCTCTACGTCATCGGTCACGACGGCAAGCCGTACCGCCTGGGTTTTGCCGTGGGCAACGAGTTTTCCGATCACGTCATGGAGCGCAAGAACTACCTGTACCTGGCCCACTCGAAACTGCGCAGTTGCAGCTATGGACCGGAGCTGCGGGTGGGCGAGCTGCCGCAACACCTGGCCGGTACCAGCCGTATCCTGCGCGATGGCCAGGTGCTGTGGCAGAACGAGTTCCTCAGCGGTGAGGCCAACATGTGCCACAGCCTGGCCAACCTCGAGTTCCACCATTTCAAGTACAGCCAGTTCCTGCGTCCGGGCGATGTGCACATCCACTTCTTCGGCACCGCGACCCTGTCGTTCGCCGATGGCATCCGCACGCAACCGGGCGATGTGTTCGAGATCAGCCAGGAAGAATTTGGCGCGCCGTTGATCAATGGCATCGCGCCTGTCGATGCGGCTTTCGAACCCGGCACCGTCGGCTCACTTTAAGGAGTTACCTATGATCCTTGGTCACAACTACATCGGCGGCCAGCGCAGTTCGTTGGGCAGCGTGACATTGCACAGCGTCGACGCCGAAACCGGCGAGGCGTTGCCCCATGCTTTCATCCAGGCCACCCCGGAAGAAGTCGATGCCGCCGCCAAGGCTGCCGCTGCAGCGTACCCGGCTTATCGCACCTTGAGTGCCGAGCGGCGCGCACAATTTCTCGACGCTATCGCCGATGAACTGGATGCGCTGGGGGATGAGTTCGTAAGCGTGGTGTGCCGCGAAACCGCGCTGCCTGCCGCACGGATTATCGGTGAGCGTGGCCGCACCAGCGGCCAGATGCGCCTGTTCGCCGCTGTGCTGCGGCGTGGCGACTTCTACGGCGCGCGCATCGACCAGGCCCTGCCTGAGCGTCAACCGTTGCCGCGTCCGGACCTGCGTCAGTACCGTATCGGGCTCGGACCGGTGGCGGTGTTCGGGGCCAGCAACTTTCCCTTGGCGTTCTCCACCGCCGGTGGCGACACCGCGTCGGCCCTGGCCGCCGGTTGCCCGGTGGTGTTCAAGGCCCATGGCGGCCACATGGCCACGGCCGAGCAGGTGGCCGATGCGATCATTCGCGCGGCACAGAAAACCGCGATGCCGGCCGGCGTGTTCAACATGATCTACGGCGGCGGGGTGGGTGAAGCGCTGGTCAAGCATCCGGCCATCCAGGCGGTGGGCTTTACCGGTTCGCTCAAAGGTGGTCGAGCCTTGTGCGACATGGCCGCGGCACGCCCGCAACCGATCCCGGTGTTTGCCGAAATGTCCAGCATCAACCCGGTGATCGTGCTGCCCCAGGCGCTGCAGGCGCGCACGGAAACCATCGCCCGTGGCCTGTCGGCTTCGGTGGTCCAGGGTTGCGGCCAGTTCTGCACCAACCCTGGCCTGGTGATCGGCATCCATTCGCCGCAGTTCACCGCCTTCCTCCAGCTATTGGCCGACATGATGGCCGACCAACCGGCGCAGACCATGCTCAACGCCGGGACCCTGGGCAGCTATGCCAAGGGCTTGCAAACATTGCTCGATCATCCTCGGATCGAACACCTGGCGGGCGATGCGCAACAGGGGCGGCAGGCGCAGCCGCAGCTGTTCAAGGCCGACGTCAACCTGCTGATCGATGGCGACGAGGTGCTGCAAGCGGAAGTGTTCGGCCCCACCACCGTGGTGGTCGAAGTGGCGGATCAGGCACAACTGAGCGCCGCGCTGCACGGCCTGCATGGTCAGCTGACCGCGACCATCATCGGCGAGCAGGCGGATTTCGAGCAGTTCAGCGAGCTGACCGGGTTGCTGGAGCAGAAGGTCGGGCGAATCCTGCTCAATGGTTATCCCACCGGGGTGGAGGTGTGTGATTCGATGGTCCATGGCGGGCCGTATCCGGCGACGTCGGATGCGCGCGGCACGTCGGTGGGCACCCTGGCCATCGACCGTTTCCTGCGCCCGGTGTGTTTCCAGAACTACCCGGACAGTTTGCTGCCGGAGGCGCTGAAAAACAGCAATCCACTGGGTATCCAGCGCCTGGTGGATGGCCAACCGTCCCGCGAGGCGATCTGACCCCCCTGTGGGAGCGAGCTTGCTCGCGATGGACTTAAGGGCACCGCGTATAGCCAGAAAACACGCGTAATCGTTAACGACCATCGCGAGCAAGCTCGCTCCTACAGTTGTTCAGCGGTGTGGCTGAGCTATCATTGCGTTTTTCCCATTCAAAGATTGACTGCCATGACTGCTGCAACCGACACCTTGCTCAACGCCCTCGAACACTGCGGGATGGTGGAAATCGACGGCTACCACGCCTTCGAGTTCTCCCTCGATGAAGACGACAACCTGCACATCGAATGCATGGACGGTCGAAATGCCCTGCACTGGGAATTCACTCCCGCGCAGATTCAGGCGGCAACGTTCGATGCGACCTTGCAAAGCTGGCTGATCAATGACAACAACGGCGAACACCGGCTGGTGTGCCTCGGCGACGTCGTCAGCGGTGACAACGACGACGATGATCAACAGGATGCGTAACCTCTGGCCGCTATTGATCGCCGGTAGCATCGGCGCGATGGGCGTGCAGGTGGCGGCCGCCGACGACTATCAATTGCTCGTGGGTTCCTACACGGCCGGCCAAAGCCAGGGCATCTATCGCCTGGCCTTCGACAGTGCCACCGGCCAGATCGACGCCAAGCCGCTACAGGTGATCAACAGCGAAAATCCGTCCTGGCTGACCCTGTCCAAGGACCAGCAGCGCCTGTTCGTGGTCAATGAAAATGGCCCGGGCCAGGCCGATCCGGTCGGGCGCGTGAGCAGTTATGCCATTGACCCCAAGACCCATGAGTTAAGCCTGATCAACCAGGTACAGAGCCTGGGCAACGAACCGACGCATTCGGGTCTCAGCCTTGATGCCAGCCACTTGTTCGTCAGCAACTACTCGGTATCTGAAGATCCGGGTGGCACCCTGGCGGTGTTGCCGCTGGCGGCCGATGGCACGCTCAAGCCTGTGGTGCAGATGAGCAGCCATCCGGCCAGTCGGGTCAATCCCGAGCGGCAGACGTCGGCGCATGTGCATTCGACGGTCTCGTCGCCCGATGGCAACTATGTGTTTTCCAACGACCTGGGGGCGGACAAGGTGTTTGTCTACCGCTTCGACCCCAAGGCCAATCCCGACTTGCCGTTGACCCCGGCGACTCCCTCGTTCGTTCAGTTGCCAGCGGGCAGCGGGCCGCGCCATTTGCTGTTCAGTGCCGATGGCAAGCATGCCTGGCTGACCATGGAAATGAGCGCGCAAGTGGCGGTGTTTGATTACCGCGACGGCAAGCTGGAGCAAACCCAGATGGTCGACCTGGCTGCGGGTCAGCCGGTTTCGGACAAGGCCGCCGCGGCATTGCATGCCTCGAAGGACGGCAAGTTCCTCTATGTCAGCAACCGTGGCACCGCCAACCAGTTACTGGTGTTCGCCATCGACCCAGCCACCGGCCACCTCAAGGAGCTGCAACGTCGCGCGGTAGAAGGCGACCATCCCCGGGAATTCAGCCTCGATCCGAGTGGCAAGTTCCTGCTGATCGCCAACCAGAAAAGCAACCAGATTGTCGTCGTCGAGCGCGATGCCAAGTCCGGTTTGCTGGGCAAAACCGTGCAAAACCTGCCGATGGATGCCCCCAGTGACCTGAAATTCCTGGTGCGTCAATAGGCCGCAGGCCCCGGTTGATGGGGCCTGCATCCTTCTATCGATGAGCGTGATATGTGGAAGTGCTACAAAGCATTTCAAGCGGCTAAGCCTCGAGGGTTAAGTTTGCTTCACGGCCCCACCGGCCAGGCAAGCCAACTGACTTCGAGGAACTCCCGCATGAACTTCAATCTCTTCTCCGTGATCGCCGCTTCCGCCATTTCCGCCACCGTTGCCCTGCCAGCCAGCGCCAACGTTGAAATCAGCGACAAAAAATCCCACACCCAGAGCTACACCCAGAAATACTTGCAACAGAGCGCCAACTTCTACGCCGCGCTGGACCACAAAAACCAGCACTGAAATTCCAGCCCTGCCGCCTTTATGCAGGAGCGAAGTCACTTGCCGATCGAAGCCCAGGCTGCGAAAGGCGTTGAAGTGATGTCGCTCCTGCATAACGCGTTTGCGACAAGCCATCCTGTAATGCTTGATATCAGGTGGCCATGCCTCTAAATTTGACGCTGATTTTTTGACTCCTCCTTCATCAGAAAAGGATTGCCAAAATGACCCTGCGTCTCGCCGTCGTACTGCTGTCCCTCTACTCGACCCCCATCCTGTCCGCTGCCGTACCCATTCCCGGCGAACCTGACGCTGCCCGCGAGCGCATGATGAGTTTTATTGAAGACTGAGATAGTCTGGGTTAATGATCAACGAAGTTGATATTTGCTATGCATCAGACTCGTTGGTTACCGGTGCTTTTTTGATTGATTCTGTGGACTCTGAAACATGTCCACGGAGTTCATCATGGCCAGCTCGATCATCACCTCTGCCAAACACGGCGCCTATGTGGCTATCGGTCTTTACCTGGTCATGGTGCTGGTCATCAGTCTTTCGCCGCAGTCACAGCAAAGCGTCGAACCGCCGATTCATGTCGCACACCCAGGCATCCAGTTTGAACATCGCGCACAGCAGGCGATGGTCGATCCGGCGGAACTGGCGGGAGTGGGCGGAGCATGAACCGTTGCAAACTTTTGGTCATCGCTTTCCTGGCCTTCATCACCAACGGATTTTCCTTGCTGGGGATAGGGCAAGGTTCGATAGGCGGCGTAGCCCGGGCCATTGAGGCCAATCACAACATTGCGCGCAACATCGAAACGGCAAAGGCCATGGGCATGCTGGCCGGCAATCCGCCGATCAAGTCCGAGGAAAGTTTTTTCGGACCGTTCCAGGTGGATTGCTCGGCCATTGGCATGTGTGAAGTGTTGGCGTAACAGAGGGGGCTATTTCTTCATGATCGATGTGAACAAATCGGACTCCAGAAACCGCTGCAGCCACGCCTGCAGACGTCGATAGGGCGTTTGCGCGAACCACTCGCGGTCGACATGGGCGAATTGCCGTATGAACGGCATCAGCGCCACGTCGGCCAGGCTCGGGTGATCCGTGAGCAGGTAGTCGCGTCCCTCCAGTAACTCATCCAGTTTGCGCAGGAACACCTCGCCTTCGGCGCGATAGAGCGCCATCGGTTGCTCAGGATAGCGCTCGGCGTACTTGTAGCGATTGAGGTGCACTTTGAAGTGCTGATCGTTCTCCTCGATCAACGCCTCGATGGCCAACTGTCCTTGCGGATCATCCTTGAGCAACCAGTCCTGCGGGTCATGGCGGGCGACGGCCCAGCGCATGATGTCCAGGCTTTCATCGATGACCTGGCCGTCCACGTCCAGCACCGGCACCGTGCCTTTGCTCGACAGTGCGAGCATCTCGGAGGGTTTGGCCTTGAGGCTGACTTCGACGATGTCCACGGGCACTTCGCAGTAGCGCAGCGCCATGCGTGCGCGCATGGCGTAGGGGCAGCGGCGGAATGAGTAGAGCGTGATCATTTCACCTCCAGGGTGCTCAGGCCGTTGCCCTGGCGGCGGACCTGGATCTGCACCGGAATCCGCTCATGCATTTCCTGCACATGGGAGATCACCGCGACCTTGCGCCCCTGGGCCTGCAGGCCGTCGAGGGCGTCCATCGCCAGTTGCAGGGACTCCGGGTCGAGGCTGCCGAAGCCTTCGTCGATGAACAGCGATTCGATTTTCAGCGTGCTCGAGGCCATCGATGCCAGGCCCAGCGCCAGGGCCAGCGACACCAGGAAGGTCTCGCCACCGGACAACGAATGCACCGAACGCAGCTCGTCGCCCATCTCGGTGTCCATCACCAGCAAACCGAGCATGCTGCCGCCGCGTTTCAGGCGATAGCGCCGTACCAGTTGGCGCAATTGCACGTTGGCGTGGTGCACCAGCAGGTCGAGGTTGTAGGCTTGGGCGATCTTGCGGAAGGTGTCGCCGGTGGCCGAACCGATCAACGCGTTCAGGCGTGCCCAGCGCTGGTATTCGCTGTACGCGTCGGCGATCTGTTGCGCGAGGGCCTGATTGGCGTTCTGCCGGCGCTGATCCTCGGCCTGTTCGGCACGCAATTCGGCGCAGAGCTGCTCGCTGACGCCGAACTGGTTTTGTAACTCGGTAAGCGCGTTGGCGAGCTGTTCGTCATCGAGGTTGCCGTTGTGCTGCGCCTGATGATCGAGCAAGCGCTTGTCACGCTCCTGTAGCAGGACATTGGCCTGTTCGATGGCTTTTTCGCTGTGCTGCAAGCGTTGGCGCAGTTCGCTGACATGGGCGTCGTCGACCCGCAGCAGGTCGTCAAGGCCAGCGTCATCCAGTTCCGGGTGGCGGGCGCGCCAGTCGGCGATTTTGTCGCCGAGCTCGCGCTGTTCGCTTTCCAGGGTGTGCAAACGCTCTTGCTGCGCCTTGAGTTCGGCGGCGATTCGCACGAGCTGCGTGAGTACGTTCTGCAGTTCCGTGGCCGTCGTGGTTTCGGCGTTGCGCGCCTGTTCCACGTCCTGCTCCAGCTGCTGCTGCCACTGTTCGGCACTGGCGTGGGAGGCGAGCAATTGTCCGAGCGCCTGCTGGCTCGCCTGTTGTTGCGCGGCCAGTGCATTGAACTGCTGCTCGGCGGTTTGCAATTGTTGCACACGGGTTTGCTGCCGATCCTGTTCCTTCTCCAGGTGTTGCTGACGCTGTTGCTGCTCGGCAAGTTCTTCCTTTTGCTGATCGAGTTGCGCCAGGCGCTCGGCGATCTGCCGATCGAGCTGCATGAAGGTCGCGGCGGGCTCGAGACGCAGCGCTTCCAGGGTGTCGGCTGGCAACAGGCTGGCAAACGCGCCGAGTTCTTCGTCCAGGCGCTGGCGGTCATTGCTCAGCTCACGCTGTTGATTGTCCAGATGCTGGGCCGCTTGCTGGTGCGCGGTTTCGGCGTGGCGCAATTGCTGGGTCAGGCGCGCGGCGTCCTGTTGCAGGGTGAGCAGGGCGGTTTGCCGTTGTTCGTCCTGGCTGATGCTCTGGTTCAACTGGGTGTTTTGCTGGCTGAGCCAGGCGCCGCGCTTGGCGTAGTCCTGATTGTGCAGGGCGGTGGCCAGCGGATGCGCTTCCAGGCTTGGCGCCAGGGCTTGTTGCTGGGTCGCCAAATGTTCCTGCTGTTGCAGCAGTTCTTTTTGCTGGGCGATCAGTCCGCCCACTTCCGCCCGCAGTTCGGTCAGCTTTTCCTTGAGCTGGTCGACCGCTTTTTGGGCCGTTGCCTGCTCGCTTTCATCATGGCGACCCAGGCTTTGCAACAGGGCTTCGGGTTGATGATAGGGATGCTCGTTGCTGCCGCAGACAGGGCAGGGCTGGTCATCCTGCAACTGCGCGCGCAGTTCCTCGACACTGGCGCTGCGGGCCAGGCGCTGGCGCTCCAGCAGCTCGCGGGTGACGGTCAGGGTCTGCTCGGCGACGGCGAGTTCAGCCTTGGCCTTTACCCCGTCCTGGGTCAGGCGCTCACGTTCCTGTTGCGCAGCGACCTGGCGTTGCTGCAACTCGGCGCCGCGCTTGTCCAGGTCCTGCTGGCTGTCCCACAGCCGCGTCAGGTCTTCGATGGCCCGCAATTGCTTGCGGTTGTCCTGCAACAGGCTGCCGAGGATGCCGATCTGCTCGGCGACGGCGTCTGGTTCGGCGCCGGCCTCCTTGAACAGCACCTCCAGTTGCTGTTTCTGCGCAGTGAACGCCTGCGTGGTGCGCACGGCGTTCTGTTCGAGGTTGGCCAGTTCGGCCTGGCCCTTGTTCAGGCGATTGCCGATCAGCATCAGCTGTTGCAGGCGATCGCGGTAAGCGTTCCATGCCTCGCTCAAGGGCGCCAGATGTACGCTCTGTTCCAGCTCGGCCGCCATGCGCTGCAAGTGTTCGCCAGCCCGGGCCTGTTGCTCGTGCAAGGTTTGAATCGCGCTTTGGCCCTGGGTGCAGGCTTGCTCGGCGCTCTGTCTGGCTTCGGCGGCCAGGGCCGTGTCCTTCGCCAGGCGGGCGAGGGTGCTTTGTTCCTCGAAGGCCTGACGCAACAGCGGCGCACATTCGGTTTGCCGTTGTTGCGCTTCACCCAATGCGATCCGGGTCGTGCCAAGGGCCTGTTCCAGTAGCGCCTGACGCTCGCTGAGTTCGCCGTGCTGGCGGGTATGCTGGGCGATTTGCTCGGCCAAGGGCGTGAGTAACGCATCGACCTCGGACTTGCGGGCGAACTGGTGCCGTTGCGGGGCGAGCTGCTCCAGGCGCGTCAGCTGCACGCGCTCGCCGGCCAGGCTGTCCCAGGTTTGGCGGGCGCTGTGCAGTTGTTCGGCAGCAGCCAGTTGCGCGTCATGCAAACGGCGCAGTTCGCTGAGCCAGGTGTGCTGCAGTTCAAGCTGCTTGAGCTGCGCCTGCTGATGTCTAAGCTGCTGCTGCGCGGCGTGGAAGCGCTCGTCGAGCTCGGCGCGGGCCTCAGGCGCCAGGGGCGTGACGCCGCTGGCCTGGTCCTGCAGCAATTTGTGGGCTTCGCGGGCTTCTTTGGTCTTGTCGAAGGCCCGCCGGCCCAGCCGGGTGTATAGCGCCGTGTCGGTGAGTTTTTCCAGGAGTTCGCTGCGGTCGTTGTCATCGGCCTTGAGGAAGGCGCTGAACTCGCTCTGCGCCAGCAGCACGGCCCGGGTGAACTGTTCGAAATTCAGGCCCAGTGCGGCTTCGAGCTGGGTCTTGTATTCACCTTTCTGGCTGGCCAGCAGTTGATCCTGATCGAGGTCGCGCAGGCTCTGGCGGCTGGCTTGCAGTTTGCCACCGGCCTTTTCCCGGGCGCGATTGGCTTCCCAGCGTGCGCGATAACGGCGGCCGTCGACGCCGACAAAATCCACTTCGGCATAACCTTCGCCAGTGCCGCGGCGCAACAGGGTGCGCGGGTCGCCGGTGCCGATTTCGCCATCGGCGTCCGGTACCTTGGCGTCGCGCCCGGTGTTGTTCAGGCGCGGCACGGCACCGAACAGGGCCAGGCACAACGCGTCGAGCAGGGTGCTCTTGCCGGCGCCGGTGGGGCCGGTGATGGCGAACAGTCCGGCACTGGCCAGGGGTTCGGCGGTGAAGTCGATTTCAAACGGCCCGGCCAGGGAGGCGAGGTTTTTCAGGCGGATGGCGAGGATCTTCATGGCTGTTCGTCCTCCATCTGCACGTCTTGCAGCAGCTCGGCAAAGTCCTTTAGGGTTTGCTCATCGACCTCGCTGCCGTAGTTGTCCTGCCAGGCACGGCTGAACAGTTCATGGGGCGTGAGCTGGTCCAGTTCGATCAACCCGGCACCTTCATCGGCACCTTCACGGCTGCCGTTGCCGGCGTATTCGGCGGCGATGCGCACCAGGCGCACGGCCTTGCCTTCCAGGGCGCTTTCCACTTGATGGCGCAAGTCCGGTTGCGGCTCGTCGAGGCGTACCCGCACTTCCAGCCAGGGCTGGCGCTGGTAGTCGGCCAGCAGGTCGATGATCGGCAGGTCGGCCAGTTGCACAAGGATGTCGGCCAGGGGCGCAGGGCCGATACGTTGCAGGTTCACTGAGCGAGGGATCAGTTTCGGTTCGACGCTGACCAGGGTTTCGCCGTCGAGTGTGATGACGAGAACCTGATGCTGGTAGCCGATCTCCGAGAACGACAACGGAATGGGCGAGCCGCTGTAGCGAATGCGCTCCTCGCCGTTGACCTTCTGTGGCTTGTGCAAATGCCCCAGGGCGACGTAGCTGATGGTCGGTCCGAACAGGCTGGCGGGCAGCGCTTCGGCGTTGCCGATGATCAGGCTGCGTTCGGAGTCTTCCGACACCGAACCACCGGCCATGTGCGCATGGCTGATGGCGATCAGTGCCTGGCCGGGCTGTCGTTTGGCATTGGCCGCTTCAATCAGCCATTCGTGAACCTGGCCGATGCCGCGCAAATAGTTGTCGCCCAGATGGGCGCCGGTGACTTCGGCCGGGCGCAGGAACGGTAGCGCCAGGCACCAGGCGGCAATGTCGCCTTGGGCATTTGGCAGTGGCAGCAACAGGCGTTCGGCGTCCAGTTGCCCGTCATCCAGCCACAGCACGCGGCCCAGGGCATGGGTGCGCAAGCGGCGCATCAAGGGCGCGGGCAGTTCGATGCGTGAGCCGGAATCGTGGTTGCCGGCGATCATCACGATGGTCAGCAAGGGTTGCTGCTCATGGGCGCTGACGATGAAGTCGTAAAGGCGTTCCTGGGCTTTGACCGGCGGGTTGACCGTGTCGAAGATGTCGCCGGCAATCAGCAGCACATCCGGCTGATCCAGCTTGAGCTGGCGCAGCAGCCAGTCGAGAAAACAGCCGTGCTCAAAATCGCGATCCTGGCCGTGCAGGTTCTGCCCGAGGTGCCAGTCGGAGGTGTGGAACAGACGCAAGGGCAACTCCGCTACAAAAAAGGTGATGGCCGCGAAGACAAATGATGGCGGCGAAAGGGGAGAGAGTTTACTGGCAAAAGACTGTTGTTGCAGAACACCTTTGAAGGTCAAGACGTCTGCATTCGGTGTTGAAAACCTGCGACCGTCTGTCCCCACTGTCAGATCTGTCAGTAGGCGCCAGGGCGAGCCGGGTATTCAATGGATTCGAGCATGGAGCCTTACAGTGCAAGCGACAGGGTGTGCTTTCCAATAGAAGGGAGGCGAGGCAGGTCGGACAGTGGCTGATGTGGTTAGGGCGTTACATGTGATTCCAGGGTTATCGAAGTTACTACGATTGTTAATGGAGAAATACTATGTCACAGGGTCGTCCGAACTCTATCAGTAGAAGCAACAATGCGCGTCATGGCCACGTTTTTTCTCCCTCTTCACGGGCACATTTTGAGTGGCTCGCGGGGAGACTCGACTTAGGGGCTCTGAACCAACGCGAGTCCGGCAAGTTTTTTCCTCTGACTGCCGGCGGGCTCAGGGATACTTTTGCCAAAGATGACGACGCCAACGTCCCGCCGCCTCCGGATGGAAAAATTGCCAGTGCCAATCAACTGACCGGTGCACAACTGGATGAACCAGGGAGTCATTGGAAAAAACATGATGTGCGAAGTGGCGAAACGCTGGACATTTCCTGGCGTTTCAGCGCGAAGCACGCGACCCGGCGCTGGAACTATTTCATGACCAGGGAAGGTTGGGATCCTGACAAGGTCCTGTCGCGCGACCAGTTTGAAGCGGAGCCGTTTTACACAGTGCAAATCAACCTGCAACCGCATTGGTCCCATGGCGAGCAAATGTTGCCCGCTTCACCCACCACCCATGGTGTCCCACTACCGGAACGGGACGGGTACCACGCATTGCTGGCCGTCTGGGAAGTGGCCAACACTTCCATGGCTTTTTACCAAGTGATTGATCTGAATTTCGTGCCACCGGAAGGCGGCGGTGAACGGCCGGATCCACCGACTGGACTGGCTGCTGTCAAGGTCACTGACAAGCAGGTACTGTTGAATTGGAATGCAGGAACCGGTCCCTTTCCGATCGCCTCCTACCGCATTTCGCGTAACGGAAGATTTTTGGTTGATGTAGACGCTCCGAATCTTGCTTTTGCCGATAACAGCGTGGCGCCTGAAACCCAGTACACATATGCCATCAGCGCGGTCGACGATCGCAGCCATATCTCTGCGCCCAGCCGGCCGATTCAGGTGCATACCTTGCCAGAAGGTGGAGCGGGGCCTACCGCTCCGACGAACCTGCACAGCATGGGCCAGACCACACAAAGTGTCAGCCTGATGTGGGGGGCATCCACCGGCACGGACCCAATAGTCGACTACCTGATCTATCGGGACGACATTCATATCAAAACCGTGAGCGTCACTCAGACCTCTTTTGTCGACTCTGGCCTCACACCAGACACCCCATACCGTTACGCGGTGAAAGCGCGCGACCTGAACAACAAGCTTTCGTCGTCCAGTAACGTTCTGAGCGTCAGCACTGAGAGTGGCGGGGGCGAGTATCCGGCATGGAAACTGAACACTCAGTATGCAAAAGACCAGCGAGTGAGACACGCTGCAAAGAACTGGTCCTGCCTTCAGGCACACACCTCGTACGTAGAAGACTGGGCCCCTGGGGTGGGCGACAATGTGCTTTGGGTCAAACTGGCCTGACCTTTGACGGACTCATTGTGCTTTGCTGAAAGGCCTTGATGATCGCAGCCTGCGGCAGCCCTTGGAGGGGCTGCCGCAGGCTGCGATCTTTTGATTTTATTTCGGATAAAGCGGCGGCAACCCACTGTCCCCAACCGGATCCTGAACCCGTTCGGCAATCGGAATCGTCCGGATCGCCCGCCACAAATCTTCCCCTTGCCAATGCTGGCCGGTTTCGCTGTACAGAGCGCCGTTCAAACCGTCGAGGGCGTCGGACAGCGGGACGAAGCGGGCGGCCATGTCGGCCAGGGTTTCCGGTTGTTGGCGGGCCCAGGCGTCGAGCGCCTGGCGGGTGGCGTGGGAATCGTTGGCCTGGCAGGCACGCTTGAGGTCGTCGAGCACCGTGCGTGGGCTCGGGCCGGTTTGTGCCGCCCGCAGGATTGCTGGTTGCCAGCGTGCCCGCCACCAGAGGCCGAACCCCAGCAGGGTGGTGCAGGCGAGGATCAGGGTGCTGAGTTTCCAGCGCCAGAGGGTTTCGTTGCTGGCACTGCTGTCCATTGGTGTGGCGCCGGCCGGAGTATCGACCAGCAGGCTCGGATTGGCCGCCACCTGCAGGGTCCGGGCGGGCAGGCTGCTGTGCTCCAGATGGTCTTCGAAGGTGTTCCACCAGACCACCTCGACCGACGGCAAGTCGATGGCGCCGCTGCGCGAAGGCACCAGCGCCTCGCGATCTTCGCGACTACCCACCAGGCCTCGTTCGGTATTCTGGTTACCCAGCACCGGTTGATCGGGATAGCGTCGCAGGCCACTGACCTCGGTGCCGGGCAGGGGCGGCAGTTGCGAACTGGCCAGGCCTTCGGCCTTGACCGTCAGGCTGCGGGTGAGCGAATCGCCGACCTGGACGTGTTCCGGCTCTGGATTCCAGCTTTCGCTCAGGGTCAGGCTGCGAGCCGGTAGCCAGGGCAGGTCGGCGGGATAGGTGATGGGTTTGGCCTTGACCGTCAGCAGGATCTCGCCGGAGCTGACGCGCATCAACTTGCCGGATTTCGGCGCCTGGGCGCTGGCGTCCTGCACGGGCTGCGCCTCCACCAGTGCGGCATTGAATATCTGCGCCGGGATGATCAGTTCACCGCTGTGTTGCGGGTAGATCGCGTAGCGCATCTCGATCACGCCATGGCGAATGCCGTTGATGTCTTTCTCGTAGGTGCGTGACTCGCCGAGCTGTTCGATGCGCGCGTCGGGAATTTGCAAGGGCGGCAGGCTGCTGTCGTCGTACAGGGACACCGAATGGTAGATGCGCAAGGTCAGGATCGCCTGGGCCTGCACGTACACGGTGGTCTGATCGAGGCTGGCGTCGATGAACACCGCTGCCTGCTTGTTCGGGCTCGCCTGGGTGTCGCTCTCGACCACTTGCACGGTGATCGGCTGGCTCTGCACGTCGCCCAGCGCGAGCGGGGGGATCACCAGGGTGCCGTTGTGCAAGGGCAGCAGGGTGACGATCCAGCGGGTGGTGGCCTGGTTGTCGCCATTGAGGGTGTTCAACTGGTTGACCTGGCGGGTGCCACGCACTTCGAACAGGGGCTCCAGTGGCGTCAGGTCCGGCTTGCCGAACTGGGTCACGTCGTTGGATTCCAGGGTCAGTTCGATGGTCTCGCCGGAATTCAGGCGAGCCCGGTCGACACTGGCGACCAGCTCGGCTGCCTGGGCCTGCACGACACAGAGCAACAAGGCGGGCAGCGGGGCGAGCATGAAGGCGGTGAAGCGGGTCATCGAGTTTTTCCCTGATCCTGATGTTGTTGCTGTTCGTACCAGAACTTGCGTCTGAGCAATTCACCCGGGTCGTCCGGGATCTGCCTGAGCCATTGCTCCAGCGCCTGCTGCTGCTCGGCATCGAGACTGTCGCTGGTCGGGGGCATGGGGGCAATGGTGTGCTGTTCATCTCCCAGTTCGCTGCCCGGGACCTCGTTGGCGCCGGGGCGCGGCGGTGTTGTGGCGGACGGCTCGGTGGCGGCTTGGGTCGGTTCGCCAGCGGTTTGCGGCTCACCCGTTGTCGACGGCTGCGCAACGCTACTGGGTGGTGTTTCCTGCGCCGAATCGGCGGCCTCCTCATTGGCGGCTTTGTCAGGGGCGGGCGCGGTGGCTTGCTGCTTGAGCAGGCTTTCCACCAGGGCCTTGTTGGTCAGGGCCGGGCGCAGATCCGGTTGGCGTTCGAGGGCCTGTTCATAAGCATCCACGGCCGCCTCCAGCTCGCCGCTTTTGGCCAGGGCGTTGCCACGATTGTAGTGGGCGTGGGCGTCGTTGCCCTCGGCGAACCGCTGGGCGGCGCCCGTGTAGTCGCCGGCTTCGTAGAGAGCCACGCCTTGCCACTGGTGATCTTCGAAGTGCCGGGCCGCCTCGGCCGGGCGTTTCTGCTTGAGCAAGTGCTGGCCCTGCTGGTCGGGGCGCAGCCACAGGTCCTGGAAGTCGAAGGCATAGCCCGGTTGCGGCAGCATGAAAAATAGCGGCAGGCAGAACAACCAGCCGCGACGACCGGCGCAGGCGGCCAGCAACAGCAGCGGCAACAGCAGCCAGTAGCCCTGGTCGGCCCAGGTGTCGAGGCGCAGGGTCTGGCCGTCGTTGCGCAGGTTGCGCGGCCCGTCGAGCAGGCCGAGGGCGCGCAGATCGCCATCGCTCAGGCGCGCGTGGCGGTAGTGTCCGTCCAGCTCGTTGATGAAGGCCTTCAGGCCGGGCTCATCCAGGCGCGACACCAGGATCGCTCCCTGTTCGTCCTTGAGGAAACTGCCATCCTCCTGGGTGATCGGGGCGCCGTCGGCGGTGCCGATGCCAAGCATGAGCAATTGCGTCGACTTGCCGCTCAAGGCGCGGCTGATGCCCAGGCGCTCCGGTTCGCTCAGGGAAGTGCCGATCAACAGGATCCGACCGTCGCCCAGTGCGGCCTGTTCCAGCAAGGCCAGGGCCTTGACCACCGCCAGATCGGCACGCTGGCCGGCTTCGGGCATCAACGACGGCTTGAGCGCATCGAGCAGGTTGCGGCTGGTGGACAGGTCGTCCGACAGCGGCACCAGGGTGTGGGCGCTGCCGGCGTAGACGACGATTGCAGTCTGCGCGTCGTTGCGGCTTTGCAGCAGGTCGAAGAGTTTGCGCCGGGCCTGTTCCAGGCGGTTTGGCTGAACGTCGGTGGCGAGCATTTGCGGGGTCAGCTCAAGGATTACCACCAGCGGGTCAGCGGGTTTCTGGCTGATCTGCTCGACGCGGGAAAAGCTCGGTCCGATCAATGCGACGACAGCGATCGACCAGGCCAGGCCCAGGGCGATCCACGGCAGTTTGCTTTCGCGTCCGCTGCCGCCACTGAGCAACGCCGCATGGAACGCCGGCGGCAGGATCATCTGCCAGCGCCCCGCGCGCTTCTGCCGATGCCACAGTTTCCAGAGCAACCAGCCAAGCAGCGGCAGCGACAGCAGCCACCAGGGGCGGAAAAAGTACGGCCAGAGTGCGCTCATCGGCGCCTCCGCAGGCGCAGGCGTTTGAGGCGCTGGCGCCAGTCAGGCAATGGCGATTGCAAGAACAGGTCCTTGGTGAAAAATCGTTGCAGCGGGTTGTCCGGCCACAGCTCGCGCACCACCAGCAGCATGCTCAGCCACAACGCCAGCGCCAGCGGCCAGTGGTACAACGCCTGGGCCGGACGGGCCTGGGTCGGTTGCTGGGTCACGGGCTCCAGTTTGTCGAGGGTGCCCTTGATCGCTTGCAGTTCCTGGCCATCGCGAGCGCGGAAGTACTGGCCGCCGGTGGCGTCGGCGATCGCCTTCAAGGTGGGTTCGTCAAGATCCAGGCTCGGATTGATCCCCAGGAAACCGGGGGTGCCGCTTTCTTCCGGGTCGGCGCCGATACCGATCGGGTAGATTTTCACCCCTTCCTTGGCCGCCAGGCGCGCAGCGGTCAGCGGATCGATTTCGCCGCCGTTGTTGGCGCCATCGGTGACCAGAATCAACACGCGGCTTTGCGCCGGGCGTTGTCGCAGGCGCTTGAGGGCCAGGCCGATGGCGTCACCGATGGCGGTGTTCTTGCCGGCGATGCCGATACGCGCTTCGTCGAGCCAGACGCGCACGGTATGCCGGTCAAACGTCAGGGGTGCCTGCACGTACGCCCGGCTGCCGAACAGGATCAGCCCGACCCGGTCGCCGTCGCGACTTTCGAGGAAATCGCCGAGCAAATGCTGGACCAGGGTGAGGCGGCTGACGTCATCGTCCTGCCACTGCATATCGGGAAAGTCCATCGAACCGGACACGTCCACCGCCACCAGCAGGTCGCGCCCGCTGGCTGCAATCGGCAACGGCTCGCCGAGCCATTGCGGGCGCGCGGCGGCGCTCAGCAGCAGCAACCAGAGCAGCAAAAACGGCGCCTGCTGACGCCAGGCGGGCAAGTTGGCCCGGGCGCGGCGTTTGGCCAGGCCTTCGAGGTCAGCGAGAAAACTGACCTTGAGTGCCGGTTCGCCACTGTCGGCCACCGGCAACAGCACACGCATCAACCAGGGCAGCGGCAGCAGGGCGAACATCCACGGCCAGGCGAACTCAAACATGTTTGCGAATCCAGGTGTCGACCGCCTGGGTCAGGCCGGCGATGGCCTTGTCGTCCAGCTTGCATTCGGGCTTGTAGGCGCCTTCGACCAGCACCATCCAGCGGGTCAGGCCGGCAGCGGGGCAGCGGTTGTCGAGAAAAGCCAGCCATTTGCGGCCATTGAGGGTATGGCTCTGGCTGTAGGGGTAATGGTTGCGGCACAGACGCTTGAGCAGGCCATTGAGTTGCTGCAGCCAGGCACCGGCGGGCGCGCCGTCGTAAGGTTTGGGCATGCGCGCCAGTTCCGCCAGTGCGGCCACGCGCACCGGGTCCAGCGGTTGTTCGACGGGGGCTACCGGTTGCTGGCGAGTCAACAGGTGCCGCAGCTTCCACAGGCCAAAGCCGATGGCCGGCAGCAACAGCAGCAGCAACCACCAGCCCGGTGCCGGCGGCCAGAACTCCACGGGGGGCGGAGAAATCAGTGGCTGCAACTGCTCGAGACTGCTCATCGACCTTTCCCCGGCTGCTGTGGGTTGAGGTACTCGCGCAGTTGCTCGACCATTTCACTTTGCGTGCTCAGCGGCATCAACAACACTCGAAGCTTCTGGGCCAGCAGCTCCCAGCGGGCGATGCGCGCTTCGGCCTGGGCACGGTAGGTCTGGCGCAGGTCGAAGTTGAGCGTGTCGAGTTCCAGTTGTGCGCCACGCTCGGCGAAGCGCAACAGTCCGGCGGCAGGCAGGGCATGATCCAGCGGATCGGACAATGGCAGCAGCAACAGGTCGCAATGGCGCGACAACAGGCTCAGCTGTTGTTCGGCGCTTTCGGACAAGGCGCGCTCGTCGCAGATCACGATCGCCAGGCTGCCGGGCCGCAACACCTCCCGCGCGCGGCGCAAGGCAATGCCGAACGCATCGCGATCGGGCTCGCTTTCGGTGTGCAGCGACTGGTTGACCCGCACCAGGCGGTTGAGCAACTGCAGCAGGCTCTGTTTGCTGCGCCTTGGCTTGATTTCGTAATGCTCATTGTCGCCGAACACCAGGCCTCCGACCCGGTCGTTATGCCCCAGCGCGGCCCAGCCGATCAGGCTCGCGGCCTGGGCGGCGAGCACCGACTTGAACATCAGCCCCGAGCCGAAGAACAACCGACGACTCTGCTCGACCATGATGAAGATCGGCCGCTCGCGTTCTTCGTGAAACAGCTTGGTGTGGGGTTCCTGGGTCCGGGCGGTGACGCGCCAGTCGATGCTGCGCACGTCGTCGCCGGCTTGATAAACCCGCACCTGATCGAAATCCACGCCACGGCCCCGCAGCTTGGAGTGGTGCAGGCCGATCAGCGGGCTGCGCTGGCTCGGTGTGGAAAACAGCTGCACTTCGCGCACGCGATGACGCATCTCGATCAACTCGGCGAGGCTGACACGGATGCCCGGTTCGGGCGGCAGGATGGCGTTCATCGGGGTCAAGCGACGGCTACGACGTCGAGAATCCGCTGGACCACCCGGTCCTGGTCGATACCGGCGGCTTCGGCTTCGAAGGAAAGAATGATGCGGTGGCGCAATACATCGAACAGTACCGCCTGGATGTCTTCGGGGCTGACGAAGTCGCGCCCGGCCAGCCAGGCGTGCGCCCGGGCGCAGCGATCCAGGGCAATCGAACCGCGGGGGCTGGCGCCGTAGGCGATCCATTCGGCCATTTCCGGATCGAACTTGGCCGGGGTGCGCGTGGCCATGACCAGTTGCACCAGGTATTCCTCCACGGCGTCAGCCATATACAGGCCGAGAATCTCCTTGCGTGCGGCGAAGATCGCCTGCTGGCTAACCCGGCGTTCGGGCTTTGTTTCGCCGTTCAAGGCTTCGCCACGGGCTTGTTGCAGGATGCGGCGTTCAACAGCCGCGTCTGGAAAACCGATTTTCACGTGCATCAGGAAACGGTCCAGCTGCGCTTCGGGCAGCGGGTAGGTGCCTTCCTGCTCGATCGGGTTTTGCGTGGCCATCACCAGGAACAACGGCGAAAGCTCATAGGTGCTGCGTCCGACACTGACCTGGCGCTCACCCATGGCTTCGAGCAATGCCGATTGAACCTTGGCCGGGGCACGGTTGATTTCGTCCGCCAGCACCAGGTTGTGGAAGATCGGGCCCTGCTGGAACACGAAGCTGCCGGTTTCCGGGCGATAGATCTCGGTACCGGTGATGTCGGCAGGCAACAGGTCGGGGGTGAACTGGATGCGATGGAACTGCGCTTCGATGCCTTCTGCCAGTTCCTTGATGGCCTTGGTCTTGGCCAGGCCAGGGGCCCCTTCAACCAGCATGTGGCCGTCGGCAAGCAGGGCGATGAGCAAGCGCTCGATGAGTTTTTCCTGGCCGAGAATCTGCGTTGAAAGAAAGGTTCGCAGCGCTAGCAGCGCTTCACGATGTTCCATCGATGACTGTTCCTGGAGAGGGTGACCGAAGACGTTCGTATAACGCCAGGGCTGGGGGCGTTACTTTAATCCATCGCGGGGGGCGGCGACTAACGGCATTTTGTGCAAAATGCGGGAAATGGTTGGGGATTTGCTGGTTTTTGCAGGGCGACAGTCCTGAGGTGACTGTCAGGGCCTCATCGCTGGCAAGTCGAATCGTCGCGCCGCAGTCCTACAGTTATTGGCGGTGTGGATGCTATCAGTGCAACACAGCGGTCACTGTAGGAGCTGGCTTGCCAGCGATAGGGCCGGTTCAGCCACATCAAATCTGACTGATAAAGGTCCCGGTACCGTCAAGGATATTCTTCAGGGTTTCCTGAACCTCCGCCAGATCCACCATGTCCGGGTCAAAAGTGATCTCCAGCACATCATCCCCATTCAACGCATCGGCATCCGCCGCGGCGATCTCGATCTTCAGCAGGGTAGGGCTGAGGGTAACCTTCACGCCATCCAGGGTCGAAGGCTCGCCATCGAGGGTGATCTCAAGCTCATCCTCATCCGGATACCGACTTATGAGAAACATCTCACCCTTTTCGCTATGGCAGCACAGCATCGCCATGTCGTCTTCTTCTTCATCGCAAGGGTTGACGATCAAGAGGGCGGTGGTCATTTGCATGGGGAATTCCTGGCTCGGCGAGCGTGATGAACGTAAAAAAATGCAATTCTGCCAGTCCACGGATATTTCTGCTGCCTCAGGTTGCTGAGGTGGCGGGAAAACACCGATTTCCATTATCACTCTGATGTATCGAAAAGCCGATACAACTAGACCCTGTGAATGATGAAGGGTACTTCTCACGGACTTTTCCTAACTTGCCATAGGAAATTTCCGATCCTGTTGCAGGAGGTTTGCGAGCCCTGAAAATAACGCCAGGAAGCAGGTTTTTTACTTGTCTTTGCGCATTTCAATCCCTTAGCGTGATCGCCCAGACGCAAAGGATTGCGCAGTCAATCATGTAAAAAGGACCTCTTTCGATGAGTCAGTATTTCGAACGGGCAGATGAGATCAAGCACCTGTCCGAGGAACAAATCGAGCAACTGTACCAGCGCTATCTGGACGGTGAAAAAAGTGCCGACCTGAAAATCGAGTTCAACATTGCGCCTGAAGTCCGCAGTCTGTTGAAGATATTGCCGCCGATCATCAGCAAGGACCTGACGTGCCCCTACTGCGACCTGCCCATGTGGGTGCGCCGGCACGCCAAGGGTACCCCTGTCTCACTTCGTAACCCTTTCAAGTGCGTGCGTTGCGAGCACTATCACCATGAGCCTGGCCACCAAGGGCGAATCAAGCGCTGTACCTGCAATGAGTGCTACAAGCTGCGCCAGCAGGAAATCGCCGCCCAGGCGCAGCGTGATCGTCTCGAGCTGCAGAAACGCTACGCCACGCCGCGTCCGTCGGTGCCTTATGCATCGCTGGGCTTCGTCCAGAAACTGGCACTGCTCGCCTTGCTCGACGACGGCCAGGTCGACGGTGGCGAGCGCATTGCCTCGCTCGCCACCGGGGTCAGGAGCGAACCTCTGGCACCCACTGATGAGGCCAGTGAAGCGCTGGTGAGGAACCTGCACGAGACCGGAGCGCTGGACGTCGACCTGGATGGCGACATCAAGGCCTTCGATCGGGCGTCCGGCTACCAGATCAAAGACTTCTGCTCCGTGCGCTGGCTACCCAATGTCGCATTGGAACCCGGCATGCGCGGCACTCGCGACGCACTGTACGGAGCTTTGTATCAAGAGCTGTCAGGCAGTGTTCAGCCCGCCTGGAAAAGCGAATTGTACGCCTTGATGTTGAGCCTGGCCCGGGACGAGTCGCTTCAGTACATCCAGATCCTGGCCAGTGAAGTGAGTTTTGTATTCAGTGCCCAGGGGCGCGCCGAAACCGTTGTCGGCCAGCTTCTGCAGGACTTTTCGGTGAGCCACATCTACTACTTTGCGCGGTTGGCGGTGAAGAATGCCGCGCATTTCTACGCCACCGGCAATTCCAAGGGCCGTAACCACGCTTGCAACACCATCCCGGGCAACATGTTGGGCACGGCGCAGGATGCAAAGGCGCGAAACTGGCGCAAAACCGCCTATCGCGATTCGCGAGTGCCGCAGTCGGCCTTGCACCGAATCCTGTATGACGTGGTACTCAAGGACAGCGGAGCAGGTTTCTCCAAGTCCCCGGGCCTCTACTGGCGTGACGAACTGGTGCCACGGTTTTTCTCTGGCAATGGCTGCACGGCGGACCAGGCCGGGCATCTGCAGCTGTTCTGTCGTGAATGTGATTCAACCAACGTCGATGCCAGCATGGACAAGAAGACGATTCAAATGCTCTGTTACGACTGCGCGACAGTGAGCCGATTTCAGGCGTTCGATGACTTGATCGACTGAATCGGTCGAGGTTCCTTCAATGAGCAGCATTAGCGTCCATGGTCGGTTCGGCGATCATGGATGTTGTCAATTTCTGGTTGGGGCGGGGAGGGCGCGTCCCGACCTGCCGTTCTGGTACGGTTGTCCCGCAAAAACTGTGCAATCAGCCCCGAAATCGCCTTCGGCTGCTAGTGTTGTTCAATGCGCGCCTGCAGAGCAGCGTACCGTTGACCGAATATGTCGCAGCACCGCAAGCATGGGCCTTGCCGCACTCGTTAAGCTGCGCAACGGATGAGCACCCGTAAAGGCATTGCGCTGCACCCGGCCCAGTCGCTTTTGCAGATGCCCATTCACGGAAGGTGAATGTGACCCGAGTGTCTCGTTTAGCTTCACCCTCCTGTCGCCCTGTTTCCTCTGCCCGAGAATCAGGAGCAGGGTGACGGATAGCTTTGAAACATAGCCCCGAACAGGGGTGTTACGCGCGACGCTTTCATCAATAACAAGCCCAAGCGGAGTACCACAGATGGCGTTCTTCACCGCAGCCAGCAAAGCCGACTTCCAGCACCAACTGCAAGCGGCACTGGCGCAGCACATCAGTGAACAGGCACTGCCACAAGTGGCGCTGTTCGCTGAACAATTCTTCGGCATCATTTCCCTGGATGAACTGACCCAACGTCGGTTGTCTGACCTCGCTGGCTGTACTCTTTCTGCGTGGCGCCTGCTTGAGCGCTTCGATCACGCGCAACCGCAAGTGCGCGTCTACAACCCCGATTACGAACGCCACGGCTGGCAGTCGACCCACACTGCGGTCGAAGTGCTGCACCACGACCTGCCATTCCTGGTGGACTCGGTGCGCACCGAGCTGAACCGTCGCGGCTACAGCATCCACACCCTGCAGACCACCGTGCTGAGCGTGCGTCGTGGCAGCAAGGGCGAGTTGCTGGAAATCCTGCCAAAAGGCACCCAGGGCGACGACGTGCTGCAAGAGTCGTTGATGTACCTGGAAATCGACCGTTGCGCCAATAACGCCGAACTGAACGTGCTGGCCAAAGAGCTGGAGCAAGTGCTCGCTGAAGTGCGCGTGGCGGTGGGCGATTTCGAGCCGATGAAAGCCAAGGTCCAGGAAATCCTCACCAACCTGGACAACAGCCAGTTCGCCGTCGATGCCGACGAAAAGAGCGAAATCAAGAGTTTCCTGGAATGGCTGGTGGGCAACCACTTCACCTTCCTCGGCTACGAAGAGTTCGTGGTCAGCGATGAAGCCGATGGCGGTCACATCGTCTATGACAAGGACTCCTTCCTCGGCCTGACCAAACTGCTGCGCGCCGGCCTGAGCTACGATGACCTGCGCATCGAAGACTACGCCGTCAACTACCTGCGCGAACCGACCCTGCTGTCGTTCGCCAAGGCAGCGCACCCAAGCCGTGTACACCGTCCGGCTTACCCGGACTACGTGTCGATCCGTGAAATCGACGCCAACGGCAAGGTCATCAAGGAATGCCGTTTCATGGGCCTGTACACCTCCTCGGTGTATGGCGAGAGCGTGCGGGTCATCCCGTACATCCGCCGCAAGGTCGCGGAAATCGAACGCCGTTCCGGCTTCCAGGCCAAGGCTCACCTGGGCAAGGAACTGGCCCAGGTGCTCGAAGTGCTGCCGCGCGACGACCTGTTCCAGACGCCGGTGGACGAGCTGTTCAGCACCGTGATGTCAATCGTGCAGATCCAGGAGCGCAACAAGATCCGCGTGTTCCTGCGCAAGGACCCGTACGGTCGTTTCTGCTACTGCCTGGCCTACGTGCCGCGTGATATCTACTCCACCGAAGTACGGCAGAAGATCCAGCAAGTGCTGATGGATCGCCTGAAAGCCTCGGATTGCGAGTTCTGGACCTTCTTCTCCGAGTCCGTGCTGGCCCGTGTGCAGCTGATCCTGCGCGTCGACCCGAAAAACCGCATCGACATCGACCCGCAGCAGCTGGAAAACGAAGTGATCCAGGCCTGCCGCAGCTGGCAGGACGATTACTCGGCGCTGACCGTCGAAAGCTTCGGCGAGGCCCAGGGCACCAACGTGCTGGCCGACTTCCCGAAAGGCTTCCCGGCCGGCTACCGCGAGCGTTTCGCAGCGCATTCGGCTGTGGTCGACATGCAGCACCTGCTGAGCCTCAACGACAAGAACCCGCTGGTGATGAGCTTCTACCAGCCGCTGGGCCAGGTCGGCCAGCGTGAGCTGCATTGCAAGCTGTACCACGCCGACACCCCGTTGGCGCTGTCCGACGTCCTGCCGATCCTGGAAAACCTCGGCCTGCGCGTGCTGGGTGAATTCCCGTACCGCCTGCGTCACACCAATGGCCGCGAGTTCTGGATCCACGACTTCGCCTTCACCGCAGCCGAAGGCCTGGACCTGGATATCCAGCAACTCAACGACACCCTGCAGGACGCGTTCGTCCATATCGTGCGCGGCGATGCCGAGAACGATGCGTTCAACCGCCTGGTCCTGACCGCCGGCCTGCCTTGGCGTGACGTGGCGCTGCTGCGTGCCTACGCCCGTTACCTCAAGCAGATCCGCCTGGGCTTCGACCTGGGCTACATCGCCAGCACCCTGAACAACCACACCGACATCGCTCGCGAATTGACCCGGTTGTTCAAGACCCGTTTCTACCTGGCGCGCAAGCTGAGCAGCGACGATCTCGAGCAGCGTCTGGAACATGCGATCCTGACCGCGCTGGACGACGTCCAGGTGCTCAACGAAGACCGCATCCTGCGTCGCTACCTGGACCTGATCAAGGCCACCCTGCGCACCAACTTCTACCAGACCGACGCCAACGGCCATAACAAGTCGTACTTCAGCTTCAAGTTCAACCCGCACTTGATCCCTGAACTGCCAAAACCGGTGCCGAAGTTCGAGATCTTCGTCTACTCGCCACGCGTCGAAGGCGTGCACCTGCGCTTCGGCAACGTCGCCCGTGGCGGCCTGCGCTGGTCCGACCGTGAAGAAGACTTCCGTACCGAAGTCCTGGGCCTGGTAAAAGCCCAGCAAGTGAAGAACTCGGTGATCGTGCCGGTGGGTGCGAAGGGCGGCTTCCTGCCGCGTCGCCTGCCACTGGGCGGCAGCCGTGACGAGATCGCGGCCGAGGGCATCGCCTGCTACCGCATCTTCATTTCGGGCCTGTTGGACATTACCGACAACCTGAAGGACGGCGCCCTGGTGCCGCCGACCAACGTCGTGCGCCATGACAACGATGACCCGTACCTGGTCGTCGCCGCGGACAAGGGCACCGCGACCTTCTCCGACATCGCCAACGGCATCGCCATCGACTACGGCTTCTGGCTGGGTGACGCGTTCGCCTCCGGTGGTTCGGCCGGTTACGACCACAAGAAAATGGGCATCACCGCCAAGGGCGCGTGGGTCGGCGTACAACGCCACTTCCGCGAGCGCGGCATCAATGTCCAGGAAGACAGCATCACTGTGGTGGGCGTCGGCGACATGGCCGGTGACGTGTTCGGTAACGGCTTGCTGATGTCCGACAAACTGCAACTGGTCGCGGCATTCAACCACCTGCACATCTTCATCGACCCGAACCCGAATCCGGCGACCAGCTTCGCCGAGCGTCAGCGACTGTTCGACCTGCCGCGTTCGGCCTGGTCGGATTACGACACCAGCATCATGTCCGAAGGCGGCGGCATCTTCTCCCGTAGCGCCAAGAGCATCGCGATTTCCCCGCAGATGCAGGAACGCTTTGACATCCAGGCCGACAAGCTGACCCCGACCGAACTGCTCAATGCCTTGCTCAAGGCACCGGTGGACCTGTTGTGGAACGGCGGTATCGGTACCTACGTCAAGGCCAGCAGCGAAAGCCACGCCGATGTCGGCGACAAGGCCAACGATGCGCTGCGCGTGAACGGCAACGAACTGCGCTGCAAAGTGGTGGGCGAGGGCGGTAACCTGGGCATGACCCAACTGGGGCGTGTCGAGTTCGGTCTCAATGGCGGCGGTTCCAACACCGACTTCATCGACAACGCCGGTGGCGTGGACTGCTCCGACCACGAAGTAAACATCAAGATCCTGCTGAACGAAGTGGTTCAGGCCGGCGACATGACCGACAAGCAGCGTAACCAGTTGCTGGCGAGCATGACCGACGAAGTCGGTGGCCTGGTCTTGGGCAACAACTACAAGCAGACCCAGGCCCTGTCCCTGGCGGCCCGTCGCGCCTTGCCGCGGATTGCCGAGTACAAGCGCCTGATGAACGATCTGGAAGGTCGCGGCAAGCTGGATCGCGCCATCGAGTTCCTGCCGAACGAAGAAGCGATCAACGAGCGCATCGCTGAAGGCCATGGCCTGACCCGTGCCGAGTTGTCGGTGCTGATCTCCTACAGCAAGATCGACCTCAAGGAGCAGCTGCTGGGCTCCCTGGTGCCGGATGACGACTACCTGACCCGCGACATGGAAACCGCTTTCCCGCCAACCCTGGTGAGCAAGTTCTCCGCAGCGATGCGTCGTCACCGTCTGAAGCGCGAAATCGTCAGCACCCAGATCGCCAACGATCTGGTGAACCACATGGGCATCACCTTCGTTCAGCGACTCAAAGAGTCGACCGGCATGAGCCCGGCGAACGTGGCCGGTGCCTACGTGATCGTGCGTGACATTTTCCATCTCCCGCACTGGTTCCGTCAGATTGAAAACCTGGACTACCAGGTGTCCGCCGACGTGCAACTGGAGCTGATGGACGAGCTGATGCGCCTGGGCCGTCGCGCCACGCGCTGGTTCCTGCGTGCCCGTCGCAACGAGCAGAACGCTGCCCGTGACGTCGCGCACTTCGGTCCGCACCTGAAGGAGTTGGGCCTCAAGCTCGACGAACTGCTCAGTGGCGAGATCCGCGAGAACTGGCAGTCGCGCTACCAGGCATACGTCGAAGCCGGTGTACCGGAGTTGCTGGCGCGCATGGTGGCGGGTACTTCGCACCTGTACACCCTGCTGCCGATCATCGAGGCCTCCGACGTGACCGGCCAGAACCCTGCGGACGTGGCCAAGGCCTACTTCGCCGTGGGCAGCGCGCTGGACATCACTTGGTACCTGCAACAGATCAGTGCCTTGCCGGTTGAAAACAATTGGCAGGCCCTGGCCCGTGAAGCGTTTCGCGATGACGTCGACTGGCAGCAACGTGCGATCACCATCTCGGTCCTGCAACAGGGCGACGGCACCCAGGACGTGGAAACACGCCTGTCGCTGTGGATGGCACAGCACGGCAGCATGATCGAACGCTGGCGCGCGATGCTGGTGGAAATTCGTGCCGCCAGCGGCACGGACTACGCCATGTACGCAGTAGCCAACCGTGAACTGCTGGACCTGGCGCTGAGCGGGCAAGCGGTGGTGACTACCCCCGCACCAGCCAGCGAAGTGCTTGAGCCGGCGGCCTGATCAGGCGTTGATTGAAAAAGCCCCGCATTGAGAGATGCGGGGCTTTTTTTCGCCCAGGTTTTTATAGCGTCAATTCTGGCCCCTTCGCGGGCAAGCCCGCTCCTACAGTGGTACGCGGCTAACCTGTAGGAGCGGGCTTGCCCGCGAAGAGGCCCTATCTTTCAATACAACTTATGACCTTGTTTATTATCAACCATCGACACTTTATCTGTCGGCCTGGTCAATAAATTACTGAGCGACTGGTCAAACTTCTGCAGTGCCCTTACTTGCACATTCTGCTGTTCATTAATATCGGCAACGATCTCTTCACTGCGTTTATAGTCGGCCCACACCGGGCTCAGTGCTACGGCGTCATGGCCTCTTGCAGTGCCGATATAGTTGAAGTTGCGATCATAGAAGTCGGCACTGACATTGGCCTCGACGTCCGAACTGCGCGAGGTGATCAACTGGCTGCGGCTGTCGACGATTGCAACCACGTCCGGTTTCGCCGCCTTGAGGCTCTGCATGTCCGGGTACACCGTGACCGAACCGAACTGCCGTTGCAGCGAGGCCTTGACCCAGTCCACCGCCAGGTCGGGCTTGGACGTGGCGACATAGGCATCGTGAATCGGTTGAACCAGCAGGCTCTGGCCAAAGCCGGTGCCGGCATTGGCCTGGTATTCCTGCAGGTAGACGCGATTGGCCTGGGTATTGCGGCTGTAGACCACGCCCAGGGAAACGTCATGGCCGTTGGGAATGCTGGAGGCGCTACTGCGACCTACGGGGGCGGTGAAGATGCCGTCCAGCGAAGAGACCGCGGTAGGTGCCGTGGGAATCGAGCAGCCGGTTAACAGGGCCGTTATTGTCAACGTACTGACAAGTGCAAGTTTCATGGTGTTTCTCCACTGAAACAACATCAGTCGGAAAGTTAAGTTGCCGGGCATGGCCGGCAGTGACTTCAGACTAAACCGGGAGTCACTGAATGAAATAGCCAATATCCGCTATTATCCGGTGATCAATAGTTTTATTTGGTTTAAAGAAGTGCGGTTAAGTGCCCTGGGAAATAAAAAGACCCCAATCGCAGATTAAAGCCTTTTTATTTATGGCTGTTCGTTCAGCGATCAGTCTTTCAAGGGGACCAGGACTTTTTCGTCCGGCGACAACACCATGAACACCAACAGTTTTGCAGGTTGGGTTGCGCTGGCGTTTTTCGAGACCAGATGTTCCGAGCCAGCGGGTTCGTACCAATACTCACCGGCCTTGTACGTGATCTCTTTTTCGCCCTTCACCTGAGAAGTGATCGACCCCGAAAGCACATAGGCCATGGCCGTGCCGTCATGTTTGTGGGCGATCGACGCTTGGCCTGGCTTATAGTCGACCTCGATCATCAAAGCCTTTTTGCCTGGGGCGTTTTTCAGCATCTGGTCCTGCAACACCGTGACCTTTTCTGAAGGATCACCGGCCTCATGGGCAAACGCCGAGGTGCAAACGGTCAAGGCAAGGGCAGCGAGAGAGAAGCGCAAAACGTTCATGGTTGATCACCTGCAGTGGTTAGTCGTCAGGGAACAATCTATGGCGTCGGTGGGAACAAACAAACAGCCAATTTTCGGGAAGGACAGGGGACCAATGTGCGGCGATTGAACGAAAAAGATCGCAGTCCCCGACCACGTTTGCAGAGGTACCCATACTCTGCAAGCGCGACCAGGGACTGCGATCTTAACCGTGTTTATCTGATCGGAAAGCTGTTGAAGTCGACGGCGTTGGCCAACTGGCAATCGATCAGGTCGATGAAGCCTTGCACCTGGGGACTGTTGAAATGCGATTGCATGGCCGTTTCCGATTGCCAGTGGGCGCTGACGGTCCAACGGTTACTGTCCTCAGGGCAGCGGTCGACCATATAGGATTCACAGCCCGGTAGTTCGCGCAGGGTATCGACAATTTTTTGCAATTGCTGACCCAGTTCATCCGAGCGGCCGGCGACGGCCTGCACCTTTACGGTATTGATCACGTTGTAGGACATTGGCACACACTCCTGAATCAGGCCGGACGAATCCTGCTCATTGAGGGATAACGCCTATGCAGGATAGGCCTGCACCTCCGGACCACCAATAGCCAATCGCTTAATAAAGCCGCAGACCAATCCGTCAGGCAACCTGCTGCAAAATGTCCCGAAAACGATCCAGGGCGATGTCGATGTCCAGGGTCTCGATAGCGCCGAAACCGAGGAAAAACCCGGCCTGGGGCGCTTGCTGATAGAAAAAGCTGTCGATGGCATAGAGCCCGACTTCAACTTTTTTCGCCAGCTCGATCACCAGTGCCACATCCACTGGCACCTTGCACAGCACCACCATGTGAAAACCCGCCGTGGTCGGCACCGCCTCGAGCCAGGGCGAGAGATCACCGGCCATGCGCGCCAGGATACGCTCACGCCGGCCCGCGTAGATCGTGTGGCAGCGACGAATGTGCTTGAGCAGGCAGCCTTCGGCGATGAATTTGGCCAGTGCCCATTGGGGCAGGGTGGAGGTGTGCAGGTCGGTGAGCTGTTTGGCGCGCACCACCGCCTCGAGAATCGCCGGCGGCAGGATCGCGTACCCCAGGCGCAGCTCCGGCAGCAGGGTTTTCGAGAAGGTCCCGACATAGGCGACGATCCCGCGTTCATCCATGCTTTGCAGCGAGTCCGTGGGGCGGCCTTCGTAGCGGAATTCGCTGTCGTAGTCGTCCTCGATGATGATCGCGCCCAGTTCATGGGCCTTGGCCAGCAAGGCGATTCGCCGCTCCTGGCTCATGGGCATGCCCAAGGGAAACTGGTGGGACGGGGTGACGTAGATCAGCCGCGTTCCGCGGGGGATTTGCTCCACCACAATGCCTTCGGCGTCCACCGGTACGCCCATCACAGTGGCGCCGTGGGTGCCGAACAACAGGCGCGCCGGTGGATAACCGGGGTCTTCCATGGCCACGATGCTGCCAGGGCGGGTCAGCACCCGGGAAATCAGGTCCAGGGCCTGTTGCGCTCCGTTGCACACCACCACGTCCTCATCCCGGCAATTGACCCCGCGAGAAAAGGCGATGTGTTGCGCGATGGCATTACGCAGGGCCGGCAGGCCTTCAGGCAGGCTGTAGAAACCCTTGGACCCGGCAATCTGGCGCAACGCATGGGACGTGCAGCGGCGCCAGTCGTCCTGGGGGAACTGGCCCTTGCTGGTGGCGCCGCCAATGAAGTCGTAACGCAGCGAGCCTTCCAGCGTCGGGTGGCGCAGAAATACCGGAAGTTTGCGCCAGGACTCGATCACCTCAAAGCCGGCGAGCTCGTCAGGGCTCTGCTTGCGCTCGACTTTCGTGGCCCGGGCGTTGACGTAGGTGCCTTTGCCGATCACCCCGGTGAGGAAGTTTTCATAGGTCAGCTGGGCATAGGTATCGGAAATGGTCTTGCGTGAAATGCCCAGTTGCTCGGCCAGCAGCCGGCTTGGCGGCAGTTGCGAACCGGCTGCCAGGCGGCCTGATTCGATAGCGCTGCGCAGTTGCTTGTACAACTGGCCCGCCAGGTCCTTGCGGCCGTTAATGACGACGTGTAGTTCCATACCGGCAAGGCTCCTGGGCTGTTGAGGCGCGTGTGCATCGCGCCAGATTAACCGCAACTTGTGTTTATACATAAGTTGCGTGCAGGAAAAACCGCCAATTGGTCTGCAGCCCGGTGGTCCACGGAAAATTCGCCCAATTGGATCTGTAACGCCGCGTTATCAACGACTACCTTGGGGGCACATCGTCGCTACCTGAGATCGCGCCATGAAACCCCGCCTGGATTACTACAGCGCCTCGCCCAAGGCGATGAAAGCGATGATCGCCATGGAAGCCCTGACCAGTAGCCTGAGCATCGAGATGGCGCTGCTGCACCTGGTCAAGATCCGTGCCTCGCAGCTCAACGGCTGTGCGTTCTGCACCGACATGCACTCGGTGGACGCCCGGCGCCTGGGCGAGACCGATCGCCGCCTGTATTCGATTGTGGTCTGGCGCGACAGCAACTTCTTCAATCCGCGCGAGCGCGCGGCCCTGGCCTGGACCGAGGCGGTGACGCTGCTGTCCCAGGACCATGTGCCGGATGAAGTCTACGAGCAGGCCCGGGCGCAATTCAGCGAAGCTGAACTGGTCGATTTGACCATTGCCGTCACCACCATCAACAGCTGGAATCGACTGGCCGTGAGTTTTCGCCAGACACCCAGCGCCTGAGCGCCTGTCACACGTCTTTCATGCACGATGTGCAAGATGGAGCTCCCGGTGAAAGACCGACAGGGAGTCATCGATGTCATTCATGGAAACCCGCAGTTCGCTGCCTGTAGCGCAATATCGCGCAGCCTTCGATAAATCCACGTCCTGGCGCACCCGTGCGGCGCAGATCGATCCGCTGCTGGCGCAGTGCTTCAGCGTCACCGCCCGCTGCGGCTGCTTCATGCAGGCGGCTCGCCGCCTCAACATCAAGGCGACCCGGTTGCGCCAGCAATTGACGCAGCTTGAAAGGCAGTTGCAGTGTTCGCTGTTCAGCGCTTCGGAGAACGGCCTGGTGCTCAGCCGTGACGGCCTGCAACTGCACAGGCAGCTGACCGCGCTGGCGCACGAACGCGACTTGCCGGTGATCGAACAACCCCGGGTGCGCCTGGCCGTCGCCGAGACCATCCTGCACGACATCCTCGGCCGCGACCTGGTGGCGTTGCTGCGACGCAATGCCAGTGCGCGTCTGGACATCATCAGCCTCGACAGCGAATTGTCCCTGCAGGCTGTCAGTGCCGATGTCGTGGTGTGGCTGGCGGGGCCCGATTCGCCGATGCCGGGACCGAGTTTCGCCGTCAGCGAACCGCGATGCCTGGCGCGACTCGACTACGTGCCGCACATCGCCAAGCGTTATTCCCGGGTCGCCGCGCGGCCGGAAGGCCTCGATGACCTCGCCGACTTCATGCTGGTGCAATGGCAGCATGATCGGCAGATCGACAGTTTTCGGCCATGGAACGACCTGGTCGACCAGCGCCTGGCCGGGGTCGTGCAGTCGCATTCCTACGAATTGATGCTGGAGATGGTCCGTTGCAGCGCCTGCATCGGCCTGTTGCCCGGCTACATGAGCCACTTTGATCGTGGCTTGATCGGTTTGCCGGGGTTGTTCGGCCAGCCGATGCAGCGCCAGGTGTGGATGGCGGTGAATGCCGAGTCCCTGGGTGAGGTGCAGGTGCAGACGATTGTCGAGTTGATCCAGAATACCTTCGAAGAGCGGCGGGAGTGGTTCGAAGGTTAGACAAGGCGAATAACCCAGTCGCCGGGATTTTTCCTGGGGACTGGGCTTGGCAGGTTTTGACTAGGACGTTTTGAAGCCAGGTTTGCCATTGGCGGCTCGCCATTCTTTTACTTTAGCCACAATAGCTTCCGGGGTGGATTCTTCATCGGATGCGGCGTAGTAAATCAAGTCAGACCCATCTGGATGCTCTGCGATAGCTTCGAACTCCAAAACCGCGGCCACTTGTTCTTTTTCCGTTTTGTAGGTCGATTCACAGATCATTTTAACAAACAGCAGAAACTCTGCTTCTGTGTGCTCTTCAAATTTTCTAATGCTCATATTGATTTCTTCTCATTATGTATCTGGCCGTGTAGCTTCGGAGTGACTATGCGAATGTTATCGACGTCGAAAACCTTTCCTTCTTTCGATAGGTATGTTACATGATGAAGCTCAAATTTGACTTGCCCTCCGACTCTATCTCCTTTTTTAACGAACGGTGCGCGACCGCTCTTCATCTCGAAAATGTTATTGCTCCGGAATTGTTTCGTTAGCTCCGGGTCATTTGCCACCGTTTTCCAAAGCTGTTCTCGAAACGATCTGAAATTCCTGAATTCTCTACCTCTCAACTGATCGGCAATGTGCGTCGGAATTGGCACTCCTTCACCTTGCGACGATGTTTCTAACCACACACCCGACACGTTTTGCCCAGTACCCGTTGCAACCCCTGCATCCTCCCGCGGATCCCTGAACACAACATAAATCGGTGGTAGACCCGAGTCTGCCGGGAATACGGTGATGAAGTCATCAAAGCCAGCTTCCGCAACCGCTGGAAAGGTGTCAATCCTCCCCTCAACAGGCGTAACCGATGCACCAGTGTAGACCGGTGGAGCAGGCAACTCAGCAGGCGAAGTGGTTGAGCTGTTTCCTGGATTGACGATGGGAGTCCACGTCAAGGTTCTCGGTGGCGTGTCTGTAGTCTGGACGCTGTAGACAATCTGCTCAGCGTTAAAAGTAGCAGTCACGACCCGCACGTTTGCCGGAACGCTCACGCCATCGGTCAAGGCGACAAATACTTCTGACAGATCCTCCGCCGTTGATTTCGAACTGATACGAACGGGCAAAACAACGCTACCACCAGCGGCGGCAATTGCTGACAGATCTTGCCCTTGATCAGGCGCCAGATCTGCGAGGGGAATACTCAATGCGTAACGCCCGGGCAGTTCCCCATTCGCCAGCTTGGGCGAATAGATCAATGCAGAAACGCCAACAAATAGACCCGCAGCGGTGCTGGCCACAAAACTGGTCAACGCAGCAATGGCGGAACGGATGGCCGCCTGCAGGGTAAGTGCCGTCTCTATGGCCGCTATGTTTCCCGCCGAAGTCAATACAACCGGGCCTGTGGATGAAAGTGGCCCAGATGCATGGAACGTATTGGCGCTACGGATAGCCTCCTCTAGCTGACGGGCCTGTTCTGCTGCCAACCGCTGAGCCTCTGCCTCAGCGGCAATCCGCGCTTGTTCTTCAGCGATGCGCTTGGCTTCCGCCAGTGCAGCAATTCGCGCCTGTTCAGCAGCTTCGGCAGCGAGTCTTTGCGCCTCTGCTTCAGCAGCGAGTCGAGCCTGTTCCGCTGCTTCGGCCGCCAGGCGCTGTGCTTCGGCCTCAGCAACGAGACGAGCCTGTTCCGCCGCTTCGGCCGCCAGGCGCTGAGCTTCGGCCTCAGCAATGAGACGTGCCCGTTCTGCCTCTTCAACGGCCATCAATTCGGCTACGATATCGGTTAGACGGTCATTGAGGATTTTCGCTTCCGAATTCAATAGGCGAGCGCTCAATGCCGCCTTGTAGGATTCAATCCAGTCCTGCGCGAATATGTAGTATTCGATGGGTGGCCAATTTCCAGGGCGCATCCTGAATCCAGTCGTCGGATCCGCTCCGTCGTACGATTGGGCGATAGCCAGTTGGGCTTGGTAATCTCTTGCCTTGTGCGCAATAAGCGCCTTGATTGCTGTTATTTGTAATGCCAGTTTTCCACTGGGTGTTGAATCCTTGATGGCCGCCTCAGCGGCAATTGCGGAAAGCTCCGCCACACTTTTTTGGATCGTTGAGTTTGCGCTTGCCTCATATTCATTTTTTGCTGCCTGGCTTCCCTCAAAGAGTAGTTTGTCAGTTCTTCTTATAATTTCTCCATGGACACTTGCTGTCCATCCAGGTACGGGTGGAGGTCCATATCCACCGCCAAACCCATCGATTGAATAATCCTGTTCTGTATCGGGAGTAATGACAATGGGGCCAATATCTAATTGTTTGAACATAACCTTTCCTTGGTTAGGGGGTATCAAAACAATAAAGCAAAATATAACGTGGGTGCACGGTTCAGTATCCAGCTGCCTGGTACTCGTGCAAGTAGTAAATTAATACATTTGTAACGAGCTCTGGTCTCTTGAGGAGATTCGCAATAAGCATAGGTTGTTTGTTTTAAAAATGAATCTACGAATACCACCACGGATTTTTTGCCGCTACAGCACTGCTAATTGGCGTACTCTTCTTATATTCCCGCCCAGTGCAAAGCGGTATAGAGTAACTGGCCATGCCTGTCTCAAGGATGAATCACCCATGACCGCCACCGACGCTGTCATCACCCTCGAACGCCTCAACGATTCCCACGTTGAAGGCATCACCGCGCTTTACCGCGAACCGCTGGTTGCCCGTCAAACGCTGCAAATGCCGTTTCCGTCCTCCGAAACCTGGCACAGACGCCTGGCGACGGACAACGAGCGGGTTTTTCAACTGGTGGCCGTGCACCAAGGGACGGTTATCGGCAGCATCACCCTGGAACAGTTTTCCCGTATCCGTCGCAGCCATGTCGGCAACTTCGGCATGGGCGTAGCCCCTGCGTGGCAGGGCAAGGGCGTGGGTTCGACACTGTTGGCGGCGGCGCTGGATATCGCGGACAACTGGATGAACCTGCGGCGGGTCGAGCTGAGCGTGTATGCCGACAACGAAGCCGCCATCGGCCTGTACCGCAAGTTCGGTTTCGAAAACGAAGGCCTGTTTCGCGACTATGCGGTGCGTGACGGTGCCTTCGTCGATACCTTGAGCATGGCGCGCCTGCGCCGCATGCCCGGAGCCGATTGATCGCTCGCCAGGGGTAAACGCCACCGCTCGTACGTTTAGTCGTACGTCGGTGGCGCGCATCTGCCATGCTCAATGTCCGCAGCACTGCTCCAACCATAGGAACACCGCAATGGACGATGTACAGCAACTGGGTGAGATGCTTCGCCACTACGCAGAAAGCGAAGCGCACAAGAAGCAGCTGTTCGAGACGCAATCGAGCGAGTGGGCGGCGCGCATTGGTGAGCTGTTCGACCAGATCCAGCAATGGCTGGAGCCGGTCAAGGCGCCCCATTTGCTGGAGGTCAGCCGCGAGGCGTATGTCGCGTCGGGGCCGAGCGTGCCGGTGGAGAGCTCCACCTTCAAGACTGAAAAGCTGAGCATCCTGATCGCCGGCAAACCGGTGGAGTTCGTGCCCGACGTGATGGGTGTCGGCGGTCAGATTTCACTGGCGGTGATGGGGTTTACCGCGGCGCGTTATGGCAGCGTATCGCTGGTCTGCCTGCCGCCGTCCACGAGCTGGCAGTGGCGCAAGACCAATGGCTTGAAAGACCCCGATACCTTTGCCTTCGACGGGAATTTCCTCGCCCAGCAGTTGCAGAGCCTGATTCCTCGCGAACGCGGCTGATCCAAGACCGCGATGGCTGGCTAGCCAGCTCCTACACGGGTTGTACGGTCCCTGTAGGAGCTGGCTTGCCAGCGATGGCGTCCTCAGCTTCACCTCAAACCTCCAGATTTCCCCAACCCTTTCGAGGCTCTTGCGGCGCCACCGCATTGATGGTCTTGCCCGTCGCGGCTTCCACCCGCCGCGCAACCTCCGGATCATCGGCAAACGGAATCAAACTGGCATCGTCCAGGCTTTCAGCCGTCTGATGGCGCAGGCAGTACTCGATGGCGACCCACCCAAACACCACCCCCAGGATATTCAACAGGATCTCGGCCATCAGGCTATCTGCGCCTCACGTTCAGCCATCGCCACGTCAGCCACCCGCACCGTGCGCCACAGGTTGTATGCCATCACCAGCATGCCGGTGAGGAACAGCACACCCCCGGCAAAACGCACCACGAACCCCGGGTGGCTGGCCTGCAAGGCCTCGACGAAGGAATAGGTCAGCGTGCCGTCGTCGTTGATCGCGCGCCACATGCGGATCAGAACCAGCATGACGTGAATGCGCGGGGTATTTCTCTGATATGGTTTTTCCACATATGGCTGAATCTGTTACGAAGATTAGCATCGGTCCATAGTCATATGCCTCTGTAGGAGCGAGCTTGCTCGCGAAAAACCCGAGAGCGCCACGGGGTGTCTGGCTTCACGCGTTATCGTTGACGTCCATCGCGAGCAAGCTCGCTCCTACAGGGTTATGCGCCAAATCCTGTTGAGGTATTTACATGTATCAGTACGACGTGCAGAACGGCCTGTACATGCAAAAGCACGTTGCCGGAGGTCTGGATGGCGTGCATCCACCTGAGCCAGTCGTTCGAGGATATCCGGCACCTGGGTCAGGCGGTGAGTCAAGTTGTTCATTGGCAGGGCTGACGTTTTCGCGAGCAAGCCCGCTCCCACATTTGATCTTCAGAGTTCACAAAATCTGTGACCCGAACAGATCCAATGTGGGAGCGGGCTTGCTCGCGAAGGGGCCTTGGGATCAGCCACCAATCACTTCAGCGCCGGATCTCCCATGTTCATTTTCTTCCAGCCCTGCAACAACACCTGGGCCTTGGGTTCCTGGCCGTTATCCAGGTAGTACTGGATCAACGACAGCCGGGCATTACGGTTGGCAGGCTGCACTTTCAACAGCCGTTCCAGCTCCTCACACGCCGCATCGACCTTGCCGCTGTCATGCAGGGCCACGGCCAGCACGTAGCCGTACTGCGCACTCTGCGGCTCCAGTTGTGCGGCCTTGCGCAGGAACGGCATGGCCTGTTCGGCTTTGCCGGCGCGCACCAGTGACAAGCCCTGGGTGTGTTGCAGCAGTGCCGCATCCGGGTGTTCCTTCAGGCTTTGCGCCATCAGCGCCTGGGCTTCCTGGCTGCGACCATTGGCCTCCAGCCACTGCACCAGGGTCACCAGCGCCGGGTAGAAGTCCGGGTCGCGCTGCAGTGATGTGCGCAACAAGCCTTCGACCTCTGCGGTGCGGCCGTTGGCCTGATAGAGCATGGCCAGGTTGATGTTGGCTTCGGCGCGTTCGGCCAGGCTCTTTTGCACGGCTTCGTATTCGCCGATGGCAGACTCCCAATTGCCCTGGGCGCTGCCCAAGCCATTGCGGGCGACGCTGAGCAAGTCGCGGGCCGCCGCGATGCGCACGGCCTTCACCGGGTCGCTCAACAGGGGCGTCAACAGTGGCGCACGCTCTGGCGGCGGCAGGAATGCGCTAATGGCACGGATGGCGCTTTCGCGCACTTGCGGTGCCGGGTTGGCCAGGTCCTTGGTCGCCAGTTTCAGCGCCTGCTCACTGGGGTACAGCGGCAACTCCGTCAACAGCGTCGCCCGTTGGATCGCCGGCAGGTTGCTGCGTTGCAGTTGCTCGTACAAGGCTTGCGCGGCGCCGGGCTGGCCGTTGCGAATCAGCCACAGGCTTTCGTCGTAGCGTGGGGCTTGCAAGGCGCTGGCGTTGGCCGTGTTCCAGAGCTTGAACTGCTCGGTGACCTTGTCGCCGGCCTTGCCCTGGTGACAGGTCAGGCAGGCGTCCGGCGTGCCGAGTTTTTTCGCGCGCTCGGGGTTGGGGATGCTGAAACTGTGGTCATGCCGGAAGTCGTTGCCCATGTAGAACTTGCCGGGCATATGGCAATCCACGCACTGCGAACCTGGCTGGCCCATGGTGTGGCGGGTATGTTCGATGGAGTCGTAGTTCTTCGCTTGCAGGCCTTTGCCGTCGACGGTTGCCACCGGTGTCTTGCCGGCGGTGTTGTGGCATTGCAGGCAGACGCCGTTACCCGGTGCCTTGAGTTCGCTGCTGTGGGGGTTGTGGCAGTTGCTGCAACGCACCCCCTTGTCGAACATTTTGCTCTGGGCGAAGGAGCCGTGCTCGAACACTTCGTCCTTGATCTTGCCGTCCAGGGCGTACAGCTCGCGGGTCAGGGCGCTTGGCAGGTAATCATCCATCAGGCGCTTGCCGACGGTGAAGCCATCGCCCAGCGGCGCGCGGCGCGAGTGACAGCGGGCGCAGGTTTCGATTTCGACGGTGGCGTTCTTGTCCTTGAGGTCGACGGCGAACCCTGCGTGGATCAGGTCGGTCTTTTTCGCCGTCCATTCCAGGTGATTGGAAGCCGGACCGTGGCAGGCCTGGCAGCCGACGCCGAGGCTGTTCCACTGGCCGTCGAAGGTGTTTTTCGCGGCATCGAAATTGCGCTTGTAACCGGTGGTGTGGCACTCGACGCACATGAAGTTGGCGTTCTGGCTGGGTTTGCTCCAGTGCAGCGGGTCCTTGAAGGTCACGCCCTGGCCCGGATAGAGATGAAACCAGCGGTGCTTCTCGGTATCCCAGGCGATGCCCAGGGCTTGCAAGCGACCTTCGCCGACTTCGATCAGGTACTGCTGCAACGGTGCGATGCCGAAGGTGTAGGCGACCTTGAAATCGGTGTTCTTGCCATCGATGCCGGGGGTGTTGACCCAGAATCCGTCGTCCTTGCGCGAGAAGCGGGTGGTTTCGTTTTCGGCTTTGAAAGTGACGTTGTTGAAGTCGCCCAGCATGGTCTCGGCGTTGGCTTCCTGCATTGCCAATTGGTGATGGGAACCTTGCCAGTCCTTGACCTGGGCGCTGTGGCAGCCCTGGCATTGTTGTTCGTCGACCATTTTCGCCGGCGCCACGGCAATGGGTTGCGGTTGTGGTTTGGCGGGCTGTGCGACAGGTGCGCTGACCGGCGCAGGGGGCACGGGGGCCGGTTGGCTGCTGAACAGGAACCAGCCGATGCCCGCGACCGCCAGCAGCAGGATGCCGATGGTGACGGGGAACAGGTAACGATTGATCAGGTTCGGTTGCGAATCAGGGTTTGGCTTTGCTGCGTTATTTTTATGTGTCGGCATTACGACTTCCGTAGTCCAGGTGCGTTTGCCGTCAGGCGCGCGTTGAGGCTCGAGGCAGCTTTGCCGGAAGGGCGGCGTGTGTCAAATGATGGTTTTGGTGAAGCGGATGGCCCCTTCGCGAGCAAGCCCGCTCCCACAGGGGAACGCATTCCAATGTGGGAGCGAGCTTGCTCGCGATAGCGATCTGTCATTCCCCGACAAACCAGCGGAAATACGGATTCCCGCCATCCCCGCGCATCACCTCGCGCACATCCCTGGCCCAGGCATCCCGGTCACCGTCATACGCATGCAGGCTTGCCCGGTAGAACTGCATCAGGCGTTGCCGATGAGCATTCATGCGCTCGTTGAACCCGGCATCGGCATTCACCAGCGGCGGCGCAACGTGCAAGTCCAGCAGGGCTGGCAGCACTCGGCTGATTTCCTTGGCTCGCACCCACGGCGCGTATTCGATTCGAGGCTGATCGTCCGTCACCGCGGGGGCGTCAGCGGCGAAGCGCTCCAGGCCGGCGCGATCGGTCACCCAGGTCGCGAGCAGAGCGGCGGCCGAGCCGATGCCGACGTCCTGCAAGGTGCTGCGTACGTTGTCCTGCTGGAAGCGCTGGTTGATTTTCGCCGCATCCAGCTCTATCGGCTCCATCGAGCCCACCAGCAGCATCTCGTGGAACTCGCTGGTCCACAGCGTCGCGTAAGGGAAGACATCGAGGAAGCTGCGCACCAGCGAACGCGCGTCGTCGATGTTCTGCGTCGGCAATGGCAGCCACTGGGCGACCAGGCCCTGTTTCTGCAGGCGGCTGGCGGCCAGTTGATAGAAATCCCGGGAATACAGGTTGACCACGCCGGCAGCGGAGGGCGGTGGCGGTTCCAGGGTGATCAGGTCGTAGGGCTGCGGGTTGCGCAGCAGTTCCTGGCGACCGTCGCGCAGGCGCACGTCGACACCCGGGTCGGCAGCCGCATTGAAGTTGCCCTTGAACAAGGGCGCCGCCTTGACCACCGAAGGCAGCAGCTCGGCGACCACCCGGTGTTCCAGGCCCGGATAGCGGGTGAGGGCACCCGCCGTGATGCCCGTACCGAAACCGATCACCAGCGCCGAACGCGGTTCGCCGTTGTGGATCAACAGCGGCAACAGCGCCTGAATCCGCATGTAGCGCAGCGAAGGCATGGCATCGCCGGTATTGGACACGCCCTGGATGTACAAACGCTGGAACGCCCGCTGGCCCTTGCCCTGGGTGACCACGGCCACGGTGCCGCCGCGTCCTTCCTCGTAGAACGCCAGGGTACCGTTGCGCGCGCCGGGCAGCAGGCTGGCCAGTTTGTCCACCGGGGTCAGCAGCGCCAGCGCCAGCGAGACCAGGCCGACCGCGATCACACCCTGGCGCCGGCCTTTCTTCACGCCATGACCCTTGCGCACCGCAAAGTAGCCGATTCCGGCGGCGATGATCGCCAGCAATCCCAAGGTTCGTACCAGCCCTAGCAGCGGGATCAGCACAAAACCGCAGAGCATCACCCCGACGATGCCGCCCAGGGTATTGAACGCTACCACCTCACCGACATTTCGCCCGACATGCTCGCGCCCGACGCTCAGGCGCAGGGCCACGGGAAACGCCGCGCCGAGCAGCACGGTCGGCACGAACACGATGCTCAATGCGGCCACCGCAAAGCGTACGCTCATGCCCAGCAATTCACTGGCACCCCATGACAACACCCAGGCTTCGGCCACGCTTTGCGCGAGCACTAGCCAGCGCCCCAGCAGGGCAATTTCCAGCAAGGCGATCAAGCCGGCACCGGCGATCAGCAGGCCGAACACCCCCCAGGGATCGCGCAGGCGATCGACCCGTCGGGCGAGCAGGGCGCTGCCGAGGAACAGCCCGGTGAGGTAGGTCGCCAACACCACGGCAAACGCGTAGGTGCGGGTACTCATGAACTGCACGATGGATTGCGACCAGACCACTTCGTAACCCAGGGCCACCCCACCGGCAATCGAGTACAGCCACAGGGCCAGGCGATCCGGCGCCTTGTTGGCGTGGTGCTTGACCGGTGCCTCAACGGCGGGCGAACGATGGCGCTGGAACCACAGGGCGCCCGCGGCCGCCAGCAGGTTGAGCATCGCGGCGGCCAGGGCACTGCCGCGCACGCCGAGGGTGGCGATCAGCACGAACGCAGCGAGCAGCGTGCCGGCGATGGCGCCGGCGGTGTTGGCCGCGTACAGGTGGCCGCCGGCCTTGCCCAACTGCTGCGGGTCGCTGGCCAGGGAGCGAACCAGTACCGGCAACGTACCGCCCATCAGCAGCGCCGGAACGCCCACCAGCACAAACGGCAGCACCCAGGCCAGCAGGCCGATGTGTTGTTCCAGCCAGGCGAAAGGGCTGGCCGCGACGCTCATGGCGAAGGTCGCGCCGACACCCAGCACCGCCACCAGCACTTCCAGCCCGGCGTACAGCAGCACCGGTTGCTGCAGGCGGTCCGCCCAGCGGCCGAACAGCAATCCACCCAGGGCCAAGCCAGCGAAAAATGCGCTGATCCCGGTGGTGATGGCGTACACCTCGACGCCCACCACCAGCGACAGCTGCTTGATCCACAGCACCTGGTACACCAGCGCCGCGGCGCCGGAGACGAACAGCAGCAGGGCGGGGATCAACAGCGCCGGGGAGGCGACGTGGGGGGCGGGTATGGCCGACGACTTGCTGGCGACACGTGAGGACATTGCGGATTGCCTTGTTCCGGTTCAAGAACACCTGTGACTGTGCCGTCCCTTTCGCGAGCAAGCCCGCTCCCACATTTGGAACGCGGCCCCCTGTGGGAGCGGGCTTGCTCGCGAAGGGGCCGATGCGGTCCCAAGTCGAAAATAAGTCCGCTCGCCGGTGAAGGCGAGCGGCGGTCAAGCGGTCTTACTGTGCAGCTTTCATTTTTTCAGCAATTTTCGCATCTACCGCAGCACGGATCTGGTCAACGCTGAAGCTGGCCGGTTTCTGGCTTGGTGGGTAATCGATGAACGTTTGCAGGAACGCAGCCGACTTCATGACTGCCATTTCAGTCAGGTAAACGTTCTTGGTGGTCCAATCGTAGTATTGGTCGGAAACGATGTCGGCCCTTTCGTACGGGTCCATCCGCAGGTTGAAGATTTTCGGTACGCGCAGGCATACGAACGGTTCGCTCCAGACTTTGAAGCCGCCAGGTGCGCGCTGCTCGCAGAATACCGCCTTCCAGTTATCGAAGCGCATCGACACCAGCACGCCGTCGTCGTTGAAGTAGTAGAACTCCTTGCGCTCGCTTTTAGGCTGTTGGCCGGTCAGGTAAGGCAGCTGGTTGTAACCGTCCAGGTGCACCTTGAAGTTGTTACCGCCCGAAGTCGGTGCCCAGCCTTTGAGCAGCTTGTTTTTTACGTCAGGCTCACCCACGGCAGCCAGCAAGGTCGGGAACCAGTCCAGGCCCGAGAACATCTCGTTGGACACTTCACCCGGTTTGATTTTGCCTGGCCAGCGAATCATGGCTGGAACCCGGTAGGCGCCTTCCCAGTTGGAGTTCTTCTCGTTGCGGAACGGCGTGGTCGCGGCGTCCGGCCAGGAGAACTGGTTCGGGCCGTTGTCAGTGGTGTAGACGACGATGGTGTTGTCGGTGATTTTCAGGTCATCGAGGGTTTTCAGCAGCTTGCCGACGTCGCCGTCATGTTCGAGCATGCCGTCCGCATAGTCGTTGCCGGGCATGCCGCTCTGGCCTTTCATCGACTCGCGTACGTGGGTGAACAAGTGCATGCGGGTGGTGTTCATCCAGACGAAGAACGGCTTGTCGGCCTTGGCCTGTTTCTCGATGAACGCTTGCGCCGCCGCCGTGGTTTCGTCGTCGATGGTTTCCATGCGCTTGGTGGTCAGCGCACCGGTGTCTTCGATCTTGCCGTCGGCGAAGCTGTGGATCACGCCCCGGGGTGACACGGCCTTGACGAACTCGGGGTCGTCCTTGGGCCAGTACGGACGCTCGGGTTCTTCTTCGGCGTTGAGGTGGTAGAGGTTGCCGAAGAACTCGTCGAAACCGTGGTTGGTCGGCAGGTATTCATCCTTGTCGCCCAAGTGGTTCTTGCCGAACTGACCGGTCGCATAGCCCTGGGATTTCAGCGCCTGGGCAATGGTGATGTCACGCTTTTGCAGGCCGACCGGTGCACCCGGTACGCCGACTTTGGATAAGCCGGTACGCAGAGGCGTCTGCCCGGTGATGAACGACGAACGTCCTGCCGTGCAACTGTTCTCCGCGTAATAGTCGGTGAACATCATGCCTTCCTTGGCGATGCGGTCGATGTTCGGCGTCTTGTAGCCGACCACGCCCATGGAATAGGCACTGATGTTGGTCTGGCCGATGTCGTCGCCAAATATCACCAAAATGTTGGGTTTATCGGCAGCCCCGGCCGTTGCCGAGATTGCCATCACCGACGTCGCGACCAGGGCGAGTTTGGGTAGCCACTTGCGTATGCGAGTCATAAGACTTGCTCCTTTTTGCTCATTGGCGTCGCTTGAATACGACAAACGTTTATTGCAGTCCTGCGTTACGCTTTCTTATTGCACTTGCCCGGTTGTGGCGGCATCGAACGGATAGATCCGGCGCCATTCGGCGGCCATGTCGACGACGGTCCAGCCACGTTTGTTTGCTTCGTCCAGCGCCTTGTCCAGCCGACCGATCTGCGATTGGCGGTCATAAGCCCATTCGCGTTTGGCGTCGGTGTGGTGCACCAGCCCCATGAATCGTTTGCCCGACCCGGCCGCGGTCCACTGCAGCATCTGCAGGTCGCCGTCGGAGTTGCCGAAGGCGAGAATCGGTCGACGGCCGATCACGGCGTCGATGCTCACCGGTTTGCCCGGCCCGTCATCGTTGTGCGCCAGTTTCGGGGTGCGCAGGATCGACGCCTGGCCATCCTTGTACTCAAAAGTGGTGACGAATGTGGTGCCGATCACCTGCTCGGGCGGGATGCCGTAGACCTTCTCGGCGAAGGCGCGCATGAAGCCGGTGTCGCCCCCGGAAACGATGTAGGTCTTGAAGTTCTGGCTGCGCAGGTAGTCGAGTATTTCCAGCATCGGCTGGAAGATCATCTCGGTGTAGGGCTTGCCGGTTTTCGGATGGCGGGCCTGGGTCAGCCAGGTCTTGGCGTAGTCGTCGAAGGCTTCGGTGGTCATGCCGGTGTGGGTCGCACCGAAGATTTTCATCATGCCGTCGAGGCCGCTGGCGGCGAGGGCCTTGTGATCGTTTTCCAGCACGGCCTGGAACGGCTGGGTGGTTTTCCACTCCGGGTGCTGCGCTGCGGTGCGCTTGACCTCTTCCAGGGCGAACAGAAACTCGAAGTACATCGGCTGCTCGCTCCACAGGGTGCCGTCGTTATCGAACACGGCGATACGGTCCTCGGGTTTGACGAAGTCCTTGCTGCCCTGATCGGTCACCGCTTGCACGAATTCGATGATGTTCTTTTTCGAGGGGCCGTCGTTCCATGACGGCAATGGTTCGGCGGCCTGGACCAGCAATGGCAGGCTCAGGGCAAGGGTCAATAGAAACCGGAAACCGTGCAGTTGGCGCAGCGATACGGAGCTCATCATGGGACATCCTTCTCGTGAACGGGGTTGAGTGGTCGCAGTGCGGTAGCGAGTGATTCCTGCTTGTGTTCGGCCAGACTATGCAGCGTAGTCAAGGATTCGTTGAGTTGGTGCAGCGCCTGATCCTTGGTCGGCTGGCGGCCGTAGCACGCACGCAGGAAGGCTTGCAGGCGCGGGCCGAAGCCGGTCAGCTTCAGGCCGTTGCGGCTGCGGCGGGTCCACAGGTACAGGGCGCCCAGTTGTGGCGGTTGGCCATCCAGTTGCGCCGGGATCTGGCGCCAGGCGTAGTCGGGCGATTGCAGCCACGCCGCGTGGCGGGCACGGCGGCGGGCCTGCCAGGCGAGGTGCGCGCGGTGCACATACGGGCGGGCAAACCAGGCGAGCAAAATCACGCCCGACAGCAACGCCAGCAGGCTCAGGGCAACACCCGAGAGGTGCAGGCGATTGCCCTGACCGAGTTTTTTCAGGTCTTCGGTAATCGAGAACACGGGCTTGTAAGCGCTGTTGGCGGCGGCGTCGAAGCTTACGGCCGGGACCTGGGCGATGCGGGTCTGCTGGCTGCTGGCGTCAAACCATTTCAGCTCGATGGCCGGCAGGTTGTATTGGCCTTGTTTGTCGATGCGGTAGGTCACGCTGTCGATGCGCTGGCCGCCGGTGAAGTTGCCGCGCCCGTCGTCCAGATTGCTGATTTGCGGGGTTTTCGGGTATCGGCTCAGACCGCTGACATCGCCCAGTGAAGGTGTCGGCAGCGACATGGCCAGGGCACCGTCAGCCTGAAGCGTAAGCTCTCGGGTGAGGCTGTCGCCAACTTTGGGCGGCGAGGACGAATCAACGATCTTCTGGCTGAACCGCAGCCCTTGCGCAACCAGCACCGGCTCGCCGGGCAGGAAACCTGGCGGTTGCGTCGCGGTGAAGTGCAGTGCTTGGCTTTGCGCGCTGAGCTCGCTGGTGGCCTGGCCCGGGGTGACCCGCACTGTCAGCGGTGGGATGTCGAAGGCCTGGGCCAGGTTTGGCGTGATCAGGTAGGTGTAGCGCATGCCGTTGAAGGATTTGCCGTCGAGCGTCTGGTTCAGGTGCTCGGCGTGGCCATCGGACGGCATCACCAGTGCACCGGGCAGTTTCAGGTCGGGCAGGGTGGGGGCGCTGGTGAACCAGGTGTCGGTGAGTACGTCCAGGCGCAATTCGACGAGGCTGCCGACCATGGCGGTGTCGGCGGGTTGCAGGGTGGCCTGGACGCGCAGGTCGGGTTCGGCGGCGAGGGTGGTGGTGCTGATCAGGCAGAGGAGCAGGGTACCGAGTTTTGTGGTGACTGATCTGGCGCTTTCGCGAGCAAGCCCGCTCCCACAAGGGATCTGTGGTGTACAAAAATCCCCTGTGGGAGCGGGCTTGCTCGCGAAGGAGGCGACTCGGTCTTTGAGAATGATCATGGCCTGCCTCCCACCTGATCCTGCAAACTGAACTTTTGTTTCAGGAACTTCGCCGGCGATGTCGTCAGGTTCTGCAACCACTGGGCATCCGACGCCGCCTGTTCGGTCTGCACCTGTTTGCCCTGGCCCTTGCCCGGTGCCTTGTCCATCTTGATTTCGTCGGGTTTGACCTCAGGGGCGTTTTTCTCCGCGTCTTCGGTGTCTTTCTGCAGGGCGATGGCCAGGGCCAGGTTGGCCGTGGCTTCGGGGAACTGCGGCTGCAACTTCAGCGCCTGGTTGTAGGCCGCGATGGCCTGGTCGAACTTGAAGCGGCGCACGTAGATGTTGCCCAGGTAGAAATACGCCTGGGGCGTTTCCAGGCGCGCGAAACTGGCCAGGGCCAGGTCGAAATCGGCGGCGTTGTAGGCGGCGATGCCTTTCCAGTACGGGTCGACGAAATGCGCGGCGGCCTGGGGGAAGTGTTCGTGCTCGAAGGCCCAGCGACCTTGCTGGTCCGGGGTGAAAAATGCATCGGTCAACGCATTGGCTTGTGCCGGTGCCGGTTGATAGCCAATACCGATGGCCAATAAAAGACCGGCCATCCAATTCACACTCCAGCCCTTGCGCACGCTGAAAAACGCCAGCAATAGCAGCGGCCAGCACAACCAGTAACCGGCATCCTTCCAGTGCAGCTCGCGCTGTTCATCGCTGGCCGACTGGAAGTGCTGCTGGGCGTGCAGGTCGACCCAATCCAGGTCGTCGTCATTGAGTGTCAGACTGCCCAGCGGCGCATCCAGGGCTGACGCCAGTTGCTTGAGGGCGGCCTGATCGAAACTGCCCAGCGCCGGGCGACCATTGCTGTCGGTGCGCGGCTGGCCGTTGGCATCGCGGATGATCCCGCCGTCTTCGCTGCCGACCGCGAGGATCAGCACTTGCAGCGCGCTGTCTGCCAGTTGTTTGTCCAGGCCGGCCAGTGCCGAGGTGTCGGCGCCGTCGGTGATCAGCAACAAGGTGCCTGGAGTTTTTTCCGCTGCCAGCAGGCGCTTGGCCTGCTCGATCACCGCGCCGACGTTTTTCCCCGGTTTGCCGATCAGTTCGGTGCCCAGCGCCTGGATGAAGGTGTCGAGCAGGGCCGGATCGTCCGTCGGCGGCAATACCAGGTGGGCGCTGCCGGCGTAGGCGATCAGCGCATTGCGCGCACCGGCGCGACGCTGGATCAGGTCATGCAGCTTATGCTTGGCCGCTTCCAGGCGACTCGGTTGCACGTCGGTGGCATCCATGGACGGCGACAAGTCAACGGCGATGATCAATGGCGCCCGGTTCTCCAGGAAGTCCGGGCGATCCTGTTCCCAGGTCGGCCCGGCGGCGGCAACCGCACCGATCATCAACAGTGCGCAGACCAGGTGCACCGGGCGTAGCCATTGCTGATCCTGCGGGGTAATCAGCAAGTGCGGCAGCAGGTGTTCGGCGATGTTGCCGCGCAAACGCCGCTGCAAGTCGCGGCTGCGGCGCCAGAGCAGTGGCAACAACGCCGCAAAAGGCAGCAGCAACAGCCAGAGTGGGCGCAGGAAGTGGAAGTCGCTGAGGTTGATCTCCATCTCAGGCCTCCTGCCGCTGGCGTGCGATGGCCAATCGAGGAGATAGCATGGCGATCAGGTGATAGAGCGCGAGCAAGGCAATCGCCGCCCCGAGCGGCCACCAGAACAGATCTCGTTTGGGTTGATGGCTGAGGGTGTTCACCTGATGCGGGGTGAGCTGGTCGAGGGTGCTGTAGACCTGATCGAGGGCGTTGCGGTCTTCGGCACGGAAGAACTTGCCACCGGTGGCCGTGGCGATCTGCTGCAATCCCTGCAAGTTGACCTTGGCTTCACCGGAAGCCTCGGGGTCGCCAATGCCGATGGTGTGGATCACCACGCCTTTGGCCGCGGCCATTTCGGCTGCGTGATCCGGGGTGATGGCGCTGCTGGTGTCGTTGCCGTCGGTGAGCAAAATCAGCACTTTTTCCTGCTCATGAGCCTGATCGAGCAGTTTCAGGCTCAGGCCAATGGCATCGCCGATCGCCGTGTTGGGGCCGGCCATGCCGATGCCGGTGTCGTCCAGCAACAGCGACAGGCTGGCGTGATCGAGGGTCAAGGGCGCTTGCGGGTACGCGCCGCTGCCGAACACGATCAGGCCCAGGCGATCCTCTTTGCGTTTGTCGATAAAGCCATGCACCACTTCCTTGACCGCGGCCAGGCGATTGATCTGCTGGCCGTTGGCGTCGGTGAAATCGGTGGTTTCCATGGACTGGGAAATGTCGATGGCCAGCATCAGGTCGCGCACCGGTTGCTGGCGCTCGATGGGTTGTTCCACGTACACCGGCCGGGACGCGGCCAGCAGCAACAGCGCCCACACCAACAGGTTCAGCAGCAACTGCCAGTGATTGGTGCGCGTACCGGCCTGACTCGGCGCCTGGCCGACCGCGCGGCTCATGGCTGCGAAAAACGGCACACGCACCGCGCTGCGCGCCTCACGGTAATCGGGCAAGAAGCGATAGCCCAGCCATGGCAAGGGCAAAAGCAGTAACAGCCAGGGGTAATCAAGCTGCCACATGGTGATGCTCCACCCAGTGTTTGCAGGTGTTGAACAGTTGCTGGCGCTGCTCGTTGGGCATGGCGCGTAACACGGCATCGGGTGCATAGGCCAGTTGTGCAAGCTGTTGGCTGAAATCTGCGGGCAGGAGGGCTTTACTGTGCCGTTGCAGGAAGGCCTGCCAATCCGCATTCTCGAGCGCTCCGGGACCCTGTAGGAGCTGGCTTGCCAGCGAAGGCGGCCGCCAGAACACTGCACGCCTCAAGGCCCCCTTCGCTGGCAAGCCAGCTCCTACAGGGGATGTGTTCGGCATGGAGATCGCGGTGCGTTTGAGCAACTCGGGCAATTCGCGCAACGCATTCAGATCGTCACTGCGCTTTTGCAGCTGCGCCAAGCGCACCAGGGCCTCACGGCGATAACGATCACGTCGCCATTGCACATAGCGCCGCGCGCTCAGCAGCACAACCGCCACCACCAACACAGCCAGCAGCACCCACCAACCCCAGGTCTGCGGCGCGTAACTGACCGGCGCGGGCAGGGCGATCTCCTTGAGTTGCTCGATGCTCGGCACATTCGGGTTCACCGCCGTGCTCCCGCTCGTTTGCCCAGCTCGGCGCGCAGTTGTTCGTGAGCTTCGGTGGCGGTGCTGAACATCATCAACGGCACCTGGCTGCGTCGCAGCAGCGTGGCCACGTCCTTGAGCCGACCGCTGAGAAAGTCACCCAACGGCTGGTGCACCTGGCGACGTTCCACCGCCAGTTCAACCTGCAACTGGCCCTGGGTGATCAGCAGACGGCCGTTCCTGGGCAGATTCAGCGCCAGCGGATCGTAGACCTGCATGGCGATCACATCGTTGTGCGCCGCCAGCTGCCGCATCAACTGCAAAGTGCGCTCGCCCGCGCCGGCAAAGTCGCTGACGATGCAGATCAGATGATCATGCCCGGCCAGCGCCAGGCACTGCTGCAAAACCTTGTCCAACTGGTCTTCGCCTTCGGCGTCGGCATTGGCCGCGTTGAGTTCCTGATTCTGCTGGGCGATGCGGCTGCACAAGGCTTCGATGCGCTTGCGGCTGCGCAGGGGCGCGATGCTGTCGATGCGCTGATCGTTGAACACCAGCCCGCCGACCCGATCCCCCGCGTTGAACACCATCCACGCCGCCAGTGCGCCGAGTTCGGCGGCGACGGCGGATTTGAAGCTGCGTTGCGAGCCGAAAAACATCGACATGCGCTGGTCGACGACGATCAACGCCGGGCGGTCCCGTTCTTCGGTAAAGGTGCGCACCACCGGTTTGCCGGTGCGCAGCGACGCCCGCCAGTCCAGATGACGCAAATCGTCCCCCGGCTGATAGCGGCGCAATTCATCGAAATTCAGGCCACGGCCACGCAGGCGCGACGCATGGTTGCCGGCCAGGATGCTGCCTTGAGGTTGGCGGGCAGCAAAACTCAGGTCACGGGCCTTGAACTCCAGCGCCATCAATTGCGCCAGAGAGACATAGACCAGACCGTCGACATTCATGCCGCAATCGCGACTTTGTCGAGCAGACGGTCGAGCACCTGATCGGCCGTTACGCCGTCAGCCACCGCGTCGTAGCTCAGTTGCAGGCGATGGCGCAGCACCGGGTGCACCACGGCGCGCACGTTGTCCGGCGAGACGAAGTCCTGGCCTTGCAGCCAGGCATCGGCGCGGGCGCAGCGATCCAGGCCGATTCCGCCGCGCGGGCTGGCACCGATGTTGATCCAGCGCCCGAGGTCGGCGTCGTAATCGGCCGGGTGGCGGGTGGCATTGATGATGTCGATCAGGTAGCGGTCGATGGCGGGGGACACATGCACCGCACTGACTTCCCGGCGTGCGGCGAAGATCACGTCCTGGGACAGCTCGAAGCCTTGTACCGGCGCAGTCTTGGCACCCAACGCCACTTCTTCCTCGCGCAGCAGGCGCAGCACCTGGCTCTCGTTTTCCGCGCTCGGGTAATCCAGCAGCACCTTCATCAGGAAGCGGTCCATCTGCGCTTCAGGCAGCGGGTAGGTGCCTTCCTGTTCAATGGGGTTTTGCGTTGCGACGACGATGAACAGTTCCGGCAGCGCATGGCTGTTGCCGGCCACGGTGATCTGCCGTTCTTCCATGGCTTCGAGCAACGCGGCCTGGACCTTGGCCGGGGCGCGGTTGATTTCGTCGGCCAGGATCAGGTTGCCGAACAGCGGCCCCGGCTGGAAGCGGATCTCGTTCTTGCCTTCGACCTGGTGCAGCACCTCGGCACCGGTAATGTCCGACGGCAGCAGGTCCGGGGTGAACTGGATGCGACTCATCTTCGCGTCCAGGTGTTTGGCCAGCGCCTTCACCGTACGGGTCTTGGCCAGCCCCGGCAGGCTTTCCAGCAGTAGGTGCCCGTTGGCCAGCAGGCCGACGAGAATCTGCCGGATCACCTGGTCCTGGCCGAGCACCGCTTCGGCGATGCTCGCTTGCAGGGCGTTAAGGTCGTTGAGTGCGCTCATGTCTGCTCCTAGAAAAACGCCAGGGTCATGTTGGCGGCGACGCCGTTGCCTTCAGGGCGGTTCTTGGTGTCGAACTCCGGCACCCAACGCAGGCTGAAGTTGGCCTGGGCATCGGCGAACTTGCCGGTCCAGCCAATCACCGGGCCGGCACCGACCGAACGCCCGCGAAAGCCACTGGAGGCGCCCGACCCGGAGTCATCGTTGATCTGCTGGATGTAACCGGCGGCCATGCCGGCCGCCCAGCCATTGCCGAAACCGTGGGTCCACAGCAAGTCCAGGGTGAAGAGGTCACCGTTCTGGTAGTCCGTCTCGTCGTTCTCGGTATAGAACTCCAGCCCACTGGACAGGGTGAACTCGCCGCCCTTGCCGTCGAGATGGGTGAAGGCCACGGTGGGCATGAAGGTGTAGGTGTTCTGTCCGGCGTTGGCCAGGCGATCGACGTCGTAGGCGCCTGTGGGCACGTAGATCGGCAGCGAGAACGAGATGTGGTTGACCTCGTCGAAGTGATAGCCGGCGGCGATCGGCGTTACCAGCATGTCGGCAAACTGGGTGGCCTTGTCCTCGGTGCCCAGGGTACGGCCACGGGGGCCGGTGATGCTCGCGGTAACGTCGGTGTACTGCACCGGCACGCCGATGGCCGAGGCGTAGTTCCAGCGACCCTTGCCGGTGTCCCAGACATGGGTGAAGTTGGCCATGGTGTAGGACACCTTCATGTCCAGGTCGGTACTGATTGCGCCACCTATCGGTATCTGAGAGTTGCCCTTGAGATCACCGTCGTACCAGATGCTGGTCAGGGACATCACCCAGCCCGGTTCCGGCGGCACGATCCCGGCATTGGAAAACACTTGTTGCCCGGTGATTGGCCGGCCAACGCCACCCTCGACTGCGAGCACCAGCGGACTACTGCCGACCAGGCACAGCGCTAACAACGAGCGCACTACGTAAGGCTTGATCATGACTTGCTCCGCTTACTGGCTTCGATGCCGATTTTCGCGAAACGCCCGAGCAGGTCTTTTTCCACGTCCTGGGGCGGGGCGAACGACAGCATGAAATTCAGGTAGCGAAACAGGTCCGGGGTGTCGCTCATGGTCGGCGTGGGTTTCGGCCAATCGACCTTCGGCGCGGCAGGCGGGGCTTTTTGCTTGTCGTAGTGGCTGAGGGTTTCAACCTTGTAGCCCTTCTGGATCTGCTTGACCTTGGCCAGGTCCTTGTCATCGAACAACTGCGTGCGATACAGCGCGTAGGCGATGTTGCTTTCGCTGCGCAGCAGGCGGTCGATGTTCAGCGGCTGCCGGCCTTGCCAATTGGGGCCGGCAATCATGAAATGGCCGCCGTTGTTGCCGGTGCTGCGGGTGCCCAGGTAGGCGAAGTTCTGCGTGTAGGCGTCAATCAATTGCACCGAGTAATAGCGATGCTCTTCGATGGGCGGCAGGGTCAGCACCACCGGCTCGGCGCGCAGGTCCATCCAGACGAAGGAGTAAGGCGTGTCTGCATTCGGCGTGACGAACGCGGTGTCCTTGGCGGTGAATGCCTTGGCGGTGTTGCCGATCTGGTTGAACGGCGCCTTGAAGTTCGGGCTCTGCTTGTCCACGGCCTGGGTGTAGAGGGTCTTGTACATCTCCACCACCGGGAAGCCGTACAGATAGGCCTCCTTGGCGATGCCCCGTGCTTCTTCCGGGGTGGCGGTGAAATCGGCCCAGGCACTGCTGCTCAAGGTGAGTACAAGGGCGGATAACAGAATGCGGTTATTCATGACACTTCCTTAATGAACACGCGGCGTCATTCCACGGCCGTGATGTCGTCGAGTTTCCAGCTCTTGTCGAAGTAGGCCAGGGTCGGGGCATACAGGCGGAAATAACTGAACCAGTGTTTGCCCGGCAGGGTTTGTACCCAGTTGCTTTCGAAACCTTGTGGAGCGGTAGGGCCGAAGTACAGGTCTACCGAACCATCGGCGTTCTTTTTCAGATCCTGGCGCGACGACAGGTCGGCCTTGCGCTGCGGGTTGTCGATCAGGCAGCGGCTGTCGATGTCATACACCGTCATCGACCAGAACTGCTTGGCCGGCGGGTTGGCGCCGACGTGCAGGCGATAGCTCTTGGCACCGTCGAGCCAGTTGCCCTTGGCATCGGTGTAGGCGCCGAGGTAGGTCTGGCCCAGGCCCGGGGTTTTCGAAACCATGCCCTTGGTGTTGGTGACCGCCTCGTAGAACCAGGCACTGCGTTCCCACAGTTGGTCGTAGTAAGCGACGCGCTGGGAAGGGTCGGCGATGTTCAACACCGTGTCCCACTGCCGGTCCGGCCAGTACTGGGCACCGGGAAAGCGCTTGGCGAAGGTGTTGGCCTTGGCAATCAGCTCGCCGACTTGTGCACCTTGTTCCAGGGCCTTGCGCTGGACATCGGTCGGGTTGAACGGTTTGCCCTTCTCGATGCCAAGGCTCGCGAGCATGGCCATGTAGAAGCGATCACGTTCGTTGACCGGTTCTTTCTGTATGATCTGGTGCAAGCGCTCCCAGTACGCCATGCCCCGTGGCTGGGTGCCGGACCAGGCTTTGCCGCCGGGGGAGAGCAGTTTGGTCTGGCTGGGCTCCGCACGCTTGGCGTAGGGGTACATCCGGAATTGCTCGACCAGTGCCTTGCCCTTGGCCGGGTCGGGGTCGAGCACGCGAAAACCTACCAGCACGTTCATGGTTTGTGACCTGGCCAGGTAATACTGGCCTGCATCGGCCGGTGGTTCGGCACCCGGTGGCAGCACCAGGTATTTGCCGCCCTTGCCTTTGTCCGGGCCGGTCTGGCCCATGTCGATGATCGCCCGTTGCCAGAAATCGCCAATACCACCCGCAGTGGGGCCAGGGGGCAGTTCGATCACCAGCGGCCCGGTTTCATTCAGATCGACGAAACCCAGGATGTAGGGTGTGGTGGCGTTGGCGGTGATGACGCCAAGCTTGTCTTCATAACTGTCGAGCACCATCAGGTCGCCATTGTGGGCGCCCAGCTTGTCGCGGAATTGTTCCTGCCATTGTGCGTAGGACACCAGCGGCAAGGCCCACAGATAACTCTGGGTCGCCTGCTGGAAGTCCAGTTCGGCATAGAGTTTGGCAATGGCGTCATGGGCGGGCAGTTCGCCTTCCATGGCGATCTTGCCGATCCGGGTGTCCAGTTCCTGGGCACCCACTCCGCAACTGACGAACATCGTCATCAGGCTGAAACCGGCTGCGCGAATGGCACCGTGCATAGGCGGGGGATTCCTTATTTACCGAAAGTGGCGTTGAGGCCGACGAACAGGGTGAATTGCGGCATGCCATCGCCTTTTTTCTCGACGGTCCATTGCGGTTCGATGAAGGCGTTGAGGATATTGGACCCGTCCTTCCACACTTTGCCACCACCCAAACCGAGTGGGATGTAGTGGGTGTCGTTCTTCAGGTCGAAGGTCCAGATGCCGGTGGAGCGCAGGTACCAGCCCTTTTCCAGGTTATGGATGATGAAGGGCTGCATCGTTGCGCTTTCGACGTTGGGCCGGTCGTGGTCGCCGGCGAACGAGCTCTGGTATTGCACCAGCGCGCCCAACAGGCCGCGGGGTGAAGAGTCGATCGCAACCGCGGCCAGACCGGCTTGCCATTTGCCGGTACCGAGCTCGTCCTGGTCGGCAGTGGGGGCGGTGATCATCGGGCCGATGCCCAACTGCACGCCTTCGGTCTTCACCAGGAAAATATCGAACAGGTTCAGGTCACCTTCGCCGGTGCTGTAGCCACTGTTCGGGTCCGGGTGGGTACTGATCGGCGCCGTGGCGCGTATCAACTGCGGCACGCTAATGTAGTCGTTGGGCGCAATCGGCAGGGTGCCGCGTATCAGCAGGTCATTGGTATGGATGTTGGTGTCGTAGTACTTCGGGGTGTAGTAGTCCTGAGCGCTCATGCCCGGGGCGAAATTCAGCGGGTTGTTGCTTTTGTTGGCGGTCTCGGCGTTATCCGCCTGGGCGCAAACAACAGGCGCAAGCAAGGTCGCCAAAAAAAAGGCGCGCGTCCCCGGTTTGTTCAACATGATTCCCCGATTCCTTGGTGGCTCATTTGGATGACTCGGCACTTGGCGGCCGTTACTGCGTAAGCTCTTTCCTATCAGCCTGTAGGATATGTCTGTAGACGCTAGCAGTTAACCAGCGATTCGCTAGTCGAAGGGGTTAATTCTTTGGTTTTGTGTGCGGGTTCGTATTAATTTTGTGTACTAAAAAGTTGATACGAATCAGGGGGTTGCGGGGAGTAATTAGAAGCTGGCGTATTGGGGCGCGCTTTGGTGGCAAGGCTCGCGCCTGCAAGAGGTTGCTACCTGCAGGCGCGAGGCGTCTGGGTATTTGCTGTAACCTTCAGCTCTTTTTCCCCTGCCCGAACGCCCGCTCTTCCTGCTCGCGCAACTCCGGTGTCAACTCTTCGCCGAAATCCTCCAATTCGAATACCTGGCGAATCTCGATCTCGGCTTCGGTGCCTGGCATCGGGTTGGGGCAACGCTTGACCCATTCGATGGCTTCTTCTTTGGACTTCACTTGCCACAGCCAGAAACCGGCGATCAGTTCCTTGGTTTCGGCGAAGGGGCCGTCGATGACCGTGCGCTTGTCGCCCGCGAAGCGCACGCGGGCGCCTTTGCTGCTCGGCTGCAGGCCTTCGCCGGCGAGGAGGATGCCGGCCTTGGCCAGTTCCTCGTTGTAGTTGCCCATGGCGGTCAGCAGTTCGGTGCCGGGCATGATGCCGGCTTCGGAGTCCTGGCTGGCTTTGATGATGATCATGAAACGCATGGTGGAGTCTCCGTTGGATTTGGATGGTTCAGTTATAGTCGAACGATCACCGGCCAAATCGACAACGCTGTACCAACAAATTCCTGGGTACACACCGATCCCTGTAGGAGCTGCCGCAGGCTGCGATCTTTTGACCTGACTTTATCGCTTCGAAGATCAAGATCAAAAGATCGCAGCCTTCGGCAGCTCCTACAGGGAAACAGGAAACAGGGGGGCAGGGGCGGGTCAAGGGTTGTATGCAATTCTGTGCGCCGAAGCATGACAATTTATGTTTGGCCATAGGTCGTCGGACAATTTCGTGGTTAACTTCTGCCTCTTCAAAATTCTCCACCACCAACGTTCAGAAGGACTCCGTTCATGGCTCAAGTCACTCTTAAAGGCAACCCGGTTCAAGTCAACGGCCAACTGCCACAAGCCGGTTCCAAGGCGCCAGCCTTTTCCCTGGTGGCCGGCAATCTGTCCGACGTCACCCTGCAAGACTTCGCCGGCAAGCGCAAAGTGCTGAACATCTTCCCAAGCGTCGATACCCCGACCTGCGCCACTTCCGTGCGCAAGTTCAACGCCCAGGCCAACGATGTCGCCAACACCGTGGTGCTGTGCATCTCCGCTGACCTGCCGTTCGCCCAGGCTCGCTTCTGCGGTGCCGAAGGCCTGGAAAACGTGCAGAACCTGTCGACCCTGCGCGGTGCCGAGTTCATCGAGAACTACGGCGTGGCCATTGCTGACGGCCCACTCAAAGGCCTGACCGCCCGTGCCGTGGTGGTACTGGACGAAAACGACAACGTGCTGCACAGCGAGCTGGTCAAGGAAATCGCTGAAGAACCTAACTACGAAGCCGCGCTCGCCGCTCTGAAGTAAGTAAAGCATTACAATTGTTAACGGCCTGGCCCTGTCCAGGCCGTTTTCATTTGTGTTTCAGTATGTTGGATATCTCTCCTGTTACGTAAGCCGAAGGTAAATTGCCGGTAAAGGCGCTTTGCTTATGACCCACCAGTGCTTATCGTTCAGCCTCATGTAAAACAAGCCCACGCGCCCAATGGTTGATCACTCAATGCAATCCTCCGCTTCCCGTAGTCCTCGTCGCTGGCTGTTTGGCCTGCTTGTCCTGTTGGTCATCGCCGCCCTGTGCTGGAAATTCTGGCCGGGCAGCGCTGCGCCGAAAGAGGGTGCGGGGCAAAAAGCCGTGGCCGGGCACACCGGCAGGTCAGGCGGGATGCGGCCGGGGTTTGGCGGCGCGGCAGGGCCTGTGCCGGTGCGTGTGGCGCCGGCGGTCACGGGGGATTTCCCGCTGTATTACAAGGCGCTGGGCACGGTGACGGCGCTGAACACCATCAACGTGCGCAGCCGTGTCGGTGGTGAGTTGATGAAGATCTATTTCGAGGAAGGGCAGATGGTCAAGGCGGGTGACCTGCTGGCTGAAATAGACCCGCGTCCCTACCAGAACGCCTTGCTCCAGGCTGAAGGCACCTTGCTGCAGAACCAGGCACAGTTGAAAAACGCCCAGGTGGATGTCGAGCGCTATACCGGCCTGTACCGTGAGGACAGCATCGCCAAGCAAACCCTGGACACCGCCGTGGCACTGGTCGGTCAGTACCTGGGCACGGTCAAGACCAACCAGGCGGCGGTCAACGACGCCAAGCTCAATCTGGAATTCACCCGCATCCGCGCACCCATTGCCGGGCGTGTCGGCCTGCGCCAGCTGGACGTCGGCAACCTGGTGGCGGCCAACGACACCACCGCGCTGGCGATCATCACCCAGACCCAACCCATCAGCGTGGCCTTCACCTTGCCGGAAAACAGCCTCGACGTGGTGCTGGCCCGCTATCGCAGCGGTGCCAAGCTGCCGGCCGAGGCCTGGGATCGTGGCGACACCAAGCTGCAGGCCACCGGCGTGCTGCAGAGCCTGGACAACCAGATCGATGTCACCACCGGCACCCTGAAATTCAAGGCGCGCTACGAAAATCGCGACCAGGCGCTGTTCCCCAATCAGTTCGTCAATGTGCGCCTGCTGGCGGACACCCTCAAAGGCGTGGTGCTCGCGCCATCCGCAGCGATCCAGTTCGGCACCAACGGCACCTTCGTCTATGCCCTGGATGGCGACAAGAAGGTCAAGATCCGTCAGTTGAAGATCGGTGCCAGCGACGGCGAGAACACCGTGGTCACCGAAGGCCTGTCCGCCGGTGATCGGGTGGTGCTGGAGGGCACCGACCGCCTCAAGGACGGCAGCGATGTGGAAGTGGTCAACGACCCGCAGCAAGTGCCGACTAACCCCGCCGGCCACCTGCAGGGCAAATCCGCGGCCACCACGACTGAACCGGCACCTGCCGACAAGGCGAAAAAGGGCGGCGCATGAATCTCTCGCGGCTGTTCATCCTTCGCCCGGTTGCGACCACCCTGAGCATGCTGGCCATTATCCTGGCCGGCGTGATCGCCTATCGCCTGCTGCCGGTGTCGGCCTTGCCCCAGGTCGATTACCCGACCATTCGCGTCATGACCCTGTATCCCGGCGCCAGCCCGGATGTCATGACCAGCGCCGTGACCGCGCCGCTCGAGCGCCAGTTCGGGCAGATGCCCGGCCTGACCCAGATGGCGTCCACCAGCTCCGGCGGCGCCTCGGTGCTGACCCTGCGTTTCAGCCTCGACATCAACATGGACGTCGCCGAGCAACAGGTGCAGGCGGCGATCAACGCCGCGACCAACCTGCTGCCCAAGGATTTGCCGGCACCGCCGGTGTACAACAAGGTCAACCCGGCCGATACCCCGGTGCTGACCCTGGCAATCACCTCCAAGACCATGCTGTTGCCCAAGCTCAACGACCTGGTCGACACCCGCATGGCGCAGAAAATCGCCCAGATCAGCGGCGTCGGCATGGTCAGCATTGCCGGTGGCCAGCGCCAGGCGGTGCGGATCAAGGTCAACCCCGAGGCCCTGGCGGCCAACGGCCTGAACCTGTCGGACGTGCGCACCCTGATCGGCGCCTCCAACGTCAACCAGCCAAAAGGCAACTTCGATGGCCCGACCCGGGTGTCGATGCTCGATGCCAACGATCAACTGACCTCGCCCAAGGATTACGCCAACCTGATCCTGGCCTACGCCAACGGCGCGCCGTTGCGGCTCAAGGACGTGGCGGAAATCGTCGACGGCGCCGAGAACGAACGCCTGGCGGCCTGGGCCAATGAAAACCAGGCGGTGTTGCTGAACATCCAGCGCCAGCCAGGGGCCAACGTGATCGAAGTGGTGGACCGGATCAAGGCCTTGCTGCCGAGCATCACCGACAACCTGCCGGCCGGCCTCGATGTCACCGTGTTGACCGACCGCACCCAGACCATTCGCGCCTCGGTCACCGACGTGCAGCACGAACTGCTGATCGCCATCGCCCTGGTGGTGATGGTCACCTTCCTGTTCCTGCGCCGGGCCAGTGCCACGATCATTCCGTCGGTGGCCGTGCCGCTGTCGTTGATCGGCACCTTCGGCGTGATGTACCTGGCCGGTTTTTCGGTCAACAACCTGACCCTGATGGCCCTGACCATCGCCACCGGCTTCGTGGTGGACGATGCGATCGTGATGCTGGAGAACATTTCCCGGTTCATCGAAGAGGGCGACAGCCCATTGAACGCGGCGCTCAAGGGCGCCAAGCAGATCGGTTTCACCCTGATTTCCCTGACCCTGTCGCTGATCGCCGTGCTGATCCCGCTGCTGTTCATGGCCGATGTGGTGGGGCGGCTGTTCCGCGAATTCGCGATCACCCTGGCGGTGGCCATCCTGATTTCCCTGGTGGTGTCCCTGACCCTGACGCCGATGATGTGCGCGCGATTGCTCAAGCGCGAGCCAAAGGAAGAAGAGCAAGGCCGTTTCTACCGCGCCAGTGGCGCAGCAATTGATTGGATGATCGCGGCTTACGGGCGAAAGTTAAAGTGGGTTCTCAAGCACCAGCCGCTGACGCTGATGGTGGCCATTGGCACCTTGGCGCTGACGGTGTTCCTGTACATGGTGGTGCCCAAGGGCTTTTTCCCGGTGCAGGACACCGGGGTGATCCAGGGCATTTCCGAAGCACCGCAGTCGATTTCCTTCGCCGCGATGAGCGAGCGGCAGCAGGAGCTGGCCAAGGTGATCCTGGCGGATCCGGCGGTCGAGAGCCTGTCGTCCTACATCGGCGTCGACGGCGACAACTCGACGCTCAACAGCGGTCGGTTGCTGATCAACCTCAAGTCACACAGCGACCGCGACCTGAGCGCCACTGAAGTGATCGCGCGCTTGCAGCCGGAACTGGACAAACTGGTGGGCATCCGCCTGTTCATGCAACCGGTGCAGGACCTGACCATCGAAGATCGGGTCAGCCGCACGCAGTACCAGTTCAGCATGTCGTCGCCCGATTCCGAACTGCTCAGCCTGTGGAGCGGGCGTCTGGTCGAAGCCCTGGCCCAACGGCCGGAGCTGACCGACGTGGCCAGCGACTTGCAGGACAAGGGCCTGCAGGTCTACCTGGTGATCGACCGCGACGCCGCGTCGCGGGTCGGGGTGTCGGTGTCGAACATCACCGATGCGCTGTACGACGCCTTTGGGCAGCGGCAGATTTCCACGATCTACACCCAGGCCAGCCAATACCGCGTGGTCTTGCAATCGCAGTCCGGCGAGAAGATCGGTCCGCAGGCGCTGGACCAGATCCACGTCAAGACCACCGATGGCGGGCAGGTGCGCCTGTCCAGCCTGGCACATATCGAGGAGCGCCAGGCGCAACTGGCGATCACCCATATCGGCCAGTTCCCGGCGGTGATGATGTCGTTCAACCTGGCCCCCGGCGTGGCGCTGGGGCATGCGGTCGAGATCATCGAACAGGTGCAGCAGGACATCGGCATGCCGATTGGCGTGCAGACCCAGTTCCAGGGTGCGGCCGAAGCGTTCCAGGCGTCGCTGTCGAGCACCTTGCTGCTGATCCTGGCGGCGGTGGTGACCATGTACATCGTGCTGGGCGTGCTCTACGAGAGCTACATCCACCCGATCACCATTCTCTCGACCTTGCCCTCGGCGGCGGTCGGCGCCTTGCTGGCGTTGATCCTCAGCGGCAATGACCTGGGGATGATCGCGATCATCGGCATCATCCTGCTGATCGGCATCGTCAAGAAGAACGCGATCATGATGATCGACTTCGCCCTCGACGCCGAACGCAACCAGGGCATGGACCCGGAAACGGCGATCTATCAGGCGGCATTGTTGCGTTTCCGGCCGATCCTGATGACCACCCTGGCAGCCTTGTTCGGCGCGGTGCCGTTGATGCTGGCCACCGGTTCCGGCGCGGAATTGCGGCAACCCTTGGGTCTGGTGATGGTCGGCGGCTTGCTGTTGAGTCAGGTCCTGACCCTGTTCACCACGCCGGTGATCTACCTGTATTTCGACCGCCTCGGTCGGCGCTGGGGTCGCAAGCCTGAAGCCGTGGAAGCGGTAGAGCAGCCATGAACCTCTCCGGTCCTTTCATCAAGCGCCCGGTGGCAACCATGTTGCTCAGCCTGGCGATCATGCTGCTGGGCGGCGTGAGTTTCGGCCTGTTGCCGGTTTCGCCGTTGCCGCAGATGGACTTCCCGGTGATCGTGGTCCAGGCCAGCCTGCCTGGCGCCAGCCCGGAAGTCATGGCTTCCACCGTGGCCACGCCGCTGGAACGTTCCTTCGGCGCCATCGCCGGGGTCAACACCATGAGCAGCCGCTCCAGCCAGGGCTCGACCCGGGTCATCCTGCAATTCGACCTGGACCGCGACATCAACGGCGCGGCGCGGGAAGTGCAGGCGGCGATCAACGCCTCGCGCAACCTGCTGCCCAGCGGCATGCGCAGCATGCCGACCTACAAGAAGGTCAACCCGTCCCAGGCGCCGATCATGGTGTTGTCGTTGACCTCGGACGTGCTGGAAAAAGGCCAGCTCTATGACCTGGCGTCGACCATCCTGTCCCAGAGCCTGTCGCAAGTGCAGGGCGTCGGCGAAGTGCAGATCGGCGGCAGCTCCCTGCCAGCGGTGCGCATCGAGCTCGAACCCCACGCGCTCAACCAATACGGCGTGGCCCTGGATGATGTGCGCAACACCATCGCCAATGCCAACGTGCGCCGGCCCAAGGGCTCGGTGGAGGATGGCCAGCGGCTGTGGCAGGTGCAGGCCAACGACCAGCTGGAAAAGGCCAAGGACTACGAGTCGCTGATCATCCACTACGCGGACGGTGCCGCCCTGCGCCTGAAGGACGTGGCCAAGGTCAGCGACGGCGTCGAGGACCGCTACAACAGTGGCTTCTTCAACGACGATGCGGCGGTGCTGCTGGTGATCAACCGCCAGGCCGGGGCCAACATCATCGAGACGGTCAACGAGATCAAGGCCCAGTTACCGGCGTTGCAGGCCGTACTGCCGGCCAGCGTCAAGCTGAACCTGGCCATGGACCGCTCGCCGGTGATCAAGGCCACGCTGCACGAAGCGGAAATGACCTTGCTGATCGCCGTGGCCCTGGTGATCCTGGTGGTGTTCCTGTTTCTCGGCAACTTCCGCGCCTCGCTGATCCCGACCCTGGCGGTGCCGGTGTCGCTGGTCGGCACCTTTGCCGTGATGTACCTCTACGGTTTCTCGCTGAACAACCTGTCGCTGATGGCGTTGATCCTGGCCACCGGGCTGGTGGTGGACGATGCCATCGTGGTGCTGGAGAACATCTCCCGGCACATCGACGCGGGGGTTCGGCCGATGAAGGCGGCGTACCTCGGCGCCCAGGAAGTCGGCTTCACCTTGCTGTCGATGAACGTCTCGCTGGTGGCGGTGTTCCTGTCCATCCTGTTCATGGGCGGGATCATCGAGAGCCTGTTTCGCGAATTCTCCATCACCCTGGCGGCGGCGATCGTGGTGTCGCTGGTGGTTTCGCTGACCCTGACGCCGATGCTCTGTGCCCGCTGGCTCAAGCCACACACACCGGGCCAGGAAAACCGCCTGCAGCGCTGGAGCCGGCGGGCCAACGACTGGATGGTCGGCAAATACGCCACCAGCCTCGACTGGGTGCTGCGTCACAAGCGCCTGACGCTGCTCAGTCTGTTTGTGACAATTGGCGTTAACGTTGCGTTGTATATCGTTGTTCCTAAAACGTTTCTTCCTCAGCAGGACACCGGTCAGCTGATCGGTTTCGTGCGCGGCGACGATGGTCTGTCGTTCAGCGTGATGCAGCCGAAAATGGAGATCTTCCGCCGCGCCGTGCTCAAGGACGAGGCGGTGGAAAGCGTCGCCGGGTTCATCGGAGGCACCAACGGCACCAACAACGCGTTCATGCTGGTGCGCCTGAAACCGATCAAGGAGCGCAGTATCTCCGCGCAAAAGGTCATCGAACGCCTGCGCAAGGAAATGCCCAAGGTCGCCGGCGCGCAACTGATGCTGATGGCCGACCAGGACCTGCAGTTTGGCGGTGGCCGCGAACAGACCTCGTCGCAGTACTCCTACATCCTGCAAAGCGGGGATCTGGGCGCGTTGCGCGAGTGGTATCCGAAAGTGGTGACCGCCCTCAAGGCGCTGCCCGAACTGACCGCGATCGATGCCCGCGAAGGGCGGGGTGCCCAGCAGGTGACGCTGATCGTCGACCGCGACCAGGCCAAGCGCCTTGGGGTGGACATGGACATGGTCACGGCGGTGCTCAACAACGCCTACAGCCAGCGCCAGATCTCGACCATCTACGACAGCCTCAACCAGTATCAGGTGGTGATGGAGGTCAATCCGAAGTACGCCCAGGACCCGATCACGCTCAAGCAGGTGCAGGTGATCACCGCGGACGGCGCGCGGATACCGCTGTCGACCATCGCCCATTACGAGAACAGCCTGGCAGACGACCGGGTCAGCCACGAAGGCCAGTTCGCCTCGGAAAGCATTGCCTTCGACATGGCCGAAGGCGTGACCGTGGAGCAGGGCAGTGCCGCCATCGAGCGGGCCATTGCCTCGGTGGGACTGCCCGAAGACGTCATTGCGAAAATGGCCGGCACCGCCGATGCCTTTGCCGCGACCCAGAAGAGCCAGCCATGGATGATCCTCGGCGCGCTGGTGGCGGTGTACCTGGTGCTGGGCGTGCTGTATGAAAGCTACATTCATCCGCTGACCATTCTCTCGACCTTGCCTTCGGCGGGTGTCGGCGCGCTGTTGTCGATTTATGCCCTGGGCGGTGAGTTCAGCCTGATCTCATTGCTTGGCCTGTTCCTGCTGATCGGCGTGGTGAAGAAAAACGCCATCCTGATGATCGACCTGGCGTTGCAGCTCGAGCGCCATCAGGGCATGGCACCGCTGGAGTCGATTCGCAATGCCTGCCTGCAACGTTTGCGGCCGATCCTGATGACCACCCTGGCCGCGATCCTCGGCGCCTTGCCGCTGTTGCTGAGCCGCGCCGAAGGGGCGGAAATGCGCCAGCCGCTGGGCCTGACCATCATCGGCGGGCTGATCTTCAGCCAGGTGCTGACCCTTTACACCACCCCGGTGGTTTACCTCTATCTCGACAAACTGCGCCATCGCTTCAACCGCTGGCGTGGGGTGCGTACCGATGCTGCCCTGGAAACTCCGCTATGACTGACCGTTCGCTGTTCAACCTGGCTACACCGCTGATCACCGCCCGTGGCTCGCGCTTGCTGAGCCTGTCGCTGTGCGTGGCGATGCTCAGTGCCTGCGCCGTCGGCCCGGATTACCAGCGCCCGCAAACCGCGGAACCTGCGCAGTACAAGGAAGCGGCCGGCTGGCGCCAGGCCAATCCGAGCGATTCCCTGGCTCGCGGTGCGTGGTGGGAGCTGTACGGCGATCAGCAACTCAATGGCCTGATCGACAAGCTCAACAGCGCCAACCAGACCGTCGCCCAGTCCGAAGCCCAGTACCGCCAGGCCCAGGCCCTGGTGCGCAGCGCCCGGGGTGCGTTTTTTCCGACGGTGGACCTGACCCTGGGGAAAAACCGCTCCAGCCAGGGCACCGGCAGCAGCAGCTCCAGCCTGACCAGTTCCTCCAGTGGTATTCGTGACACCTACACCGCCCAGGCCGGGGTCAGTTGGGAAGCGGATGTCTGGGGCAAGTTGCGCCGCGGGCTGGAAGCCGACACCGCCAATGCCCAGGCGAGTTTTGCCGACCTGGCGGCGATGCGCTTGAGCCAGCAGTCGGAACTGGTGCAGAACTACCTGCAATTGCGGGTGATCGACGAGCAGAAGCGTTTACTTGAGGCGACCGTCGCGGCCTACCAGCGCTCGCTGAAGATGACCGAAAACCAGTACCGCGCCGGGGTTTCCGGCAAGGACGCGGTGGCCCAGGCGCAGACGCAACTCAAGGGCACCGAGGCGGACATGGTCGATCTGATCTGGCAACGTGCCCAATTGGAAAACGCCATCGCCGTGCTGATCGGCTTGCCGCCGGCCGAATTCAGCCTGGCGGAAACCCAGACCATCCCGGCCTTGCCGGCGGTGCCATTGAGCCTGCCTTCGCTACTGCTGGAACGCCGCCCCGACATAGCCTCGGCCGAGCGCTCGGTCATCGCCGCCAACGCCAACATCGGGGTGGCCAAGGCCGCTTATTACCCGGACCTGACCCTGAGTTTGAACGGCGGTTACAGCAGCAGCACCTCGAAAGACCTGTTCAGCCTGCCGAACCGTTTCTGGTCGGTCGGCCCGCAACTGGCCATGACCTTGTTCGACGGCGGCCAGCGGTCGGCGGAAGTGGACCGCAGTGAAGCGGCCTACGACGAAACCGTGGCCAAATACCGTCAGACCGTGCTCGATGGCTTCCGCGAGGTGGAGAACTACCTGGTCCAGCTCAAGGTGCTGCAGGACGAAGCCGTGGTGCGCCAACAGGCGCTGGACGCGGCCCGCGAGTCGTTGCGCCTGACCGAGAACCAGTACAAGGCGGGGGTGATCGCGTACCTGGATGTGGTGGTGGTCCAGGCCGCGGCATTGAGCAATGAACGCAGCACCCTGGACCTGCTGCAGAGCCGCCTGATTGCCAGTGTGCAGCTGATTGCGGCGCTGGGTGGCGGGTGGGATGGTCAACTGTAGGAGCTGCCGCAGGCTGCGATCCTTTGATCTTGATTTTTAAAGGCAACGTCAAGAGATCGCAGCCTGCGGCAGCTCCTACAGGGGGGTGTGTTATGCCACAAGATCTATGTATCACCGCAAAACCTGTAGGAGCTGGCTTGCCAGCGAAGACGTCCGAAAGACTGGCGCAAGGTTCGAGGACGCCTTCGCTGGCAAGCCGGCTCCTACAGGGGGGCACGAGTGCGGACGGAGTTAATGTAAAACCTTAAAACAAGCGTTTCATCGCCTTGCTGGCCTTTTGCTCATTTTGTGAGTGCGTTCTCATTTGGAATCAGTACAATCGCCGGATTTATACCTCCGAGAACGGAAGCAGTACGGGGGTGATAACGAGACATCTTCATGCTCATCGGTAGTTATTCCCCAACGCTGGTAATCATTTCGCTTTGTGTGGCCATCCTCGCCTCTTACACCGCACTGGACCTGACCGGGCGCATTGCCACGGCCAAGGGCCGGGCGGTGCATTGGTGGACGGCAGGCGGGGCGTTTGCCATGGGCGTCGGGGTGTGGTCGATGCATTTCATCGGCATGCTTGCGTTCAAGTTGCCTATCGACCTGGGATACGACCTCCCCATCACCTTGCTGTCACTGCTGATCGGCATCCTGTCCTGCGGTTTCGCCCTGTGGCTGGTCAGCCAGGCGCGGTTGCCGGCCTGGCAGCTGGCGTTCGGTGCGCTGGTCATGGGTGCCGGGATCAGTGCCATGCATTACACCGGCATGGCGGCCATGCGCATGCAGCCGGGCATCGATTACGACCCGACGCTGTTCGGCGCGTCGCTGTGCATAGCGGTTGGCGCCTCGGGCGCTGCACTCTGGATTGCGTTCCGCCTGCGCCAGCACACACCTTATGTGCGCCTGATCCGTGGTGGCGCGGCGGTGATCATGGGCATTGCCATTGTCGGCATGCACTACACCGGCATGGCCGCCGCGCAATTTCCTGAGGGCAGTTTTTGCGGCGCAGCCGTCAATGGCCTGCGCGGCAATGGCCTCGACAACCTGGTCCTGATCACCACCCTGGCGGTATTGTGCATCGCCTTGCTGACCTCGATCCTCGATGCGCGCCTGGAAGCCCGGACCGCCAACCTTGCCCAGTCGTTGACCGAGGCCAATCGCGAACTGACCCAACTGGCCCTGCACGACACGCTGACCGGCCTGCCCAATCGCGTGTTGCTGGCCGATCGCATCGATCAGGGCATGTCCAGGGTCGACACCGAGGGGGGATGTCTGGCGTTGATGTTCATCGATCTCGATGGCTTCAAACCGGTCAATGACGCCTTCGGTCACCACATGGGTGACCAGTTGCTGCGCGAAGTCAGCCTGCGCCTGCGCGAGGATCTGCGTGGCCAGGACACCCTGGCGCGCATCGGCGGCGATGAGTTCGTGCTGCTGGTGCAATTGAGCGAGCCGGACGACGCGATGAACCTCGCGGCCCGCCAGGTCAGCCTGATCGGCCGTTCGTTCCGGGTGGCCGATCATGATTTGCAGATCTCCGCCAGCGTCGGCATCGCCCTGTATCCGGGCAATGGCCAGACCGCTCACGAATTGCTGATGAACGCCGATGCGGCGATGTATCACGCCAAGGGCACGGGCAAGAACGGCTACAGCTTTTTCGATGCCTCGATGAACAGCAATGCGCGCAAGCAGCTGCAATTGCTCCAGGACCTGCGCAATGCCGTGGAGCAGAAAGAGTTCAGCCTGCACTACCAGCCCAAGTTCGATGCCAACAACGGCCGCCCGGTGGGCGCCGAAGCGTTGTTGCGCTGGGAGCACCCGACCCAGGGCATGCTGTTGCCGGACAAATTCATCGAACTGGCGGAAAAGACCGGGCTGATCATTCCTATCGGTGAGTGGGTGCTCAACGAAGCCTGCCGCCAGATGCGCGAATGGTATGTGCTGGGCTACACCGATTGGCGCATCGCGGTGAACCTCTCGGCCTTGCAGTTCTGCCATGTGGGCCTGGTGCAGAGCGTCGCCAAGGCGCTGGCCACGCACCGTTTGCCAGCCAACAGCCTGACTCTGGAAATCACTGAAACCACGGCCATGAGCGATGCCGATGCGAGCATGACGGTGTTGCAGGAGCTGTCGGACATGGGCGTTGACCTGTCCATCGATGATTTTGGTACCGGTTACTCGAGCTTGATGTACCTCAAGCGCCTGCCGGCCAACGAGCTGAAGATCGACCGCGGTTTTGTACGCGACCTGGAGCGTGACAGCGATGACGCCGCGATCGTATCGGCCATCGTCGCCCTCGGCCAGGCACTGGGCTTGCGGATCGTCGCCGAAGGCGTGGAAACGGGCTCGCAGCAGGACTTCCTGACCCAGCTCGGTTGCGATTCGTTGCAGGGTTATCTGCTGGGGCACCCGTTGCCAGCCGAACGCTTCATGAAAGAAATCCACCGCGCCGAGCAGTTGGCCTTGGCTTGATCCGGCCGGACCGATGAGGGTTTCATGCAAAATCCGCCAATGGCGGTTATTCTTCCCCCCGACTGCATAGGGTTGAAAGGGGGAAAGTTTGCATGGAAAAAGTCATCGTCATCACCGGCGGGAGTCGCGGCATCGGTGCCGCTACGGCGCTGTTGGCTGCCAAACAAGGCTATCGGATCTGCATCAACTACCAGGCCGATGAGCAGGCCGCGCAAACGGTGCTGGACCAGGTCCGCGCTTTGGGCGCCCAAGCCATCGCGGTGCGCGCCGACGTCAGCATCGAAGACGAAGTCATCGCCTTGTTCAACCGGGTGGACAGCGAGCTGGGCCGGGTCACGGCGCTGGTGAACAACGCCGGCACCGTCGGGCAAAAATCCCGGGTCGACGAGATGTCCGAATTCCGCATCCTCAAGATCCTCAAGACCAATGTGCTGGCGCCCGTACTCTGCGCCAAGCACGCCATCCTGCGCATGTCGCCCAAGCACGGCGGGCAGGGCGGCAGCATCGTCAACGTATCCTCGGTGGCCTCGCGTCTGGGCGCACCCAACGAGTACGTCGACTACGCAGCCTCAAAGGGGGCGCTCGACACCTTCACCATCGGTTTGTCCAAGGAAGTGGCGGGTGAGGGGATTCGGGTCAACGCGGTGCGACCGGGCTACATCTACACCGATTTCCATGCGCTGAGCGGCGATCCGGATCGGGTCAGCAAGCTGGAGTCGGCGATTCCCATGGCCCGTGGCGGGCGCCCGGACGAAGTGGCGGAGGCGATTGTGTGGTTGCTGTCGGACAAGGCGTCCTATGCGACGGGGACCTTTGTCGATTTGGGTGGTGGCCGGTAAAGATCAAGATCAAAAGATCGCAGCCTGCCCGTAGGAGCTGCCGCAGGCTGCGATCTTTGCTTTTAAAATGATCTGACTATCCGCCCCAACGTCTCCATCGCCTTCTCCGCAGCCTCATCCCATGGGCTGCCATAGTTCAACCGAATACAATTCCTGAAGCGCTGGGTCGGCGAAAAAATCGGCCCCGGTGCAATGCTGATCCCTTGCGCCAACGCCATCTGGAACAACTTCAACGAATCCATCTGCTCGGGCAGTTCCAACCAGAGGAAGTATCCTCCAGCCGGCTGGCTGACACGGGTCTGCGCCGGGAAATAGCGGGCAATGGCTGACAGCATGGCGCTTTGCTGCTCCTCCAGGGCGTAACGCAACCTGCGCAAATGGCGGTCATAACCGCCGTGTTGCAGGTAATCGGCAATCGCGGCCTGGGCCGGCATCGAGGCACAGAGCGAGGTCATGAGTTTCAGCCGTTCGATCTTCTGCGCATAACGTCCGGCGGCGACCCAGCCGATGCGGTAACCCGGGGCCAGGCTCTTGGCAAAAGAGCCGCAATGCATCACCAGGCCTTCGGTATCGAAAGCCTTGGCCGGTTTGGGCGCCTGTTGGCCGTAATAGAGTTCGGCGTAGACATCGTCCTCGATCAACGGCACTTGATGAACGCGCAGCAATTCCACCAGTTCGCGTTTTTTCGCTTCGGGCATGGTCGCGCCCATCGGGTTCTGGAAGCTGGTCATGCACCAGCAGGCCTTGATCGGATGGCGTTCCAGGGTTTGCGCCAGCACGCCGAGGTCGATGCCGTCCCGCGGGTGCACGGGGATTTCCACGGCCTTGAGTTTCAAGCGCTCCAGCACTTGCAGGCAGGCGTAGAACGCCGGGGCTTCGATGGCCACCAGGTCGCCGGGTTGCGTCACGGCTTGCAGGCACAGGTTCAGCGCTTCCAGGGCGCCGTTGGTAATCAGCAACTCTTCCATGGGCAGCATCAGGCCGCCGACCATGTAGCGCAGGGCAATCTGCCGGCGCAGTTGCGGGTTGCCCGGCGACATGTCGGTGACCACCATGCGCGGGTCCATGTCGCGGCTGGCGCTGGCCAGCGAGCGCGACAGCCGCTGCAGTGGAAACAGGGTCGGGCTGGGGAACGCCGAACCGAAGGCGACGGTGTTCGGGTCCTTGATCGAGTCGAGGACCGAGAACACCAGTTCGCTGACGTCGACTTCGGTGGATTCATTGACCTGGCTGCTGATCTCCGGCTCGGAAAACGGCCGTGGCGCATGGGCGTTGACGAAGTAGCCGGAGCGCGGGCGGGCGCGGATCAGGCCGCGCCGTTCGAGCAGGTAATAGGCCTGGAACACGGTCGAGGGGCTGACCCCGTAGGTCTGGCTGGCGTAGCGCACCGACGGCACGCGCTGACCGGGCCCGAGGACGCCGGTGCGGATCAGTTCAGCGATTTCATCGGCGAATTTTTCGTAGCGTTTCATCGTTAGCCTGGATTGGTGTCATTCAAGAAACCGAGGTGACTTTTTCGCTGGCAAGCCAGCTCCTACAGGTATTGCAGCGTTCATGTGGGAGCGGCGGTTCGACGATTCGACTTGCTCGCGAATGGCGCACCGCAGTCTAAAGCCTTAACGGTTCATCGGCGCAACAAACCGGCTCTTGGCCACGCTGTAGACGCTTGGCTCATCGCTGTCGACGACCTTGAAGCTGATGCTCTGCGAGCTGCTGCCTGGCCGTTCCGTGGTCATCGCCACCGACACCGGCACATCGACAATCTCGCCCGGTGCCAGGCTCAGCTCGGTCTTGCCCTGCAACTGGAAGCCCTCGCCGTCGACCAGGGCCAGGTGGTAGTCCTGGCGTTGCTGGGTCTTGTTGATGACCTTGAGGCTGTAGATGTTCTCGATCTGCCCCTGACTGTTCTCGCGAAACAGGCCGCGGTCCTTGCTCACGTCCAGCGACACCATCGGCCGCTCCATCAGCGCGATGACCAGTGCAACGATCATCACCAGCAGCACGGCGGTGTAACCGATCAACCGTGGCCGCAACAGGTGAGTCTTGCCGCCCTGCAACTGATGCTCCGAGGTATAGCTGATCAGCCCGCGCTCGTAGCCCATCCTGTCCATGATCGAATCGCAGGCGTCGATGCACGCGGCGCAACCGATGCATTCCATCTGCAAGCCGTCACGAATGTCGATGCCGGTCGGGCACACCTGCACGCACAGCTGGCAATCGATGCAGTCACCCAGGCCGACCTCGGCCGGCTTGACCTCGCGCTTGCGCGGGCCACGGTTCTCGCCACGGGCCACGTCGTAGGAAATGGTCAGGGTGTCCTTGTCGAACATCACGCTCTGGAATCGCGCGTACGGACACATGTGCATGCACACCGCTTCACGCAGCCAGCCGGCATTGATGTAGGTGGCGCCGGTAAAGAACAGCACCCAGAACAGGCTGACGCCGCCCATCTGCAGGGTCAGCAGTTCTTCGGCCAGCGGACGGATCGGCGTGAAATAGCCGACGAAGGTCAAGCCGGTGAGCAGGCTGATCGCCAGCCACAAGCTGTGCTTGGCCGAGCGGCGCAGGAATTTGTTCAGCCCCCAGGGCGCCGCTTGCAGCTTGATGCGCTGGTTGCGTTCGCCTTCGGTGATTTTCTCGCACCACATGAAGATCCAGGTCCAGGAGCTTTGCGGGCAGGTGTAGCCGCACCAGACCCGGCCGGCGAACACGGTGATCGCGAACAGGCCGAACGCGGCAATGATCAGCAGTGCCGAGAGGAGGATGAAATCCTGCGGCCAGAAGGTCGCGCCAAAGATGTGGAATTTGCTTTCGGAGAGGTCCCAGAGCACCGCCTGGCGACCGCCCCAGTTCAGCCAAACGGTGCCGAAGAACAGCAGGAACAGAACACCCGCGCCGCTGATGCGCAGGGTTCGGAACAGACCGGTGAAGCTGCGGGTGTGGATCAGGTTGTCGCTGGACTTGGCCTTCATCTTTGGTCGCGAAGGCTCGAAAGTCTGTACTAAGGGGGCGCTTTCTACGGTTCGGACGGGGATTCTATCGCTCATGGTCTTTCGCTCATCAGCCTCCATCAGGCAGAAGCACTATGAGCGGCGATCTGTTTGCATAACAGACTCAGGTATTGCATTAAAAACCGGATCAGATGCTCGCGGCAGCCCGGCCTGCGACAAGTTGAAGCACCTGTCGCGGCGGGGCGTGGGCGGCTATATCACACGCTTGCAGGCCTTGTTGATCCGGGTCAGTCAAATCACCGAATCACTGTCGGTGGCCTTCAAATGCCGGCGACCGTCCACCGCACCTGCTACGGTCAAAGCGTCGGCTTCTGCTTCGGTGATGTAGATGCGCTGGCCTTCGAGGTCGACTGCCGACATTGCTTTGGCGCTATCGGTGATGATGGTCACATCGGGGCACAGGCGAATTTCCTCGCCGTTTTCGGTGATAAAGAAGCAGGTCTCGTTCTCGATGCGTACGGTCATGACGTGATCCTTGTTTTTTACGACTGATGCAGCATTAGGCTATCGGCGGCGAGCATCGTTCTGTGCAACTGATTAATGGTTGATGTGGTCCATCCTCCATCACTTTTTCAAAAGGGAATGCGCCAATGAACGCCTGGTGGCATGAAGTCTGGGTGACCCTGCAAGCGGAGTTCGCCGACATCGGCGATGCCTCGCAATTGACCCGCATCACCGTGCGCCTGCTGATGGCGGCGGTGCTGGGCGGCATCCTCGGGTTCGAGCGCGAGCACAAGGGCAAGGCCGCCGGGGTGCGCACGCACATGCTGGTGGCGCTGGGTGCGGCGTTGTTCGTGCTGGTACCGCAGATGTCCGGCTCCCAGGCCGACGCCATGAGCCGGGTGGTGCAAGGCGTGATCGCCGGGATCGGCTTCCTCGGCGCCGGCACCATCCTGAAAAACCAGGAAGGCGACGAAGGCCACGTCAAAGGCCTGACCACCGCCGCCGGACTGTGGATGACCGCCGCCATTGGCGTGTCCGCCGGGTTGGGGCGGGAGGCGACGGCGGTGCTCAGTACGTTGTTGGCGCTGCTGATTCTTGGCGTGATGCCGAGGATCGTGAAGCTGATCGATAAAGACAAAGACCCAATGTAGGAGCGAGCTTGCTCGCGAAAAACCCGAGACCGCCTCGGAGTGTCAGGCTACCAGCGTCATCGTTCACGACCTTCGCGAGCAAGCTCGCTCCTACAGTTTGCTTCGTCGTAGGGCTCGTGTTCGGGGTGCTTTCCCGCAATCATTCCCCCAGCGCGCCAGGGGAACGATCAACTGTCTTCATTCAGGGTTAACAATCACCGGTGGCATGGTCGTCGGTGGCTCTTCCCTGGGTGGCGGGTTGCTGCCAGGCGGATCCTGTTCGGGTACAGGCTGCGGATCGCTGGGTGGAATCACCGGGTTATCGATGTTCGGATCGGGGGTTTCGGCCGGGAATGGGTTGTTCATTGTTCATCTCTCCAGTGGCACATGGCGTGAGTCGTGCTTAAGTTGGTTGACCACTGCGTGGAGGATTTGATTCCCGGCAGATCCTGCTGAACTTTTACCGGCGGCCGGCGCTCGGAACCTAAGTGAGTTCATTCCAGGGTGAAGTGCCCGGCGGGATGAAAACCAGACATCAGACACCAGACACAAGAGCGTCCATGGGGCGTAAAGGAGTGATGCTCGATGACTGCTGAAAAACCGAATGAACTGAGCTACAACCCGCACATGCCGCTTTCACAGGCACTGTTACTGCCGCGAATCGTGATTGAAAATACCCTGCCGACCCTCGAAGGCGGGCAGTTTGCGGTCAAGGCCGTGGTCGGCCAGGACGTGGTGGTGACCAGCAAGGTGTTCGCCGACGGTCACGACAAACTGGCCGTGCGGGTGCGCTGGCGGGCCGAGGGCGATGAGGTCTGGCAAAGCGAGGTCATGGCCGAACTGGGCAACAACGGCTGGCAAGGCCAATTTCGGGTCGAGAGCCAGGGCCGTTATGTGTTCTGCATCGAAGCCTGGATCGACCAGTTCGCCAGCTTTCGCTACGAACTGGAAAAAAAGCATGCCGCCTTGGTACCCGTCAGCCTTGAGCTGCAGGAAGGCCGACTGCACGTTCAGCAAGCGGCCGAACGCGCCGAAGGGCAGCTCAGCGAAGATTTGGCAGCCTTGCACCATGAACTGTCGGGCCTGCTCGAAACCGAGCAGGTGGCGTTGTTCCTGCACCAGCGCAGCGCGGAGTTGATGGCACAGGCCGATCATCGTGCCTACCTGAGCCTCAGCCCGGAGTACCCGGTGGACGTCGAGCGCCAGCTCGCGCAATTCGCCAGCTGGTACGAACTGTTCCCGCGCTCGATCACCGACGATCCCAAGCGCCACGGCACCTTCAACGATGTGCATGCACGGCTGCCGATGATCCAGGACATGGGCTTTGACGTGCTGTATTTCCCGCCGATCCACCCGATCGGCCGCAGTTATCGCAAGGGGCCAAACAACTCATTGACGGCCGGGCCGGACGATCCAGGCAGCCCCTATGCCATTGGCAGTGAGGAGGGCGGGCACGAGGCGATTCATTCGCAGCTGGGCACCCGCGAAGACTTCCGGCGACTGGTGGCGGCGGCTGCGGACTACGGCCTGGAGATCGCCCTCGATTTTGCCATCCAGTGCTCCCAGGACCATCCATGGCTCAAGCAGCACCCGGGCTGGTTCAACTGGCGGCCCGACGGCACGATCAAATACGCCGAGAACCCGCCGAAAAAGTACCAGGACATCGTCAACGTCGACTTCTATGCCGTCGAGGCGATCCCCAGCCTGTGGGTCGAACTGCGCGACATCGTCGTAGGGTGGGTGCAGGAGGGCGTGAAGATTTTTCGCGTCGACAACCCGCACACCAAGCCGCTGCCGTTCTGGCAATGGCTGATCGCCGACGTTCGCGCGCTGTATCCAGAGGTGATTTTCCTCGCAGAAGCCTTTACCACCCCGGCGATGATGGCGCGGCTGGGCAAGGTCGGTTACTCCCAGAGCTATACCTACTTCACCTGGCGCAACACCAAGGCCGAGCTGGCGACCTATTTCACCGAACTCAATGAATCGCCGTGGCGCGAATGCTACCGGCCGAATTTTTTCGTCAATACACCGGACATCAACCCGGCGTTCCTGCACGAATCCGGGCGTCCCGGTTTTCTGATACGCGCAGCGCTGGCGACCATGGGTTCGGGGCTGTGGGGCATGTATTCGGGGTTCGAGCTGTGCGAGTCGGCGCCGGTACCGGGCAAGGAGGAATACCTCGACTCCGAGAAGTACGAGATCCGCCCCAGGGACTTCAATGCCCCCGGCAACATCATCGCCGAGATCGCCCAGCTCAACCGCATTCGCCGGCAAAACCCGGCACTGCAAACTCATCTGGGCCTGAAGGTCTATAACGCCTGGAATGACAACATTTTGTACTTCGGCAAGCGCAGTGCCGATGGCAGCAATTTCATTCTGGTGGCGGTCAACCTCGACCCTCATAACCCGCAAGAGGCGAATTTCGAGTTGCCGCTGTGGGAAATGGGTTTGCCCGATGACGCCAGCACCCAGGGTGAGGACTTGATGAGCGGCCATCGCTGGACCTGGCACGGCAAGTACCAGTTCATGCGCCTGGACCCGGCGTATCAGCCGTTCGGGATCTGGCGGATTACTACCTCTTAGATACACCACCGACACCTGTAGGAGCCGGCTTGCTGGCGATGGCGGTGCATCTGACAACTGGATGGTGCCTGCCGCACCGCTATCGCCAGCAAGCCGGCTCCTACAGGGGTAGTGGTTAATTCGAATTCAACAGGAGTTTCAAATGGCGAAGAAACCCAAGGCAGCCACTTTCATCAAGGATCCGCTCTGGTACAAGGACGCGGTCATCTATCAAGTTCACGTCAAATCCTATTTCGACTCCAATAACGACGGAATCGGCGATTTTCCCGGTCTGATCGCCAAACTCGACTACATTGCCGACCTCGGCGTCAATACCATCTGGCTGTTGCCGTTCTACCCCTCGCCACGCCGCGACGACGGTTATGACATCGCCGAGTACCGGGGCGTCCACAGCGACTACGGCACCATGGCCGACGCCAAGCGCTTCATTGCCGAGGCGCACAAGCGTGGTTTGCGGGTGATCACCGAACTGGTCATCAACCACACTTCGGATCAGCATGCGTGGTTCCAGCGCGCCCGCAAGGCGAAAAAGGGCTCGGCAGCCCGGGACTTCTACGTCTGGTCCGATGACGACCAAAAGTACGATGGCACCCGCATCATTTTTCTCGACACCGAAAAATCCAACTGGACCTGGGACCCGGTGGCCGGCCAATATTTCTGGCACCGCTTCTACTCGCACCAGCCGGACCTGAATTTCGACAACCCGCAGGTCATGAAGGCCGTACTGTCGGTGATGCGCTACTGGCTCGACATGGGCATCGACGGTCTGCGCCTTGACGCGATCCCGTACCTGATCGAGCGCGACGGCACCAACAACGAGAACCTGCCCGAAACCCACGACGTGCTCAAGCAGATCCGCGCCGAAATCGACGCGAATTATCCGGACCGCATGTTGCTGGCCGAGGCCAACCAATGGCCGGAAGACACTCAGCTGTATTTCGGCGACACCGATAAGTCCGGGCTGAACGGCGACGAATGCCACATGGCGTTTCACTTCCCGCTGATGCCGCGCATGTACATGGCGCTGGCCCAGGAAGATCGTTTTCCGATCACCGATATTCTGCGCCAGACACCGGAGATCCCGGCCAATTGCCAATGGGCGATTTTCCTGCGCAACCATGATGAGCTGACTTTGGAGATGGTCACCGACAGGGAACGTGACTACCTGTGGAATTACTACGCGGCCGACCGTCGCGCGCGGATCAACCTGGGGATTCGCCGGCGCCTGGCGCCGCTGATGGAGCGTGATCGCCGGCGCGTGGAGCTGCTCAACAGCCTGTTGCTGTCGATGCCCGGCACGCCGACCTTGTACTACGGTGACGAGATCGGCATGGGCGACAACATCTACCTCGGCGATCGCGACGGCGTGCGCACACCAATGCAGTGGTCGATCGACCGCAACGGCGGGTTCTCCCGTGCCGATCCGGCCAGCCTGGTACTGCCGCCGATCATGGACCCGCAATACGGCTACCTGTCGGTCAATGTCGAAACCCAGGCCGGTGATCCGCATTCGCTGTTGAACTGGACCCGGCGCATGCTGACGGTGCGCAAGCAGTCCAAGGCGTTCGGGCGCGGCACGTTGAAAATGCTCTCGCCGTCCAATCGCCGGGTGCTGGCCTATACCCGCGAATATACAGGGCCGGACGGCAAGCACGAAGTCATCCTGTGCGTGGCCAACGTTTCGCGCAGCGCCCAAGCCGTGGAGCTGGACCTGTCGGCGTACGTTGGCATGGTGCCGGTGGAGATGCTCGGCGGTAACGCGTTCCCGCCCATTGGCCAGTTGAGTTTCCTCCTGACCCTGGCGCCTTACGGTTTCTACTGGTTCGGCCTCGCCGCGGAGAACCAGATGCCGAGTTGGCACGTGGAACCGGCGCAAAGCCTGCCGGATTTCACCACCCTGGTGCTGAAAAAACGCATGGAAGAGCTGCTCGAAGCACCATCGCGCTCCACCCTGGAGCAGGCCATCCTGCCGAACTGGCTGCAGAACCGCCGCTGGTTCGCCGGCAAGGACGCGGCCATCGAACAGGTCAACCTGGCCTACGGCGTGCGTTTCGGCGATGCGCAGCACCCGGTGTTGTTGAGTGAAATCGAAGTCACCAGCGCAGGCGTGACCAGCCGCTATCAACTGCCGTTCGGCTTCATTACCGAAGACCAGATGGGCGCCGCATTACCCCAGCAACTGGCTCTGTCGCGCGTGCGCCGAGGCCCGCAGGTCGGTCTGATCACGGATGCCTTCAGCCTGGAAAACTTTATCCGCACGGTGCTGCAAGGCATGCACGACAACAGGGTGCTACCGTCGGACGGCGGCGAGATCCGTTTCGAACCCACTGCGCAGCTTGCCAAACTGGGCCTGACGGCGGAGTCGGATGTGCGTTACCTGTCCGCCGAGCAATCCAACAGTTCGGTGGTGGTCGGCAATAGCCTGGTGTTGAAGCTGATTCGCAAGGTCGCATCCGGCGTGCACCCGGAACTGGAAATGAGCGCGTACCTGACCGCTGCCGGCTTCGCCAATATCTCGCCTCTGCTGGGCTCGGTGGTGCGTCGGGATGCAGCGGGCGAAGACAACCTGCTGATGATCGCCCAGGGCTACCTGAGCAACCAGGGTGATGCCTGGGAATGGACCCAGAACAACCTGGAGCGGGCGTTGCGCGACGAGCTCGCCGATGCCATGTCCGAGCAGGAGCAGCACTACAACGCCCTTGGCGAATTGAAGGATTTCGCTGCCATGCTCGGCCAGCGCCTGGGTGAAATGCATAAGGTGCTGGCGGCGTCGAGCGACAACCCCGACTTTGATCCGTACATCACCACGCAAAAGGATGCGCTGGCGACGGGCAAGGATGTGGTGGCACAAATCGAGCATGCGTTGAAGTTGCTCAAGCAGCATCAAAATGAACTGAACCCGGCGGACAAAACCCTGGTCAGCCGTTTACTGGACCATAAAAAGGCCATACTCGGCCATGTCCAGGAGCTGGCGAAAAAGACGGCGGGTGGCCTGCGGATCCGTGTGCATGGCGACTTGCACCTGGGCCAGGTGCTGGTGATCAAGGGCGATGCGTACCTGATCGACTTCGAAGGCGAACCGGCACGTCCGCTGCCGGAGCGTCGAGGCAAGCACAGCCCGTACAAGGATGTCAGCGGCGTGTTGCGTTCCTTCGACTACGCGGCGGCCATGACCATCAATGTGCACAACGTTGATAACACCGACCAGGCCCAGGCAGCTCGCCAGCGGGTCGGCGATCGTTATTTGAGTGAGGCAAAACAGGCATTTATCCACGCTTATCGGCTGGCGGCAGCTACGCTTGGCCATGCGTGGCAAGATCCTGAAGGCGAAGATGCCGCTTTGGCATTGTTCGGTCTGGAGAAGGCGGCTTATGAAGTGGCCTACGAGGCGGAAAATCGCCCCGGTTGGCTGCCCGTGCCGTTGCACGGTTTATATGGATTATTGAGTGGGCTTAAACCCTTTTCCGATCTTGGTGGAGAGTAGTCATGAGTTTCTCGAACAAGGAAACGGGTCATCATCACAGTGAAGCGCTGCTACCCAAAGCGCGGGATATCGATGCGCTGGTACGCGCCGAGCATCGCGATCCCTTTGCCATTCTCGGTCCCCACGGCGATGGCGCCGGCGGACAATTCATCCGGGCCTATCTGCCGGGCGCCTTGAGCGTGCAGGTGGTGGACAAGGAGTCCGGGGAAGAACTGGGCAACCTTGAAGCGACACAGACCCCCGGGCTGTTCGCCGGTCATTTCCAACGGGCACAGCCGTATCTGTTGCGAACCCGCTGGGCCGGTGGCGAGCAGATTGCCGAAGACCCCTACAGTTTTGGCCCGCTGCTGGGCGAGATGGATTTGTATTTGTTCGCCGAAGGTAACCACCGCGATCTGAGCAGCGCCCTGGGCGCCCAGTTGAAGACCGTGGATGGCGTCGATGGCGTGCGCTTCGCCGTGTGGGCACCGAACGCCAGGAGGGTGTCGGTGGTGGGGGACTTCAACGGCTGGGACGGTCGTCGTCATCCGATGCGCCTGCGCCACCCCACCGGTGTCTGGGAGCTGTTCATTCCACGCCTGCAAGCAGGGGAGGCCTACAAATACGAAATCCTCGGCAAGGACGGGATCCTGCCCCTCAAGGCCGATCCCATGGCGCTGGCCACCAGCCTGCCACCGGACACCGCCTCGAAAGTCGCCCCGCCTTTGAAGATCGACTGGCAGGATCAGGACTGGATGGCGTCCCGCGGCGAGCGTCAACGACCGACGGCGCCGTTGTCGATCTACGAACTGCACGCCGGTTCCTGGCAATGCGAGCTGGATGACCTGGGCGAAGTCGCCCGCCAGTACACCTGGCCGGAGCTGGGCGAGCGCCTGATTCCGTACGTGAAAGAACTGGGCTTCACCCACATCGAGCTGATGCCGATCATGGAGCACCCGTTCGGCGGTTCCTGGGGCTATCAATTGCTTTCGCAATTCGCCACCAGCGCCCGCTACGGCACCGGCGACGAATTCGCCGCCTTCGTCAATGCCTGCCACCTGGCGGGCATCGGCGTGATCCTCGACTGGGTGCCGGCGCATTTCCCCACCGACACCCATGGCCTGGCCCAGTTCGACGGCACCGCGCTGTACGAATACGGCAACCCCCAGGAAGGTTTTCACCAGGACTGGGACACCCTGATCTACAACCTCGGCCGCACCGAAGTGCACGGCTACATGCTGGCGTCGGCGTTGCACTGGCTCAAGCATTTCCACGTCGATGGCCTGCGGGTCGATGCGGTGGCGTCGATGCTGTACCGCGACTACTCGCGCAAGGCCGGCGAGTGGGTGCCTAATCGCCATGGCGGCCGGGAGAACCTTGAGGCCATCGACTTCCTGCGTCATCTCAACGACGTCGTGGCGCTTGAAGCCCCCGGGGCGCTGGTGATCGCCGAAGAGTCCACGGCCTGGCCGGGTGTCAGCCAGGGCACGCAACAGGGCGGCCTGGGTTTTGCCTACAAGTGGAACATGGGCTGGATGCACGATTCGCTGCATTACATCCAGCAAGATCCGGTGTACCGCGCCCATCACCACAACGAACTGAGCTTTGGCCTGGTGTACGCCTGGTCGGAGCGTTTCATCCTGCCGATCTCCCACGATGAAGTGGTGCACGGCAAGCACTCGCTGATCGACAAGATGCCCGGCGACCGTTGGCAGAAATTCGCCAACCTGCGGGCCTACCTGAGCTTCATGTGGACCCATCCGGGCAAGAAACTGCTGTTCATGGGCTGCGAGTTCGGCCAATGGCGCGAGTGGAACCACGACCAGCAGCTTGATTGGTATCTGTTGCAGTACTCCGAGCACAAAGGCGTGCAGAAGCTGGTGAGCGACCTCAACCGGCTGTATCGCGAAGAGCCGGCGCTGCACGAGCAGGACGACGTGCCGCAGGGCTTCCAGTGGCTGATCGGCGACGATGCGATCAACAGCGTCTACGCCTGGATGCGCTGGAGCAAGGACGGCCAGCCGATCCTGGTGGTGGCCAACTTCACGCCGGTACCGCGCGAGGCCTATCGCGTCGGCGTGCCGTTTGCCGGGCAGTGGAGCGAGGTGTTCAACAGCGATTCGTCGATCTATGCCGGGTCCAACTATGGCAACAGTGGCGGGGCAACGGCCGAGGCAACACCGAGCCATGGGCAGGCATTGTCACTGGCGTTGAATCTGCCGCCGTTGGCGGTGTTGATGTTGCGCCCGCAAGGCTGATCAGGCGCCGTCTTCGCGGGCGATACGACGTGCCCGCGAAGCGCCTGCGTTGGGAACTGCTGAGTACCGGCAGTTTCCCTCACCAACGCATCCTTACCCCGAGGCTGCCAATCAGCCCGTTCAAATCATTGTCATCCACATCACTGCTGTAGTCGGCGCTGACGTACAGGCTCACGGTGGGTGTCATTCTGGCGACCAGACCCAAGCCCAGTTCGACCGTCGAGGAGTTGCGGCTGCTGCTGATCTTGTCGACCTGGTCGAGGGAAACGGTATTGCCGGTGTACACCGTGTGCCACAAGTTGGTGCGCACATAGGGTTCAATGGGCAGGCCGTTGATGTCGTAGCTACCTTTCAACTTGGCACCGACCCGGCCGCTCCACGAGGAGAGGTCACTGGAGGAGGCGTTGCCGGAACCGGCATAGGGCGTATCCAGGGTGATGCGCTGATTGATCAATTGCGCCTGGGGTTCGACCACCCAGTTCTCACTGATGCCAATCGGGAACCCGCCTTCGACCGAGAGCGTCACCGCACTGCCTTCGGTAATTTGTCGGGCGCCTTGTTCATTGCGGCTGTAACCGTTGACCCGACCACCGCTGGCCGACAGATCGACGTGCCAGCCCTGTGGGCCGGTCAGGCTGTAGTAGGCGCCGAGGCTCTGCCCTTGCAGGTTGAGGGTGTCGTTGCGCGGGTCCGATTGCGCGCGATTGGTCATCAAGCCGTTGCCGGTGCCGTGGAACTCTGCAGTCCCGCCGATCAGGCCGACCCGTTGTGTATGACCGCTATTGCTTCGCAGGGTCACAAGCGCCGGGCTTTTGTGTTCGCCGGAGCCGGGGATGGAAAAACCCTGGGCCAGGGCATCGGTTTGTGCCTGGCGCGAGGCCTGGCCATAGAGTTGATCCCAGGCACCGGGCGCGGCGTCTTCGACGGTCAGGCTGGAACTTCGGGTATCGGCAATCGGGCTGAAATGGCCGGGATAGGAGCTGGCGAGTGCGGGCAAGGTGAGCACGGGGATATCCTGGCGATACCAGGGGGTCGTTTCTTCCTCGGCGGGGGAGGCTTGCACTTCCATCGACGAACACAACAGCAGGGTACTGGAAACGGTGCAAATACTGACGCGGATCTCTTGTGAGGTGAATGAAGTCTTCATGGAGGTCTACCTTGCAATCGCATGCGGTATCTCGCTCTGGCGTCTCTCCTACCCCGAGTGAGGGGCGACCGAAGGAATTAGGGCAAGCCGACGCCTGCCCGTTTTCACGGGTGGCGGCGGTTGGTCCTGATGGTGATTCCGGGGTAGTACCGTGAAGTCAAGAAGACCCCTGCCATTGCGTCAAGAAAATGGCCGATAAATGGTAGGGGTATTTCAGATCATATAAGTGACTGATTTACGACGCCTCCCTAAGTTCTTGTTTATTGGTTGAAACGTCAAAAAACTCGCGAGCTAGAGCCGTTTTCGAGGCTTACCAACTCACCCTGACTCCCACGTTACCGCTCATTCCACGCAAGGGGTTGCTGTCGATATTGCTGCTGTAATCGGCATTGGCATACAGGCTCACAGCGGGCGCAAGGGTGAGGATGGCACCGATGCCCAGATCGGCCGATGAGGTGCGTTGTTCGGTCTTGATCTCGGTGCTGTCGCCGAATGTCACGGTGTCCGTTCCCGACATTGTGTGCCACAGGTTGGCGCGCAGGTAAGGTTCCAACGGCAGGCCCGCGACCTCGTACCGCCCCTTGAGCCGGGCGCCGAGGCGGCCGGTCCAGGCCGGGTCGGAATCGAACGACACCCTGGAAATACCGTCGTCCTGACTCTTCAGCTTAACCTGCTGATGGATGACCTGTGCCTGAGGTTCGAGCACCCAATTGTCTGCCACTGCAAAGGGGTAGCCGGCCTCGACCGAGAGGGTCGTGGCGTGGCCGTCGTTGTCGATTTTCAGACCACGGTCGGAGTGGCTGTCGCCGTTGAGCCAGGTGTACATGGCCACGGTATCGACATACCAGCCCTTGGGGTCGATCAGGGTCCAGTAGAGCCCGAGGCTGTCGCCTTGCAACTCGACCTTGCCGGCGCGCTGGTCATGGAAACCCTGGTTGAAACCGTCGACATCACCCTGCAAGCGACTGTGACCGACGAAAAAACCAGTGCGCTGGGTTTGCCCGGTGGACGTTTGCGAAGCGAACAGATCGTTGCCCACCTGGAACCCGTTCAGCGAGCCGTCGAGCCGTGGCGTGACGGTACCGGCCCAGGTCTGGTCGAAGTTTTTCCCGTAGGCCCGACCCCAGCCCGCACCAAAGGCACCGGTTTCGTTGAGCAGTCGTTGGTCACCCTGTCGATCATGGAAGGTGCCGAGCGCCGTCAGGGCCAGCTGCGCGGCCGCCGGTGGCAATACGGACCAGACCGGGACTTCCTGACGGTACAGGGGAATGGGCGCTGCACCGGGTTCAGGGACCGGCAATGGCGGCGAGCCGACGGCCGCTACCGGCGTCGCGAGCGGCGCCGCGTCCGGGGGTACCGGAATCGGTGGCAAGGCAGGATTGGGGTTAGGCACCGAGACCGGTGCAACCAGAATCGGTGGCAAGGTGGGATCCGGGTTGGGCACTGCGACCGGTGCTACCAGGATCGGTGGCAAGGCAGGATCCGGGTTGGGCACCACAAGCGGTGGAACCAGAATCGGTGGCAAGGCGGGGTTCGGATTGGGCACCTCGACCACTGGCGCGGCCACTACGGATGAGCGCAGGAACCAACTGTTTTCGCTGCCAGCGGTGACGCCGCCCTTGAACAGTTGGTAATCGAAAGCGCCGGCCGATAACGGGGTTCTTAGCGTAAAGGCGCCACTGTCGCTGATGGCCGTTCCCTGGGCCTGGACAACCTGAATGCCGTTTTGCAGGGTTGCCGCACCCGTGCCACCCAGGTTGTTGACGGTAATCGAGGTGGTGCCGGTCAAGGTGCCGTCTTTGACCACCAGTTTGTCACTGGGGGAACTGTCATCGCCCAGGACGCTTTGTACCCACAACTGGCCGCCGTTGCCCGCATAGTTGCCCTGTACCGTCAGGGTGTCGCTGGTGCGGCTATTGCCGCTGCTCAGGTCGATGACCCCGGCGTTGTTCAGCGTCGCACGCTGACCTGCGGTAAACGGGGTGAGGCTGCCCTGGGTCGAAGTCACGACACTGCTACTGTCGATGTTGAACACGCCGCTGCCAGTGTCGCTGTCACCCAGGACGAAGTTGCCGTCGAAGTCGAACCGCGAGCCTTTGTCCAGGTTGACGGTTTCCCAGTTGGTGTAACGCGCAGCGCCGCTGGACGTGGTGTTATCGAAGGTCAGCAGGTCGCTGCCGTTGCCTCCATCTATGGTCGGCGTCTGGGCCAGGATGGTGTCATTGAGATTGCGCAGGGTTGCCTGGTCATTGCCATCTCCCATCAGGATCGCCGAGCGGATGATCCCGCCGCCTTCCCAGGTCAATGTGTCATCGCCCACGCTGGTACGGATCTCGCCGACGATTTCGCCGCCGGTCACCGTAATGCTGTCGTTGCCACCGCTGACACTGATGTTGCCGCCAATCCGTCCACCGGAAACGATGATGGTGTCAGTCCCGAACCCGGTGACCAGATTGCCGAGGATCTGCCCGCCAGACATGTCGAACAGATTGTTATCGAGCTTCATGTCGACCCGGCCGATGCTGCCGCCGGTCATCCTGGCGGTGTCGCCGTCTTCGAAGGCGCCCGTGATGGTGCCTGCGCTCATCTCGAAAAAGTCGCGACTGTCGCCCTGGGCCAGCGACTGGAGGGTCCCGCCGCTCATGACAAAGGTATCGACGCCATTACCCTGGTTCACCGCCCCGGTGACCTGGCCGGCACTGATGTTGAACGTGTCGCTACCGTCGCCCTGATTGACGATCCCGGTGATGACGCCGGAATTCATGCCCAGGGTGTCGTTGCCGGCGCCGAAGGTCACATTGCCTGTGATCGAGCCGCTGCCATTGGCGGGAAAACTCAGGCTGTTGTTACCGGCAAGGTCAGTCAGCGGCCCGCTGTTGCCGCTGTCGCAGACGAAGTTGTCGTTGCCGGGGGAGGGGGTGAGGTTACAAGCCGCGTTAGCGGGCAGTGACCAGCCCATGCAGAGCCAGATGGAAATGGCACAGGCGCTGTAACGGTAGTTGGGCAGTTCTTTGCAAAGCTTCATGCTCGTCTCCGCGTAAGAATCGGCACCCTGTGTCTTGCCAGCAGGGCAAGGCATCAAGTGCATCGGCAGCGCGAGTTGCGAGACATCATCAGGAAGGCAAAACCTTTCGGGCAACGACGGCTACGGGGCCTGTCCGCACGATTCGTTCGAAACGGACGGGAGCACCGTAGCAGGTGTTTTTTGGGGTATCTACTGTCACAAATGACAGGTAGAGATCAGATCAGACGCATCACAGATGTACTTCGACCGCCAATGGCAGGTGATCTGACAGGTGCGTCCAGGGCTTGTGGCTGAGGATCTTCGGCTCATGGCTGCTGGCGTTGCGCAGGTAGATCCGGTCCAGGCGCAGCAACGGGAAACGCGCCGGGTAGGTCTTTGCAGGACGGCCATGGTGGCGTTCGAAGGCTTCGTGCAAGTAGTCGCGACGGGAGAGGGCGGCGTTGCCCTGCAACTGCCAATCGTTGAAGTCGCCGGCGATGATCACGGGCGCCTCATCGGGCAAGGATTCGAGCAATTGGCAGAGCAACTGCAGCTGCAACTGGCGATGACTCTCCAGCAGGCTCAGGTGCACGCAGATCGCATGGACCTCGGCGTGACCCGGCACGTCCAGCACGCAATGCAACAGGCCACGGCGCTCGGGCCCGGTAATGGAAACGTCGAGGTTGCGGTATTCGCGGATCGGGTATTTGGACAGCAGCGCATTGCCGTGGTGACCGTCGGGGTAGACCGCATTGCGTCCGTAGGCGAAGTCGCTCCACATGCTGTCGGCCAGGAACTCGTACTGCGACATTTGCGGCCAGTTGTTGTAGCGCGAGGAATGGCGCTCATGTTCACCGACGACTTCCTGCAGGAACACCAGGTCGGCTGAGGTGCTGCGTACCGCATCGCGCAACTCCGGGAGGATGAAGCGCCGGTTGAGTGCGGTAAATCCTTTGTGGGTGTTGACCGTCAGCACGCGCAGTCGATGGATGACCGGGGGGTTGTCCAACGGTATTGAGCCAAGGGTCTGGCGATTAGAGTCGCTGCTCACTTTCACTCCTCTGAATCCGGGTTGCTTATGTATGCGACTGATCTGGCAGCGTGCAGTTCAGCTCTTTTGCGTACTTATCCATTTCCTTGGTTTTCGCGGCTATCCCCGATCAAACTGTAGGAGCTGGCTTGCCAGCGATGGTCGTCAACGATGACGCACACTGATCTGGTAGCGTGCAGTTCAGCTCTTTTGCGTACATATCCATTTCTGCGTAACGCCACCGCGGATGTACCCGATCAAACTGTAGGAGCTGGCTTGCCAGCGATGGTCGTCAACGATGACGCACACTGATCTGGTAGCGTGCAGTTCAGCTCTTTTGCGTACATATCCATTTCTGCGTAACGCCACCGCGGATGTGCCCGATCAAACTGTAGGAGCTGGCTTGCCAGCGATGGTCGTCAACGATGACGCACACTGTCTGAGTGACGGTGTTGTCCAGATTTTTTTCGGTCAACACATAAGAGGTCGGCTGTCAGGCCGCCTTCGCTGGCAAGCCAGCTCCTACAGTTTGATCGGCGTACATCTGCAGGAGATTGCTTGGCTGTCAGGCCGCCTTCGCTGGCAAGCCAGCTCCTACAGTTTGATCGGCGTACATCTGCAGGAGATTGCTTGGCTGGCAGGCCGCCTTCGCTGGCAAGCCAGCTCCTACAGTTTGATCGGCGTACATCTGCAGGAGATTGCTTGGCTGTCAGGACGCCTTCGCTGGCAAGCCAGCTCCTACAGTTTGATCGGCGTACATCTGCAGGAGATTGCTCGGCTGTCAGGCCGCCTTCGCTGGCAAGCCAGCTCCTACAGTTTGATCGGCGTACATCTGCAGGAGATTGCTTGGCTGTCAGGACGACTCGGTCTATTCAGACAAATACAATCTCATAAGGCAACCGCATCCGCTCCAGCAACACCCTCGGCAACCGCGGGGCAACCCCGATGGCCGGCTCGCCGTCGAGCTGACTGGCATACGCATGGGTAGCGTGGCTCTTGCGCGCCACCGTCCAGGTGTCCAGGCGCACTTTGCGTGCCCGATGCCAGGGGATCAAGGCGCTATCGCGGTTTGGCCAGTGCCATGCCCAGACAGGTATTTCAGTGAAGACGGCGCCCGCGATGGTGGCCGCATTGGCGCTGGCGCGGCCGACGGCGTCATGGTCGCTGGTGCCGTCATCGCACCAGGTGCTGAACACCACATCGCCCGGACGCAGATAACGGGCGATGAATTGCGTGAGCGCCTGTTCATGCTCGGCCAGGGAGTTGTCGGTGAAACCGCCGCGAATCCATTTCAGGCTGTGCATCGGCAATCCGAGCCGGCGCAGGGCCTCGACGCTTTCCTGGGAGCGGAACACGCTCAGGCGCTTTTCCGACCATTGCTGGGAGCCTTGATGACTGGCGCTGCCGTCGGTCACCGAGATCAGTTGCAAGGGGTGTCCCGTGGCGGCGAGCAACTGCAGCAGACCGCCGCAGGTCAGCACTTCGTCGCCGGGGTGGGGGGCGATCACCACTGCGCGGGCTCCGGGAGGGAGAAGGGATTGGGTACCGATGACCGGGATATTGGCCAGTTGCGGGGCGCTGTTCCAGATTTGCTCGGCACAGCTGTCACTGATGGACACGGATTTCATGGCGTTACGTCCTTGTTACATTCGCCTTCAGGCGTGCGCGACGCAAGTGCGGCAGCAGCCGTGAGGGCGGGTTGATAGCGAAGCGCGGCGCTCCGGACCCTGGACAGCCGCGCATCGAGTATTGCTCATGTAGCGGTATTCGTCGCCCCGGATGTGCTCGCAAGAAACAATTTTTCCGGCGCGCCGGCTGTTTTTACTCCTCTTCCTCCCGTTGCAGTTCGAATAACAGCAACGAACGCCCGGTGACCGAGTACTCGCGACCGAAGTCGAAGCGTTCCTGGCCGCGTATGGACGGTTGGTTGGTGTCGATCAGGCAGGTCCAGAAACTGCCATCGGGCACCTCCGGCAGGAGGAAGTTGACGATGTCGTGATGGGCGTTGACCACCAGCAACAGCGTGGCGTCCGCCCCTTTGCGGCGAATCCCGGTTTCCTGGGCGCGGCCGTCGAGCAACATGCCGAGGCAGCGATTATGCGCATCGTGCCAGTGCTCGGTGGTCATTTCGCTGCCATCCGGTGCGAGCCAGGTGACATCCTTGACGCCGATGTCCTCGTTGTAATTGCCCACCAGGAAGCGCCCGCGGCGCAGGATCGGATAGGTCAGGCGCAATTTGATCAGGCGCTTGACGAACTTGAGCAGGGCCTTGCCGTCTTCGCTCAGGTCCCAGTTGACCCAGCCGATTTCGCTGTCCTGGCAATAGGCGTTGTTGTTGCCTTCCTGGGTGCGGGCGAATTCATCGCCGGCCACCAGCATCGGCGTACCCTGGGCCAGCAGCAAGGTGGCAAAGAAATTGCGCATCTGGCGCTGGCGCAGGGCGTTGATTTCCGGGTCGTCGGTGGGGCCTTCGACGCCATGGTTCCAGGACAGGTTGTTGTTGCTGCCGTCCTGGTTGTCCTCGTCGTTGGCCTCATTGTGCTTGTCGTTGTACGACACCAGGTCATTGAGGGTGAAACCGTCGTGGGCGGTGATGAAGTTCAGCGATGAATAGGGCCGCCGGCCGCGTTGGTTGAACATCTCGCCGGAAGCGGTCATGCGGCTGGCGAAGTCCGCCAGCTGGCCATCGTCGCCTTTCCAGAAGGCGCGCACGGTGTCGCGAAACTTGTCGTTCCATTCCACCCAGCCCGGCGGGAAGCGTCCGACCTGATACCCGCCGGGCCCGCAATCCCAGGGCTCGGAGATCAGCTTGACCTGACGCAGGACCGGGTCCTGGCGGCAGGCCACGAGGAAACTGTGGCGCTCGTCGAAGCCGTCGTGATAACGCCCGAGGATGGTCGCCAGGTCGAAGCGAAAGCCATCCACATGCATCTCCGAGGCCCAGTAGCGCAGGGAGTCGGTGACCATCTGCAACACGCACGGGTGGCTCAGGTCCAGGGTGTTGCCGGTGCCGGAGTCGTTGATGTAGAAGCGCTTGTCGTCAGGCTTCAAGCGGTAGTAGGAGGCGTTGTCGATGCCGCGCATGGACAGGGTCGGACCCTGTTCGTTGCCCTCGGCAGTGTGGTTGTAGACCACGTCGAGGATCACTTCCAGGTTGGCTTCGTGCAGGTGCGCGACCATCTCCTTGAACTCGGCGATCTTGCCGCTGGCCAGGTAGCGCGGGTCGGGGGCGAAGAAAGCAATGCTGTTGTAGCCCCAATAATTGGTCATGCCTTTGTGCAGCAGGTGCTGGTCGTTGACGAAGGCGTGGATCGGCAGCAGTTCGACACTCGACACGCCCAGCTTGCGGATGTGCTCCAGCACTTCGTCGACCATCAGCCCGGCAAAGGTTCCGCGCACGTTTTCGGGGACGGCGGGGTGACGCATGCTGTAGCCGCGCACGTGGGTTTCATAAATGATCGTCTTGTCCCAGGGCACGCTGACCCGGTGATCGTGGCCCCAGGTGTGCGCCGGATCGATCACCTTGCATTTGGGCACGAAGGGGGCGCTGTCGCGTTCGTCGAAACTGAGGTCGCGGTCCGGGTGGCCAATGGTGTAGCCGAACAAGGCCTCGGACCATTTCAGGCGGCCGATCAGTTGTTTGGCGTAGGGGTCGATCAACAACTTGTTGGGGTTGAAGCGATGGCCGTTGGCCGGGTCGTACGGGCCGTACACGCGGTAACCGTAGATCAGCCCCGGATGGGCGTCGGGCAAGTAGCCGTGGTAGATCTCGTCGGTGTATTCCGGCAGCTCGATGCGTTCGAGTTCGACTTCGCCGGCATCATCGAAAATGCACAGTTCGACCCGGGTGGCGTTGGCCGAGAACAACGCGAAATTGACCCCCAGGCCATCCCAGGTCGCACCGAGTGGAAAGGGCAGGCCTTCACGGATGCGCGAGGGTTCGGCACGGGGAGGCGGCGTTTCTTTCTTCGGACGGGACATATTTGCTCCAGCAACAGCGGACAGTAACGGGGCTCAGTATTTATTTCGCGGGCGAGCACACCCCTCGGTGGCGAGCGGGCTCGCCACGCAATGATTCAATGCAACGGCAGAAGCTTAGACCGCTGGCGGTTTTCGCGCCGCACGGGGCTTTTTCTCGGCAGCCTTTTCCCCAGGTGGTATCACCGCAGAGGCAGCAGCCGGCTTGGCCTTGGCCTTGGGTTTTGGTGCTGCAGCCTTGCCATTGAGCTTGGCATCGCCCTCTTTGCTCACGGCGGGCTTGCTTGCCGGGGCTTTTGCCGGCTTTTTCGGCGCCAGTTTTTCGGCTTCGGCGAGTTTGCGCGCCATCTCCCAGTGCCGTGCTTCCTGGCCCTCGGGTTTGCCTTCAGACTCCCAGATCTGATAGGCAAACTCGCGGATACGCTTATCGTCGGTACTCATCGCATTGCTCCTGAACTGAACTCAAGTGTGGGTAGTTTGGATAAAGAGATTGACCGGGAAATCCCCCAGCGCGGCGCTGATCATCAGCTCCCTGTTTTTTGTGACTGCGACGCTTGTAAAAAGTCCCTTCAGATTTTCCTCGGCGGTTGTGAAGGGCAAACTGACCCGGGTGTTGCCCCACTGCTGCGCGTCCACCTGAGGCTCGGCACTGTTTTCCAGCAGAGCCGAGCAACGGATCGGCACGATGACGATGGCGCGCTTGGCCTCCCATTCACGTACAAATCCCAGCACCCGATTGGCCTGACTGCCGATGACTTCGAGGGGTTGGTAGGTCCCGCGTCGAAACAGGTCGGCGTACTCGGCCCGCAGGTTCAAAGTCTGCGCAATCAACGCTTGCTTGATGCGCCCGTCGCGCCAATGCGTCAACAGATCAGGCAGATCCAGCGATTGCTGCAAGGCCCGTTGGCGGCTGGCGTAATCCACCGGCCGGCGGTTGTCCGGATCGACCAGGGTGAAGTCCCAGAAGTCAGCGCCCTGATAGAGGTCCGGCACGCCCGGCACGGTCATGCGCAGCAAGGTTTGCGCCAATCCGTTGAGGGCGCCGGGCAAGGCGATGGTGCGGGCGGCCTTGCCTAGGGCGCTGCGCAGCAGATCACCTTCCGGACTCAACAGCAGGCGCTGGGTGAAGCTCTCGGTGGCCTGTTCGTAAACCTCGTTCGGAGCGCTCCAGCTGCTCTGCAGCTTGGCTTCACGCAGGGCCTTGCGTTGCCATTGGCTGATGCGTTTGGCGTAGTCCTCCAAGGCCGGTTGGTCGTCGAGGTGCAACTCCAGCGGCCAACTGCCGAGCAGTGCCTGATAGAGAATCAGCTCATCGCCCGCAGACGGCATCTGGTCATCGTCGCGCAACGGGCGGGCGAGGGCGCGCCACAGGCCGACCTGTTCGACGTACCATTTACTGCGTTCACTCAAGATTGCCAGGCGCGCCCGGGTATCCTCGCCACGCTTGTGATCGTGGGTCGCGGTGGCGAGCAGGTTGTCCGGAAAATTGGCCAGGCGTTGGGCGCATGCCCCATGAAAATCGGCCACCGGGGCGCTGAACTGCTCGGTGCTGAAGCCAACGTCATTGCGCGACAGCAGCACCGCCGAGCGATAGAACGCGGTGTCTTCCACGGCCTTCGCCGCGGCAGGTGACGTCAACTGTTGGAATCGCACGCAAGCATGCTTGAGTCGTTTACGCAGGCGACCGGCCGGGCGTCCACGCCAGGCCTCGCCGCCCAGCCAACCTGCCAGGCACTCAAGCACTGGCCAGTCGGCTTCGCTCAAAGTCTGGCGGGCGCCCTCCATGGCTTGCTGGAAAAACACCTCGTCCTGGGTCGAACGCCCCAGGGCACCGATGTAGGTGCGATACACCGAGAAATGCACGATCAGTTCCTGCAACGCCCGACGGATCGCCCCAAGCGTCAAGTCGCGGGTCATCAGGTCATCCCGGGCCACTTGCAACAGGGCCTGGGCGACACTTTCGAAATCCCCGGCGAGCGAACCATTGAGAATCTGCTGGCGCGCCAGTTGTGCTTCCTGGCGGAAGTCAGCCGGGCGCTCGCTGTAGCGCTGCCAGAGTTCGCCAAGGTTTTTTTCACCCTCGGGGTCGTGTTGCAACAGCGACAACTGGTTCATGAATTCGTAGCCGGTGGTGCCATCCACCGACCAGTCGCGGTGCAGGCTTTCGCCCTCGCCAAGGATTTTTTCCACATAGATCGGCAGGTGCCGGCCCGGTGCCAGGCTGTCGACCCGCCGCCGCAGTTTGCGGCAGTAGCCCCGCGGGTCGGCGAGGCCGTCGATGTGGTCGATGCGCAACCCGTCGACCAGCCCTTGCGCCACCAACTGGAAAATCTTCGCGTGGGTCGCCTCGAACACCGCCGGACGCTCTACGCGCAAGCCACCCAGCTCGTTGATATCGAAAAAACGCCGCCAGTTGATGTCGTCCGCGGCGGTGCGCCAACTGGCGAGGCGGTAGCTCTGGCGTTCCAGCAAGTCGTGCAAGCGCTGGAAGCCCTCGCTGGTCTTTGAGTCGTAGGCTTGCAGATTGTGTTCAATGGTTTGCAGCATCGCCGGATCGCAGGCCAGTTCCCGTAGCTCCTCTTTTAACGGAATCGCCAGCCTGTAGGCGTCGGTCTGGTAACTCAAGGTGCTGAAGCGGTCCGCCAGTAATTTCAGCGGCTCGGCATCGGCCTTGAGCAGTTCGCCGTATTGGCTGGGGCAGATCGGAAAGTGATGATCGTAATGCTCGACGTAAAACGTGCCGCGCTTCGCATCGAAACGCAGCGCGAGGGTACCGTCCTGCAAGGCGATGCCGTAGTCGCTGCCGAGGAACGGCAACAGCAACTGGCCTTCCATCAAGGGGTCGGGCGAGTGCCACTGGATATCGAAGAACTCGCCGTACGGGCTCAGGCGTCCCCACTCGAGCAAGTCCAGCCACCAGGGATTGTCATTACCGCCGACCGCCATGTGGTTGGAGACGATATCGAGGATCAACCCCATGTTCTGCGCGCGCAGGGCACTGACCAGGCGACGCAATGCCGGTTCACCGCCGAGCTCCGGGTTGACGCTGGTCGGGTCCACCACGTCATAACCGTGCATCGAACCGGCGCGGGCGCTCAGCAGCGGCGAGGCGTAGACATGGCTGATGCCGAGGCGGGCAAAGTAGGGCACCAGCGGCACGGCGTCGTCGAGGGTGAAGCCTTTATGAAATTGCAGTCGCAGGGTGGCCCGTAGTGGTTCGATATTGATTTGATTCATTGGTCACGCTCGGCCGCCTGAAGTCGCGCGCAGGCGAGCAGTTCCAGGCGCCGGGCGGCATCCGGGTCGTCGAGCAGCGCTTCGCTGTACCCGGGCAGCCGTCGCGACCAGTTGGGGTGCGTATCGATGGTGCCGGGCAGGTTGGCCTGCTGTTCGATGCCCAGCGCATCCTCCAGCGGCAGCAGCACCAGCGGCGCGCGGGTGTGGCCGAGGAAACGCACACTGGCGTCGAGCACCTGATCGGTTTCATGGGACTCTTCGCGAAAGTTCTGCGGGTCCTGGCTCAAGGTCCGGCGCAGGCCTTCGCGCTCGCGCTCACGGTGCTGGCGCCACTCGATTTCAGCGCTGGCATCGACCAGGCCGAGGCGGGCGTTCCAGTCGATATCGCGGCCATGCCACCAGCCATTGAGCGTGGGCAGGTCGTGGGTGCTGGTGGTGGCCAGGGCGTTGTCCGGCCAGTCGAGGATCGGTTTGAAGTGGGTGTTGTCCTGTTCGAACAGCAACACGCGCATCCCGAGCATGGCGCGGGCGCTGAGTTTTTCCCGCAAGCCATCGGGCACCGTGCCCAGGTCTTCACCGAGCACAATGGCCTGGTGGCGATGGGACTCGAGGGTCAACAGCCGTAGTAAGTCGTCCAGCGGGTAATACAGGTAGGCGCCATCGGCTGGCGACGCACCATTGGGGATCACCCACAAGCGTTGCAGGCCCATGACATGGTCGATTCGCAGGCCCCCGGCGTGGGCGAAGTTGGCCCGCAGCATTTCGATGAAAGCGCGAAAGCCATTGCGCACCAGGCCTTCGGGGGAGAAGGCGGAAATGCCCCAACCCTGGCCCGTGCGGTTGAGAATGTCCGGTGGCGCGCCAACGGTGAGGGAGGCGAGCAGTTCGTCCTGGCGACTCCAGGCCTGGCTGCCACCGCCATCGGCACCCACGGCCAGGTCGGCAATCAGGCCAATGCCCATGCCGCTGCTGCGGGCGGCGGCTTGCGCGCGCTCCAGGCACCGGGTGATCAGCCACTGGCAGAAGGCGAAGAAGCCGATGCGTCCGGCATTCTCTTCGGCGAATTCGGCCAGGGCGGCGCTGCGCGGGTTGCGCCACTGCTCCGGCCATTCACGCCAATCGAGGCTTTGCCCTTGGGCCAGGCGTGCCTCTTGAATGGCTTCGAAGCGGCAATGATTTTCCAGCGCTTCACCCCCGGCATGACGAAAGCTGCTGAAGTCGGCGTGCAGCGGATGTTCGCCCTGCACGAAGCCTTCGTACAGCGCCTGTAACAGCCGATGCTTGGCTTCGGCGGCGGTCGGCCAGTCGATCAATGGTAGCTCTTCCAGGTGCTTGAGCTCGGCGGCCAGGCCCGTGGCATCGATTGCGGTGCGCATCGCGCGCTCACCAAGAATCGCTCCCGGCGCGCAATACAGGCTGTTGAGAAACAGACGGCTGGAAGGCGAATAGGGGCTATAGCGGTGGGTGTCGTTGGCGAACATGGCATGCAGTGGACTGATCGCCAGGGCTTCGGCGCCGCGTTCACCGGCCACTCGGGCCAGGTCTTCCAGCGCCTGGGTGTCGCCAAAACCGCCATCGCCGGCACGGCGCAAGGCGTACAGTTGCACGCTCAGGCCCCAGGTACGCGGGATCGGGCTGTCCACGGCATCGCCCACGCTGTAGCAGCGGGCGGGGGCCACGGCCAGGGTGAAGCTCTGACCATCGATGTCGACGTGCTGGTAACCGACCGGAATCAGCCCGGGCAGGACGGCCTCGGCATCCAGTTTCAGACTCAGGTGCGAGCCATCTTCGAGATGGACCTCGCAGGGTGTCAGCGGCTCGAAAAAGTGCGCCAGGTTGAGTCCAACCCCGACATCGGCGGTGATCAGCGGCGGCAGGTGCCGGGTTTCCTGGACCTGTTGCAATTCGACCAGGCTGGCGTCGATTTCCTGGGCGCTGCCGGCCGGGTGGCCGAGACCGGTGAGGACGTTGCGCAGCACTGCGGGGGCGACTTTTTGCGGGCGGCCATTGGCGTCGATCCAGTCGACTGCAAGGCCGGCCCGGGTGGCCAGGATTTCCAGTTGCGCATCACTCATTGGCGCTCTCCATCAAGGGGTAGCAAAGGGGCCGCGGCCGTGAGGCTGACAAGCGCGCAATACGGGGGCAAGGTGCCTTGATCCAGCTGTTGACCGGACCCAGGCGGCTGTTCGAACAGTAAAGAAGCATTGACCGGTGGCGTGTGGCGTATTGGCTTGGCGCTGAGGTTGAGGTCGATGCGCAAGTGGCTGCCATCGCCCAGGCGCCAGGACGCGCTCACCGCTGCGGTGCCGAGCACCTCGGCATCCAGCGCGTGGGTACCGGGCAAAAACGCAATGATATGTCGATGCCGGATCTGCAACAGTTGCCGATAGAAGTCATGGACCGCCGATGGCGTGGTGTAGGCAAGGGCAGGGCGCGATGCTTCGAAAGTCTGTGGTGCGTTGGGATCGGGAATCTGTTCGCGTTTATGCGGGTCGGCAAAGGCGCTGAACGCGGCAAACTCATTGCGCCGTCCTTCGCGCACCAGCCGTGCCAGTTCGCCATGGTGGCTGGTGAAAAACAGGAAGGGTTGTTCGGCGGCAAACTCATCGCCCATGAACATCAGCGGGATCATCGGCGACAGCAGCAACAGCACCGTCGCCGCTTTCAACGCTTCGGGGTGGGCCAGTTGATGCAGGCGCTCGCCAAAGGCGCGGTTGCCGATCTGGTCGTGGTTCTGCAAAAACAGCACGAATGCAGTGGGTGGCAAATGCCCGCTGGGCTCGCCGCGTGACTCGCCGTGGCGGTTGACGTGGCCCTGGAACACAAAGCCCTGGCTCAGGCAGCGGGCCAGTTGTTCGGTGGGGTTTTCGGCATAGTCGGCGTAATAGGCATCGGTTTCGCCGGTCAGCAGCACGTGCAGGGCGTTGTGCCCGTCATCGTTCCACTGCGCATCAAAGCCCTGCTCGAGCAGGCTGGCCTGGTTATGTTCGTTTTCCACCATCAGCCACACATGGCGCGACGGATCGCTCTGCTCGCGCACCCGCTGGGCCAGTTCCTGGAGAAAATCCGGGTCTTCGATGGCGTGGACCGCGTCCAGGCGCAAGCCGTCGAAACGGTACTCCAGCAGCCACATCAAGGCGTTGTCGATGAAGAAGTCGCGCACCTCGCGCCGACGGAAATCGATGGCTGCTCCCCAAGGCGTGTGCCGGTCTTCACGGAAGAAGCCCTTGGCGTAGCGATGCAGGTAATTGCCATCGGGCCCGAAGTGGTTGTAGACCACGTCGAGAATCACCGCCAGACCGAGGCCATGGGCGGTGTCGATCAGGTGCTTGAGCTGCTCGGGAGAACCATAGGAGGCCTGGGGCGCATACAGCAGCACCCCGTCGTAGCCCCAATTACGCTCGCCGGGAAACTGCGCGATCGGCATCAACTCGATCGCGGTGATCCCAAGCGTGACCAGGTGCGCCAGCTGTTGCTCGACACCCGCGAAGCCGCCGAGCGCACCGACGTGCAGCTCGTAGATCACCGCTTCGTTCCAGGGGCGTCCCAGCCAGGTGGTGTGCCGCCATTGGTAGGCGAGCGGGTCGACCACCACGCTGTACTGGTCAATGTCCCCGGCCTGGGCGCGGGAGGCCGGGTCCGGCACCTCCAGCTCGCCATCGATGTTGTAGCGGTAGCGCGTACCCGCCGGGCAACGGGTGTTGATCACGAACCAGCCGTCGGCCTGGGGCAACAACGGCAAGGACTGTCCATTTTCCAGCTCGACACTGACGTAGAACGCATCGGGAGCCCACAACGCGAATCGCGTGTTTTGCGGGTCCAGTTTGATTGCGCCGTGGGGCCAGGTCTCAAGGGTCCGTAACGGCATCTCTAAAGCCTCTTACTGTTTGTGCGATTTCCCCAAAGCTTTGGCTACTAGCTGTTCGTAGAGTTCAGCATAAGGTTCGACCGCCTTGCACCAGTTGAACGGTGCGGCCATGGCGCGGCAGCGCATGGCGTTCAGCAGGCCGGGGAATTCGAAGACCTTGAACGCACGGCTCAGGGCTTCCTGATAGCTCTCCACCGTCGATTCATCGAACAGGAAGCCGGTCACGCCGTCTTCAATGGTGTCCGCCAGGCCGCCGGTATTGCGCGCCACCGGCAACGAGCCGAAGCGCTGGGCGTACATCTGGCTCAGGCCGCACGGTTCATAGCGCGACGGCATTAACAGGAAATCGCTGCCGGCAAACATCCGCCGGGCATCGGTTTCATTGAAGCCGATGCGCACGCCGATCTGCCCGGGGAAACGCAGGGCCAGTTCGCGCATGGCCTGCTCTTCTTCCGGCTCGCCACGGCCAATGATTGCGATCTGGCCACCGGATTTGACGATGTATTCGGAGACCGCTTCGGTCAGGTCGAGGCCTTTCTGGTAAACCAGGCGCGAGACCACGGCGAACAGCGGGCCTTCGCTGTCCTGCAGGCCGAACAACTGGCGGACATGGGCGGCGTTGACCGCCTTGCCGTCCCAATCACCGATTTTGAAGGGGCAGAACAAGTGCGGGTCGGTGGCCGCATCCCAGCTTTCATCGATGCCGTTGGGAATGCCGCTGAGCAGGCCTTGCTGGGTCTTGGCGGCGAGAAAACCGTCCAGACCGCAGCCGAAGTCCGGGGTGGTGATTTCCTGGGCGTAGGTGGCGCTGACCGTGGTGATGTGGCTCGAATAGGCCATGCCGGCCTTGAGGAACGACATCTTGCCGTAGAACTCCATGCCTTCCTGTTGCAGGGCGTGCTGCGGAATGCCCAGCTCGGGGCAGGACCCCAGGCTCGTCACGCCCTGGTACGCCAGGTTATGAATGGTGAACAGGGTGGGCGTGCGCTGGCCGCGCCAGTGCATATAGGCAGGGGCCAGGCCGGCCGGCCAGTCATGGGCGTGCACCAGGTCCGGGCACCAGTGGATTTGTGCGAGGTTGGCGGCGATATCGGCGGCGGCCAGGCCCAGGCGGGCGAAACGGATATGGTTGTCCGGCCAGTCGCGGCCGTTGTTGGCGCCATAGGGCGAACCTTCGCGCTCGTAGAGCTCAGGGCAGATCAACACATAAATGACCAGGCCGTCGGGCATGTCCATGCGCCCGATCTTGCACGGTGGGAGCGCCGCGTGACCGCCGAGTTCACCGATGATGTGAATCGGGTTTTCACTGTGCATCACCTGCGGATAGCCAGGGATCAGTACCCGCACATCGTGCAGATGCGCCATGGCCCGCGGCAGTGCGGCGGAAACGTCGCCCAGGCCACCGGTCTTCACAAGGTCGGCAATCTCGGAGGTGACGAACAACACTTTCTTCTTGTTGGGATTCTGGCTGGCCACCGGTGTCAGCGTCCGGGTCCCGGTAACGCTGATCGGTTGCGCGCTGGGAGCACTCACGGCGCTCGATTCGCCGACCTGCTGATGAGCCAGCTCTCCCTGAACATCCAAAGCCGCACTAATCATATGAATCTCCCGTGTTGTTGATCTAATTCTCAGGTCTGGCAAACGGTGTTTCGTGGCCAATGGGTGTGGCCATGCGCAAAAGCGCTACGCGTCGGCGAGCAAGCGCTCCCCAAATGCGTTGAGGCAGTATGGGTGAATTAACCATTGCAAGGATTGCACCAGTCGCAACGCACCTACCTTTCACTCGACCGGACACGTGGGGCAAAAGTTTCCACTTTTTTTCCACTTTGTGACCGACCGGTCTCCCCCGCGAAAATCAGTCTAGGCCAGAACTTAGAGCGGTAAAGCGCTGATGGCAAAATTGTTCGACAATCGGTTGATTTAGGTACGAACGTGCTGGATACCGGTGCGAACGCACCGACGAAGTGCAGGTTTTTATGCGTTTTGGCCTCAAAAAGTCACGTGGCAGTCATATGGATGTGCGTAGCGTCGCGGTGCGCAAGCACTGTTATGGTGCACTCGCCCGCGTCCCGCTTTTGGCCGAACCACTGCCTTACCGCCAGCCATGGTGCCTTGTTATAGTTCGGGCTCTTTTTTTGCCCGGTAAAGGATCACTAGCATGTCTCAGTACACAGCGTTCAACGTCGAACTGGTGGATAAAGTTGCCCATGTGCAGATCAACCGCCCGGAAAAGATCAACTCGATGAACGCTGCCTTCTGGACCGAGATCATCGAGATCTTCCAGTGGATCGACGACACCGACGAAGTTCGGGTGGTGGTGATCAGTGGCGCCGGCAAGCATTTCTCCTCCGGCATCGACCTGATGATGCTGGCCGGCGTAGCCAATGAGTTGGGCAAGGACGTGGGGCGCAATGCGCGCTTGCTGCGGCGCAAGATCCTCAACCTGCAGGCTTCCTTCAATGCGGTCGACCATTGCCGCAAACCGGTGCTTGCGGCTATCCAGGGTTATTGCCTGGGCGGCGCCATCGACCTGATCGCCGCTTGCGACATGCGCTACGCCGCCGAAGACGCACAATTCTCGATCAAGGAAATCGACATCGGCATGGCCGCCGACGTCGGCACGCTGCAACGCTTGCCGCGGATCATCGGGGACGGCATGCTGCGTGAGCTGGCTTACACTGGTCGCACCTTCGGCGCCGAAGAAGCACGCGGCATGGGCCTGGTCAATCGCGTCTACAGCGATACCGCCAGCCTGCTCGACGGCGTCATGGGCATTGCCCGGGAGATTGCGAGCAAGTCGCCGATTGCCATTACTGGCACCAAGGAGATGATCAGCTACATGCGCGATCATCGCATCGACGACGGCCTGGAATACGTCGCCACCTGGAACGCCGCCATGCTGCAATCCACCGATCTGCGCGTGGCCATGGCCGCCCATATGAGCAAACAGAAACCCGAATTTCTGGATTGAGTGAAAAATGACTCCACGCTGGACCACGGCAGTACTGGACACCGACCAACCCGACGGCTGGGCGGTAGCGCGCAGCCCCGAAGGCTTTTTGTTCGATGACAACGGCGCACTGTTCCCGCGCGAATGGCTCAAGCGCCAGGACCTGCCGATACTCGCCGAGCACGGCATCGGCCATCTGGATGGCGAGCCCGTCTATTTGCTGGAGTTGCGCGCCCCCGGCGATGTGCCGGGCTGCGGCTGGAAAGGCTTGCGGGCATTCATGCTCGAGGGCGATCACACCCTGTTCAAGGTACTGGGCTACGCCGCGCAGATCGGCACCTGGGCCCGCGAGCACCGTTTTTGCGGCAACTGCGGCCAGGCCATGACCCAGGTGCCGCGCGAGCGGGCCATGTATTGCCAGCCGTGTGACTTGCGCAGCTACCCGCGGATTTCCCCGAGCATGATCGTGCTGGTGACCCGTGGCGATGAAGTGCTGCTGGCACGCTCGCCACGTTTTGTTGCCGGGGTCTACAGCACGTTGGCGGGGTTTGCCGAACCTGGCGAATCGGCGGAGGATTGCCTGATTCGCGAGGTGCGTGAAGAAGTGCAGATCGAGGTGAAGAACATCCAGTACCTGGGCAGCCAGTGCTGGCCGTTCCCGCACTCGATGATGCTCGGCTTCCATGCGGAATATGCCGGTGGCGAGATCGTCTGCCAGGAGGACGAGATCGAAGACGCCCAGTGGTTCAACGTACATGAGCTGCCGCCGTTGCCGGCGTCACGCTCGATTGCCCGTTACCTGATCGACGTCTACGTGGCGCGGCGCCTAGGCCACGCTGAACCAGTGCTGCCAGGCTAGCCGTACGGTCAGGCCCAGCACCACGGTGATGAACACCGGACGAATGAACTTCGCGCCGCCGCTGATGGCGGTGCGAGCGCCGAAGAAAGCCCCGACCATCACTGACAGGCCCATGCAGAGGCCAATGATCCAGTCCACTTGCCCGGAAAACACGAACACCGACAGCGCCGCAATGTTGCTGACGAAGTTCATGCTGCGCGCTACGCCGCTGGCCTTGACCAGATCGATCGGGTACATCAGCAGGCTGCTGACGGTCCAGAACGCTCCGGTGCCGGGGCCGGCCACGCCATCGTAGAAACCCAGGGTGAAGCCTTGGGTCGATTGCCACTTTTTCCTGATCGGCGCGTCGCTGTCCAGCGGCGCTTTCGGCGTGCCGCCAAACAACAGGTAAAGCCCGCAGGCAAACACGATCACCGGCAGCATCTTGTTCAGCCATTCCGCCGGCAGGTAATGCGCGACCACGGCGCCGGTCAGCGCGCCGACCAGGGTGCCGACGATGGCGTGCATCCACTGCCGGGGGTGGAACAGCTTGCGACGGTAGAAGGTGAAGCTGGCAGTGGCCGAGCCGAAGGTCGAACTGAGTTTGTTGGTGCCCAGCACCAGGTGCGGCGGCAGGCCGGCGGTCAGCAAGGCCGGGGTGGTCAACAGCCCGCCACCTCCGGCGATGGCGTCGATGAAACCGGCAATGAAAGCGACAAAGGCCAGGATGGCCAGGGTGGTAAGGTCAACGCTGAGTTCGAAAGGCATGGAATCGGCTTAATCGGCGGGGGGCAGCAAAGGGCTGCGGGGAAGGGCCGGTATCTTACCTTTATCCAACTCTGGCTGCGACCTGGCTGGCCCCTTTTAGCTTGAACTGTTGCTGTGCCAACAGCGCAGCAGCAGATTGCGCCTGAAACACCCAAATCGTTGTAGGAGCGAGCTTGCTCGCGATGGACTGGAGAACGCCGCGTTTAGCCAGAAAGCGCGCGTTATCGTTGACGTTCATCGCGAGCAAGCTCGCTCCTACAAGGGGGGCGGTGTTACAGGCCGAGGTCCGACAGGCTCGGGTGATCGTCAGGCCGACGTCCCAGCGGCCAGTGGAACTTGCGATCGCTTTCCTTGATCGGCATGTCGTTGATGCAGGCGAAGCGCCGGGCCATCAGACCGTCCTCGTTGAACTCCCAGTTTTCATTGCCGTAGGAGCGGAACCAGTTGCCCGAATCGTCGTGCCATTCATAGGCATATCGCACGGCGATGCGGTTGTCGGTGAAGGCCCAGAGCTCCTTGATCAGCCGATAGTCCAGTTCCTTGGCCCATTTGCGCGTCAGGAAGCCCTTGGCTTCTTCTCGGTTGTTGGCGAACTCGGCGCGGTTGCGCCATTTCGTGTCCAGGGTGTAGGCCAGCGATACACGTTCCGGATCGCGGGAGTTCCAGCCATCTTCGGCCAGGCGCACTTTTTCGATGGCCGATTCACGGGTAAATGGCGGCAATGGCGGACGGACTTCGGCGTTAGACATTTCATGTCTCCCTGGTAAGTTAAAGTTCAAACAAGTTGTCGGTACTTGATGTTGTACTTACAGGTCCAATAACTTTCGCGCCATGCATTGCGCATTATCGGCGGCACTGTAGTCACCCATGACAAGTGCGACGGTGATGGCTCCGTCGATCAGGATCAGCAGCTGCTTGGCCAGCATCTGCGGATCCTCGGCGCCATATTCGGTACACAGCTCGCACACGTAGTCGAGCAGCTTCTGCTTGTGGTCTTTGGCGACCAGGCGAACCGGGTCTTGCGGGTCGCCGGTTTCGCCGCTGGTGTTGATGAATGCACAGCCGCGGAAGCCTTCGCAGGCGAACCAGGCCTTGAGCACGGTAAACAGGTTGAGCAAGCGCTCGGCCGGGGTGGGTGCCTGGTTGACTTCGCTTCTGTACCAGTGCATCCAGCGTTGGTCCCGGCGTTGCAGGGCGGCGACGACCAGCTCCTCCTTGTTGGCGAAGTAGCGGTAGATACTCTTTCTGGAGACGCCGGCGGTTTTCACCAGGAGATCCATGCCAGTGGCGGAAATGCCACTTTTGTAGATCAACTTTTCGGTGACATCCAGGATGATGTCGCGGGTGTCATTGCTATTGATTTCGTTCATGTGGCCAACAGTAGAACGACCGTTCTCCTTGGTCAAATGTTATTTTTGCGGCGTTCATTAAAAAGCCTTCGCTGGCAAGCCAGCTCCCACGGGGAGTGCGATCAAACTGTAGGAGCTGGCTTGCCAGCGAAGGCGTCCGATCAGACACCAACAAGACCCAAACCGAACGATGGTGTAAGCTCTCAAGCTCTTCGGATTCGACCCATTGCGAGCCCTATGCCGTCGCTTTTCAAACGCTCCCTGCTGCCTAAACTGCGCAGTTTTCCGCTGACCGCCGATGCCGTCACCATCCTCTCTGGCGCCGCCGAGTTCCGTCGTTGCCTGCTGGAAAAAATCGCCAGCGCCACCCAGCGCATCTATATCGTCGCGCTGTACCTGCAACAGGACGAGGCCGGCCAGGAAATTCTCGATGCCTTGCACGCTGCCAAACTGGCGCGTCCGCACCTGGACGTGGTGGTGGTCGTTGACTGGCTGCGCGCCCAGCGCGGGCTTATCGGTGCCGGCAAGCAGCCGGGCAACTCGGCCTGGTATCAGGAAATGACCCGCACCCGTGAAAGCGTCGTGCCGGTGTATGGCGTACCGGTGCAGACCCGCGAGCTATTCGGCGTGCTGCACCTGAAGGGTTTTGTCATCGATGACTGCGTGCTCTACAGCGGTGCGAGCCTGAATAACGTCTACCTGCACCAGTTCGACAAGTACCGTTACGACCGTTACCACCTGCTGCACAACCGCGCCTTGGCCGACTCGATGCATCACCTGGTGCAACACGGCCTGGTGGCCTCCAAGGCGGTGCATCGCCTGGACCTGCCAAACCTGCCGACCACCCGCAGCCTGCGCAACGACATCGGCGACCTGCGTAGCCGCCTCAAGCACGCGGCCTACGACACCACCCAGGGCTCTACGGATAAAAGTGGATTGTCGGTCAGCCCGTTACTGGGCGTCGGCAAGAACAACCCGTTGAGTCGGGTGATCATCGAGCTGATCGCCAGCGCCCGGCATCAGCTGACCATCTGCACGCCTTACTTCAACCTGCCATTGGCGGTGACCCGGGAGATCAATCGGGCGCTGGCCAGGGGGGTGAAGATCGACATCGTGGTCGGTGACAAGACCGCCAACGATTTCTACATCCCGCCGAGCGAACCGTTCAAGGTGATTTCGGCGCTGCCGTATCTGTACGAGATCAGCCTGCGCCGTTTTGCCAAGCGGCATCAGCGCAACATCGACAGCGGCCAGTTGAACCTGCACCTGTGGAAGGACGGCGACAACACTTATCACCTCAAGGGCATGTGGGTCGATCAGCGCTACACCTTGCTGACCGGCAATAACCTCAACCCGCGGGCGTTTCGTCTCGACCTGGAAAACGCCTTGCTGATCGACGATCCGCACAACGAACTGCTGGAACCGCGCCGCACTGAGCTTGCGCAGATTTTCCAGCACACCCGGCGCATCGAGCGCTACCAGGACCTGCAAACCCTGCCGGATTACCCGGCGGGGGTGGCGAAGTTTCTCAAGCGGGTGAGCAGGGTGAGGGTTGAGCGGTTGCTCTACCGCATTCTGTAAGACCGAAAAAAAGCTTCGCTGGCAAGCCAGCTCCTACAGGTTCAACGTCGATCACATAATTACGTGATCGACCTAAAACCCTGTAGGAGCTGGCTTGCCAGCGAAAGCGTCCGCCCAGACGCTACAAATCTCAGTTCAACCCCAACTTTCCCCGCAACGTCGACAAATCCTCAGCCAGCGTATTCACCGGCCCAACCAACGCCTTGCGATCATTCTCCTTCACCTTGTCGTAAGTCTCGAATCCGCCATCCTGGGTTTTGTACTTCGCCAGGATCTTGTCCACCGTGGCAAAGTTCTTATCGACCTTGGCAACAAACGCCGCGTCCTGTTTCTCGATCTGCGCCCGGAACAGGTCGACGATCTTCTTCGCCCCGTCGATATTGCCCTGGAAGTCATAAAGGTCGGTGTGGCTGTAGCGATCTTCCTCACCGGAGATTTTGGTCGCGGCGACTTCTTCGAGTAGCGCCGCGGCGCCGCCGACGACTTTTTCCGGCGGGAAGGTCAGGCCGGCGACGCGGGTTTGCAGGTCTGTGACGTCCTTGTTCAAGCCATCGGCGAGTTCCCCCAGGCCCTGGGTGCTGTTTTGCGAGAACAGCGAGTACTCGATGCGGTGGAAGCCGGTGAAGTCTTCGGCTGTCACGCCTTTTTCGTGGTCGTCGACGCGGGAGTCGATCGAGGCATCGAGGTCACTGAACAGCTCGGCGATCGGCTCGATCGACTCGTAGTAGACGCGCGTCGGCGCATAGAGTTTTTTCGCGGTCGCCAGGTCGCCTTTTTTCACCGCGTCAGTGAACTGCCGGGTGTGGCTGGCCAGTTCATCCAGTTGCTCGGTGACGTAGATCTTGTAGTCCGAAATCGGCTGCACCAACTCCAGCGGCGCCGTTGCCGCGAATGCCGAAAGCGGGGAGTTGAGCAAGCCTAGGGTCAGCAATAACGCGAGTGGCGACTTTTTCATGGGGCGGTTCCGTCAGGGTTGTGGTGGTCACATTGTTGTTTTGGCTTGTGTGGCTTCAAGCAGCGAGCGGCCCAGGAAATCCTGGTCACCGGTGACACCCGGCAGGGTGAAGAAGTACCCGCCGCCGACTGGCTTGAGGTATTCCTCCAGCGGTTCGCCGTTGAGTCGGGTTTGCACGGCAATGAAGCCTTTCTCCAGATCGGCCTGGTAACAGATGAAGAGCAGACCCATGTCGAGTTGGCCGTTCTTGTTTACACCGTTGGAATAGTTGAAGGGCCGGCGCAGGATCAGGTTGGCCTGGGTCGCGGCGGTGCGCGGGTTGGCCAGGCGGATATGCGCGTCGAGCCGGGTCAGCTTGCCTTGGGGGTCCTTGCCATAGTCGGGGACTTGCGATTCATGCTGGCCGCCCATGGGCGCACCGCTGGCCTTGACCCGGCCCAGAATGCTTTCCTGTTCCTGCAGCGGCGTACGGTCCCAGCGCTCGACGAAGTTGCGGATAATCCGCACCGCCTGATAGCTGCCATTGGCCGCCCAGGCCGGCTCGTCGCTGCCGGGCTGAACCCAGACGATGCGGTCCATGGCTTGGGCATTGTTGGAATCGGGGTTGGCCGAGCCGTCGCGAAAACCCAGGAAGTTGCGCGCGCTCTGTGCCGGCATACCCGGTTTGGCCGGGGCCTGGGGCGGCACGCTGCCTTCCTGCTTCCAGCGCACCAGGAGCAAGTCCGGCAGGTTTTTCACGATGTCACGCAGGGCGTGGATGTTGGTATCGGCGGTGTTGGCGCAGAACTGGATGCTCAAGTCGCCGTGGCAGCAATCAGCTTCCAGCGCATCGTTGGGGAAGCCGACCATCCGGATCAAACGCTTGGGCTTGACGTCGCTCAGGCCGAAACGCTCGTCAAACAGCGATGCGCCCACAGACACGGTGATGGTCAGGTTATCCGGCGTGACCACCGGCCCGAGAATCCCCGAATCCACCGGGGGCAGTTTCGGATCGACCTGGGCCACCGGGCCGCCCTTCATCAAAAACGCAATGCGTTGATTCAGGGTGCGAAACAGCCGCTCCAGGTCATCGCGATCGCTGGCCAGCACATCAAAGGCCACCAGCATGCCGGACGCCGGGCGTGGGGTGATGATGCCGCTCTGGTGTTTGCCATGGAAGTCATGGCGGTCATGGGTGCGCTCGCTGCTGGGCGCCTCGGTCACTTGCGCGGGGCTGGCGGCCATGGCCGGGCAGCTCAAGGCTCCACCTGCCAGTGCGACACCGGCGGCGCCCATGCCCATCAGGACCCGGCGGCGCTGAAGGTTGAATTGCTCTGAATCGTTCATCTGAAAGTCGTCTTCTGCTTACAGGCCGGAAAGGCCAAGGGCGGGGTCTATGGCATCGAGTGCGGCGGCCAGTGCCTTGGCCTTGTCGGCGATCTGTTGGCGTTGTTCGGCGCTGACGCTGTCGTAGCTGGCATAACCGTCGCCGACCTTGAAGCCGTTGAGTTCGCCATCGAAGTCGGCCAGGGCCGTGTCGATGTTTGCCAGCAGTGGCGCGGCGGATTTGCCCAGCAATGGGCGCAGCAGCTCGACCACCTTGCGGCTGGCGTCCAGGTTGCCGGCGAAGCCGTTGAGGTCGCTGTGGCTGTAGCGCTCCTCTTCGCCCGTGCTGGCGCCTACCTGTGCGATGTTGTCGAGATTGCGCACCGCGATGCTCACCAGTTGCTCCGGCGCCAGGGACTGGGCCAGCAACTGTTGCTTGAGCGCCGTGACGTCTGTCAGCAGGCGTTGGGCAAACGGTGCCAGGCCGTCGAGGTTGCGTTGCTCGAACAACGCATATTCGAGGCGATGGAAGCCCACGAAACCCGGATCCTGTTCGCGCTTTTCGAAGTAGTCCGCACGGGCATTGATCGCGTTGTCCAATTGCCCCAGGCGTTGAGCGGCGGGCGCCAGTCTCTGATATGCAACGCGCGCCGGCAGGTACAGCGCCTGCGCCTGTTCGAGGTCGCCGGCCCCAATGGCTTGCTCCAGGGCCGTGACCGCCTTGGTCAGCATCGAACCCTGGGTGCTCAGGTACACGCGGTACTCCGACAGCGGCCCGACAAACGCCAGTAAGGCAGGCCCGGCCTTGGCGGCGGCTTCCGACGCCGCCGTCGGGGTAACGTGCAGCGTGCCGCGCGGGTTGCTCAGCAGGCCGCAAGTGATGGTGTAATCGCCGGGCAGCAGGTTGGCGTTGATCACCTGGCTCAGTCCGGGCGCGATGTTTTCCCGTTCCTCGATCACCAGCACACCGTCGAGGATTTCCCATTCGACGGCGCGATCGGAGCGGTTGACGATGCGAAAACTGGAACTCCCGGCCGGCACCGTCAGGGCGTTCGGCTCGCAGCTGTGGCCGGCAATGGTCACCAGCACCTGGTCATGGTTGGCCTGGCGTTCGCGCTTGGCCGCGGCCAATTGCGCGGCATAGTAGAACAGGCCGCCGGCGGCGATCATCACGATCACCGAACCGGCCACCGCCCAGCGCAAGGCTCGGGGTGGGGAGACCTGGGGTGGAGTTTGATCTGGCATGGTTGCCCTTACTGACTGGAAGCGGGGGAATGGACTAACCCTGTAGGAGCGAGCTTGCTCGCGAAAAACCATTGGGCGCCGCTGGAAATCTGGTTTGGCGCGTTATCGTTCACGACCATCGCGAGCAAGCTCGCTCCTACTGGGGCGCGGTGCAGGGATGAAGAACATGACCGCCGCCACCAGCAGATAAATCAGATAGGCCCCGAGGGTGCTGACGGTCGGGGCGTCCTGGTAACCGAACATCCCGGCCAGCACCGAGCCCAGTGGGCCGTCCATCGGCAGCGAGGTGCTGAAATCGAAGAGCACGGTCTGCCAGTGATTCCAGATCCCGGCCTCATGCAGCGCCTGCACCGAGTTGGCCAGGATTCCCGCCGCCACCACGAGGATGAACAGCCCGGTCCAGCGGAAAAACGCGCCGAGATTGAGGCGCATGCTGCCGCTGTAGATCAGGAAACCGACGACGATGGCCAGCACCAGGCCGAGCAGGGCGCCTATCGGTGCCGACGGGCCTTCGCTTTGCTGGAATACCGCGAGCAGGAAAAACACCGTCTCCAGGCCTTCGCGGGCCACGGCGAAAAACACCATGGCGATCAGCGCGATCACCTGGTTCCGGGAACCGGCCAGAGCGTTGTCGAGGGAAACGTGCAGCGAGTGCTTGATCGAACGCGCCACTTTGCGCATCCAGAACACCATGGAACTGAGAATGCCGACCGCTACCAGGCCGACCAGACCCTCAAACAGCTCCTGCTGCTTCTGCGGAAACTCGGCGCTGACCAACTCCAGGCCACCGCCCACCAACAGCGCGAGGGCGGCGGCGAGGAACACCCCGACCCACACCGCGGGCATCCATTGGCCGCGGCCGGTCTGCTTGAGATAACTGGCGATAATGCCAACGATCAACGCGGCTTCAATGCCTTCGCGCAGCATGATCAGGAAAGGAACGAGCATTCAGCACCGTGGGGAATTAGATAGGGTGCTAAGTTGTAACATAATGACACTCATTCCCATATGGGAGTGATTGACAATTACCTGAACCTAAGCTGAACAATCGTTAAGATGTTAGCCGTCTTGCTGGCGATGGGGCCGCTGGATATTGCATCCGGCTTCAGGACGCCTTCGCTGGCAAACTCGCTACGCACTTAAATCAGGACGCAAGCATGGGCCTCATGGACGATTACTCATGATCTCTATTGTCGATCGCTTTTCACCGTATACCGAAGCGCTGAACGTCTCATCTTTTCGCAATTTGCTCATCGGGCAAAGCCTCTCGATGGCCGGTGACGCTATTTGCCTGGCCGCGTTGCCGATAGCCCTTATTCGAAGTGGATTCGCAGCGGACGTGTTCGGTTTTGTCATGGCGGCAGTCGGGGTAGGTACCGTGATGGGGGCCTTGGCCGGAGGTTTGCTGGCGGATCGACAGTCGGCGAAACAGGTGCTGATTTACACCGATACGGCTCGGGGTATTGCGCAGCTCACCGCCGTGGCGCTGATCTTCTGCGGTGCGCCTTGGTGGTGCCTGATCCTTGCCTATCTGATCTTTGGCATCGGCATCGGGGTATCCCGTCCGTGTGCCCAGGTACTGCTCGTCAATTTGCTGCCCAAGCAAGCACTGGTTGCCGGCAATGGTGCGATGAACTTTGTCGATAACCTGGTTGCTGTGCTGTTTCCCGCGACGCTGGGCGTGTTCATCATTTTCTGGGACCCGGTCTGGGGCATCTTGATCGATGGTCTGACGTTCTTTTGCGCTGCCGTTTATACGGCGAAGTTGCCCGATATAGAGCGACGTGAGTGCGAGGAGGGGATCTCGATCCGAGAAGCGGTCAGCGGCATTAGCGTTATTACCGGCAATTCCATGCTCTCGCTGGGTTTTGCAGCCACGCTGGTGGTGAACGTATTGTGCTTTCCGATTTTTCTGGTCGTCGCACCCTATGCCATCAGCGATCGCTTCAGTCAGGAAATGTGGGGACTGTGTCTGGCCGCATCGGGATTCGGTGCGTGCATTGGATCTGTCATCACGGTTCTCGCTTGCGGCCATGAGCGACTGATCAGTCTTGCCGTGGCCTGCGGCTTGCTGCTGGCTGGCGCGATGGCGCTTCTCGGCATGGGAAGCTCGTTCTGGATGGCGATACTGGGGGCGACCTTCGTGGGCATCGTCGAAGCGGCCTGGTTGACGGGATGGGCCACCGCGATGCAGACACTTTCTCCCGAGAAGGACCTCGGCAAAGTGGTGGCGGTCGATACGTTCTTTACCAGTGGACTGCACCCCTTCATTTATCTAGGAAGCGGAGTCGTCGGCGGGCTGGTGGGTTACTCCCAGACCCTTTCCCTCACGGCAATCGTCAGTGCCGTAGGAACACTGTTGATTGTGCTGGCGGCTTTTACGGTCATGCCAAGGCGAGCTCAAAAACTGTAGGAGCCAGTCTGGCTCCTACGGGACATGACAGGATCAAGCGTTACGATGCCGCAAACTACGCTCCATCCGCGCAATCCCTTCCTCCAGCAATGACCGCGGGCAGCCGAAGTTCAGGCGCACGAACTGTTTGCAGTCATCGCCGAAATCCAGGCCAGGGCTCAGACCGACCTTGGCCTGTTCGAGGAAGAACTGTTGCGGGTTATCCAGCCCCAGCGCTGAGCAATCGAGCCAGGCCAGGTAAGTGCTTTGCGGCACGTTCAGGGTGATGCCCGGCAAACGGCTGCGCACGGCGTCGACCAGGTAATCGCGGTTGGCCTGCAGGTAGTCTTTCAATGCGGCGAGCCACGGCGCGGCTTCGCTGTAGGCGACGCGGGTGGCTTCCATGCCCAGCGGGTTGACGCTGTCGACCATGCCGCAGCGGGCATGATTGACCTTCTCGCGCAGGTGGCGGTCCTGGATGATCATGAATGAGGTCTTCATGCCGGCGATGTTGTAGGCCTTGCTGGCCGACATCAACGTGATGGTGCGCTGGGCGATTTGCGGGCTCAGGGACGCCATCGGCAGGTGCTGGCGGCCGTCGAAGCACAGTTCGGCGTGGATCTCGTCGGAAATGATCCAGGCCTCGTTGGCCAGGCAGATGTCCGCAATGGCCAGCAGTTCTTCGCGGCCGAACGTTTTGCCCAACGGGTTGTGCGGGTTGCTCAGCAGCAGCGCGCCGCCGCCTTGCAGGGACTCGTTCAAGGTCGACAGTGGCGTGGCGTAGGTGCCGTCCGGCTGCGGGTCGAAGGTCAGTTCGACCTTGTTCAGGCCCCAATGGCCTGGCGCGTGACGCAGGGGCGGGTAGTTCGGCACTTGCACGACCACGTTCTGTGCCGGCTGTACCAGCGCCTTGAGCGCCATGTTGAAGCCCGACTCGACGCCCGGCAGGAAGATCAGCTCCTGCGGCTCGACACGCCAGGCGTACTTGTTCCACAAATCGGCCACGATGGCTTCGCGCAAATCGTCCTTGGCCATGCTGTAGCCCAGCAGCGGGTGTTCCAGGCGCTTTTGCAGGGCCTGGACGATCACCGGCGGCGCGGCGAAATCCATGTCGGCGACCCACATCGGCAGCACGTCGGCCGGGTAGCGGCTCCATTTGGTGCTGCCAGTGTCGTGGCGATCGAACATCTGATCAAAATCGAAAGTCATGCGCAGTCTCGTAAAGGCCGGTTAATCATGGTGGCCATGATAAGCACCAATCCCTGTGGGAGCGAGCGGGACCTGTAGGAGCTGCCGCAGGCTGCGATCTTTTGATCTTGCTTTAAAAAAATCAAAAGATCGCAGCCTCGTTGCACTCGGCAGCTCCTACAGGGGGCGCGTCGCCCGACGGTCGGTTCTCATGGTGAATTCGACAGCCTTGTCTAAAATTCAAGAGGCGGTAGCCAGACTGCCGCCACCGTGATTGTCCAGAAAAACCCGCCAAAGCAGCGGATTTCCACCTGATCAGGAGTGCACGATGGACCTCAGCCGTCGTCAGTTCTTCAAGGTCGCCGGTATCGGCCTTGCAGGCTCGAGCCTGGGCGCGTTGGGCATGGCCCCGACTGCCGCCTTCGCCGAGCAGGTGCGCCACTTCAAGCTCGCCCACACCCATGAAACCCGTAACACCTGCCCGTATTGCTCGGTCGGTTGCGGGTTGATCATGTACAGCCAGGGCGATACTGCCAAGAACGTCGCGCAAAACATCATCCATATCGAAGGCGACGCCGACCACCCGGTCAACCGCGGCACCCTGTGCCCCAAAGGCGCAGGTTTGCTCGACTTCATTCACAGCCCCGGCCGCCTGCAATACCCGCAGGTGCGCAAGCCCGGCAGCAGTGAGTGGACGCGCATTTCCTGGGATGAAGCGCTCGATCGCGTCGCCGACCTGATGAAGGCCGACCGCGACGCCAACTTCATCGAGAAGAACGACCAGGGCCAGACGGTCAACCGCTGGCTCACCACGGGTTTTCTCGCGGCATCGGCGGCGTCCAACGAAGCGGGCTACATCACCCACAAGGTGGTGCGCAGCCTCGGCATGCTGGGGTTCGATAACCAGGCGCGTGTCTGACACGGCCCGACGGTGGCAAGTCTTGCCCCGACGTACGGCCGTGGAGCCATGACCAACCACTGGACCGATATCGCCAACGCGAACCTGGTCCTGGTGATGGGCGGCAACGCAGCAGAAGCGCACCCATGTGGCTTCAAATGGGTGACCGAAGCCAAGGCGCACAACAAGGCGCGGCTGATCGTGGTCGATCCGCGTTTTACCCGGACCGCCTCGGTGGCCGATTATTACGCGCCGATCCGCACCGGTACTGACATCGCCTTCATGGGCGGGTTGATCAATTACCTGTTGACCGAGGACAAGATCCAGCACGAATACGTGCGCAACTACACCGACGTATCGTTCATCGTCAAGGCCGGCTATGGCTTCGAGGACGGGATTTTCAGTGGCTATGACGCGGCCAAGCGTACGTACACGGACAAGTCCGGCTGGGGCTATGAACTCGGTGAAGACGGTTTTGCCAAAGTCGACCCGACCTTGCAGGATCCGCGCTGCGTCTATCAACTGATGAAGCAGCATTACAGCCGTTACAACATCGAACTGGCGAGCCAGATTTGCGGCATGCCGGTCGATGCGATGCAGAAAATCTGGGAGGAGATCGCCACTTGCTCGACGCCGGGCAAGACCATGACCATCCTCTATGCGCTGGGTTGGACCCAGCACTCGATTGGCGCGCAGATCATCCGCAGCGCGGCGATGGTGCAACTGTTGCTGGGCAACGTCGGCATGCCGGGCGGGGGCGTTAATGCCTTGCGCGGGCATTCCAACATTCAGGGCCTGACCGACCTGGGCCTGTTGTCCAACGCGCTGCCGGGTTATCTCACGCTGGCCGGCGATGCCGAGCAGGACTACAACGCCTACATCCTCAAACGCACGCAGAAACCGCTGCGGCCGGGGCAACTGTCCTACTGGCAGAACTACAGCAAATTCCACGTGAGCCTGATGAAAGCCTGGTACGGCGCCAATGCCACACTGGAAAATAATTGGGCGTACGACTATCTGCCGAAACTGGACATTCCCAACTACGACATCCTCAAGGTGTTCGACCTGATGGGCCAGGGCAAGGTCAACGGCTACATGTGCCAGGGCTTCAACCCGATTGCGGCGTTGCCGGACAAGAACCGCGTGATGGCCGCGCTGGCCAAACTCAAATGGTTGGTGGTGATGGACCCGCTGGCCACCGAAACCTCGGAGTTCTGGCAGAAGGTCGGGCCGTACAACGACGTCAACAGCGCCGACATCCAGACCGAAGTGATTCGCCTGCCCACCACCTGCTTTGCCGAGGAAGACGGTTCGCTGGTCAACAGCAGTCGCTGGCTGCAATGGCACTGGAAGGGCGCCGACGGTCCCGGAGAGTCGTACACCGACATCCGCATCATGAGCGAGCTGTTCCTGCGCCTGCGCCAGCGCTATCAGGCCGAGGGCGGGGCCTATCCCGACCCGCTGCTGAAACTGTCGTGGCCGTACAAGGTGCCCGACGAACCGTCACCGGAAGAACTGGCCAAGGAGGTCAACGGCTACGCTGTCACCGACTTTACCGACGCCACGGGGGCGCTGATCAAGGGCAATACGCAACTGGCCGGGTTCGGCCAGCTCAAGGACGACGGCGGCACGGCGTCCGGTTGCTGGATTTTCTGCGGCAGCTGGACCGAAACCGGCAACCAGATGGCCCGGCGCGACAACAACGACCCCTATGGCATGCACCAGCACCAGGGTTGGGCCTGGGCCTGGCCGGCGAACCGGCGGATTCTCTATAACCGCGCCTCGGCCGACCCGCAAGGCAAGCCCTGGGACGAGAAAAAACGCCTGGTGTGGTGGAACGGCAAAGCCTGGGCCGGTACCGATGTACCGGACTTCAAGGCTGACGTGGCGCCGGAAGCGGGGATGAATCCATTCATCATGAACCCCGAAGGCGTGGCGCGGTTCTTCGCCGTCGACAAGATGAACGAGGGCCCATTCCCCGAGCACTACGAGCCGTTCGAGACGCCGATCGGCATCAACCCGCTGCACCCGCAGAACAAGAAAGCCACCAGCAACCCGGCGGCGCGGATCTTCGATTCGGTCTGGGATTCCCTGGGCGTGGCCAAGGACTACCCGTACGCCGCCACCAGCTACCGGCTGACCGAGCATTTCCACTTCTGGAGCAAGCACTGCAAGCTCAACGCGATCACCCAGCCCGAGCAGTTCGTCGAGATCGGCGAAGTGCTGGCCAGGGAAAAAGGCATCGTCGCCGGCGACCGGGTGCGGGTCAGCAGCAAGCGTGGCTTCATCGAAGCGGTGGCGGTGGTGACCAAGCGGATTCGTCCGCTGCAGGTCAACAACCAGGTGGTGCACCAGATCGGTATCCCGTTGCACTGGGGCTTCACCGGGCTCACGCGCCACGGCTACCTGACCAACACCCTGGTGCCGTTCCTCGGCGATGGCAACACCCAGACCCCGGAATCCAAGTCATTCCTGGTCAACGTGGAGAAAGTCTAAATGGCCAGCCAAGACATCATTGCCCGCTCGGCCACCACCACCGTGCCCCCATCGGTACGCGACCAGGAGGAAGTCGCCAAGCTGATCGACACCACCAAGTGCATTGGCTGCAAGGCCTGCCAGGTCGCCTGCTCGGAATGGAACGAGCTGCGCGACGAGGTCGGCCACAACCTTGGTACCTACGACAACCCCCAGGACCTGACTGCAGAAACCTGGACCCTGATGCGTTTCACCGAGCACGAAACCGACGCCGGCAACCTCGAATGGCTGATCCGCAAGGACGGCTGCATGCACTGCGCCGAACCCGGTTGCCTGGCCGCGTGCCCCAGTCCCGGGGCGATCATCAAGCACGCCAACGGCATCGTCGATTTCAACCAGGATCACTGCATCGGCTGCGGCTACTGCATCACCGGTTGCCCGTTCAATATTCCGCGCATCTCGCAAAAGGACCACAAGGCCTACAAATGCACCCTGTGCTCGGATCGGGTGGCGGTGGGGCTGGAGCCGGCCTGCGTGAAAACCTGTCCGACCGGCGCCATCGTGTTCGGCACCAAGCAGGACATGAAGGAACACGCCGCCGAACGCATCGTCGACCTCAAGAGCCGCGGCTTCGACAACGCCGGGCTGTACGACCCTGCCGGTGTCGGCGGCACTCACGTGATGTATGTGTTGCACCACGCCGACACGCCGAAGCTGTACGCCGGCCTGCCGAGCGATCCGGTGATCAGCCCGTTGGTCGATCTGTGGAAAGGTGTGAGCAAACCCCTGGGCCTGTTGGCCATGGGACTGGCGGTACTGGCCGGATTTTTCCACTACGTGCGCGTCGGCCCGCAGGTGGTCGAGGAGGATGAGCTGCCGCCGCCCATCGATCCTGCCGTACATGAAGTCGATCCGACGGTGCACACCTATGATCCGAAGCGGGAGGACAGGCCATGATCCGCAAACAGATCCTGCGCTATACCGCCAACCAGCGCACCAACCACTGGCTGGTGGCGATCCTGTTTTTCATGGCGGGGCTGTCCGGGCTGGCACTGTTTCATCCGGCGCTGTTCTGGCTGAGCCACCTGTTCGGTGGCGGGCCCTGGACGCGCATCCTGCACCCGTTCATGGGCGTGGTGATGTTCGTGCTGTTCCTCGGGTTGGTGGTGCAGTTCTGGCGCGCCAACTACTTCATCGACAACGATCGCCTGTGGCTGCGGCGCATCGACCGGGTGATGAAAAACGAAGAGGAGGGCGTGCCTCCCATCGGCAAGTACAACCCCGGGCAGAAGCTGCTGTTCTGGACTTTACTGCTGTGCATGTTGGGACTGCTGTTCACGGGGCTGGTGATCTGGCGCGCGTATTTCAGCGAGTACTTCGGCATCACCACGATTCGCTGGGCGATGCTGCTGCACGCGCTGGCCGGTTTCGTGCTGATCCTCTGCATCATCGTGCACATCTACGCCGGCATCTGGATCAAGGGCTCGGTCCACGCCATGCTGCATGGTCGGGTCAGCCGCGCCTGGGCCAGGAAACATCACGAACTCTGGTACCGCGAAGTGACCCGTGACGACGAGCGTCCGCGTCCCGACCCACCGCTGGGCAAAAAAGGATAACGATTTGGCCACCATCCTGGAGCCGGGACAGATCGAAGCGGCGGCGACATCGCCGCCGTTTCTGCACCTTCCACCGCAAAACCTGTTCGCCTTGCGCGCGCTGCGCCTGGAGCGCCTTGCCGAAGGGCATCCGCTGGCCGATTACCTGCGCCTGGTTGCGGGGTTGTGCAACGTACAGCAGCAGCTGATGGACGATCCACCCGCGGCGGCAGTGCCGGACCCGCAACGCATCCGCCTGTGCCTGGAGCATGGCCTGCCGCCGTTTGCCGCCGACAGCCTGGTGCGCGAGGACGCGTGGCTGGCGTATCTGCAGGGGCTGTTGCAGCACTATCAGCCACCGCCACAGCCGGCGGTGGAAAACGCCGTGGCGACCTTGCGTGAGGCCAGCGTCGGGCAACTCAAGGCCTGGGCCATTGCCCTGGTCAGCGGGCAGTTCGCCTTGCTGCCGGCGGCGCTGGTGCCATTTCTGGGGGCGGCCTTGCAAGTTGCCTGGAGCCATTGGTTGCTGAGCACAAAGGACCTCACGTTGAAACCCGGCAACAGCCTCAACCAATGCCCGGCTTGCGGTTCACCGGCCATGGCCGGGGTGATCCGCCATCGCGGCAAATACAACGGCTTGCGCTACCTGGTGTGCTCACTGTGTGCCTGCGAATGGCATGTGGTGCGGGTCAAGTGCGTGTATTGCGAGCAGAGCAAAGGCTTGCAATACGTGAGCCTCGACAGCGACCGCCACGCCGCGGACAAGGCACCGCTGCGCGCGGAAACCTGCCCTGGTTGCCACAGTTATCTCAAGCAGCTTTATCTCGAATGCGACGCCGAAGCCGAAGCCTTGTCCGCCGACCTGAGCAGCCTGATCCTCGACATGCGCCTGGAGCAGGAGGGCTTTGTGCGTCCTGCGCCCAATCTGTTGCTGGCCCCCGGGGGCGACTGAAGCGAGCGTCTACACTCAGGCGGTCAACCTTTGCCGGAGCGCCTGATGTCCGCCCGATCTGCCAGCCAAGCCTTGCGATTGCCTTCGATCGACAGCCTGCTTCGCCATCCGGCCTGCCAGCCGCTGGCCGAACGTTATGGGCGCCACGCCTTGCTCGCCAGCCTGCGCCAGTTGCTCGATGACTTGCGCGAACCGGTCCTGGCAGGACTTCTCAACGAGGTCGAACTTACCCCGCACGTGCTGGCGGGCAGGGCGGGCGAGCGTCTGGCCAGCCAGCACCGCAGCCACGTGCGCCGGGTGTTCAACCTCACCGGCACGGTCCTGCACACCAACCTGGGCCGCGCCTTGTTGCCGGAGGAAGCCATCGACGCCGTGCGAATGGCCGCGCGCTATCCGTTGAACCTGGAATTCGACCTGGACAGCGGCAAGCGCGGCGACCGCGACGACCTGATCGAGGGCCTGATCCGCGAGCTGACCGGCGCCGAAGCGGTGACCGTGGTCAACAACAATGCCGCCGCGGTGCTGCTGACCCTCAACAGCCTGGGCGTTCGCAAGGAAGGAATCATCTCCCGGGGCGAACTGATCGAAATCGGCGGCGCCTTTCGTATCCCCGACATCATGGCGCGGGCCGGAGTGAAACTGGTCGAGGTCGGCACCACCAATCGCACCCATGCCCGCGACTACGAAGCCGTCATCGGCCCGCGCAGCGGGTTGATCATGCGGGTGCATGCGAGCAACTACAGCATCGAGGGTTTCACCACCCGGGTGCCGACCGCCGAGCTGGCGCAACTGGCGCACCAACATGGCTTGCCGCTGCTCGAAGACCTCGGTAGCGGCAGTCTGCTGGACCTGACCCGTTGGGGCTTGCCGGCCGAACCGACGGTGCGCCAGGCCCTGCTCGATGGCGCGGACATCGTCACCTTCAGCGGCGACAAGTTGCTCGGTGGCCCGCAAGCCGGGTTGATTGTCGGGCGCAAGGCGTTGATCACGCGGATCAAGAAAAACCCGCTCAAACGTGCGTTGCGGGTCGACAAGCTGACTCTGGCAGCGCTCGAAGCGGTGTTGGGGCTGTACCGCAACCCTGATCGATTGGCTGAGCGCCTGCCGAGCCTGCGCCTGCTGACGCGTACGCAGGCCGACATCCTCGCTCAGGCTGAACGTCTGCAACCGTCATTGGCACGGGTGTTGGGCGCTCATTGGAGTGTCAGCGCAGTGCCGGCGCTGGGCATGATCGGCAGCGGCAGCCAACCGGTGGCGCGCTTGCCCAGTGCCGCGCTGTGCCTGCGACCGCTTACCTCCAAACGTCTGCGCGGGCGAAGCCTGCTTGGGCTCGAAGAAGCGCTGCGCGCCTTGCCGATCCCGGTGCTCGGGCGCATCGACGACGACGCCTTGTGGCTGGACCTGCGGCAACTGGACGACGAACCGGCCTGGCTGGCGCAACTCGATCAATTGCAGGTGACCTGAGATGATCGTCGGCACTGCCGGGCACATCGACCATGGCAAGACCGCATTGCTCGAGGCACTGACCGGGCAGGCCGGTGATCGACGCCGCGAAGAGCGCGAACGCGGCATGACCATCGACCTCGGCTACCTTTACGCCGCCCTCGAGCCGGGCACGGCCCTCACCGGTTTTATCGACGTACCCGGGCATGAACGCTTCACCCACAACATGCTCGCCGGCGCACAGGGCATCGACCTGGTGTTGCTGGTGGTGGCCGCCGACGACGGCGTGATGCCGCAGACCCGGGAACACCTGGCCATCGTCGAACTGTTGGGCATTCCCCGCGCACTCGTGGCGATCAGCAAATGCGACCGGGTCGAATCCTCCCGGGTGCAAGAGGTGCGCGAGCAAATCCAGGCCTTGCTGACGCTGGGGCCCTATGCCAATGCACCGTTGATCACGCTGTCGAGCGTGACCGGGCAGGGCATCGACACCCTGCGCCAGGCGTTGCTCGATGCCCAGCGTGAGGTGCGGCAACGCAGCCTCGCTGGTGGCTTTCGCCTGGCGATCGATCGGGCATTCAGCGTCGCAGGCGCCGGGATCGTGGTCACCGGCACGGCGCTGTCCGGCGAGGTGACGGTGGGCGATACGCTGTTGCTCGGTCCCCTCGGCAAACCCGTGCGGGTGCGTGGCCTGCATGCGCAGAATCAAGCCGCCGAACGTGCGACCGCAGGACAGCGCGTTGCCTTGAACCTGAGCGCGGATCGCCTGGCGCTGGAGCAGATTCATCGCGGCCAGTGGCTGTCGACGCAGTGGCTGTACGCACCGACCCAGCGCCTGGATATCGACCTGCGGTTGTTGCCCGGGGAGCCTCGCGCCTTCGAGCATTTTCAACCGGTGCATGCGCATATCGGCACTCAAGACGTGACCGGGCGCGTGGCCCTGCTGGAGGGATCCAGCCTGGCGCCGGGTGAGCGGATGTTCGCGCAGATCCTGCTCAATGCGCCGGTGCAGGCCGTGAAGGGCGATCCGCTGATCCTGCGTGACCAGAGCGCGCAACGGACCCTGGGCGGCGGTCGCGTGCTCGATCCGTTCGCACAGAGCCGACACCGGCGCAGTCCCGAGCGACTGGCGCAGCTACAGGCGTTGCGGGCGAGCACTGGCCTGGAAGCCGTCATGCCGACACTGCTGGCCAACAGTGACAGCGGGCTTGACCTGCAACGCCTGGAACGCCAGTTCAACCATCCGCGGGCAAACTGGGTGTTGCCGGATGACGTGCGCCTGATCGAAACCCGCCAGGGTCCGCTGTTGTTCAGCGCCGGTCGCTGGCAGGCCTTGAAAGCGGATGTGTTGGAGCATCTGGCGCGCTTTCACCAATTGGAGCCGGACCAGATGGGGCCGGACCGCGATCGCCTGCGTCGATTCAGCGGCACGGCACTCGATCGCCCGTCCTTCATCAGTTTGCTCGACGAATTACTGGCCGATGGGGTCATCACCACCAGCGGGCCATGGCTGCATCTGCCCAGTCATCAAGTGCGTTTGAGTGAAGAGGACGAAGCCCTTTGGCAACAGTTGCAGCCGCGGTTCGACGACGCCGGGTTCAATTCGCCGTGGGTGCGCGAACTGGGTCATGATGAGGCCACCGTGCGCTTGCTGTTGCGCAAGATGGCCCGGCTGGGGCTGCTGCATCAAGTGGTCCGCGACCTGTTTTACACCGATGCGGTGATCCGGCGATTGGCGGCTATGCTGATGCAACTGGCCGAGGCTGACCCGGTGATCCAGGTGTCGGCGTTTCGCGATGCGGTGGGACTGGGGCGCAAGCGCAGCATCCAGATTCTCGAATATTTCGATCGGCTCGGGCTGACCCGGCGGTTTGGCGAAAGGCGCCACATCCGCCCGGACAATGCCCTGGCCCGGTCCACGGATCATTGATTTTTTGGAAGGTAATCGCGCCCGGTGGCGCGGCCGGGCTTCAAACCCGGTTGGGGACGGCATCCGTTCCCGGGCAGGTTCGACTCCGGCTACCTTCCGCCAGTTTCCCTGGCTCGCGCAAAACTTTGGGGGTGAGCATCCTGCGCTAGCCAAGTTGGCTTATTTTAGCGGAGTAAACTGTCGAGGTAGAGCGTATGTGCAAGCTCCAGCCGGCATATCGGCATATCCTCGAAACGATTTCCAGGCCGAATCCATATCCTGCAACTGATTCAACTTCAGTGAGTGTATTTGAAATAACCAGGCTGTTCTGGTTGGCGGCAATCAGCAGGCGCTGTCCGCCGTGCTGGATGGCGTTGTTGATGAGGTTGTGAATCAAGCTTTTCAGCAGTATTGGGTCGGCGCTGATCATCAGGTCCTGTTTTACCTGAAGCTGGACACTCATCGAGTCGATTTTCGGTTGGTGTCGCAGCAGTGCGTCGTTCAGCAGTTGTTGTAGATTAATGTTGGCGCATTTTTGACCGATCTTCTCGCGGCTTAGACAAAGGAACAGTTCAATCAAATCTTCCATGTCTCTTGATGCCTGCTGCAGGCGTTGAAGATTGCGCGCCTTTTTCGTCTCGTCGCAGCCGGGCAATTTAATGACAGCCAGGGAGTTTCTGATAATGCTCAGCGGAGTTCTTAACTCATGGCTCACATGTCGGGTGAAGGCTTGCTCTCTATCCAGCGTATTTTCCAGGCGTTCAAGTGCTCCACTGATCACTCGGCTTAGAACACCTACTTCATCCTTGCGATGATTGCTTTCGAGCTGTTTGGTCTTGAGGGGGTGTCGGGACAGATCCTTGGCTAACTGCACAACCGGCGCGGATATGATTCGCGCCATGACAATCGAAACTACTGCGCCCGCTATTATAATGAGTCCGGCCAGTGCCCAGAGCAGACTGATTGTTGTTGGCGCAAAGCTGTCCAGGGAACTCATTTTGGACTCGTCAAGTATCATGTAGATCTTGTTGGCTGTGCCCGGCATTTTTTTGATGAGAACGTGCGTATCGCCGATTTCGTGCAGTCCCTCACTTAGTGGTTTGGCAAAGTCTGGCAATTCGAGGCTATCACCCCAGAACGTCTGCAGATAACTTGTATTGGGTAACGGTGTAGCACTTGCGTCTTGCACGTACTCGCGCTCGAACGCCTCAAATTCACGCTTCAGGTAATGTTTGACGATGTAGTCCTCTGTCATCGAGATCGAGGCCCAGATCAACACGCTGTAAATGATCGCAACGAGGGTAGAAAAGGGGATCAGTATGGAGAGGATCCGGACAAAAAAGGAATTAGTGGGGGATCGCAAGCCGGTATCCTTTTCCGTGGAGGGTGACCAGTGAGTGATCCAGGTTCAGCTTGGCGAGTAGCCGTCTGAGGCGGTAGATGTGGGTGCGCAGTGGATCGCTGTCGGGTGGATCAGAATCGGGCCAGATAGCGAGTTCAAGCTGCCTTCTGCTGAGGGGGCTTGGGGCTGCCTCGACAAGCATCTTCAATATTCGAAACTGTATATCGGGAAGTTGGGTCCGCAGCTCTCCACGACTGACCATGAACGTTGCTTCAGTCAACTCAAGGTCCCCGCACATTATCGGAGTCGAAAGCGGCCGGGGTCGTTGCCGGCGTAATAATGCGTTGATCCTGAGCCTGAGTTCTTCAGGTTCAAATGGCTTCACCAGATAGTCGTCAGCACCCGCCTCGAACCCGTCCCGCTTGTCAGCCAAGGTGTCGCGGGCCGTCAGGAATATGATGGGCACGGTATTGCCTTGTTCCCGGATCCGCCTGCAGGTGTCGAACCCGTTCAGTCGCGGCATCGTGACATCCAGAATGATGGCGGCGTAATTATTGGACTTCAACAATTCCAGGCAGGATCGCCCATCGTAGGCATGATCTATATCGATTTCGAACTCCGAAAGATAGTCGCATAGTGTGCCGGCCAACGCGACGTCGTCTTCAACCAATAATATTTCATGCATGGACAATGCTCGCGTTAATGCTTGTCAGGCATTGTACTGAGTAAAGTGTGAACCGATTGTGAATGTGATAATCCGTTCACACGGGGCCGTGTAATGTTGGCTGCATGAATACATTACTGTTTCCCCGTTACCTGATATCCGGTTTGACTGCGACAACAGTGCATTTTGCGCTCTTGCTCCTTCTAGCGCCAGTTTTCGGCGGGTTGCTCAGTAGCACCATCGGCGCGATAGCGGGCGCTGTCGTTAACTACTGGATCCTCAAGGCCTGGGTGTTCCGCAACAGAGCAGCACGACCCGTCAACTACGCGGCTTTGTGTGTATTGAGTGTTGCCTTCAATGCACTGTTCATGGCCGTGATTTTGAGGCTGGGGGCAGGTGCATTACCCGCCCAGATACTGTCTTCTCTGCTGGTAATGATCGTAAATTTTACAATTTCTAACAATTGGATATTCAAATATGCAGCAACCAGACTCAAGTAGTCCGCCTTGTTATGACTTGACGGTAATTATTCCTTGTTTTGAAGAGGAAGATGTATTGCCGATTTTTCATCAGCGAATCACTGATGTAGTGCGTGAGTTAAACATGCGAATCGGACTGCTTTATGTAAATGATGGCAGTGCGGATAACACCTCTGATCTGCTTGATGAGTTTGCGCGCGAACCGGATGTGCGTTGTTTACACCTGAGTCGAAACTTTGGCAAGGAGGCCGCCATGTGGGCGGGAATGGAACACGCAAACGCTCGTGCCATTATCTTCATCGATGCGGATCTCCAGGACCCTCCAGAGTTGATCCCTTCAATGATCGTGCATTGGGTGGCGGGTTACGACGTTGTCAATATGCAGCGCAGAAAGCGTGACAGTGATTCCTGGCTGAAACGAACAACCGCTACTGCCTACTATCGGATCATGCGTGTATTGGTGAAGGATTTCTCTTTCCCCTCGCAAGTCAGCGATTTCCGGCTGTTAGGCAGCGCGCCGCTGGCAGCGCTCATCGAACTGAAGGAAAGGTCTCGGGTTCTGAAAGGGCTGGCCGGGTGGATTGGTTTCAAGAGTATTTGTTTGCAATATGATCGCGAGGGTCGGGAGGCGGGAAAGACCAAGTGGAATATGCCAAACCTCCTGGGTCTGGCCATCGACTCTTCACTTTCATTTTCACACAGCCCGCTGCGCTGGTTCAGCTATTGCGCCGCCCTGGTCATGACGATGTCCGTTATCGCTTTTGTCGGTGCCTTGATAACGGGCAATGTGGGTTATGAGAACTTCATCCTTGTTGTACTGGCATTGATGACTTGCGGTATCGCCTTGGTCGGGGAGTATGTCGGGATTCTGAAAGTGGAGGCAAAGGGCAGGCCGCATTATTTTCTGAGAAAGTCGACTTCCCGGATTGCGGATAGTGCCCTGCGGGAGCGGTCGGCATGACTCAGGTTGATCAGAACCGCTTGTTATGGTTGATCCTGGTTGCCATCTGTCTGGCCAGGCTGGCGGGATTGGCGTTTTACCCGTTGATGGATACGTCGGAGGCGCGTTATGCGGAGGTCGCTCGCAAGATGGTGACCCTCGATGACTGGATCACCCCGATGTTTGATCATGGCGTTCCGTTCTGGGGTAAGCCACCCCTGTCGTTCTGGACCCAGGCGCTGAGCATGAAAATTCTGGGCGTGGGTGAGTTTGCCAGCCGTTTTCCTGCCTGGCTCATTCACGTCGCAACCTGTGCGGTGATCCTGAAGTTCTGTCGCGAAGAGCGCGACCTGAGGACAGGTTTGATCGCTTCGATCATCTACTCCAGCTGCGCGCTCGGCTTTATAGCGAGTGGGGTTGTCCTGACTGACCCTGCGCTGAGTTTCGCCATGGTGATTTCTGCGTATGGCTTGTGGAGAGGGGTTACTTATCATGACCTGACCTGGGCCAGAATCGGGTTTATAGGCCTGGGTTTGGGCATGTTGGCCAAAGGCCCCTTATCCATTGTTCTGGTGGGTATGCTGGCAATGGTGTGGGCTGCCTCGACGCGGAACTGGAAACGTTTTCTTCATCTACCCTGGTTGTCTGGCTTGATTCTGCTGGCCGCGGTGTCTGTGCCTTGGTATTACCTGGCTGAAAACAAGACCCCGGGATTCTTGAATTACTTCTTTGTTGGGGAACACTGGAGTCGATACGTCATTTCGAAATGGCAGGGTGACCTTTATGGCAGTGCCCATGCAGAAACATTAGGGACGATCTGGATATATCTGATCGGTAGTCTGTTTCCATGGACACTCTGCCTGTGGATGCTGCACAAGGCGCGCAATCGCTATGGCTGGAACCCTGATTTCTACACCTTCCTTTGGGGATGGGCGCTGGCAACCCCGCTGTTTTTTACCTTGGCGGGCAATATCCTCTGGACCTATGTGTTGCCTGCCTTACCTGCCTGGGCAATCTTGTTGGCCGAGAGCATTTCAATGTACAAGCGCCAGACCATCCTCTACCTGTTGTCAGCTTGCCTGCCAATAACGGGTGGGGCCCTGGTGCTGCAAGGATCGCTGAGTGAAAGGCCGCAGAACCAGCGGGAGATCGTCAGCCTGTGGAACGAGCACAGTGCGGATGCGCCCGGAGAGTTGTTCTACCTGGACAGAAGATCCTACTCGGCAGAATTCTACAGTGCCGGTGCTGCCAGGCGCGTTGAAAGTATCGACGCGTTGCCTGGCGATGGCAGGTTTTACCTCTCCTTGCGCTTGCGCAACCTGTCCGAGGGATTGTTGCAAGAGCTCGGTTGTGAGGAATTGGGGCAGGCGAATGAGAGCTTGCTGCTCAGGTGTGGTCGTCTGTAGGAGCAGCCGGTCGGTCGACGCTCATTGCATCACATACCGCCCCGGTGCCGGTTCCAGCGCCGGGTATTGCGCATTGCCGGCGCTCGGTACCGATGCTTCGCGTTCTCCGGCATGCTCGGCCAGCCAGGTGAACCAGTCATTCCACCAGCTACCGGAATGCTGCTCGGCATTGTTGAACCAGGTGTCCGGGTCTGGCGTCAGGTGATCGTTGGTCCAGTAGTGGCGCTTTTCCCTGGCGGGTGGGTTGATCACCCCGGCGATATGCCCCGAGGCGCCGAGAACGAAGCGTTTGCTGCCGCTGAGCAACCCGGTGCTGGCATAAGCGCTCTTCCAGGGCACGATGTGGTCGTCATGGGTGGCGAGGATGTAGGCCGGCGCATCGATGGCGCGCAGGTCCAGCTTCACCCCGCAGCAGTCCAGTTCGCCGGATTTCAGGTCGTTCTGCAAATAGGTGTGGCGCAGGTACCAGCAGTACATCGGCCCCGGCAGGTTGGTGCTGTCGTTGTTCCAGAACAGCAGGTCCAGCGCGTTCGGTTTCTGGCCCTTGAGGTACTTGTCGACGTTGTAGTTCCACCACAGATCGTTGGGGCGCAGCAGTGAGAAGGTGTTGCCCATGTCCTCGCCCTTGAACAAGCCGATGGGGCCGTCGATTCCGCCGATGGTGCGTTCGCGGTGGGCCACCAGTTGTTCGTCGACGAAGATGTCGATGGGACCGGTGTCGAGGTAATCGAGGAAGGTGGTCAACAGGCTCACGCTGGCGATGGCCTTGTCGCCACGTGCCGCCAGGACCGCCAGCGCCGTACTCAGCAGGGTGCCGCCGATGCAGAACCCCACGCAGTTGAGGCGCTGCTGGCCGCTGATTTCGCGGGTCACCTGCAGGCCTTTGATGATGCCGCTCTCGATCAGGTCATCCCAGGTGGTGCCGGCGTGGGCCTGGTCGAAGTTGCGCCACGACATCAGGAACACCGGATGACCTTGCTGCAACAGATGGCGCACCATCGAGTTGTCCGGGCGAAGGTCGAGGATGTAGTACTTGTTGATGGACGGCGGCACGATGAAAACAGGGCGTTGATACTGGGTATCGGTTTGCGGGTGGTACTGGATCAGCTGGAACAGTTCATTTTCGAATACGACTTCTCCAGGGGTGTTGGCCAGTTCTTCACCGACCTTGAAGGCACCGCTGTCGCACTGGCGCATCTTGCCTTCCTGCAGGTCGCTCGCCAGGTGCAACAGGCCCGTGAGCAGGCTGCCACCGCGGGTATCGACGACGCGCTGCAGGGCATCGGGATTGCTCGCCAGAAAGTTGCTGGGCGCGCCGGCGGCAATGGCTTGCTCCACCAGATACAGCAGGCGCTGGCGCGGTTTTTTGTCCTTGATCGGCAACTGGTCGAGCAGTTTGAGCAAAAAACCGGCGTTGAGCAGGTAGAACGCGGCGAGGGAGCCAAACAGTGGAGTGCTCCAGTTGCCGCTGGCGAAACGTCGATCATCGAAGGTGAACGGCTGTCCGGTCAGCAGCTGCTGGCCGAGTCCGGCCCATTGCGCTTGATAGTCGGACTGAAGGCTGTCCAGGGTTTCCCGGGGCAAGTCGAACCAGTCGTTGTACGGCTGCCCGGTAAACCAGGGATTGCTGCTGACCCAGAGGCGTAATTGTTGCACTGCAAAGGAGGCGACGAACGGGACCTGGCCAGACCAGAAAGTGTTGAAGTTTTGCGTGTTGTTGTCCATGGAGCTCCTTGCCCGCAGAGGAAGAACGGGCAGTATTGTTTTGCGCTGCAAGAAGCGGAGTGTTGGGCATTGGCGGGCGTTGCGGAAGTGTTGCGGGGTGACTGTTCGGTGTCCAACGGTGCCACGCCCGGTCACCGGTCGGATGCAGCGCAAAACACCGATAAACCAAACCTGTATCAATACTTCAAAATGAGCGGACACTCAGTATTCACCAAGCCGCAATCAGTCGTGCTCCGGGCAGGATGTCCGCTTTCAGTCGTCATCGAGGACGCCATGTTCAGAATGAGTTCAGGCTACGCCAACGTACTGGTCACTACGCTCTCGGCCGAGGGGCTGGATGTCGCCAGCCTGTGCCGGGAAGCCGGGTTGGACCTGGAACTCACCCACACGCCCGGGGCGCGGTGCGAGAGAAGGGTGCTCTATCGCCTGTGGCAACTGGCCGCGCAAGCCGCAGGGGATCCGGACATCGGCCTCAAGGCCTATGGGCATTTCCATCCCGGCACCTTTCAGATCGTCGGCTACACGATGATGTCGAGCCTCAACCTTAAACTGGCACTTGAACGCCTGGTGCGCTTCAGTCCGTTGATCGGCACCGGCTTCAGCCTTTTTTTCGTCCCGGAACAGGAGCATTTCCGCCTGGCCTCCCTCGATCACCAACAACCGGGCTCGATCAAGCCACGCCAATATGTGGATGCGGGGTTGGCGTCCCTGCTGGGTTTTTGCCGTTGGCTGGGAGACGGCAAGCTGCCGCAACCCTTGAGTGTGGAATTCAGCTATCCGGAACCTGCGGACACCTCGGAGCATCGACGCCTGTTCGGTTGCGACCTGCAATTCGGCTCGGCCTACGACAGCATCCTGTTCGACGGCCAGGAGATCCTGCGGCCACTGAGCATGGCCAACGAGGCGCTGGCGGTGCTGCATGACAGCTTTGCCGAGGCGCAGCTGGACCTGTTGTCCGGTTCTTCCATCGTCGGCAGGCTCCGTGCACTGATCACCGAGCGCTTGAGTCATGGCCAGGGACAATGCGACATGGAGTCGATCTCCGGCGCCATGAACATCAGCAAACGAACGCTGCAACGCGCACTGGAAAAGGACGGCACGCAATTCAAGGACGTGCAGAACCTGGTACGACGAGAGTTGGCCGACTTCTACCTGCGCCATTCTCACTTCAACATGAAGAATGTCGCGTATCTCCTTGGTTTTCATGACCACAGCAGTTTCAACAAGGCGTGCAGCCGCTGGTTTGGCATGACCCCCGGCCAGTATCGCGCCGATGAGTCATGTGCTGTGCCGCTCACCTCTCACCCTCAGGTAGTGCTCGTCAATGCTTGAACTGCAGGCTGCCGAGCGCGCCATACACACCATAGAAACACAGTTCCTGAGCCGCATCGCGCACATCGCGGTAGCCGTCCATGGCATCGTGGACCTGCTTGGAAAACAACGCCTGCCAGGCCAGCAACGGGTTGTCCGGGCTGGCGGGCTGACGATCATGGCGCACCTGCGCGGCGCTATCGGCCAGCCACCCCAGCCCCGGGTTGGCGCTGCTCCACAGCACCTGCTGTTGCTGGAAGGGATGGGCCTTGCGCAACAGTTCGGCAGTGGGCTCGTTGATCAGCTGACGTAACCATGGCCGGACAAAGCCGTCATACAGGCTGTTGTTGATCGCGGACGCGCGATCGACCAGGGCGAATTCGCGATCGTCATCGCGCTGCGGCGCAACGTCGCCATGGATGTCGGCTATGCGTCGGCTTTCGAAGCGCACGGAGTAGGGGGCTTGCGCGTCTTGCGGCACGTCATCGATCAGCATTTCATACAGCCCGGCCGGCAGCGCATTGATGGTCTCGACCGCGCCCAGCAACTGACGGTGCTCGCGCCGCGCCACTTCGCCGGAAACGAAGATACCCAGGTGACCGATGCTGGCATGGCGCAGATACACGATAGTGCGCCCGGCGCTGTGTAATGCCAGATCGCTGGGGTAGACGTCGGCGATCCAGTCGAGGGCCTGTTGCGGTGAGGTGATGTTGTCACCATAGGAACAAAACACCACCACCGGGACTTCTATGCGCTTGAGATCGAGCCCGTTGCTCTTGCGTCCGGGGCCGCCGGACAAGCGATTGCCGATGAACAGGTCGTCGACGATCATCTCGATCTCCTCGCCATTGAGCAGGGTCGGGCTGCCCCACCAACGCTCGAAGTCGAGAAACCGGGGCGCTTCGCTGTCGACTTCACTGAACAGGTGGTAATACTTGCCCCACCAGGCATTGGCCGGGTCGAGGTTCTCGAAATTGCTCACCAGCCAGGTGCCATCGAAACGGTCATTGCCCAGGTCGCTGCCCAGGCGCGCCATCCAGCCACCGCCCAGCAGACCGCCGGTGTAGCGCAGCGGATTGCGCCCGTTGACGCCAGCCCAGTATGACAACGGCGCGCCGTTGACGATGATCAGGCCCGGCAACTCCGGCCGGTCCGCCGCCAGGCCCATCAGCGCCCAGCCTGCCTGGCAATTGCCGATTACCACGGGTTTGGCGCTGTGTGGATGGCGCTCACTGACCACTTCGATAAATCGCGCCTGGGCGCTGACGATGTCCGCCAGCGTCTGCCCGGGTGCAGGGGCATGGCTGAAGGCGATGAAGTAGGTGGGGTGACCGGCGCGCAGGCTCTCGCCGATGACCGAATCCTGTTTGAATCCACCAATGCCGGCGCCGTGGCCGCCACGGGGGTCGATGATGATCACTGGCCGCTGCTGGCTGTCGACCGGTTGCAAGGGCCCCGGGAGAATCTGCAGCAGCGAGTAGTTGACCGGACGCGGCAGGTCCATGCCGTCGACCAGGGTCTGATGATCGAACTTCAACAGCAACGGATACCCGGCGCGTTCGTGGGCCAGCGAGTTGTCGCCGCGCTGCCGCAAGGTATCCCAGAACAATACGCTGCGCTGGCCGAGGTCCGTGAGGTACTCCTGCCAGTCAGCGGCACTGGGTTGCCTGAGTTGCCCAAGGCTCGAGGCTGCATAGGTCGTTGCATGGCGTTTGTGCATGGCGTCGCGGATGTTGCGGGCATTGAGGCGCTGCAGATGATTGAGGTGGTCGAACGGACCCGCAACGGTGCAAAACGGTTTATTGTGCGGCGCGGTAATTTCTTCCTGACCCATCATGATCTCCTGATGCCTTACACGGGGAACGGTCGTTGCCAGGCTCGTCGATTAAGCGGGCTTTGGTACTCGGCCGTCTGAGTTGAGGAGTCTAGCGCTAACAGGCGTGGGGTGGGCAAGGTTTATTTTGCACTGCACAAAATAAGCATTGCCAAACTTTTTTGTGCGCTGCAATATGAAGTCCAGCGCGATGACTGCCGGATCGCTGTCGCGTCCTCAGGTCCCTTCGGGCCTTTCAGTACCAGGAGTTCAAGCATGTCTTTTTTCAACCCGGAAAAACTGCAAACCGTTCAGAAAGCCAACCTCGATCTTTTGCAGCAGATCAGCGGCAAAGTCTTCGCCAGCGTTGAGCAGCTGAGCCAGTTGCAGTTCAAGGCACTGCGTGAATCCACCGAAGAGCAATTCGAAGGTGTGCGCAAACTGCTGGCTGTTCGCGATCCCCAGGGCTTCGCCGATTTGCAGGCATCTTTCAGCCAGCCGAACGCACAGACCGAACGCCTGGCCGAGTTCAACCGTCAGGTGCAGGCTCTGATCGTGGGCACCCATTCGGACATCGCCCAATTGACGTCGAATCAGGTCGAGGCGGGTACTGCGCAGGTTCAGGAATTTGTAGAAGAGATCAGCAAGAACGCACCGGCCGGTTCCGAGCCTGTGGTGGCGGCATTCAAATCGGGCCTGGCGAATGCCGGTACGGTGTTTGAAAGCGCGCAAAAAACCGCAAAACAGGCGACAGAGGCCGCTCAGGGTAATTTTGACAGCGCCTCCGCCGCCGCTGCGGACGCTGTTGCGAAGGCTGCTCCGCAAGCAAGTAACAAGGCCACCAACGGTAACAAGTAAGTCAAATCAGTAAGGCTGCACCGATGGCGATGGGTTTATTCCCCATCGCCATTTTTTTTGTCGCTGCCATCGGTAGTCGGCTTGGCGCCAAACAGGCCGAACATGTTCTGCGTATTCAGGTAAAGCGCCTTGGACTGGTCGACGTACTGGCGCATCAGGTCCTGCATCACCGGTGCCTGCTGGTGCATGAAGGTACTCCAGGCTTCGGACGACTGCGCGCCCGTCTGCGACTGGATGTCGATCACGGTCTGGATGCTTTTGTCGAGGTAGCTGCCGAGTACGCCCTGGTAAGGGCCGTAGAACTGGATGATCCCCATCAGCATGTCGCTGGTGAAGATCGGCTCACCGCCGCTTTCGGCTTCCAGGATGACTTGCAGCAGGATGCTGCGGGTCAGGTCTTCGCCACTCTTGGCGTCCACCACCTGGAACGCGACTTTATCGACGACCAGCTGGCGTATGTCCGCCAGGGTCAGGTGGCTGCTGGTGTGGGTGTCGTAGAGGCGGCGATTGGGGTACTTCTTGATCAGGCGGGGTGTGGGGTCGGTCATGCGGGGTGTCTCGTGGCGAGCCAGGTTTGCAGGCATCTTAACCTACTATGGCCACCGCCGCGGATGTACCCGATCCACTGTAGGAGCTGGCTTGCCAGCGATGGAGGTCAACGATGACGCGGGAAGCCTGACACCCCGCGGCGCCCTTAGTTTTTTCGCTGGCAAGCCAGCTCCTACAGTGGATCGGGTACGGCCGTGGGAGATGGGTCGGTTGTGAGGTCGCCTTCGCTGGCAAGCCAGCTCCTACAGTGGATCGGGTACAGCCGTGGGAGATGGGTTGGTTGTGAGGTCGCCTTCGCTGGCACGCCAGCTCCTACAGTGGATCGGGTACGGCCGTGGGAGATGGGTTGGTTGTGAGGTCGCCTTCGCTGGCAAGCCAGCTCCTACAGTGGATCGGGTACAGCCGTGGGAGATGGGTCGGTTGTGAGTGGATCGGGTACGGCCGTGGGAGATGGGGAGATTGTGAGGTCGCCATCGCCGGCAAGCCGGCACCTACAGGGTAATGTGTGCATTTGTAGTTACGTATCTTCCAGTAGGAGCTGCCGCAGGCTGCGATCTTTTGATCTTGCTTCGGCTTACCAGATCGGCAACGTATAGCTGACGATCAGGCGGTTTTCATCCAGGTCGCTGCCAAAGTTGGTCGAGCGAACCGTCGCGTTACGCCATTTCACGCCGACGTTTTTCAACGCACCGCTTTGCACCACATAACCAATGTCGGTATCGCGCTCCCATTCCTTGCCCTCGGGACGGTTGTTGCCCAGGTCAATGTTGTCGCCGGTGAGGTAGCGGGTCATGAAGGTCAGGCCTGGCACGCCCATGGCCGCGAAGTTGTAGTCGTAGCGTGCCTGCCAGGACTTTTCGTCCTTGCTGGCGAAGTCGCCGATCTGCACGAAGTTCACCAGGAACGCGTCGGCACCGTTGATGTAGGCGAAACCGGTGTCGCCGCTCATGCCTTGATAGCCCAGGCCGAAAGCATGCCCGCCGAGGCTGTAGGTGAACATGGCGCCGATCGCGTTGTTGTCGACATTGCTGCCGCCATCGTCGGTAGAACGGGCGTAACGCAGGTCGGTCTTCAATGACTGGCCGGTGGTCACCGGCAACAGGTAGGTCAGGTTGACCATGTGCTGGTCGTAGAAATTGTCGAGATGGCCGTAGGCGTAGCCGGTGGCGAGGTTGCCGGTCCACTTGTAGTTCAGGCTGGCGAAATCGAAGCTGTCGCTGGTGACATGGCGGGACGTGATGCCCTTGGCGCCGGTGCGGGTGATGCCCATGTCCTCGTAGTCCGAGGAGTCGCGCTGGTTGACCTGCGTCAGGCGACCGGCATCCACGGTCAGGCCTTCGAGTTCGAGCGAGGTCAACTGACCGCCCTTGAAGGTTTGTGGCAACAGGCGTGAATCGTTGGCCAGTACCGTCGGCAGTTTCGGCAGTAGCGTGCCGAGTTTCAGTGTGCTTTTCGAGGCGCGCAGTTTGGCGGTCAGACCCAGTTCGCCGTATTCGTCCTGGGCGCCTTTGCGCGTGTCGCTGTGACGCTTGAGCAGGCCGGAACCGGCGCGATCGGGGCTCGAATCGAGTTTGACGCCGAGCAGGCCAATCGCATCGAACCCCACGCCGATCAAACCGTCAGTGAATCCCGATTCATAGCGCAGCAGAAACCCCTGGGCCCATTCCTCTTGTTTGGATTGCGCGGCGTTGGCCTGGCGATAATCCCGGTTGAAGTAAAAGTTGCGCAGTTCCAGGCTGGCCTTGCTGTCCTTGATGAAGTCAGCAGAAGCAGGCGCCGTGAGGCTGATGACGCCGCCGGCCAACAGGAGACGGGTAGCGAGAATACGAGTGCTGCGGTCCATGGTGAAGCCCCTTGGTTTTTATTTTTGAAATGACGGGCACAGCAGCCCCTGCCGCGGTGGCAAGGGCCCGGGAAGTAAAAACCGCGACGCCAAAAGAGAGGAGCCGACGCCGCGGCGGTTCAATCGTCAGAACTGTTCGGCCGACAGGCCATACAGCGAGGCGCTGCCAGCACGAATGGATTGCTCCAGGCTCAGAATGCGTGGCAACAGGCGGTGGATGTAGAAGTCGGCGGTGGCGATTTTCGCGCCGTAGAAACTGTCGTCCGCGCTGCGTTTCTGCCCGGCAACCTGGGCCATGCGCGCCCACAGCCAGGCGTAGGCGACGTAGCCGAACAGGTGCAGATACTCCACCGAGGCGGCGCCGACTTCGTTGCGGTTGGTGGCGGCCCGATCCTGCAGCCAGTCGCTGATGTCCTCCAGCCGTTGCACGGCATCGAGCAGTTGTGTGGCATAGGGGGCATCGGGCCGGGCGGCGAAGCGGCGAATCTCGCCGGTGAACTGGCGCAGCGCGAGACCTTTGTCGGCGAGCACTTTGCGCCCGAGCAGGTCCAGCGCCTGGATGCCGTTGGTGCCTTCGTAGATCTGCGCGATGCGCACATCGCGAACCAATTGTTCCTGGCCCCACTCACGAATGTAGCCATGGCCGCCGAACACCTGCTGACCGTTGATGCAGCTTTCCAGGCCGGTATCGGTGAAAAATGCCTTGGCCACCGGTGTCAGCAGCGCGACCAGGTCCTGTGCGCTTTCCCGTTCCCCGATATGGTCGGAAAATTTCGCCAGGTCAAGTTGTTGCCCGACATAACTGGCGAACGCGCGCCCCCCTTCGGTCATGGCCTTCATGCTCAGCAGCATGCGGCGCACGTCGGGGTGAACGATGATCGGGTCGGCCGCTTTGCCCGGCGCCATGGCGCCTGTGGGTGAGCGGCTCTGAAGGCGTTCGCGGGCGTACGCCACGGCGCTCTGGTAGGACGCTTCGGCACAGCCGATACCCTGGATGCCGATGGACAGGCGTTCGTAATTCATCATGGTGAACATCGCCGCCAGGCCCTTGTTCTCCTCGCCGACCAGCCAGCCGCTGGCGCCGTCGAAGTTCATCACGCAGGTCGCCGAAGCCTTGATCCCCATCTTGTGTTCAATCGAGCCGCAACTCACTGCGTTGGAAGCGCCGAGGGAACCGTCGGCATTGACCAGCACTTTGGGCACGACAAACAGCGAAATACCTTTCGGGCCCGCAGGCGCATCCGGCAGTTTGGCCAGCACCAGGTGCACGATGTTCTCGGTCAGGTCCTGATCGCCGCCGGTGATGAACATCTTGCTGCCGGTGATCTGGTAGCTGCCGTCAGCCCGAGGCTCGGCACGGGTGCGGATCAGTCCCAGGTCGGTGCCGGCGTGGGCTTCGGTCAGGCACATGGAACCGGCCCAGCGGCCTTCATACATCGGCGGCAGGTAGAGGTTTTTCAGGGTCTCGCTGGCATGGGCATCCAGCGCCAGGCAGGCGCCGGAACTCAATGCCGAATACAGCGCAAAACTCGAGTTGGCGCCGTAGAGCATCTCTTCGAATTGCACCGCCAGCATCTTCGGCATGCCCATGCCACCGAACCCGGCGTTGCCGGACAGCCCGACCCAGCCGCCTTCGATGTAGGTGGCGTAGGCCTGTTTGAAACCGCTGGGCGTGGTGACACGACCCGCATGCCACTGCGCGCCTTCTTCGTCGCCGCTGCGATTCAAGGGCGCAATCAGCTGCGAGGTGACTTTCGCCGCCTCCTCGAGAATGGCGTCCGCGGTATCGGCGTCGACACTGTCGGCCAGGGCCGGCAGGCGCGCCCACAGGGCCGGGGCGTCAAAGACTTCATGCAGGACAAAGCGCAGGTCGCGCAGCGGGGCTTTGAAATCGGGCATAACGTGAACCTCAAAAGGACGGTTGTGCGATGGGCACGGCAGCGAATGCCGTGCCCTTGCAATCAATGGCTGGAAGCGCTGGCGGCACCCAGGCCGGTCTGCGCGCGCACGAACTGGTCGGCGTAGGCGTCACGTTCCTTCTCGGCGCGCACGCTGCGGTCGAGCCGGGACACCACGACAATCACCAGGAACGCCAGCGGCATGGAGAACAGGGCAGGGTGGTCGTATGGGAAAATGGCGTGGGTATTGCCAAGCACCGTGACCCAGACCGCAGGCGACAGGATCACCAGCACCAGTGCGCAAATCAGACCGGCAAAGCCGCCGATGATCGCGCCTTTGGTTGTAAGCCCTTTCCAGTACATGGCCATGATCAGCACCGGGAAGTTGGTCGATGCGGCAATACCGAAGGTCAGGCCCACGAGGAACGCGACGTTCATCTTCTCGAACAGAATGCCCAGCAGGATCGCGATGATGCCCAGCCCCACGGTCGCCATGCGCGTGACGCGCATTTCCTGTTTCTCGCTGGCCTTGCCTTTCTTGAACACGGTGGCGTAAAGGTCGTGGGAAATCGCCGAAGCACCGGCCAGCGCCAGCCCGGAGACCACCGCGAGGATGGTGGCGAACGCCACAGCCGCGAGGAAACCGAAGAACAGGTTGCCGCCGACCGCTTTGGCCAGGTGCATGGCAACCATGTTGCCGCCGCCGATCAGGGCACCGCCGACTTCACCGTTGACGTAGTACTGCGGATCGGTACCGATGATCACCATGGCGGCAAAACCGAGGGTGCAGACCACGAGGAAGAAGAAGCCGATGAAGCCGGTAGCATAGAACACCGACTTGCGGGCTTCCTTGGCATTGGGCACGGTGAAAAAACGCATCAGGATGTGCGGCAGGCCGGCGATGCCGAACACCAGGCCCAGGGACATCGACGCGGTGTTGATCGGGTCGGCGAGCATCGAGCCCGGGCCCATGATGTTCCAGCCACTGGCGTGGGCCTGGACGGCCTTGTCGGCCAGGGTCTCGTAGCTGAAACCGAACTGCGACATCGCCATGACCGCAAGCGTGGTGCCGCCGGCCAGCAACAGCACGGCCTTGATGATCTGTACCCAGGTGGTCGCGATCATGCCACCGAAGATCACGTAGACCAGCATCAACGCACCGACGATCACCACGGCTACCGGGTAGTCGAGGCCGAACAGCAGCTTGATCAACTGACCCGCGCCGACCATCTGTACGATCAGGTAGCAGCACACCACGGTCAACGAGCCGAAGGCCGCGAAGATCCGCACCTTGTTCTGATCCAGTCGATAGGAAACGATGTCGGCGAAGGTATAGCGCCCCAGGTTGCGCAGACGCTCGGCCATCAGGAAGGTGATGATCGGCCAGCCGACGAAGAAACCGATGGTATAGATGAAGCCGTCATAGCCCTTGGCAAACACCAGGCTGGAAAGCCCCAGCAGGGTGGCCGCGGACATATAGTCACCGGCAATCGCCAGGCCGTTCTGGAACCCGGTGATACCACCGCCCGCCGTATAGAAATCGGAGGTGGACTTGGTCTGGCGCGCAGCCCACCAGGTGATGGCCAGCGTGCCCAGCACGAAGACGAAGAACATGCCGATGGCATTCAGGTTGAGCGGTTGTTTTTCCACCGCGCCCAGCGCGGGCGCGGCAATGGCGACGGAAACAGGCAACAGGCCGGCAGCGGCGAGGGCAAGCGTACGGAACAGGTTCATCACTTGCTCTCCTCGAGAATGGCGGCGCCCAGTGCGTCGAAGCGGGTGTTGGCGCTGTACACGTACCAGCCGGTCAACAACCAGGAAAACACGATGATCGCCGCGCCAACCGGCATCCCCAGCGTCAACATCCGATGTTCCCCAAGCGGCGCATGCAGCCACTGCGGGGCAAAGGCCACAATCAGCATGAACAGGTAATAAATGCCCAGCACGGCGGCGCTCAACGACCAGGCCAGGCGCGACCGGCTACTCACCAGTTGGAGGAATTTCGGATTGCCGCGAATGCGTTCGCAGCGTTGCGTATCGGTTGAATGGATGTCGGTCATCGCTAGCTCCACTTTGTTCTTGTTATCGGTCTGTGGGGGCCGGGCAGCCGTATTCGGCGTGCACGAGCCCGAGGCGGCAGGTCAATCACCTGCCACCGTGGGGTACAACGTGGTTTTCGGTTAGAGCGCCTTGGCCCGGTCGCGCAGCACGTACTTCTGCACCTTGCCGGTGGACGTCTTCGGCAACAGGGTGAAGATCACGGTACGCGGCACCTTGAATCCGGCCAGGTGTTCGCGACAGAAACTGATGATGTCGGCTTCGCGAACGTCCTGGTGATCGGCCTTCAAGGTGACGAAGGCGCAGGGCGTTTCGCCCCATTTCTCATCGGGGCGGGCGACCACGGCCGCTTCCATCACGCCCGGGTGCCGGTAGAGCACGCCTTCGAGCTCGATGGTGGAGATGTTCTCGCCGCCGGAGATGATGATGTCCTTGAGCCGGTCCTTGATCTCGACGTAACCATCGGGATGACAGACCGCCAGGTCGCCGGTGTGGAACCAGCCGCCTTCGAACGCTTCGGCGGTGGCGGTCGGGTTCTTCAGGTAGCCCTTCATCACGGTATTGCCGCGCATGAAGATCTCACCGATGGTCTGGCCGTCACGCGGGGTGGGCTCCAGCGTCGTCGAGTCGCCGACCATCACGCCTTCGAGCGTTGTGTAGCGCACGCCCTGGCGGGACTTGATCTGCGCCCGCTCATCCAGGGGCAGTTCATCCCATTCGGCATGCCAGGCGCACAGCGTCACCGGGCCATAGGTTTCGGTCAGGCCATAGACGTGAGTGACCTGGATGCCCATCTCTTCCACGGCGCCTATCACTTTGGCCGGCGGTGCGGCACCGGCGACCATGGCGTTGACCGGGTGATCGATGGCCGCTTTCGCCGACTCCGGCATGTTCACCAGGGCATTGAGCACTATGGGCGCGCCGCACAGGTGAGTGACCTGATGCTCGCGGATCAGCGTGAGGATTTTCTGTGGGTCGACCCGGCGCAGGAACACATGCACACCGGCCATGGCGGTAATGGTCCAGGGGTAGCACCAGCCGTTGCAATGGAACATTGGCAGGGTCCAGAGGTACACCGGATGGTTGCCCATGGCCCAGGTCATCTGGTTGCCCAAGGCGTTCAGGTACGCGCCGCGGTGGTGGTAAACCACGCCCTTGGGGTTGCCGGTGGTGCCGGATGTGTAGTTCAGCGAGATGGCTTGCCATTCATTGACTGGCCACTTCCAGTCGAACGCAGGGTCACCTTCGGCCAGCAACGCTTCGTAGTCCAGGTCGCTGACGGCCTGGCCTTCGCCGTATTCCGGGTCATTGACGTCGATCACCAGGGGCGGGTGATCCAGCATGCCGATGGCTGCGTGAATCACGCTGTGGAACTCGCGGTCGGTAATCAGCACCTTGGCCTCGCCGTGCTGCAGCATGAAGGCGATGGCTTCTGCATCCAGGCGCACGTTGAGCGGGTTGAGCACGGCGCCGATCATCGGCACGCCGAAGTGCACTTCAAGCATTTCCGGAATATTGGGCAACATCACTGCCACGGTGTCGTCCTTGCCGATACCGCGCCCGGCCAAAGCCGAGGCCAGGCGCCGACAACGGGTATAGGTCTGCGCCCAGGTGCGGCGGATCGAGCCGTGGATGACGGCGGGGTAGTCCGGGTAGACGTTGGCGGTGCGCTCGATGAAGCTGAGCGGAGACAGGGCAATATGGTTGACAGCCGAAGGGCCTAGCCCTTGTTCATAGATCGACATGTACGGGTACTCGGTGGCTGATTGTTAGCTCTATGGGAGCCCCTGCGGTGTACGCGCCGGGGTCGCCTTTTTTATGTCCGGTTTACTTTATATAACATTCATCCATTGGTATGGAAGTACAACCTAAGCAATATAGTAAATGTACTATATTCAATTAGTCCGGTACCAAATCACTTGCCCCCGGACTTCCGTAGCCGGTATATGCTTGGATTTATTGAAGAAGTGGACCGGCAATGACCCTGACTCCCGTTCGACTGCACAGCTGGTTGCGCCTGCAACGTGAAGGCGTGTCCCTGGCTGCCCGGGCCGACGCGCTGTGTCATGCGCTGCAGGAATGCCCGGAAGTGCAGCGGGCGGTTTACTTGAGTTGGCAGCCCAATGCGCGGATCTACAGCCATGAGGGGGCGGCCCAGCATTTCCCGCCGGGCCTGGGCGACCCGGCGCTGGCCAGCGATCAGTTATTGTTCGAGCAGCTGATCGAGGCCGGGCGCCTGGACCTGGCGCAAGTCCGGCAATTGGACTGCTGGCTGGCCGGCCGCCTGCGCCGAGCCGCCATCAGCCATGGCCAGGTATTCGACCTGGCCTTGCAGCCGGGGCAGGCGGGATTGCTGCTGGTGGAAGTGTGCGAGGGGGTGAGTCTTGACTGGCTGGGCTGGGTGCGGGATTTGCTGACGACGCTGTTGAGCAGCGTCAACGGCATGCTCCGCGGCTCGCCGCTACTGGGCCACGATCCACAACCGAGCCTGTTGCTCGATGCACAGGGCCGACCGCTGGAGTTCAATGCGGCGCTGTTGGCCCTGCTGGCCGAGAAGCCATTGCCTGATGTATTGGTTTTTTTGCCAGTCAATCATCGGGTGCTGGTGCGCGCCTGTCTGGATCAGCAACGGGCCATCGAAGGTGTCGAGGCTCAGTTCGAAACGCAGATCCTGATCTGGACATTCATTCCCGACCCGCAGGACAACCGCGTGCTCGCCCGTTGCCGCGACGCCACGACCCAGGTCCTGGCGGAACGAGAAGCGACCACCGCACGCCGGCTTTACCGGCTGATCATCGAAAACACCACCGACCTGATTTCCCGCCACACCCCGGACGGGCGCTTCCTCGATGCGTCGCCCGCGTCCTGGACCCTGCTCGGCTACTGGCCGGAGGAATTGCGCGGGCAAATGGCCCAGGGCCTGTTCCATGGCCAGGATCTGGCCGGCCTGATGCAACGTGCACGGGATGCGCTGGAACAGGATGGCTATCACACCATGACCTATCGCATCCGCCATCGCGACGGCCATTACCTGTGGTTCGAATCCGCCAGCCGGGCGATCCGCGAAACCTATACCGGGGCGGTGGTCGAAGTGGTGAGCGTCTCCCGGGACATCACGGCCCGGGTGCTCGCCGAGGAGAACAAACGACGCCTGGCCGAAGTGGTCGAGGCCAACATCGATCCGGTGTTGTTCATCGCTCCCGAGGGCCTGGTCACTTACCTCAATCCCGCCGCGCGCCGCATCCTCGGGATTGATGAGCAGCAATCCATGCCGGCCCTGGCCGATCTGTTCGCCAGCGGCGACCTTGCGCGCCTGCAACGGGATGGCTGGAGCAGCGCCGAGCGCGATGGCGTCTGGAGCACCGATGCGCGTCTGCAACCACCAGGCGGCGGTACGTCCGTGCCGGTATCGCTGGTGTTACTGGCCCACCGTTCCGCCGGCGGCGAGCGTTATTACTCGCTGGTGGCGCGGGACATGACCGAACGGGAACTGCGCGAAGCGCAACAGCGCCGCCATCAAGACGAACTGGCCCACACTGCGCGCCTGGTCACACTCGGTGAACTGGCCTCGGGCATCGCCCACGAAATCAACCAGCCGCTGGCTGCCGTGGTGAATTACGCCAACGCCAGCCAACGCTATCTACAAACACTGGGTTCCAATCCGCAGGCCGCCGTCCGGGTGGCGCAAGGCCTGGAACGCATCACCCATCACGCCACCCACGCCTCCGAAGTGATCCGCCGGTTACGCTCGTTTTTGCGCAAGGGCCAGCGGCGCATGCAGGCGCTGAACCTGACCGACATTGCCCGCGAAGCCGTGCGTTTATGCGCGTGGGAGGCCAGTCATTGCGAAGTGACAATCGAGGATCGACTGCCGGATAATCTGCCGCCTGTTTATGCCGACCGCGTGTTGCTGGAACAGGTGCTGCTCAATCTGTTGCGCAATGCCATCGACGCCAACCGTGACCAGCATCCGCACGAGCCCTCGCTGATCGTGATGGCGGTGGAGCAGGGCAGTGGCGCCACCGTGGAAATCAGTGTGCAAGACCAGGGCCCGGGCGTCAGCGAGCCCGAGCTCGAGCAGATATTCACCCCGTTCTTCACCAGCAAGCCCGATGGCCTGGGGCTCGGGTTGTCCATGAGCCGCAGCATCATCGAAGGTTTCGGCGGCGAACTGAATGCCCGGCGCCAGCCTGTCGGGCTGCTGATGTGTTGCCGATTGCCGCTGGCCGGCCCAACAAAACAACAACAGGAATGACGTAATGGCAGGTGTGGCGGAGCACGTGGTGTATGTGGTCGACGATGACCAGGGAATGCTCGATTCGACGGTCTGGTTATTGGAGTCGGTCGGCCTGACAGCCCTGCCGTTTACCAGTGGTATCGAGTTTCTCGAGGCCTGCGATGCCAGTCTGGATGCCTGCGTGCTGCTCGACGTGCGCATGCCCGGCATGGGCGGGTTGAACGTGCAGGAGGAAATGCGCGTACGCCAGCTGAATCTGCCGATCATCTTTGTCAGCGGGCACGCCGATGTGCCCATCGTGGTCCGTGCGTTCAAGGCCGGTGCCCATGATTTCATCGAGAAGCCCTATAACGAGCAGTTGCTGCTGGACAGCGTGCAACAGGCGCTGGGCAATTGCGCCGCGCAACGCTGCGGCAATCAGGGCCAGGAGGCGTTGCAGGCCCGCTTGCTCACGCTGACGCCGCGAGAGCGGGACGTCATGTTGCCGTTGGTGCAGGGCTACACCACCCGCGAAATCGCCGAGCAACTGGGGGTCAGTGCCAAAACCGTCGATCTGTATCGCTCTCGCGTCATGAAACGCATGCAGGCCAACACACTGCCGGACCTGGTGGGCATGGCGATTGCGGCAGACATGGTGGATCCACTTAAATTGCGTTGATCCTTCACGTTGTGAATTGTGCGTCTATGCTGGGCTAACCGGTTTTCCTTCCCAGTGAACTGTCAGGAGACGTCCATGGTACCCATGCCGCTGTCAGAGAAGGCCTTGTCCCGCGGGTTGCTCGATATTTTGATCCGCGCCGGACTGATTGTCGTGCTGGTGCTGTTCTGCTTTGAGATTTTTCGCCCGTTTCGCGACTTGATGCTGTGGTCGGTGATCCTGGCGATCACCCTCTACCCCTTGCAACAACGGCTGCGGGGACCGATGGGAGAAAAGGACGGACGTATTGCGACGCTGATCGTGCTGGTGGCCATCGCCATTCTCATGGTCCCGATCTACCTGTTGGGCACCTCGATTGCCGACTCGGTCGAAAATGCCATGACCGTGGTCCGGGACGAAGGCATCCGCATTCCGCCTCCGTCCGATTCCGTTGCCAGCTGGCCACTGGTGGGTAAACCGCTGTCGGCGCTGTGGCTGCAGGCGTCTACCGACCTTCCCGGACTGACGTCGAAGTACATTCCGCAAATCAAGGACGTCAGCCTGTCGGTACTGGGCAAGGTGGCCGGCGTCGGCATGGGCTTGCTGATGTTCATCGTCGCGCTGATCCTCGCCGGGATCTTCATGGCCTATGGCGAAGCGGGTAGCCGCGCCTCGGTGCAGATCGCCTCGCGGATCAGCGGACCTGAAAAAGGTCCCCAAGTGGCCACCTTGTGCACCGCAACCATCCGCGCCGTGGCGCTCGGGGTGGTCGGCATCGCGTTCATCCAGATGCTGCTGGTGGGGCTCGGGTTCGTGTTCAAGGGGGTTCCCGGCGCCGGGTTGCTGGCATTGGCGGTGCTGCTGCTGGGCATCATGCAGCTGCCGGCAACCTTGATCACAGTGCCGGTCATTGCCTTTGTCATCGCGACCGAAGGGGCCAATACCGTGACCATCATCTTCTCCATCTATGTCTTCGTCGCGGGCCTGGTGGACAACGTGCTCAAGCCATTGATGCTGGGGCGCGGGGTCGACGTGCCGATGCCGGTGATATTGATCGGGGCCTTGGGCGGGATGGTCACCGGCGGCATCCTGGGCTTGTTCATCGGCCCAGTGGTGCTGGCGGTGGGTTACCAGTTGTTCTGGCAGTGGGTGCAGGATCCGCCGCCGCCGGTGGTGGAAGAACGACTGTAGACAGGATCGAAAAGGGACCGGCGCGCCGTCGGCCGGTTCCTGCTTCAGAATCCGAGGTAACAGCAGTAGACAAGGGCCAATGCGGCGGCGACACCGAAGGCTCCCAGCGCCTTGATGGTCAAGGGGTGCGTGGACTCGGGGTTGATCTCGCGCTGCAGGCGGGGATCGGAGTAGGCCACCGGTTGATAGGGCCCGCGCATGATTGCCAGGTAGGTGTAGCGCAACCCGATCAACAGGAACAGGCTCGCCAGGCTGAGGAGCAGGGTGGCAAAGGTCGCAGGTCCGGCCGCTTTCCCGTGGTCATTTTCGCAGGCCGCGCTGTCGACTGCCACGACACTGATTTGCCCATGATCCGTCGAAGGCCGTACGCCTTCATTGAGCAGCCCGGCCTGTTGCACCAGGTCCAGAGTCTGGTACTGCCAGAGCGTCGTTGACCCTTCCCGGCAGTAGGTGAACCTTCCGGGGCTTGAGGCGGCGACGATGCACGCGTCGTCGATCCCACGCTTCTTGAGGGTTTCCATGGCGGTGCGGGAGAAGTCCAGATCGAGCACCGGCGCAATCCCCGTGGCGCAAACCGCGCCCGAGACCAGCAGACTCCCCACAACGCCGATAGTTGAAGTTTTCAAGGCTGGACTTCCTGGTTTTTATTGGCTTTTTTGTCAGGGACGCGGAGCTTTAATGAACCTGCCAGTAGTGGAGTCTAGAACGCGTTAGTCACTTTGATAAGCATGCGCATTTAAAAATTTGAATTGGCCAGGCTAATCGCAGTCATCGGCAACGGCCTTCTCGGCACGCTGGATTTCCTGCTTGATGTCGGTGGTGATGCGCTGTTCCTTGCGTTCCTGGACGAGGAACTTCTGCTCACCCCGGGACTTGACCTCTGCGTCTTCAGCATGGATCTGTTTTTCGATGGCGGCAGAATGCTGGTCGATCACGGCATCGACCTCGGCTTCGTTCTTTGCCGTATCCAGCGCCGACACCAGTTTGCCGGCCTCGGCCTTTTCGGCTTCGGCATAGGCCTCCACCGACAACCCGGCGGCCAGGGCCCGCGCCTGTACTTCCAGGTCCTTGAGGTGCTGGCGCGCTAAGGTACAGACCGCTTCCTGGCGCTGACTCTGCAGGGTTTTCCAGGTGTTCAGTCCATAGACAGCGGTACCGATGACGACGACGGTAACAGCGACCCCCAGTAACTTGGCTTTCATTCCATCCCCTCAAGTGGCCACGAAACAGCCTTTGGCAATGATTCCCGAATCCATTCGGGGGAAAGAAAAGCGTAGCAGACTGGGTGGCACTCAAGTGCCATCTGGTTCGCAAGAAAGGCTTTGCAGGAGAAAGTTCGCGCTTATGCAGGGTTACTTTCACTTGACGGGTTGGCGGCGCACCAGCGATTTCGTCCCTGACGTTTCGCTGCGTAAAGCAGGGCGTCGGCGGCTTTGATCAGGGTGGCCGGCGTCACGTCCTCGACGTTCGGCCGGTGGGTGGTGATACCCGCACTGGCCGTGACCCTGCCCAGGGGATGGGCATTATGCTCGATGTCCATTGATCGAATGGCCTGCAGAATCTCTTCGGCGACCTGGGCTGCGCCCGCGCCATCGGTATTGGGAAGCAGCACGGTAAATTCCTCGCCACCGTAGCGGACGGCCAGGTCCCCGGGTCTTTTGACCGCCTGCTGGATCGCGGCGCCTACCGCACCCAGGCAATCATCGCCGGCGGCGTGGCCGTAGCTGTCGTTATAGCGCTTGAAGTAATCGACATCGAGCATGATCAGTGACAGCGAGGAGCCCTGGCGTGCAGCCAGGCGGATTTCCTCCGGCAGCGCGGTGTCCAGGCGGCGACGATTGCCCAGGCCGGTCAGGCTGTCTGTCAGCGCCATATCGCGCATGGCCTGGTGCGCGTGACGCAACTTTCTTTCCGTCACCATTCGCTGGCGCAACTGACTCAAGACGATGAGCCCGAACACCGCGAGCACCCCGATCAGCACCACCAGCACCCAGCCGGTTTTCAGCAGATCGCGACGCCAGGGGGCGATGATCGAATCCCGGGACAGTCCGGCTTCCACCACCAACGGGTAGGTGGTCAAGGCCCGGTAACCGTACAGACGCTCGGTGTCGTCCACGACGGCCTTGACTTCGGCGATGCCCTGGTTGGCATTGGGCAGGTAACGCTGGAAAATCTCGCTGCCCGCCAGGCTCTTGCCGACCACGGAGGCAATGAAGGGGCGGCGCACCAGGATTGTTCCGCTGCGGGTGGCCAGCACCAGGGCACCCTTGTCATCGATCTTGAAGTCGCCGTAGTAGTCGACGAAGTAGCTGACCTTGATCGTTCCCAGCAGAACGCCAGCGAAGGTGCCATCCGGATTGTTCAGGCGCCGGGAGATGGGGATGATCAGGTCGTTGGTTGATCTACTGGTGACTACCTCGCCGATGCGCACGTTTTTATCCGTGTGCGTGCGGTGATACTGGAAGTAATCGCGGTCGGCGTTGTTCACCAGCTCCGGCGTTGCGTCCTTGTCTGTCACGATCCATTGCCCGTCAGGGCCGTAGATGAACAGGCCATGCAGCTGCGGCATGATGTTCGATTGCTGGACCAACAGTTTGTGGATACGCGGGACGTCGATGTTCTGCAAGCCGTCGCCTTCCACCCGCTCACCGAGCGCGGCAGTCAGTACATCCACTTGCCGGATGGCATCTTCGGCGTGCTGCGCCGTGGCTCGCGCCAGGTTCGTCACCGAGTCGCGGGCCGAGGCGAAGGCTGACCGGTAGTCACGCCACGTCCGCCAACCCTCGACCGCGAGAAACGCCAGGACCACCACCAGCATGAAGCTCACCGTGAGCCGGAAGACCGCCCCAGCACGCAGCGTTCTCGCAGAGACAGTTTCAACGCCGCCATCAACCAGGGTTGGTGGCTGCTTGCGTCCAGGCATCAACCTCTCCTTTTGCGAGCGATCTGGGCTCGCCGAACGCAACCTGGGCTATACAAGACCGACAAATGACAGGATAACCAGGACGATTACGACGGCACCAACGATGTAGATAATATTGTTCATGGGGACCACCTCTGTCTCTCAAGGGAATGCGACACCGGGGTGTCTAGTACAAATGACACCTGCGGTCGTACATGCGTTCCGCAATCGGCCACCATCAGTCCTTGAAATCGTCCCGGGTTCTCGTGTGAGCCTGTTGGTAGATGTGGTTGACCATCGCGAAGAACAGGCCCGTGGATAACCCGCACATGAGGATGCCGGTCAAGCCTTCGATTGGCGCGAGCAACCGCCAGGGCGTTGCCAGCACCACCTCTCCGTAGCCAATCGTCGCGTAGGTGACAGCCGAGAAGTAGAGTGCCGTTTCGAGATCGGGCAGGCATTGCTGCCACAGATAAAAGGCGGCCCAGATCGAAATTTCCGCCAGGTGCAGAATCACCAGGTAGACCGCCACCCAGGCCAGCCTCCAGCTGATGGCCCAGAGTCGCGTCGCAGCCTTGCGGCGATTCAGAAGCCTGAGCATCAGCGCGATGCCGACGGCGTGCACGATCACCGTACTGACCGCCAGCCCCCAGGCGAAAAGGATGTTTGAAGACATGGGTGTTTCTCCGTCCGTATCGACCCAGGCACCCGAGCGTGGCAGCAAGGAGGGTGCCGCTTGACTCTAGTCGATGGACGGCTGGGCAACCAGCGAGCGCTTTCGCGCCTGGGATTATTGACCAAGCAGGAGCATGCGGAAAAAATTCATCCCCGCGCCGCGCAGACAATCACCTCGACCAACAACGCCTTGTCCGCCAGTTTCGCCTCGCCACAGGCCCGGGCCGGCGCATGTCCGGCCGGTACCCAGGCGTCCCACACGGCATTCATCGCTGCAAAATCGGCCATGTCGGCAAGCCAGATGGTAGTCTGCAACAGTTGTTCCCTGGAGGAACCGGCTTGCTCAAGCAAGGCATCGACCCGTGCCAGCGCATCGCGGGTCTGCCCGGCCACGTCGTGATGGCGTTCGCCCACTTGCCCGGCCAGGTAGACTGTATTGCCGTGGATCACGATCTGGCTCATGCGTGGGTTGGTCTGTTGGCGCTCGATGGTTTGCATCCATTGTTCTCCTTTGGAAAGACGTTGCTCAGAAGCGTTGCACGGAAAAACTGTCCAGCCATTGGGGCGTTTTGCCGGCGATGCAGTCGGCGACCAACTGGCCGGTGGCCCCGGCCAGCGTCAGGCCCAGGTGCTGATGGCCGAAGGCGTAGATCATGCGCGGCTCGTTCGGTGACGGGCCAATGACCGGTAGCGAGTCGGGCAGGGAAGGGCGAAACCCCAGCCATTTGCGCGCGACCGGTTGCGTCAGGCCCATGACCCTGCGCACGTGACGCTCCAGATAATCGAAACGCTGCGGATTGGCCGGGTCGTGGATCGAACCCAGCTCCACCGTGCCCGCCACCCGCAGTCGGCCCGCCATCGGTGTCATGTAGAACGCGCTTTCCACCGGGCAGCACGGGCGGTTGAGCAAGGTGTCCTGCAGGTCGAATTCGAGGTGATAGCCGCGCTCGGTATCCAGCGGGATGTGATCGCCCACCTGCCGGGCCAGCGCCGCTGACCAGGCGCCGCCGCACAGCACGACGCGGTCGGCGCGCCAGGATTTTCCTTCCACGCAGCTCAAGTACAGGCCATCGCTTTTACGTTGTACACCGATGACCGTGGCCTGATGCAGCGCACCTTCGGCAATCAGCGGGGCCGCCAGCGCTTCGATGAAGGCGCGCGGGTCATCCATGTGTGAGGACTCGGGAAACAGGATGCCGGCCACCGCCTTGCCCGCCAGGGCCGGCTCCAGTTGTTCGACGTCTGCCGCGTTCAACACTTGCTGGGCAATGCCCAGTGAGCGGCGCAATTCGATCGCCGCCTGGGCACCGGCGAAACCTTGCTCGGTGCCATAGGCATAGAGGCAGCCGTTATGGCGCAGATGCCCATCGGCCTGCGGGCAGTCGTCCAGCAACGGCGCATAACCGCTGTAGGTGTGTTCGAGGATGCGGGTCAGCGCCTGGGTATTGGCTTCGCAACGCGAGGCGCGACATTCATTGAGAAACCGCAAAAGCCATGGCATCAGCCGGGGCAGCCGTGCCCAGTTGATGACGAAGGGCGACTCGCGGGAAAACAGCAGCGACGGGATGGCTTTCAGCAGCGACGGCTGGGCGATCGGCATCACGCCGTAGGGGGCCAGGGTGCCGGCATTGCCGTAGGACGCGCCGCTGGCGATGGCGTCGCGCTCCAGCAGCACCACCCGGTAACCCTCGCGGCGTAGCCAGAGTGCCGTGGCTACCCCGACCACCCCGGCGCCGATAACGGCGATTTCACAATGAACTGGCTGTGTCATGTCCTCAGATCCGGTTGTGCATGTGGAGATGACCCTGGCGTGCCAATTGACTGATGACGCTCAGGGCTTTGATCAGATGCTCCCGTGACAGGGCCGCCGAGATGTTGATGCGTACCGCTTGCGGCGAAAGCTCCGGGCGCAAGGTAAAGGCGCCACCGGCCAGCAGTACCACGCCGCGATCCTGGCAGAGGCGGGCGAAGCGCGAGCCGGTCCAGGGTTCGGGCAGTACCAGCCAGGCGTGGGTACCGGTGGCGCTGTGCTGGAACTCCAGGCCTTGCAGGTGCGTGGCGAGCAGCGCCTGGCGGATCCGCAGTTCTTCGCGCTGTTCCGCGACCAGCTGCTCGGCATGCCCGTCTTCGATCAGGCGCGCGGCGATCAGTGCGGTCAGTGGCGAGGTGCTCCAGCAGTCGATGCGCTGCATGGCGGCGATGTCCTGCACCAGGGCGGGTGGGGCCATGACAAAGCCCATACGCAGGCCCGGCGCGATGCACTTGGACAGGGCCGAAATGTAGATCGTGCGCTCTGGCAGCAAGGCGACGAAGGGCGGCGGCGACTGATCCAGCAGCGGGCGATACACGTCGTCCTCGATCACCAGCAGATCGGTTTCGCCGATGACGCTCGCCAGTTGTGCACGGCGTTCGGCGTCCAGGGTGATGGCGGTCGGGTTATGGATCGACGGCACCAGGAACAACAGCCGCGGTTGATGTTCGGCGCAGGCCTGGCGCAGCGCCTCGGGAGACATGCCGCGCTCGTCGGCGTCGACCCCGACCAGGATCAGCCCCAGCGAACGGCACAGGGCATTGATGCCTTGATAGGTCACGCTGTCGGCCAGCACGGTGTCGCCGCTGTTGGTGAGGCTGCGCAAAGTACTGGCGATGCCGTGCTGCGCGCCTTCGACGATCAGCATCTGCGAGGCCTGGGCCTCGACGCCGGTGTGCCGCAGCCATTGCGCCGCCGCCTCCCGGGCCCACAACGGACCTTCGGAAGGGTGATAGTCCTTCATGTCGGCAAAGCGCGGGTCGCTGGCAAGACGCGGCAGCAACTGCGCCAGTACCCGGTTGAAGCCGTCGGTGGCCGGACGATTGACGCTCAGGTCGACGGTGCCCGGAGCATTGTTCGGTGCCGATTGAAACTGCGCCGCCGGATGCCGGGGCTGCGCGACCTGGGTACCGCGCCCGGGCCGACTTTCCACCAGGCCTTTTTGCTGCAGCACCGCCATGGCCTTGGTCACCGTGGTGATATTGACCCCCAGCGCGCTGGCAAAGTCTCGATGGGGCGGCAGGCGCTCGCCGGCCTTGAGCCTGCCATTGGCGATGGCCTCGGCCAGGGAATCGGCCAGCTGCGCGTAAAGGGTTTCGGCTTTGTCACGCTGCAAGGCGGCACTGGCCTTCAGTTCATCCAGCAGTTGTTCGAATTGACTCATGGTGCTTTATCCCTGTTGTCATGCTCGTAGCGGGACAATGAGCAGATTTGTATTGCTTTTTATCCGATACAAGGCCCATTGACAAGCTAAAAATCCGTGATTAGTGTGTGAGTTGTAATGCATGTCATGCAACACAATAAGAAAATGGCTGCCATGCTCAGCCCCAACGGGTACGCACATGACCAATCAGATGATCCAGCCAGGTTCCGCCCTGGCGACCCGACACCACCGACCATCAAGCCTGTTCGCGGGCGGCACAGAGTATCCGGTGTGTTGTCCCCCTCGCGCAAAGTCTTCGGTGAAATTATCCGGTCGCTCGACCCTATCCAATGCAGCGGAGGCCTTCCGATGAAAAGTGCCCAGCCAACCGAGACAAAACCCGGCCAACAGCGCCTCAGCGGGGCACTGCGCCAGCGTCACATCACCATGATTTCCCTGGGCGGGATCATTGGTGCCGGCCTGTTCGTCGGCAGCAGCGCGACGATCCAGGCGATCGGGCCGGCGGCTTTTCTCAGTTATCTCGCCGCCGGCATCGTGGTGATGCTGGTCATGCGCATGCTCGGTGAAATGGCCGTGGCGCTGCCCGGGGTCGGTTCCTTTACCGAATACGCACGGATCGGCCTGGGCAACTGGGTCGGCTTCACCAGCGGCTGGTTGTACTGGTACTTCTGGGTGATCGTGGTGGCGGTGGAGGCGGTGGTCGGCGCCAATATCCTGGAGCAGTGGATACCGCTGCCGGCCTGGATGATCGGCCTGAGCCTGCTGGCGATCATGACCGCCATCAACTGCCTGTCGGTTAAATCCTATGGCGAGTTCGAATACTGGTTCGCCTCATTGAAGGTGTTCGCGATCATCGTCTTCATCGTCGTCGTGGGCGCCTACCTGTTCGGTTTCGCGCCCAGCACCAGTACGCTGCTGGGCAACCTGGTGAATGACCGCGGCTTCATGCCTTACGGCGTGAGTGCGGTGCTGGCCGGGGTGCCGACAGTGATTTTTGCCGTGGGCGGCGCCGAGATCGCGACCATTGCCGCCGCCGAGTCCGACGACCCGTCGAAGAACGTGGCGAACATGACCCGCTCGGTGATCTTTCGCGTCATCACCTTTTATGTCGGCTCGATATTCCTGATTGTCTGCGTGGTGCCTTGGGGGCAGATCGTCGCCGGTCATTCGCCGTTCGTGGCGGCGCTGGACGTGCTGCGCATTCCCGGTGCGGCGATGATCATGCAGGCGGTGGTGTTGGTGGCCGTGCTGTCGGCGTTGAACTCCGGGCTGTACGTGTCTTCGCGGATTCTGTTCGGCCTCAGCCAGCGGGGCGATGCGCCGGCGAAACTGGCGGTGCTCAGCGGGCATAAAGTACCAAGGGCCGCGGTGCTGCTCAGCAGTGTCATCGGCTACATCGCCATCATGGCGGCGATCATTTCCCCAGAGGGCGTGTTCCTGTTCCTGGTCAACGCTTCCGGCGCGGTGATGCTGTTCGTGTACCTCGCGGTGGCGCTGGCGCAGATCAAGGTGCGCCGCCAGGTCGAAGCCACCGCACCGGCCCGGCTGACCCTCAGGATGTGGCTGTTCCCCTGGCTGTCCTATGCTGTGGTGGCAGTCATCGCGGGTGTATTGGTCGCCATGGCGTTCCAGGAATCCTTGCGCACCCAGTTCCTGGCCAGCCTCGTCAGTCTTGGCGTGGTATCCGCTGCCTATCTGATGCTCAAGCGTCGTCGCTTGCAGGCCAACAAACCCCATGTCAGCGCCATCGACATCCTGGAGGGATTGCCTGCGCGTTCATGAGTCACAGGTCACTCAAACAGCAGGAGGCAGGCGCCAGGGACGGTTATCAAGGCTTGTACCGGTCAAAACAATAATATTTGCCTATAGGTGATCTATGTCCGACTTCAAGTTCGATTCTCAGGGTTTCTCCCGGCGCGGGCTGCTCAAGGCAACTGGCTACGGATCATTGGCGGCATTGCTGGGCAGCGCGCTGGGCCCGATGTCTGTTGCCTTCGCTGCCGGTGCGCCGATCAAGACGGTACGCCCCGGCTACCTGACTGCGACCTGCCTGGGCGACATGCCTTTGGGTGCGCTGCGCGAGGGTGTGCCCGTCGGCACGGACCTGGAACTGCTCAAGCTCATCGCCGACCGTCTCGAGCTCAAGCTCGAGGTACTGACGATGGGCTTCCCGGCCGTCGTCGAAGCCGTGAGGTCGGGACGTGCCGACTGGTTTGGCGGCAACTTCGCCTGGAATCCCATGCGTTCGAAAATCCTGCTGTTGACCGACCCGGTGTTCTACACCGGCGCCTACGTGATCATGCGTGACAGCGAGCCGTTCGACACCTCGATCACCGTCAACGACGTGAAGGGCCGCACCATCGGCGCCATCACCGGTTATTTCACCATCCCCGACATGAAGAAAATCGAGGGCGTGAAGGAGGTCAAGCTCTACGACAACACCGACTCCTGCCTGCGTGACGTGCGCGCCGGTCGCCTGGATTTCGCCGTGCTGGATGCGCCGACCATCGACTACATGATCCTGCAGGACCCGAGCCTCAAGCTCAAGCAGATCCCCATGACCTACGATGAAAAATTCCCCAGCCTGACCGCCAAGTTCGAGGCGATCTGGGGCGTTCATCCGCAGAACCAGGACCTGTTCGATGGCGTGAACCAGGGGCTGCGCTGGTTGAAAGCCACGGACCAGATCCGGCCCATTCTCGCCAAGTACGGCATCAAGAACCCCGATTACCTGGTGCCACCGGCCAAGGATCCGCGCATCGGCGTGGACCGCGACGAGAAGGGCAACCTGATTGGACCGTTCGCTCACCCCGCCCGGGATTTCAGCCAGGCCTTTGCCTGAGTCGAGGACATAGCTCATGGCTGAATCAACTCCACTGGTGCGAATCGAGGGGCTGCACAAGTCCTTCGGTAGCCTGGACGTCCTCAAAGGCATCGACCTGAATGTGCAGCAGGGCCAGAAGATCTCGCTCATCGGCCCAAGCGGCTCGGGCAAGACCACCTTGCTGCGCTGCGTCAACTACCTGGAAGAGCCGACCAAAGGCGACATCTACATCGATAACGAACTGATCGGCCAGCGCCTGGTGGGCACCCGCAAGGTGCCCATGAGCGACAGGGAGCTGGCGCGGATGCGCGCCGGGATCGGCATGGTGTTCCAGCGCTTCAACCTGTTCCCGCACCTCTCGGTGCTGGAAAACATCATTCTCGGCCCGCTCAAGGTGCAACAGCGCAACCGCGCCGAGGCGGTCGAGCTGGCAGAAGACCTGCTGAACAAAGTCGGCATGTTCGCCAAGCGTGATGCGTTCCCGGAGCAGCTCTCGGGCGGGCAACAACAACGCATCGCCATTGCCCGGGCGCTGGCGATGCGGCCCAAGCTGATGCTGTTTGACGAGGCCACTTCGGCGCTGGATCCGGAGCTGGTGGGTGAAGTACTTGGCGTCATGCGCAAACTGGCCGAGGAGGGCATGACGATGATCATCGTGACCCACGAAATGAGCTTCGCCGAAAGTGTCTCCGACGAGGTGATCTTCATGGCCGATGGCAACATCGTCGAGCAAGGGCCGCCCCGGCAGATTTTTCGCGAGAGCCAGGTCGAGCGAACCCGCAACTTCATCCGCGCCGTGAAGGAGCATTGATCAATGCTCGATACCACTGCGCTGCACAAAGCCATCGAGATGCTGCCGTACTTTTTGAATGTGCTGGGCATCGGTGCATTGACCACCGTTGGCTTGACCGCCGCCGCGTTCGTCGTCGCTGCACTGCTGGGGTTCTGCCTGGCGCTGATGCGGCTGTCGCGCAGCCGGGTGCTGAGCCTGATCGCCAGCGTGTACCTGGAGATTTTCCGCAACATTCCGATCCTGACCCAGCTGTTCATCCTTTACTTCGGGCTCACGTACATCGGCATCACATTGCCCGCCATCGGCGCGGCGATCATCGGTTTCGGCCTGAACGGGGCGGCGATCCTGTCGGAAGTGTTCCGCGCGAGCATCCGCACCATCGACCGTGGGCAAAGCGAAGCGGCGTATACCATCGGCATGACCCGGTCGCTGGCGATGCGCATCATCGTCTTGCCCCAGGCGTTCAAGGTCGCCATTCCTGGCATGGCCAACTTCGCAATCGGGCTGCTCAAGGACACCTCCCTGGCATCGGCAGCCGCCGTGCCGGAGCTGACGTTCAAGGCCAAGATGCTGGTCAGCGAAACCTACCAGACCAACCTGATCTACTTCCTGCTGGCCATGATCTACCTGGTCCTGAGCCTGGTGCTGTCCCATTGCGCGGCGCGCACCGAACGCCGTCTCAAAGTCGTCAAGGAGCATTGATATGGGCTATGGCGAATTGTGGGAAGCAACCCATGTTGAATTGCTGGCGGCCGCCTGGGCCACGCTGCAATTGGCCTTCGGCGCGTTGGTCATCGGTTTGATCGTCGGTTTGCTGGTGGCGCTCGCACGGCTTTCGAACAGTCGGCCGTGGCGTCGGGCGGCGTTGTTCTACATCGAGGTATTTCGGGGCACGCCGGCATTGGTGCAGTTGTTCATCGTCTACTTCAGCCTGACCGAAATCGGCGTTCAGTTCAGCTCGTTCCAGGCCGCGATGATCGGCCTGGGGCTGAACGCCGCGGCGTACCTGTCGGAGATCTACCGCTCGGGGCTGGAGGCCGTGCCCAAGGGGCAAGTCGAAGCGGCGAAGGCGATTGGCATGCCCCATCTCAAGGTGTTGCGCTGGGTCGTATTGCCCCAGGCCATTCGCATCGTGCTGGCGCCGATCGGTAACGTCGCGATCTCTCTGTTGAAAGATACATCCGTGGCTTCGCTGATCGCCGCGCCGGACCTGATGTTGCGGGCCCAGGACTTGAGCTCCGTGTACTTCATGCCGCTGGAGATCTACATCCTGGTCGGCGCGATCTACTTTGCGTTGTGTTACCCGCTGTCACTCGGTGTGCGATTGCTTGAGCGCAGGACGAGGCATTGATCCGTTCGAGTAGATTGAGGCGACGCTTTAGCGTTACATGGGCATGGATGCATTTGCGATGACGCCATCGCTGGCAAGCCAGCTCCTACAGGAATTGTGGGGTATGTTGAGTTTGTGGTGAGACGCCGATCTGTAGGAGCCGGCTTGCCGGCGAAGGCGTCCTTGAGGGCCTCTTCGCTGGCAAGCCAGCTCCTACAATGGGTTGCGCCGCACGTGAATCCGTGACCGCCGCGAGTGATTGGGTAGAATTCAATATTCTTGAGGTGATTGCCAACTTCGACAGGAAGTAAAAAAACCTTGGCTCAACATTCCGCCTTCTCACCATGGCTGGCACTCCTGTTTCTGTGCCTGACACTTGAAATACCCGCCCAGACCAGCGCCTGCCCGGCCGGCGAGAAGCAGGTGTGCCTGGACGGTTGCATCTGCCTGCCATTGCCTGACGACATCTACCAGATCGCCGGGCCGGCCCTCGCGCTGTGGCTGACCCAGGCCCGCGCCGAAGCAGCCATCGCCGGCACCCAACCCATTCCACCGCAGATCCGTTTACAACTGCTGCGCTGGTACGACCCCGGCGTCCTCGATGCCGCGCGCTACAAAGTCAGCGACAACGGCCAGTTCAGCGCCGCCACCGCCATGCTGCAAAACCCCGACGTCGGTGCCGTGACATTGATCGACATCATCCTCTTTCGCGACGCCGAAACCGCCGAACAGAACGTCGCGCTCTGGGCCCACGAATTGAAGCATGTGCAGCAGTACCAGGAATGGGGGGTAGACGGATTTGCCCAGCGCTATACACAGGACTTCAATGCCGTGGAGGCGCCGGCTTATGCCATACAGGCCGAGGTCAGGCGGGCGGTGCGGGATCAGAAACAGGTGTCGCCTTGAAAGATCGCAGCTTGCGGTAGTGACTCGTGGGGCCATGAACCTGTCCCACCCAAAACAACTCCAACACGGTCATACCCCATGCACCCCTTACGTCAAAGCCTGCACAACGAACTGCACGCGCGCCCGTCACTGTATTTCGATGAACCGGCCCATGTGTTTCACCTGGCTTTCCTCGGCAGCGAACAGGTGTGCAATGCCTTTCTTCAGGACTGCTGCCTGGCCGGCCTCGATCTGACTGCCGTCCAGGGCATCACCCAGCTCGACGGCCACGCGCTGAAATGGGAGCGCCATGCCGAGTTTTTCACCCTGACCCTTGTGGTCACTTCCTCCAGCGATGAGCTGTCCTGGACGGCGCTGCCCGACGTACTGGCGCAAAAAATCCAGGCGCATTTGCCGGCGCTGATCAATTCGGTGCAGATCGTGGTACGCGGTGAAGCGCAGCTGGAGCTGTCCCGCTACGGCTTCAAGGACCCTTGTGGTTCCTGCGTGGGGGGTGGCGATGCGGTGGTCTGGAGCGATTTTCGGATCAGCGAGGATGGCAGCAACCACCTGTTGTTCATCAACCGGCGCCTGAACGCGTACCGCCAGGGTCGGATGATCCGCCGGCTACTGGAAATCGAGACCTACCGGATGATGGCCTCGTTATCCCTGACCATGGCCAAGGAAGTGAGCGCGCAGCTGGATGTCTTTGACAAGACCCTGGTCACCCTCTCGGAACGTAACGCCGACCCCGACGGCAGTAATGCCAAAGCCCTGCTGGCGGATATTTCCAACCTGTCTGCCCAGGTGGTCAGCAGCACCGCGAAAACCCGCCACCGCTTCAGTGCCACCCAGGCCTATGCCCAGTTGGTGTTCGAGCGCCTGGGTGAATTGCGCGAAAGTCATGTGGGTGATTGCCAGCGCCTTGGCGTGTTCATCGAACGCCGCTTCAAGCCCACCGTCCGGTACTGCACCGCCACCGAGCAGCGACTGGAGCATCTGGCCGAAAGCGTGGCCAACCTGGGCGATCTGCTGCAGGCACGGGTCCAGGTCGAAATGGAAGAACAGAACTCGGAAATCCTCAAGAGCCTGAACGCCCGCGCCGACGCGCAGATCAAGATCCAGCGCGCCGTGGAAGGCCTGTCGATCATTGCCATCAGCTACTACCTGCTCAGTCTCCTCAAGCTCGGTTACTCGGGGCTGCACCTGCTCGGCGTCGAGCTGACCCCGCGCGAGGCCATGTTCGCCATGGCGCCGCTCGCGATCGGGATTCTTGCGTGGATCATCCTTCATATCAAAAAAGTCAAAGAGCATTGAAACGCCGAAAGGATGACGGACTGCAGGCGAACAGCCGACTGAACCAGCGGGAGAAGGCGCTCAATTCGGAAAAGCCGAGGACACCGGCAATTTCGCTCAAGGGATGGTGGGGGTTAGCCAGGTAACGGGTCGCCAGTTCCCTGCGCACTTGATCCAGCAGCGAAGAAAACGTTGCACCCTCGCGCGTCAGTTGCCGATGCAGCGTCCGGCGGTCACGTCCAAGGTGGGCCGCCACCTGTTCTACGGAGCACCGCCCGGTAGGCAGCAGCGTCCAGATCATCTGGTGCACCTGTTCCAGCACGGCGGTCCTGGAATCTTCGTGAATGCTTTTCAGGTACTGATGAACGTGCCGGGCCATTTCCGGATCGGCACTGGGCAGGGCGCGATCCAGATCACTGCTGCGACAGACAATGCCATCGAGCAAGCAGTTGAACTGTACCGCGGTACCAAACACACGCTGATGCCGGCCATCTTCCCGTGGCGCGCAGTGGCGAAAACACACGGCGGTTGGGTGCCAGTGGTCACCCAGCAGGGTCTTGAGCATCCGGTGAGTCACCGCTACCGCCAACTCTACGGACTGGCGTACGAACAAGTGGCTCACGGTCACCAGTTCAAGCCGCAGCACCGCCACGCCGGCGTTTTCTTCAATCTCCAGGACCAGCCCCTGATTGTGCAGATAAAGAAATTCCTGAAGCGCTTTCAAAGCCGAGCGCAGAGTTGGCTCGCGCCACAGCAGTGCCAGGGGCCCGAGATTGGAGGCTTTGCGACTTTCCGCCAGGCGCAGGCCGAAATCTTCCACGCCGGCTTGCCGCGCCGAACGGTCCAGCAACCGCGCCACCGCATCGATGGAAATTTTCAGGTCTGGCTGCAGCAAGCAGCGCGGCTCAAGACCGACAGCACGCAATTGCTGCATGGGATCGACGTTCATCGAGCGGGCAATTTCCGCGTAATTAGTGAGGCTGGCACTGCGAACAAGACCTTTCATTGAGGCGTTACCCATACGTTGCACATGTCCCGAGATGTCATGCCCGTGCCCCCTGGAGTCAATACGAGGGGCACTGGAATGCTTAGAGTTGAAAGCAACCACTCAACCTTGAGGAACTGCAGATGAACGAAGATCAAACCCGGACCGACACCCCAACCTGCGATGCCATGCGTGAAACCGGCAACTGGAATCCCGCCTGGGACTCACTGACCGAGCTGGATGCGCAATGGGTGGAAAAATTCTTCGGCATGGCCACACACCCGATACGCAAAGGGGTATTGGAACCCAAGACCTTCGAATTGATCGCCATCGCCGTCGATGCCTCCTGTACCCACATGTATGCCCCGGGCGTGCGTCGCCACATCCGCAAGGCACTGGAACTGGGCGTCACCATCGAGGAAATCCTCGCGGTGCTGCAGCTGACCTCGATACTGGGCATTCACAGCATGGCGCTCGGCGCACCGATCCTCATCGAGGAAGCCAAAAGACTCGCCGACGAGGGACCGGTACAAGGCACATTCTGAAATCATCACGACTCCTCCAGCTCTGATGCGAAGGCCGGATCGGCCTTCGCTTGTCCGCGCTTTACAATCCCCAGTGCAGCAACAGCAGCACCAGCCCGACCAGAAATACGGTTTCCCCGACCATCAGCAGGATTGGCTTGAGGCCGATCGTGGCGAGTTCCTTGAGCTGCGTCTTCATGCCCAGGGCGCTGATGGAGATCACCAGGCACCAGCGCGACAGTTCGTTGACAAAGCCTTGCACCGCCGGCGCGATCCAGCCGGTGCTGTTGATACAGGCCAGGAGCAGGAAGCCCACGGCGAACATGGGCAGCAGCGGAGGGCACTTGCCAGTGGCGTCCGCGCCCTGTGCACGAACTTGCCATCGCCGGCCAGAAAATTCATCGCGATACCGAGCAGCAGCGCGAACAGCATGACCGGTGCGCCATAGTGCTCGGCGAGGAAGGTCGCCGCGATGGCAACGATCACGCTGACGAAAAAACCCGGCGCAAGGTCGAGTGCGCGGGGGTGAATATTGACGAGAGCGATAGAGCTCATGGAGTTTTGTCCTCGCAGGCGATGCCATGGGGAGGTGAGCAACTGCCAGTGCGGCAGATGATTCACTCTAAGGCGATGGCCGCTGGAGAACTTCTCATTTGATGCCAGCGACCTTTCAATTGATGCCAGATTCGGCCGCTGGATTGCCGGGTCGAGCAGGGCGCCATGGACCCGGCGTAGCGTCGTTCATCCGACCAGGATCGATTCAGGCGAACTGCCCGCGGTGGCGAGTACGCGCAAATCCTTGCGCAATATCTTGCCCACCGTGGACTTGGGCAGTGCCGTCAGGAACCGCACCTGGCGCGGTACCTTGTAGGCCGCAAGGTGTGCGCGGCAGTGCTGGACCAGCGTGGCTTCGTCGAGTGTGGCGTTGGCCGCCTTGACGACGTAAAGGCAGACGGATTCACCACTGCGCTCATCCGGCATGCCGATCACCGCGCATTCGCTGACGCCTGGGCAACTGGCGACAACGACCTCCACTTCGTTGGGGTAGACGTTGAAACCCGAGACAATGATCAAGTCCTTTTTGCGATCGACGATCTTGAGCAAACCATCGGCGGCAAAGATGCCAATGTCTCCGGTGCGAAAGTAACCATCGGCGGTAAACGCCTTGGCATTGGCAGTGGGTTTTTGCCAGTAACCGGACATGATCTGCGGCCCCTTGGCGCAAATTTCCCCGGCCTCGCCGAGGGTGGCGGGTTGATCATCGTCCTTGAGCAGCACGATGTCGGTCGAAGGCAGGGGCAAGCCCACAGCCGCCGAAAACTGGCTGCGTCCCATGACGTTCAGGCACAAGATGGCCGACGTCTCGGAGAGGCCGTAGCCTTCGAGGATTTCCTGCCCGGTGATGGTCTTCCACTGTGTGGAGGTGGCCGGCAGAACCGCCGCGCCGCCGCCAATGGCCAGGCGCAGGCGCGAGAAATCCACTTCACCGATGCGCGGATGGCGGACCAGCGCGCCATACAGCGTATTGACCCCGGTCAACAGCGTCGGCCGGGCGTTGATCAGTGTGTCGACCAGGTCATCGCTGTTACGCGCATCGGGGACCAGCCAGTTCTCGGCGCCGGCCGAAAAACCGATCAGCAGATTGATCGTCAGGGCGAACACGTGGAACAGCGGTAGCGCTGTCACCACCACGTTGGCACCCTCGGTGTCGAACATGTCAGGCAGAAAAGCACGCGCCTGCAGGATGTTGGCGATCAGATTGCGGTGTGACAGCGCCGCACCTTTCGAGGGGCCCGTGGTACCCCCGGTGTACTGCAGAAAGAGCAAGTCGTCGCCCGTCAGCTCGACCGGTGTCAACGCCAGCTGGCCGCCCTCGTGCAGGGCATCGGTGAAACGCGTTATCGGAAAGGCCGGCGAGGAGGGGAGGTCGAACTCGCCGTTCCCCACGGGCCCGTCCAGGGTGTCGCCGGGGTGGACCACGATGACTTTCCTGATGGTGGTGCTGACCAGTATCGATTCCAGCGCAGGGAGGGCACTGGCGATGATGACAATGGTCTGGACCCCGGCGTCATTGAGCTGGTGCAAGAGCTCCTGCGGGGTGTACGTCGGGTTGACATTAACCTGGGCTGCACCGGCCCGCAGGATACCGAACATGGCGACTGGAAACGCCGGGATATTGGGCAGCATGACCGCGATACGATCCCCGCGCTGCACGCCCAGGTGCTGCAGGTAGGCAGCCATTGCGCGTGACTGCTGGTCTACATCGCCATAGCTGAGTGAACGCTTGAAGCAGTGGAATGCGGTGTGGCTGGCATAACGCTGCATGGCCTGTTCGGCCATGGCGACAACGGTAGGACAGGCATCCGGGTTGATATCGGCAGGTACGCGGGCGTCGTAACTCTGTTGCCAATGACGAGGGGGAGTGAAGGGTGTGGTCATGATCAACCTGCTATTGAAGTTATTGGTGGCGGGTGATGGGTTGGGGCAGAGTGATACGAATGCGTTCGTCGACGACCTCTACCGGATAGGCGCGCACGTTCATGCCACCACCGCGCATGCAGCCAGTGGCGAGGTCGAAGCTCAGGCCATGGGCGGGGCATCGCACGAAGCGACCCTCGAGTTTGCCGAACAACAGCGAGGCGCCGCTGTGGGGGCAACTGTCGTCGATGGCGTAAATCTGGCCATCGATGTTGAACACTGCGATATCGATGCCGTCGGATCGCACGCGAGCGCGCTTGCCGATGCCCAGGTCAACGGAACCGGGCACATCCAGGGTATGCGTCATGTTTTGCCTCCAGAGTGTGGCGGGGCTTGGCCGGCGACTGGCGCTTGCGATGGCGCCCGATCAGGAACAGGGTTGCGGGCAGATGCGCTCAAGATCAGTGCGATAGTTGCGAACCCCGACCATCAGCACCAACGCGGCGGCAATCCCCGCCAAGGGCAGCAGTTGCAGGGCCGAGGCCAGGCCAATGCGATCGGCGAGCAAGCCGGTGACGAAGGGGCCCGGGGCCATGCCCAGCAGGTTGTTGGCAATGGCCAGTGTGGCCATGGCGGTGCTGTGCAGGGCCGGCGGCGTCAGGTCGGCGACCATGGTGCCGGAGGGGCCGACGATGCCGCCGCCCACGAACATCGCCAGGCCGATCATCACCAGTTGAGCAATACCCACCGGCAGCGCAAAGGCCAGGGTCAACAGCGCACTGCAGAGCAGGCAATAGCCCATGGTCAAGCGGATCTTGCGGGTTGGCGAACCGTTGCAAAGCCGGTCGGCGATGGCGCCGCACAGTGGCATGCCGACCGCCGTGCAAAGCATGAAGAGGGCGGCGATGGCACCGGCGCTGGTCAGCGGCATGTCGTAGAAGCGATTCAGATAGCTGGGCAACCACGTCAGCAAGGCGGCGATGGCGAACAACTGCAGGCCGCTACCGATATAGATGCTCAGCACCGACGACGTCGAGAACAGGCTGCTGAGTGGAGGATGGGCCTCGGCCGGGCTCGAGCCCGAGCGAGTGCGTGGCGATTCAAGGCGGCCAGGGCGCACGACCAACGCGTACACGACCGTCAGCCCAATGCCATAGATGGCCATGCCCACAAAGGACGCTCGCCAGCCAAAATGGCTCGCGAGCACTCCGCCCAGGCCAATGCCGAGCACGGAACCGACCATGCTCCCGGCCAGGAAGGCCCCAGTGACCGTGGACCGCTGCTGCGGTGGAAAGATGCTCAGTACCACGGCCAGTCCGACGCTGCCATAGGCCGCTTCGCCGACGCCGATGAAGAAGCGCGCGACGAACATTTCCTGATAGTCGGAGGCGAAACCGCACATCAGGGTGGCCAGGCTCCAGATCGCCGCCATCAGAATGAGGCTGCGGATGCGTCCCAGGCGATCGGCGACCACCGACAGCGGAAAGGCAAGCACACCGACGGCAATGGCGACGACGCCGGACAGCGCGCCCAGCTCGGAATCGGAGAGGCCCCATTCGGCCTTGAGCTGCGGAAAAACCACCGTCAGCACCTGCCGCGACATGAAGTCTGACAGCAGCAGGCCGAAGGTGAGGGCGAAGACCACCCAGGCGTAGGGCCTTGCGACGCGTCGCCAGGTGTCAATGCGTACTTCCATTGGTGCATGCAAAGTCACGGAGTCTTTCCTCTTGTTACGGCCGCGTGCAATTCGCAGCTCTTGAAATGACGTGTTGCGGGGTTTGCGGGACGCACGCCGGTCTGGCAAGCGTGCCACCCGCAGGGTGAGCTCAGCCGAATTGGGTAAAGCCTTTCTGACCGGATTGACGGTTCGGCGCAAAGCCGTTCTCGGCCAGCGTCTCGTCGGCGTCCTTGTAGAACGTGCCGATCTTGTAGATCTCGCGGGCTTCTTTGCCATTGGCCACTTCACGACCCATTTCCCGGGAAATGCGCACCAGTTGCTCGATCTGCTCGACGTTGCTCATCTTGCGATCACGGCCCTGGGTCCAAAGGTTGTCCTCGGTGCCGCAACGCACATGCATGCCCATGGCAATCGCCATCACGTTCAGCGGCAAGACATTGAGCATGGCGGTTTCCAGAGTCAGCACGGCACCGTCCGGACAGGCACGCACGAAGTTCGCCAGGTTGTAGAGGTTGGGCGCGTCCGAGCCACCACCAATCGCCACCCAGGTCAGGACCAACGGCACGTTGCAGACGCCACGGCGCATCATGCGCTCGACTGTTTCGAACGAGGGGATGTTGCCGAGCTGGAATTGCGTCTGAATGCCAGCTGCCGAGAGGCGCTTGATGTGCTCTTCAACCCATTCCGGGCCGGCCGGAATGGTCATTTCGCGGTAGGCGCGATAGATCTCTGGTGTGGCAATGCTGGTGCCGGCAAGATCGGCCTCGCACATCTGCTCGACGATGTTCATCTGGTTGCTGTTGATGGCAATCGTCACCTGGTCGGGCTTGGGCGAGAGTTCGGCAAGCATGTGGCGGGTGTCATCGGAGAGCCATTTGGCGACGTCGCTATCACCTTCCGGGGCGAAGGAAATCGAGCCACCGACCTGAATGATCATGTCCGGTACCGCTTCTCGTACGCCGGCGATCAGTTCATTGAACTTGGACAGTCGCTTGGAGCCTTTACCATCGAGCTCACGGACATGCAGGTGAAGCACAGTAGCGCCGGCGTTGTAGCAATCGACAGCCATTTGCACCTGCTCTGCCATAGTGACGGGGATGTCTTCCGGGAAGTCCGAAGGCATCCACTCCGGCGCGTAGGGAGCAACGGTGATGACGAGCTTCTGTTGATTTTCGGGGTGCAGGGATCCGTCGAGAAAGTTCATGCATGACTCCAATCTGTTGTTGTTTTTGTGACGCGGGTTTATGGCTTTCACTCTGGGCCAGCTGACCGCTGCAAACTTCTCATGTCATGCCAAAAAGCTTTCATTTCGTGCCAGGAACCGCGGTGCTGGCAATCGGTGCCATATAATCGATCGCAGGCGGTAAACATCAGGCAGGGGAGATGAGATGGACGCGTTCGTAAGAGCCGCAACGCTCAAGCACTACATCGAGGTGGCGCAGACTCTGGCTTTGAATCCGGGCGAGATGCTGCGTGACGTCGGCTTGCTGCCAACCCTGCTCGACGACCCGGAATCCTTGCTGCCGCTGGATGCGGCGCTCAGGCTGCTGGAGAATTCCGCCGAGCGTTCAGCGTGCCCGACCTTTGGCTTGCGCATGGCACAAGCGCGGCGCATGTCGGATATCGGAGTGGTCAGTTTGCTGCTCAGCCATCAGCGCACGCTAAGGGACATGTTGCTGACCAGTATCGAGTATCGGCACCTGCTCAACCGGACGCTGGCCATGAACCTGGAGACCACGGGCAATATGGTGCTGATCCGCGAGGAGATCATGGCAGAGGCGGGCATGCCCAAGCGTCAAGCCACCGAACTGGCCATTGGTATCCTGCACCGTACGTGCAAGTCGGTCATGGGCAACCAGTGGAATCCGCAGAGTGTTCATTTCAGCCATGAAGCGCCGGCAAGTGCGCATGAACACACGCGATTCTTCCGCTGCCGGGTGGTGTTCGACGCCGAATTCGATGGCATCTTTTGCAGTAAGGAGGACATCGATCAACTCAACCCACAGGCCGACCTGGCGATGGCCGGCTATGCCCGTCAGTTCATGGACTCGATGGCAGGCGCCAACGAACGCTCGGTGATTTTCGACGTGCGCAAGGCGATCTATCTGTTGATGCCGGTTGGACGCGCCACTATCCATCAGGTGGCTTACGCCCAAGCGGTCAGTGTGCGAACCCTGCAACGGGAACTCGACGAAGAAGGCCTGACATTTTCCGCGTTGCTCAACGCGGTACGTCGCGAACTGGCGCTGCGCTACATGGAAAACCGCAACTATTCCCTGCAGCGTGTGGGGATGATGCTCGGTTATACGGTTCCCACCTCATTCACGCGCTGGTTCTGCGCCGAATTCGGCTGTGCACCACGGGAATGGCGCAACCGCAACAAACAGCTCGCCAGCGATTCCTTCACCTGACCGCTCGATGTCCCACTGTAGGAGCCGGCTTGCCGGCGAAGGCGTCCTGACAGCCAACCAATCTCTCGCGACTGTCCCCAATCAACTGTAGGAGCCGGCTTGCCGGCGAAGGCGTCCTGACAGCCAACCAATCTCTCGCGGCTGTCCCCAATCAACTGTAGGAGCCGGCTTGCCGGCGAAGGCGTCCTGACAGCCAGCCAATCTCTCGCGACTGTCCCCAATCAACTGTAGGAGCCGGCTTGCCGGCGAAGGCGTCCTGACAGCCAGCCAATCTCTCGCGGCTGTCCCCAATCAACTGTGGGAGCGGGCTTGCCCGCGAATGCGATGGGCCAGTCACCATCAATGTCGGCTGTGATGGCCTCTTCGCGGGCAAGCCCGCTCCCACAGGTCTTGCGAATGCCGCTCGATGATGGGGCGACCGGCCGGCCTGACCGGTTTTAACGACCGCCTGTCCGGCGTCCCGAAATGTCAAACCCATGCCCCGGCAAGTCAATCCGGTTCACAGCGATTTTCTTAAAGTGAATTCCGGGATCAGCGCTAACCCCACCCGTAGCACGACCCCAATTACACGTCGTTAGCCGCCATGGCTGACCTCAAGCCACAACAAAAACAATAAAGGTGTATCACCCGATGAAGAGTCGCAATCTCCTGTCTGCGCGACGCCAATTGCTCGCCACGGCTATCCTGGCCACGAGCCTGCCGGCTGCCCACGCTTTCGAGCTGGATACCGGTAGCGAGGACTGGTCGGTCCGTTTCGACAACACCGTCAAGTACAACTATGGCGTGCGGACGGAAAGTGCCGACACGCGCATCCTGGGTACGCCCAACAGTAACGACGGTGATTACAACTTCCGCAAATCCGGCACCAACATCACCAACCGTGTCGACCTGCTGACCGAGCTGGATGTGGTCTACCAGAACAAGACCGGTTTTCGTGTCAGCACGGCGAGCTGGTACGACAAGGCATATGAAAATACCGGCTCGAACGCCAACCCGTTCCCCAATGGCAACGACGATTATTCTTCGATCGCCGGGTTTGGCGGTCGTCCAGGCGCGCCGGCCGTGTTTGGCAGCCCGCACCTGAGCAACTATGCCCAGCGCTACTACAACGGGCCGTCCGGTGAAGTGCTCGATGCCTTCGTGTTCTACAACACCCAGGTGGGCGACGATTCCCAGCTCAGTATCAAGGCTGGCCAGCACAACGTGTTCTGGGGCGAGACGGTACTCAGTCCGGTGCATTCGCTGAGCTATGGCCAGGCGTCCCTCGACCTGGCAAAGGCGGCCGCATCGCCCGGTACCGAAGCCAAGGAGCTGTTCGTTCCACGCAACCAGATCTCCACGACCTTTACCCTCAACCCCGAACTGACCTTCGGCGCCCAGTATTTCCTCGATTGGGAAGGCGCGCGCTTGCCTGAGGCCGGGACCTTCTACAGTGGGTCCGACGTGGTGGGCTTCGGCGCTCAGTCATTCCTCCTGGGGCATACCGGCGGTGCGGGACTGGCGGGGCCGAACGGCACGCTGACCACCGTTCGACGCGGGCATGACTACACCCCGGACAACCGCGGGGACTGGGGCCTGATGCTCAAATGGTCGCCCGAGTGGCTGGACGGAACCCTGGGTGCCTACTATCGCAAGACTTCGGACATCCTCCCGCAAGCTGTTCTCGACACCCGAGGCTTGACCAGTGTCGGGGGAGTGGCGGGACTGCGCAACTCGATCGGCACGACCTCCTATGAATTCGCTTATGGCGATGACATCGACATCTACGGCCTGAGCCTGTCCAAGGAAGTGGGCGGCGTCAGCATCGGCAGTGATTTGAACATTCGCCACAACATGCCGCTGGCCAGCATTCCGGCAATCATCAGCGCCGCAGGGCCTGGCGGGTTGCAGGCCGGGCTTGGCTTGCTGCCGGCGCGTAATCCGGGTACCGGCGTGATCACCGATGTGCCACGCGACGGTGACAGCCTGGCCGCCACGGGCGACACACTGCACTGGACCATCAACGGCCTGGTCGCCATTGCCGACACGCCGCTGTTCGATTCAGCGACCCTGTTGGGCGAGCTGTATTACAGCAACCTGTTGAGCCTCGATAGCAAGAACAAGGCGCTCTACAAGGGCGAAGACACCTATCGCGGTGTCGACAAGCCGACCCGCGACAACTGGGGCATCGCCGTCAACTTCACGCCGACCTGGTACCAGGTGTTTCCCGGTGTGGACCTGAGCGCGCCAATGTCGGTCAACGTCGGTATCGACGGTGTTTCGCCTGTGGTAGCGGGCGGTGCGGAAGATGCCGGCAACTATGCGGTCGGAGTGAGCGCGGCCATCTACAACAAGTACTACGTCGACCTCAAATACGTCGACGCCTTCGGCAAAACCACCGACTGCAACGACGGCGCCACCGATGGTGCGCCCCCTAACGCCCTTGATGGCACGCAGCGGTACACCTGCTATGCGGGCGGTCTTGCCTCGGCCTCCGGTTCCGGTGCCACCGAGGACCGGGGCGCGGTTTACCTGACACTGAAAACCACCTTCTGATTCACCCAGCCTCGCGAAAGCAGGAGAACAACAAGATGAAATTCGCCTATACCCTGATGGCCGCTTCTCTGGCCCTGGCCCTTGCCGGGCCTGCCCACGCCGCCGTCGATGCCTCTGAAGCCGCCAAACTGGGGAACCAGTTGACCCAGGTCGGCGCCGAAAAAGCCGGTAATGCCGACGGTTCCATTCCGGCCTATCAAGGTGGCCTGAGCACGCCCCCGGCCGGCTTCAAGGCGGGCGACAAATTGCGCCCGGACCCTTTCGCTGCCGAAAAGCCGCTGCTGGTGATCGACGGCAAGAACGTCGACCAGTACAAGGGCCAACTGACCGCGGTGACCGCCGAGCTGGCCAAACGTTATCCCAGCTTCAAAATCGAGGTGTTCCCGACCCACCGCACCGCCGCGTTGCCTAAAGGCGTGCTGGACAATACGGTAAAAAATGCCACGGCGGCACGCTCCACCGAAGGCGGCAATTCCATCGAAAACGCGCTGCCAGGCATTCCATTCCCGATCCCCAAGACCGGTGCCGAGGCGATCTGGAACCACTTGCTGCGTTATCAGGGCGTCAACCTGCAGACCAAGTACGACAACTGGAATGTCGACTCCGCCGGCGTCGCCAGCCTGGCCACCACCGGTATCGCCCAGATCAACTATGCCGCCTATGACGACCTGGCCAAACCGCTCGCCGCCGCGGACACCTATTACCAGATCAAGCTGGCCTTCACCGGTCCTGCCCGTCGTGCCGGCGAGGCTGTGTTGGTGCGCGATGCGGTCAATCCGCTGGAGCAACCGCGCCGTGGCTGGCAATACCTGCCGGGCCAGCGCCGCGTGAAGCTGGCGCCGAGCCTGGCCTACGACACACCTAACCCGGGCAGCGCGGGCGCCTCGACCTGGGATGATTCCTTTGTGTTCAACGGTGCCCTGGACCGCTTCGACTGGAAGCTGGTCGGCAAGCAGGAAATGATCGTTCCGTACAACACTTACCGTGTGACCTATCAGAACGACCTGAAGCCGATGATGACCCCCAACCACTTGGCGCCCGAGTTCGTGCGCTGGGAAAAACACCGGGTGTGGGTGGTCGAGGCGACCCTCAAGCCAGGCGCCCGGCACATTTACGCCAAGCGCCGCTTCTACCTGGATGAGGACAGCTGGGTCGCCCTGGCATCCGACCAGTACGACGCGAACGGCCAGCTCTACCGCGGCGTCTTCACCTTCCTCAGCCAAAGCTACGACCAGCAAGTGCCGGATGCCTCGCCTTACCTGAGCTATGACCTGGTCGGTGGCACGTACAGCGCCGTCGGCTTTCCAGGCCCCTACGGCGGCATCAAGTACAGCGAGGCGCTGAGCAAGACCCAGTGGTCTCCTGAATCGCTGGCGGGTTCCGGTATCCGCTGACAGCTTCGCCGCTACTGCCGATTGCTGATCGCGCAGTTTTTGCGCCGGGTCGTACCCAGGTACCACCCGGCGCCTTTTTGCCAAGAGGGCGCAACATGGGCTCCTGTAACAAGAAGATCGCGCCACGGGTGCTGGGGATGCTGGGGATGCTGCTGGTATTGCTGCAGGGCGGCGCGCAGGCATCATCCTACGTTGACGTGCTGGACCTGCCGGCGCAGTCCAGTGCACTGGTGCAGCGCAGCCCCTTGCTCGGGGTGACCCAGGCAGGGCAGCGCCTGGTCACAGTGGGCCAGCGTGGCCATATCCTTTATTCAGATGACGCCGGCCTGCGCTGGCAGCAAGCCGACGTGCCGGTCAGCTCTGACCTCACGGCGGTGAGTTTCCCTTCGGCAACCCACGGCTGGGCGGTCGGCAATGACGGCGTGGTGTTGCACAGCAGCGATGCCGGCGTCACCTGGACCCGGCAACTCGATGGCCGCCAGATCGGCGAGCTGATGCTCAAGCACTACAGCGCCCTGGCCAAGGCCGAGCCGCAGGTCGAGCAATGGGCCCTGTTGGCCGCCGACGGCCAGCGGCTGATGGAGGAGGGTGCCGACAAACCGCTGCTCGACGTCTGGTTCGCCAACGACAAGGTCGGCTATGTGGTCGGCGTGTTCAACGTGATCCTGCGCACCGAAGACGGCGGCCAGACCTGGACCCCATTCCAGGATCGTACCGACAACCCGCAAGGTTTCCACCTCAACGCCATCACCTCCACCGGCGATGCGCTGTACATCGCCGGCGAACAAGGCCTGCTGCTCAAATGGGATGACGCCCGCCAGCGTTTCATGGCACTGCAGACGCCTTATGAGGGCAGCTTTTTCGGTGTGGTCGGCCAGCCCGGCGAAGTACTCGCCTATGGCCTGCGCGGTCATGTATATCGCAGCGCCGATGGCGGGCTCAGCTGGACCCGGCTCGACAATGACCTGCAGGTCAGCGTCACCGCTGCCACGCTGGACGTCGACGGCCGCTTCCGGCTGTTCACCCAGGCCGGGCACATGCTCATGAGCCGAGGGGGTAATGCCCCGCTGCAACTGATGCCGCAAGCCCGACAGTCACCGGTGGCCGGTGCCGCATTGGCCGTCAATGGTGCGCTGGTGCTGGTTGGCGGTCTTGGTGTGCGTACGCTGCCCGTCGAATAACGATAAGAACCAGAGTGAGTACCCAGTCATGGGCAATTTGAAGCAAGACACCCTGCCGGTGATCCGCGAACTGCCGGACTTCGACCGGCGCTCCGGCAATCTGCTGGAACGGCTGGTGTTCAACCATCGACCGCTGTTCATGCTGCTCATGGCCCTGGCCACCGTGGTCCTGGGCTACATGGCCATGACCCGTCTGGAACTGCGCCCCAGCTTCGAAAAGATGATTCCGCAGAGCCAGCCCTACATCCAGAATTACCTGGAGAACCGCCAGTCGCTGCGCGGCCTGGGCAACTCGGTGCGGGTGGTGGTGGAAAACACCCGGGGCGACATCTTCGATCCGCACTACCTGACGGTCCTCAAGCAAGTCAATGACGAGCTGTTTCTCATGCAGGGCGTCGACCGCGCCTGGATGAAATCGCTGTGGAGTTCGGCGGTGCGCTGGACCGAAGTTACCGAGCAAGGCTTCCAGGGCGGCCCGGTGATGCCTGACAGTTATCAGGGTTCTGCATCGGACATCGAGCAACTGCGCCAGAACATCAACCGTGCCGGCATCGTCGGCAGCCTGGTGGCCAGCGACTACAAGTCCAGCATGCTGATCGTGCCGCTGTTGGACAAGGCCACGGCCACCGGCCAGGGCATCAACTACCACGCCTTTTCCCGCCAGCTCGAAGAGCGCTTGCGCGACAGGATCGAGTTCGCCAGCGACGCCGTGCACATGGCCGGGGAGGAGGGCAAAGGTCAATACAAGATCCGTGTGATCGGTTTCGCCAAATTGATGGGCGACCTGATCGACGGCCTGATCCAGGTGATGATGTTTTTCGGCCTGGCCGTTGTCACCTCGCTGCTGATCATCTACGCCTACACCCGTTGCGTGCGCAGCACCTTGCTGGTGGTCGGCTGCTCGCTGATCGCGGTGGTCTGGCAGTTGGGCATCGTCGCCTGGCTGGGTTATGCCATCGACCCGTACTCGGTGCTGGTACCGTTCCTGATCTTCGCCATCGGCGTGTCCCACGCGGCGCAGAAGATGAACGGGATCATGCAGGACATCGCCCGTGGCACGCATAAGCTGATCGCCGCGCGCTATACGTTTCGCCGTCTGTTCATCGCTGGCGTCACCGCGTTGCTGGCCGATGCGGTGGGCTTCGCCGTGTTGATGCTGATCGACATTCCGGTGATCCAGGACCTGGCGATCACCGCCAGCATCGGTGTGGCGGTGCTGATTTTTACTTCCTTGCTGCTGATGCCGGTGGCGCTGTCCTATATCGGCGTCGGGCGCAAGGCGGCCGAGCGCGCGCTGAAAATCGACACCCGTGCCGAGCACCACAAAGGCTTCGGCAAACTCTGGGACCTGCTCGATCGCTTCACCACCCGCAAGTGGGCCACCGGCACCGTGCTGGTCGCTGTGTTGCTGGGCATCGGCGGCTTCATGGTCAGCCTGCAGTTGAAGATCGGCGACCTCGACAGCGGGGCGCCGGAGTTGCGGGCCGACTCGCGCTACAACCGCGACAACGCCTACATCACCAGCCACTACGCGCTATCCAGCGATCAGTTCGCGGTGATGATCAAGACCGCGCCGGAAGGCTGCCTGGACTACAAGACCCTGATCCTGGCCGACCGCCTGGCCTGGAAGCTGCAGCAGCACCCGGGGGTGCAGACCACCGTGTCACTGGTCAATGCCGTGCGCCAGATCACCGCCGGCACCTTTGAGGGCAACCCCAAGCTCAACAACATCCAGCGCAATCAAAACGTGCTGAACTACGCCGCGCAACAGGCCTCGGTCAACGCCCCGGAGCTGTTCAACACTGACTGCTCGCTGATGCCGGTGATCGCCTACCTCAAGGATCACAAGGCCGAGACCCTCGACGCCGTGGTGGAGATCGCCGAGCAGTTCGCCAGGGAAAACAGCAGCGAGGATCGCCAGTTCCTGTTGGCCGCCGGCAACGCCGGCATCGAAGCGGCCACCAACATCGTGGTACGCGAGGCCAATCGCACCATGCTGCTCTATGTTTATCTGGCGGTGACGCTGTTCTGCCTGATCACCTTCCGCAGTTGGCGCGCCACGCTGGTGGCGCTGCTGCCGCTGGTGCTGACCTCGATTCTTTGCGAAGCCTTGATGGTGGCCATGGGCATCGGCGTGAAGGTGGCGACCTTGCCCGTGATTGCCCTGGGCGTAGGGATCGGGGTGGACTACGCCTTGTACCTGCTCAGCGTGCAACTGCAGTACCAGCGCCAGGGACTGTCGCTGTCCGAGGCCTATCGCAAGGCCGTGGCCTTCACCGGCCGGGTGGTCGGGCTGGTCGGTATCACCCTGGCCGCCGGCGTAGTGTGCTGGGTCTGGTCGCCAATCAAGTTCCAGGCCGACATGGGCATTCTGCTGACCTTCATGTTCCTGTGGAACATGCTTGGGGCGCTGATCCTGATTCCGGCGCTGTCGTATTTCCTTTTGAACGACGATCGGCGCCGCCAGGAAGCGGGAGTCCAGGGTCAAGTCACCGGCCTCAAGCCTCACTACGATACGGGCACTAACGAATCCTGAATCTGCATTGTCCAATTTTCAAGCGAGCGATTTCATCATGGCTGACTACAAAGCACCCCTGCGCGATATGCGTTTTGTTCTGAATGAAGTGTTCGAGGTTTCCAGGCTTTGGGCGCAACTGCCAGCCCTGGCCAATGTGGTGGACGAAGACACCGCCAGCACCATTCTCGAAGAAGCCGGCAAAGTCATCGCCGGCACCATTGCCCCGCTGAACCGCAGCGGCGATGAGCAAGGCTGCTCCTGGGCCGACGGCGCGGTGCAGACCCCCAAGGGCTTCCCCGAGGCCTACCAGACCTACGCCGCTGGCGGCTGGACCAGCGTCGGTGGCGACGAACGGTTCGGGGGCATGGGTATGCCCAAGGTGATTTGCGCCCAGGTCGAAGAAATGCTCAACTCGGCCAACCTGTCTCTCGGCCTGTATCCGATGCTGACCGCGGGCGCCTGCCTGTCGATCAACGCCCACGCCAGCGAAGAACTGAAGGCTGCGTACCTGCCGAACATGTACGCCGGTGTCTGGGCCGGTTCCATGTGCCTGACCGAGCCACACGCCGGTACTGACCTGGGCATCATCCGCACCAGGGCCGAGCCGCAGGCCGATGGCAGCTACAAGGTCAGCGGCACCAAGATCTTCATCACTGGCGGTGAGCACGACCTCACTGAAAACATCATTCACCTGGTGTTGGCCAGGCTGCCGGATGCTCCGCCAGGACCCAAAGGCATTTCGCTGTTCCTGGTACCGAAATTCCTGGTCGATGCCAACGGTGCGTTGGGCGCGCGCAACAGCCTGTCCTGCGGCTCGATCGAGCACAAGATGGGCATCAAGGCCTCGGCCACCTGCGTGATGAATTTCGACGGCGCCACCGGCTACATCATCGATGCGCCGAACAAGGGCCTGGCGGCGATGTTCACCATGATGAACTATGAACGCCTGGGCGTCGGGATCCAGGGCCTGTCCCTCGGTGAACGCTCCTATCAGAACGCCGTCGAATACGCCCGCGACCGAATCCAGAGCCGGGCGCCAACCGGCCCGGCCGATCCGGACAAGGTCGCCGACCCGATCATCGTGCACCCGGACGTGCGTCGCATGTTGCTGACCATGAAAGCGTTGAACGAAGGCGGCCGCGCGTTCTCCAGCTACGTCGCCCTGCAACTCGATAGCGCAAAATTCAGCGAAGACGCCGCCACCCGCCAACGCGCGCAAGCACTGGTGGTCCTGCTGACGCCGGTGGCCAAGGCGTTCCTCACCGACATGGGGCTGGAAACCACGGTGCATGGACAGCAGATCTTCGGCGGTCATGGTTTTATCCGTGAATGGGGCCAGGAACAGCTGATCCGCGACTGCCGCATTACCCAGATCTACGAAGGCACCAATGGCATCCAGGCACTCGACCTGCTGGGTCGTAAAGTACTCGGCAGTGGCGGGGCGTACTACCACCTGTTCGCTGACGAAATTCGGCAATTCACCGCTTCGGTCGGCGCTGACCTGATGGAGTTCACCCAACCGCTGAACGACGCTGTGCAGACCCTCGACGAACTGACCGCATGGCTACTGGATCGGGCGGCATCCAACCCGAATGAAATCGGTGCGGCGTCAGTCGAGTACCTGCACGTATTGGGCTACACCGCTTACGCCTACATGTGGGCGCTGATGGCGCGTACCGCGTTGCAAAAGCAGGACCAGGATGTTTTTTACCGGACCAAACTGGGAACTGCGCGCTTCTTCTTCGCTCGCCTGTTGCCTCGGGTCCACTCCCTGGCCGCTGCGGTCAGGGCCGGTAGCGAGAGCCTGTTCCTGCTCGATGCCGATCAATTCTGACGTGACGAACGCATCAACCCCATTTCAAGGACCCCCCCATGAACGTTTTAATCGTGCATGCCCATCCCGAACCGAAATCCTTTACCGCGGCGCTGCGCGACCAGGCGGTCGAGACCTTGCAGGCGCAAGGGCATCAAGTCCGGGTATCCGACCTCTACGCGATGAACTGGAACCCGGTGGCCAGTGCAGAGGACTTCTGCGTCAGGGAGAATCCCGAATACCTGGTCTACGCCCTCGAGCAACGACGCAACAGCAAGGAGCAGACCCTCGCCGCCGATATCCAGCAGGAGCTGGACAAACTGTTGTGGGCGGACCTGCTGATCCTCAATTTCCCGATCTACTGGTTCTCCACGCCGGCGATTCTCAAGGGCTGGATTGACCGGGTGCTGGTATCCGGCATCTGCTACGGCGGCAAGCGCTTCTATGATCAAGGCGGCCTGAGCGGCAAGAAAGCCCTGGTGACGGTGACCTTGGGCGGGCGTGAACACATGTTCGGCGAGGAAGCCATCCATGGTCCCCTGGAAGACATGTTGCGCCCGCTGTTGCGCGGGACGCTGGCCTATGTCGGGCTGGAGGTGCTGCCGCCTTTTGTCGGCTGGCACGTGCCGTACATCAGCGCTGAAGACCGACAGGCATTTTTGCTCAGCTATCGCCAGCGCCTGGAAAATATCGAAGCGGATGAGCCCATCCAATACCCACGCTTGAGTCAGTTCGATGATCGGCTGTATCCGCTCCAACCCATTACCTTGTGATGCCTGGACTGCAGATTCGCCTAGGCGCTGGCATCGGCTTCATGCCCATCGGCGAAGGCCATGAGCACGTCCAGATCAAGCACATCCAGCTTGATCCGCGATATAAACGCCGAGAACGCCAGGTTGGCGGCGAGCAGGCGCAGGTCGCAGGCCCAGGGCGGCACATGGACCGGTGCCTGGAGCCAGCCGGACTCGAACAGCGGGGCCAGGCGTACGGTGTCCCCCAGGCTCAGGCGCCCGGCGAACAGATAGCCGACCAGCTCCGGCCGGTTGTCACGGATGGCGATGCGCAGCAAGGTGTGCACGCCGAGCAGACCGGTCAGGTAGGCCGCGTCCTTGGTGAACGCCGAACCGCCGCGCAGGTCGGCGCCGCGAAATACCCGCTGGGTCGAACGGAAGGACTCTTCCTGGGTCTGGCCGGCAGCGAGAAAACCTTCGAAGACCTGGATGAAATCGGCACCATCGAGCGCCTGTTGCACCGCGAGCACGCGCAAGGCCAGGCGACGCAGGCGGTTGATGTCCATGCTGCCGGTGAACAGCTCGGCCAGGGTGGCGATGCCTTCCTGGGTCTGGGTGGTACGCGGCGCGCCCAGGCCAAGGCTCTTGAGGTTCGATTGCAGCGCGCCGTTCTGCGCCGTGGCCACATGCACGAACGCCTCGTGCTGCAACAGTTGGTTCTTGTCCAGTTCGGAAAACAGCGCGCTGGCCCGCAGGCGAATGCGGCTTGCGCCGGCGATGGCCTTGGCCGCCAAGGTCGGATCGAGCAGCACGGTGATCCGGCCGGGGCCGAAGAAGCGGTCCAGTTCCGGCTGCATCCAGGCCGCGAAGGCTTCGGCCGGAATCTCCGCCGGGCTCGGCGGGATCCGCGCACCGCCAATAAGGGCGTCGGTGGTGTTGAGGAAGAAGTTCGCCGCGTCCAGCATGCTCAGGTTCAGATTCGGGTAGGAGAAGTCCGGGCGCCGGTACAGCGCCGACGAATACTGAGTGAAGGCGGGCGTGCCAATGGCACCGAGCATGTGCCCGGCCGTGGCATAACTGCGCGCAGTCATGGCCAGGTGGCGCCCGGCCGGATGGCCCACATCGCAGCGGTCGATAAAGCCTTCGAGCGCGTCAATGTCGGCGCGGTGATCACGGGGGAGCAATTCGACCCGGGGTAATTCGGGATGCCCGGCGCGCCAACTCGCCAGGAACGCTTCCTCGACCCCATCCGGCCAGGACAGGGCGTCCAGCACGCGAATCTTGCGCACAAGGCCAGGCAGGGCGGCATCGAGTTCGGACAGGGGCAGGCTGCTCACGAAGACCTCCTCAGGAAAAGAAGCTCAATCGTAGAAGCTTAGCCGGTGTCGAGACGTCACGGGGCAGGGCTGAAACCAACTACGGTCTTCAGCCCAAATCTTGCGCCTGATGCCGCTCAGGCACCTGCGTCGCCTCATCCCCCCACGTCCGATTGACCCGCTGACCACGAATGACCGCCGGCCGCTTGGCGATTTCTTCCGCCCAGCGCTGCACGTGGGTGTATTGGTGGGCCGATAGAAACTCGGCCGCCGAGTACACGTTGTCGCGCACCAACTGGCCGTACCAGGGCCAGACCGCGATGTCGGCGATGGTGTAGTGGTCACCGGCCAGGTAGGGACTCTCGGCAAGACGACGGTCGAGGACATCCAGCTGACGTTTGGTCTCCATGGTGAAGCGGTTGATCGGGTATTCGAATTTCTCCGGCGCGTAGGCGTAGAAATGCCCGAAGCCGCCGCCCAGGTAGGGGGCCGAACCCATTTGCCAGAACAGCCAGTTAAGGGTTTCGGTGCGTCCAGCGAGGTCGGTGGGCAGGAAGGCGCCGAATTTTTCCGCGAGGAAAAGCAGGATCGAACCGGATTCGAACACGCGGATCGGCGGCTCGGCGCTGCGGTCCAGCAGTGCCGGGATCTTCGAGTTCGGGTTGATATCGACGAAGCCGCTGGAAAACTGATCGCCCTCGCCGATGCGGATCAGCCAGGCGTCGTACTCGGCACCGACATGCCCAAGCGCCAACAGCTCCTCGAGCATGATGGTCACCTTCACGCCATTGGGCGTGGCCAGCGAATACAGCTGCAACGGATGCTTGCCGGTCGGCAGCGTCTTGTCATGGGTCGGGCCGGCAACCGGGCGGTTGATGCTGGCGAACTGACCGCCAGACGGCGCGTTGTGTTTCCAGACCTTGGGCGGAACATAAGACGCTTTGCTCACGAGATGGACCCCATTGTTTGTAGTGATGACATTGACCGCTTGCGATCGCGTTGGGGTAAAACAGTATGTCGCGCAAGCAATACGAGCAACTGCTGTCGATTTCGCAGAGTCCCGTTCGACTATGGGTCAGGGAATGCATTGGGGTCGATGTTCCCTGAACGAGGACTAATCAGGAGAAAAACATGCGCAAACTCATCGTTGCCGCTTTCATCAGCCTCGACGGCGTTATTCAAGCACCCGGCGGGCCGGATGAAGACACCAGCGGCGAATTTCGTTTCGGTGGCTGGATAGTGCCTTATTCGGACGAGAGCTCTGGCCAGGCTATTAAGGACCTGTTCTCACAGCCATTCGAGTTGCTGCTGGGACGTCGCACCTACGACATCTTCGCGGCCTACTGGCCACGGATAAACGGCGGGGCACACAACTACATCGCTGACCTGTTCAACACGGTGCCCAAGCACGTGGCCACCCATCGCCCCGATACGCTGGATTGGCACAACAGTCATGCACTGCAGGGCAACCCCGTCGACGCCATACGCGCGCTCAAGCAACAGGACGGCGCCCACCTGTTGACCCAGGGCAGCGCCGAGCTGGTGCGCCAATTGCTGGCCGCCGGATTGGTGGACGAGCTTAGGCTGATGACTTTCCCCGTCGTCCTCGGGCACGGCAAGCGCCTGTTCGACGACAAGGCGCAAGCCTCGGCGTTCGCGCTGGAGCATTCGACCTGCTCGCCCGGGGGTGTGTTGATCGGCCGTTACGTGCGCAGTGGCGAGGTGCGCACGGGAACGTTCTGATCCCGTACCTGGGCGCAAAGACACTCCAGGAAGCTTTTGCAAACCGTTGACAGGTAGGGAGCCGGCTCGCTGCTGTGGGGTAGGGCTCGAAGTACCACCGGACTGCGCGCAGCCTTTGGTGGCCCGCGCAGGTTCACGCGACAAGGAAGAACTGATGCTGCCGGGCGGTCATGTCAGCCTGGTGGCGGGGCCGGCCGCAGTCAAGCGGATGTGGCCCAAGCTTGATCAATGGTTGGGCGGGCGATCCGTTTGATCTTGTAAATACTCTGTTCCCGGTCAAGCTTTCAGCAGGTGTATTCGCGGCTGTACCCGATCCACTGTGGGAGCCAGCCTGCTGGCGATGGTATTCCAGGCGCCAAGTGACCTTTATCGCCAGCAGGCTGGCTCCCACAGGGTTCGGCGGCGGTCGACAGAGGGGGACGATTCACCGCGAACCTAGCGAATACCGGTCCCCGCCATGGACTCCGGCACCCACTGCGCCGTCGACAGCGGCTCGATGTAGCGGATGCCGCCATGGGGACCGACCATGCCATTGATGTTGTAGGTGCCACGCGACAGGTCGTACGTCATGAAAGGGGTGGCATCCGGGACTTGCTGGTCATAGCTCTGGCTGAAGAAAGCGAAGGAACCGCGATACAGCTGGCCACGGGTGTCGTACTGATCGGACGCCACCGCGGCCCAGGTATCTTCATCGAGGTAAAAACGGCGCTTCTGGTAGATGTGCCTGGCACCGGGCTTGAGGTTGCCCTCCACGACGTAGACCCGGTGTTTTTCCCAGCGCACGAAATCCGGGGAGATGAAATCGGGGGTGGTCAGCGATTTGGCGTCGCGAGCGTAGGTGAGCTTGTAGGTGTTGTAGGGCACGATCATTTCGCGCTTGCCGACCAGCGTCCAGTCGTACAGCTCCAGTGCTCGGGCGGTGCCGGGGTTGGGGGTGTCGTAGGCCAGGATCGAAATCTGTTTGACCCGACGCTGTGCCGGCATGTACTGCCAGGCGCGGCCAGGAAATTCCGTGGGATTGGTCGCGTTCTTGAGCATGATCGATTCACCGGCGCGGCGTGCAGGCCCGGTATAGGACAGTTTCAACTGATAATAAATGTCCGAGCTGTTGAACGGCTTCGACATGTTCTCGTAGATCGGAAACGAGACGAATGCCTCACCGGTGACCGCCAGGCTCGGTACGCCTGCCGTGTCGACGCTCCAGGAGTCGTACTTGGAATGGATGTTGACACCCTGGTAGCGCAGCAGGAAGTTCCACATCGCCTCGGCGCCCGATTTCGGGATCGGGAACGGTACCCCGGGCATCACATTGTCGATGGCGGTCCCGCCGTTGAGGGTCCTGGCGTTGGTGGCATTGGTGCGGCTATTGTCCAGGACCGCCTGGGGCAGCGATGCCGTGCGGTGGGTCGGGTACACGTCGACGCGAAAACCAGGGTAGCGCCGGGCCAACTCCAGGGTGGTGGCGGTCAGCATGCCCTTGTAGGCGTCAACGTTCTTGCCGTTGATCACCAGCAGCGGTTTTTCATGGGCAAAGGGGTCAGGGCGCATGCTGTCGCCGGCCTTGAAACTGGCGGGGGCTGTGGTCAGGCCACCGCTGTAGGGCGGAATGGAGCCATCGGCATTGCCGGCCTTTTCGGCACCCACCGACGTCAGGCTGGTGCCCAGACGGGCGGCTTCCTGACTCGATACATAGGCATGAGCATCGATGGCCAGCGCCATGAGGGGGATGGCGGCCAGCAGGCTTTTCACGGATTTCATATTGTTATTCTCCTGCCTGGCGTACCAGGCAACTCGTGACTCAGGGGTCGCGGAGGGATCCGTCGACTCAATTGCCAGAGACTTTTTAGTACCCCCATTAAAAAGCCCCCGATTCGGGGGCGCTTCGCATTTGACGACAGTTGCTTGACTATTCATGACAGCCGCAGGCTTGCCGAGGAGGCGCAGAGGTTGACTAGCTCACGTATCTCTCGGACTTTGCCTACAACCTAACGAGAATTACCTGCTATCCGGATCTAGATGAAAAGGAGACAGTAATCGCACCTGTATGCCCCGTGGCTCGTAAAGCATGATCCTGCAACCGCTTTGCCATCAGGTCCTTTGTCCCTTTTTCCTGTCGTGAACGCGTAAAGGCGGTATGATTTAAGCAGGAAGTACCAGAGCAACAATTCGTACGGAGATTCCCGATGATTGTGACAACTAAAACGCTCTCGGACCAAGAAATGGACGTTCTTGAGCGCGAGGTGCCTGACCTGGCCAAGATGGCTACCATGACTGCTTATGCTCGTACATTGTTGGTGAGCAGTAGCGTGCTTCGCGTGGATTCTGGGGATTTGGTGCGGGTGTCGCCGGATGGGAACAAGGTTTTTGTTGCCAAAGCAAAGCCACGTCGGAAGGTCAAATTGGGTGAAGTAATTACAGTGCGCCGCGTAGAAGGTAAAACGGCAGTTGGTCGTGCCTAGACTCCGGGTTTTTGCGGGGCCAAACGGCTCAGGAAAGAGCACGATCAAGGATGTCATCGATCCCGCTCTAATTAAAACCTACGTGAATGCAGATGAGCTCGAAAAAGAAGCGTGTGGAGATCAGGGTGCGAGAGGGTGGTCATCCCGTAGCTCCCGATAGGGTGAGAGATCGGTATCACAAATCTCTAGCATTACTTCCAGATGCCATTGCAGTAAGCAACCGGGCGTACATCTTTGATAACTCTGGTACCAGCGCAGTTCTACTCGCGGAAGTAACTGACGGGATCAGTCTTGAGTTCGGCACCGAAGAAATCCCTGATTGGTTCTTTGAGTCTTACGTCGATAAAGTGGAAGGCTGATCGGCGTTCCAAGCTCGCTCACGTCGAGCTCCAAGGGCCTCCATCCGCAACCGGTACCTCGTCCAGATCTAAGGTATTGCCACTCACTCAGGATCGAATCAGCGCATGCACGCGTGAACTGAGTTCATTCAAGCTGAAGGGTTTGGCCAGGACCCGCGTGGTTGCATCGACCGACACCAGGTTGGAGCCGCCCGCGAAACCGGTGATGAAGAGCACCTTGAGCCGAGGGTGTTTGAGCTTGAGTTCGGCGGCCAGGCTGATGCCGTTCATCATGCCTGGCAAGCCGATATCGGTCAGGAGTAAATCCAGGTGTTCCAGTTTTTCCGCCTGGTTGATCGCGGACACACTGTCCACGGCTTCCACGACGCGGTATCCGGTTTCGCTCAAAAGCTCAGAGGCCATTTGGCGTACGGCCGCTTCGTCGTCCACCAACAATATGATTTCGTTGTGACCGGTTGTCTCCGTGGTTTGGGAGGAGTCCGTTCGGGTCCCGATCTCGACCGGCTGTGAATCATCGACGGGAAAATACAGGGTCACAGAGGTTCCCACACCGACCTTGCTGTGAACGCGCACCTGGCCCCCCGATTGCTGGGTAAACCCATAAATCATCGAAAGGCCAAGCCCGGTGCCTTCGCCAATTTTTTTTGTGGTGAAAAACGGATCGAAAATACGCGACAGGATGTCCGGATTGATGCCCGTGCCAGAGTCCGTGACGGATATGCTCACATAGGATCCTGGCGGCATCATTTTGTCGGAAGATGACGCTGGATCAATGACGCAGCGGTCGACCAGAAGATCCAGCCTGCCACCGTTGGGCATTGCATCCCGAGCGTTGATCGCGAGATTGAGCAGTGCATTTTCCAGCTGGTTGAGATCGCACTTGATACGGTCATTGGCCTTGAATGAACACTCAACTGCGATGCTCGGGCCCACTGAACGCCGGATCATGTCTTCCAGATCCGCCACGACCTTGCGAGGTTCGAGCAGTTCGGGATCGAGTGATTGCTGCCTTGAAAATGCCAGCAGCCGTTGCGTCAAAGCGGCAGCGCGGGAGGCGGAGGTCATGGCGATGGCGTTGTATCGGTTCAATTCCTCGTAGCGCCCGGCATCGATTCGCCGTTGCATCAGCTCCAGGTTACCGATGATGCCAGCCAACAGATTATTGAAATCATGGGCGATTCCGCCGGTCAGTTGGCCTACCGCTTCCATTTTCTGACTTTGCCGAAGCTTGAGTTCGGCCATCGCGCGTTCGTGTTGTTCGGCTTCAAGCTGCTGGGTGCGTTGAACGATGCGATCCTCGAGCAGGTCGTTCCAGTCACGCAATGCGCTCTCCAACTGAACGCGATCGTCGATGTCGTCAATGGTGCCGTACCATTGTTCGCAGCGTCCGTCGATGCCGAAACTGCACAGCGCGCGGACTCTGAACCATCGGTAATCTGCCGTGTGTTTGCGCAATCGAATTTGCGAGTCGAAAGGTTGCAAGGTGGTCAATGAATGATCCCAAAGCAGGATCAATGACGCCTTGTCTTCAGGGTGAACCGCATTGGCCCATTCACGCCCTAACGTTTGCTCAGGGGTCAGGCCGGTGTATTCGAACCAGCGCTGATCTATGGAAATAAGGTCGCCATGGGTGTCCGCCGTCCAGGGCCAGAGTGGATTGAGCTCGGCAGCTATGCGGTAGTGCCGCTCGCTTTCACGCAGTTTTTTCTCGGTCAAATGCATGGACAGCATGGTTTTGAAGCGCTTCAACACTGCCCCAAGCAGGTTGCTGTAGCCCCGAAGAAAATCGATATCGCTTTCGGTGAACTCGCGGGGAACCCGACTATCGACTTCAAAGATGCCGAAAGGGCGCTCTCCATCAGCGCCGAGGACAAGCACGTTGACGAATGCCTGTACCCCGTTGGCTATTTGAAAGTCGTGATAGCGAAATCGCGTTTCCGAGGAAATGTCCGTCGATATCACCGGGCCGTTGGTGTCCAGGGAATGCCGCTCCGGGCTCCCTTCGTCGGCTTGCACCCGAACTTTGCCGACCACATCGGGTGCCCAGCCCACACCATTGCGCACCAGGAAGGTGATGCCGTCTTCCTGCAGGAGCATGAATTTGGCCATGTTGGTTTGGAGGGCATCGCCGACCAAACGACATGCCTCGTTGAGAATGTGCTCCAGGTCATCTGACGCCAAGGCCAGCTCGCCAAATGTGGCGAGCACTTTGCGCTGGCGCAGAAGTGTATCCTCGGTTGCCATGTCGTCACCTATGGGCGTTTTAGTATCCGAGGATCGCGGGTTCGCCGAGGTTCAACCGATTTGATCAAACGCAGTCACATCGGTTTGTTACCTGCCCAAGACAACGTTCAACTTGCCGTCCCGGTCAAGGTGATAACGCTGCAGATCCCGCGCCAGGAACAGCTCGCCGGTGAAGTGCGCCGCCGCTTCCTGTTGTACATCCTCGATGCACGGACTTCGCTCGGAATTGTTCTGGTAGCGCGCACTGAAGTGGGTAAGCACCAGGTTGGGAATGCCTGCCGACTCGGCAAAACGCGCCACGGCGGCGGCACTGCTGTGCCCGTAATGCTCGTGGGCGTGATCGATCAGGGCCTGGGTGAAGGTCGCTTCATGGACCAGCACATTAGCGCCAGCGGCCACTTGCGCCAGCAGTTCAGGGCTATCGTTATCGCCGCAGATGATAAAGCGCTGAGCGGGGCGCCAAGGGCGCAGGTATTGCTCGGCATGAAATATTCGTCCGGCGTGCTCGATCTCGCGTCCATGGGCCAACTCGCCCCACAGGGGGCCACGGGGAATACCTTCTGCTTCCAGGCGTTGGATATCCAGGCGCGGATTGGGATCAGCTTCGTCAAATACATAGCCATGGCAGGGAACACGATGGGAGAGGGCAACGGTATTGACCTGAACCTTGCCGTTTTGCCAGCCACTGAAAGTTTCGCTCGCCTGCAGGTGCAATTCGAAGGGTAGCCAGGATTTGCTGACGGCGAGGCTCAGGCGCACCCAGGGTTCAAGCGCAGCGGGCAATACAATGTCCAAGGGCTCGACTCGACCGGACATGCCGGCACTGGCCAACAAACCGGGTAAGCCGAAGCAATGATCGCCATGTACATGGGTGATGAAACACCCGCGCAGCTCGTGCAAAGACAACGAGGTGCGCATCACCTGGTGTTGCGTGGCTTCACCGCAATCCACCAGATACCAGCCTTTGCCTGATGATTCGATAAGGGCTGTGCCGCTCACATTGCGACTGCGGGTGGGAACGCCTGAGGATGTGCCAAGAAAAATCAGATCCATGGTCGATCCTTTATTCAGGCATTAACTTCTCGGCCAGCCCGACGATGAGGCCCTCGGGCCCACGGATATAGGCGAGCCGGTACGATGCCTCGTACTGCATCTGGCCAATGACTTCTGCGCCATGGGCCTGCATCCGCGCAACGACAGCATCGATGCCATCGACGGCGAACATGACGCGGCGAAGACCCAGCGCGTTCACTGGCGTATTCACGGGCCCGAACCTGACTGCGTCGGGCGTGTGGAACTTGTCCAGTTCAACTCCCTGCCCATCGGCAGTGCGCAGCATCGCGAGGGTGGCACGCACGTTTTCAAGCCCTATGAGCTTGCCGATAGCAGGCCCTTCAACGGTGGTCTGGCCCTCAAGCTCGAGGCCCAACTCGATAAAAAACGCCTTCACCGCTTCGAGATCGTCGACAACGATCAGCACGTTGTCCATTCGCTTGACTGTCATGGCCTTCGCTCCCTTTTTTGTACTGTGTCGCATATTTGGGGGAATTGGCGTCCGGATTGACCCGAGCAAATGATTATAGCCTGCCCGAGATCTGCCCTTGTCGGCGAACGCCGAACCTGCGGCCGACAGAGATCCAATGTAGGAGCGAGCTTGCTCGCGATTGTAGTCAACGAAGGCGCGTGTTTCCCGGGTGAATGCGGCGCTCTGAAGTTCTTCGCGAGCAAGCTCGCTCCTACAGGAGAGGTGCGCAGTGCATATCGCTGTTGGCGGTGAGCAGGGTGGCGTTTGCCGAGGCAGTCTATACTCGGGGTCGATTTGGTAACCAGGTGGGGGCATCCGCTTTCATGACCGGTAAACTCACTTCCAAGACCGCGATCGTCACCGGTGCCGCCCAAGGGATTGGCGCAGCGATTGTGCGACTCTTCGCGCAAGAGGATTGTTTTGTCTACGTCACCGATATCAATGACGAGCTCGGCAAGACCCTTGCAGATTCACTCGGTGATCGCGCCAGCTATCTGCGCCTTGATGTGCGCCGCGAAGAAGATTGGCGGCGAGTGACGACGCAAATCCTCGAGGAACGCGGCAGGCTCGACATCCTGGTGAACAATGCAGGTATCACCGGATTTGAGCACGGCGCCGTACGGCATGACCCGGAGCATGCGCGCCTGGAAGACTGGCACGCCGTTCACCAGACCAATCTCGATGGTGTGTTCCTGGGTTGCAAGTACGCCATTCGCTCCATGCGGCCTCACGGAACCGGTTCCATTATCAACATCTCCTCTCGTTCGGGCCTGGTGGGCATTCCCGGAGCGGCGGCCTATGCGTCGTCCAAGGGTGCTGTGCGTAATCACACCAAGACGGTGGCGCTGTACTGCGCTGAGCAAGGACTCACCGTGCGCTGCAACTCGATTCATCCAGCGGCCATCCTCACACCCGTGTGGGAGCCCATGTTGGGCACGGGCACAGATCGTCAGGCGCGAATGGATGCGCTGGTTCAAGATACACCGCTCAGGCGGTTCGGCATGCCCGAAGAGGTTGCAGCGGTGGCATTGTTGCTGGCCTCGGATGAGGCGACGTATGTCACCGGCAGCGAGTTCAATATCGACGGTGGGCTCTTGGCGGGTACGGCGGCGACGCCTGCCGTGGGCGATGACACTGGGGCCTAGCGCAAAAGGAAAGGACAGAACTGTAGGAGCTGTCGAGTGAAACGAGGCTGCGATCTTTTGATCTTGTTTTTGAGGGCAGGGTCAAAGGATCGCAGCCTGCGGCAGCTCCAAGGGGGACGGAGGGATGGGGGCGAACCGCGCCACCATCAGGGAAACCGGCACACCGCCAGCCCAAATGAAGGCCATCCGTGAGCGTATAGCGCGCCACAACAATTCGAATCCGCTCGCAGATCAGCTTGAACCCGGTGCCTCAGGGTTACGTCCTGAAACCTACAAAACCCGGCGCCATTGCCTACGACTACGCCAGAATGCGCCGACTTGTGGGCCATGGGCGTTCGTTCTACCGTTGCGAACCACCATATCCAGGTTGGCCATTCTGCCATTTGGCACTATAGTCAATGCCAGATGTCTGGGCGGTGGAGGTTGCCATGAGCGCCAAGAAAAAAGATGTTGTTGTCGAAGAAACTGTCAATGGAGCCGGTCGGATTAAAAAATCCGAACTGCGTGAGCGTGAAGCAGACATGAAGATTTCGATGAATGAGCAATCTGTGCTGAGGATGAGTGCTACACATCGCCCCCCTCAAATGGTTTTGATCTTGCTCTCCGGAAAAATCAGCGATGATCGTATGGATATTTATAGGGCCGTTAAAAACGGTTTTTCGCTGCAGTCGGTGCTGAATATGATCGAAAACAGTACTGTATATAAGCAAAGCGGTGTGTTGTCGAAGATCGTGGGGGCGTCTGATCGTACGCTTGCGCGGCGGTTGAAAACACCCAATGAAGCGCTGACCCCGGAGCAAAGCACGCGCGCGCTCAATTATGCCGAAGTGTTGGAAAAGGCCACGGATGTGCTGGGTTCGCGTGAGCTTGCCGAGCAGTGGATGGTCAAACCTGCCCGGGGTCTGGATGGTGAGACACCTATCGACCTGATTTCTAATTCAGTCGGGTATGAGTTGGTGAATGATTTTCTGACGCGCATGGAATACGGGGTCTATTGATGGCTAAAGACCCTTTAAGCAGTGAGATTCATTTTTGGCGACTTGATCCTGCTGAGTATGCCTCCACCTGGAATGCGGGCGTGGGCGCTGAAAAGGTGGGCGGGCGCTGGAACCCTAAAGGGATGACCACAGTTTATGCAGCCCTCGATGCATCTACGGCCATCCTTGAGGTGGCGGTGCATAAGAATTTCGAAGCACTGGATTGCAAGCCACATTGCCTGACGCAGGCCCTCGTGTTGGACCCGTCGAAGATTTATGTGGTGCAGCCTGAAAGCATTGCCAACGCCAATTGGCTGGCACCGGGTACCCCAAGCCGCAGCCAGCAACGGTTCGGTGCTGATCTGTTGAGCCAGCATCCCTTTGTGCTGGTCCCTTCCAGTGTCTCGCGACATAGCTGGAACTTGTTGATGAACCCGCAACTGGCTCTTGGGTTGTACGAGTTGGTGTTGCAGGAGCCTTTCGCCCTTGATGGACGACTTAATAGGCCGTTGCCCTGAAGACGGTTCTGCCTTCTAACGTGGACAGCTGGCCTACCAATTGCCGGTACAGCTCTTGCCAAGGAGTTTACGAGGCAGGGATGTCCAGTGCCGGGTCATCGATCCGGGTCTTGCAGGGCTTCAGCGTGCAAGCAGTCCTCGGGCGGCCAGGTTACGCAGCAAGGCACCCACGCCAAAGGTCCATGGCGCTGCCTCGGAACTGTGGGTCACCTGGTTGTGCAGGCTGCCAAGCAAGGGGCTGCTGATACTGACCCGGTCACCGAGTTTGTGGGTGAAACCGCTGCCGGCATGATCGCGATCTGCGGTAGGGGCGAACAGCGTACCGAGGAACAGCAGGAAACCATCGGGATACTGGTGATTGGCGTTGAGGGTCTGGCCGGCCAGGTCTTGCGGGTCCCGGCTGATCTGACTCATGGAGCTCGATCCGTGCATCCGGTAACCGTCCTCACCTTGTACCTCAAGGTCGACCACGCAGGCGCGGACATCGTCCAGGCTGAAGTGATCGTCGAACAGGCGGATGAAAGGCCCGATCGAGCAGGATGCATTGTTGTCCTTGGCCTTGCTCAGCAACAGCGCGCTACGGCCTTCGAAGTCCCGCAGGTTGACGTCGTTGCCCAGGGTCGCCCCGTGGATCTGCCCGCGACTGTTTACCGCGAGCACCACTTCCGGTTCCGGGTTGTTCCACTGCGAACCCGGGTGAATGCCAATCCGGCTGCCGCTGCCGACAGAGGCCAGCACCGGTGCCTTGGTGAAGATCTCCGCGTCCGGACCGATACCCACTTCCAGATACTGCGACCACATGTCCTGTTCGATAAGAAAGGCTTTCAAGCGCATGGCCTGCTCGGAGCCTGGAACGATCGAGCGCAGGTTGTCGCCGATCACCCCGTGCACAGTGGCCCGCACGGCTTCAGCCTTGGCGGCATCACCACCGGCCTGCTCCTCGATCACACGTTCGATCATGCTGGCGGCGAAGGTCACGCCGGCAGCCTTGATCACTTGCAAATCCAGGGGCGGTAGCAAGTACGGTCTGGATGGATCGGCGTCGGGCCCCGTGTTGGCCAGCAGGGCTTCGACGCTGGCGATGAAAATGCCGGGCGTGTCGCGTACTGCCGAAAGGGGAGCATCGGATTCCAGCAAGTCACTCAAAGTCGCGAAATGCTCCGACAGGTCGAATACGCCGTCGGCGCGCAGGACGATTGGCGAAGGTCCGGCGATTCGTCCTGGTACCCAGGCACGGCCAATCAGGGTTCCGGCTACACCATCGGCTGGCAGGGTGTTTTCGGGGGTAAGCATTAGCGACATGGCAATCTTCCTGGTTCGTAAAGACTTCACGCTAGGGCGCACAGCCGATAAACTCCAATGAGATAATTTCAATAATTGATAACGTAGAGTTATCGCCTGGGAGGTGTGCCCATGTCGGAACTTTCATTCACCCACTTTTGCGGATGGCTCAAATTCAGGCATTTGCAGCTGATCGACACCTTGGGGCGCACCCGCAACATGCACCTGGCGGCGCAACAGATGAATCTGAGTCAGCCGGCCATCAGCAAGATGCTAAAGGAAATCGAAAGCCTGCTCGGCTTTGCTTTATTCGAACGCCTGCCGCGTAGCATGCCACCTACGGCACTGGGAGAGCATGTGCTGCGCTATGCGCAGATTGCCCTGAATGACGCGCGCTCGTTCGTCGAACAAATCAGCAGCCTGCGCGAAGGCGGTCATGGCTACCTCAGGATCGGCGGTATTTTCGCCGCCACCGCCGTGGCGTTGCCCGAAGCCATCTTGCAGATCAAGGAACGCTGGCCGTTGCTATCGATCGAGGTGGTGGAGCAAACCAGTAACCACCTGATGAAAATGCTAGAAGAGAAAAAACTCGACCTGGCCATCGCCCGTTTCACCGATCAAAGCCAGCAGCAGCATTACGACTTCCAGCCACTGGCGCCCGAACCGTTCTGCATCGTGGTCAACGACCGACACCCGCTGGCCGCTGCCGGCCCCCTCTCATTGCAGCAATTGGTGGACTTGCCGTGGATTCTCTACCCGGTGGGCACACCCATTCGCGGCCGCATGGAACTGGCGTTCGCCGAAGCTGGCGTGGGCATGCCGCGAAACACCGTCGACACCATCTCCATGCAGACCTTCCTGCAGGTGCTGCAACGCGGGTCCATGATCGGAATGCTGCCCAACGCCATGGTCAATCCGCTCCTCGAGAGCGGCCAGCTCAAGATCCTGGATACGCCGTTGCACCTGGTGCCGCAGGATTACGGCATCCTCACGCGCAAGGGCGAGCAGCTGGTGGGGGCGGCCCTGGAGTTTGCCGAAATATTGAAGGACAACGCCCGGCTGGCCCGGGATTCGACGTTTTGAAAACGGCAACGTTCTGGATGCCCTCGATCATCAAGAGCACCGGTATCACCAACAGCTTGCACATGGGCTTCCTGACCGCCATTCCCTATGCGGTGGCCGTCGTGGCCATCCTGCTCAACGCCCGCCACTCCAACTGCAAAAACCGCGACCACATCCGCGAAGCTGGAGACGGCATGAAAGGGCAGGGGTTACACTTTTCAGTTTAAGCAGGAGAAGCAAATGAAACTGTTGCGTTATGGCGAAAAAGGTTCGGAGAAGCCCGGCCTGCTGGATGCCGACAATCAGGTCCGCGATCTCTCGGGCCACGTGGCGGATATCGCCGGGACGGCCCTGAGTCCTGAAAGCCTGGCGACGCTAGCCGCGATCGATCCGGCCAGCCTGCCGATCGTTTCTGGGCAGCCGCGGATTGGCGCTTGCGTAGGGCAGGTCGGGAAATTCATCTGCATCGGACTGAACTACGCCGACCATGCGGCCGAGTCGAACATGGAAGTGCCCAAGGAGCCGATCATCTTCAACAAATGGACCAGCGCCATCTGCGGTCCGAACGACAACCTCGAGATCCCGCGGGGCTCGCTCAAGACGGATTGGGAAGTGGAGCTCGGCGTGGTCATCGGCAAAGGCGGGCGCTATATCGATGAAGCCAACGCCATGGAGCATGTCGCCGGCTACTGCGTGATCAACGATGTCTCGGAGCGTGAATGGCAACTGGAGCGTGGCGGCACCTGGGACAAGGGCAAAGGCTTCGATACGTTCGGCCCGCTCGGCCCGTGGCTGGTCACCCGCGATGAAGTTGCCGACCCCCATGCGCTGGACCTGTGGCTGGAGGTCGACGGACACCGCTACCAACAAGGCAACACGCGCACGCTGATCTTCAATGTGCCGCAATTGATTGCCTACCTGAGCCGCTGCATGAGCCTGCAACCGGGCGATGTGATTTCCACCGGCACGCCACCGGGCGTCGGCTTGGGCATCAAGCCACAGCCGGTGTTCCTGCGTGCCGGGCAGACGGTTCGGCTGGGCATCACGGGGTTGGGCGAGCAGCGACAAGTGACCGTGCAAGCGGATTGAAGTGCCGACAAACAGACCCTCCTGGAACGCAAATGGTTTGATAGCAGCCTTGGATGCAAGGGTGGGGCAACCCGGACGTTCCCCCCACCCATTCAAGGGTGGGACATGCACTACCTTCTCTGGATAAGCTTGGATCTGGTAGCAGACTAGCCTGGTATCGGCTTTCATCAATGGAGACAGGATCATGAACCCGACCGAGTTCGATGCGCTTGAGGGTTTGCTGCAGCGCCGCCGCAGCTGCCGCGCCTTTCTTCCACAACCCGTCGATCCCGCACTGATCACTCGCCTGTTCGCCTTGGCGCAACGCACTGCGTCATGGTGCAACACGCAGCCATGGCAGGTCATCGTGACCCGGGGCGATGCCACCGAGCGCTTCCGCGCCGCGTATATCAACGAGCTGCAGACGGGCTCTGCGGCGCCGGACTTGCCTTTCCCCGGTGAGTACCAGGGCGTCTATCAGCAGCGTCGCCGTGAATGCGCACGACAACTGTACGAAAGCATCGGCATCGCGCCGGGCGACAGGGTCGCCAGCCAGCAACAGACCCTGCGCAATTTTTCACTGTTCGACGCGCCGCATGTCGCGATCATTACCAGTGATCGCGTGCTAGGCACTTATGGTGCAGTCGATTGCGGCGGCTACGTAGCCAACCTGCTGCTGGCAGCCGAGGCACTGGGCCTGGGGATCATTGCCCAGGCCGCGCTGGCCAGCCACGCCGGGTTTGTGCGTCGACATTTCGGCATCGACGAGGACCGGCTCGTGGTCTGTGGTGTTTCCTTTGGTTATGCCGACCACGATTCACCTGCCAATGGCTTCTACACGACGCGAGCACCCGCGCAGGAGACGCTGCTGTGGCATGACAGCTGAGATCGATTCGAGGCACGTTTTCGAGCTTTTTGCACAAACTTTGATTGACGCGCAACAGGCCCCGATCGTTGAATGGCCCTCTTCCATTAGCGCCCGACAATGCGCCCCATTCAACTGAAAGCGAGGTCATCGGTGCTCAGAAATGTGACGGACATGGATCTGCGCCTGTTGCGCATTTTCTCCATCGTCGTGAAGTGCGGTGGGTTTACGGCTGCGCAGGCCGAGTTGAACATGAGCCAGTCCAACATCAGCACGCACATTTCAAGCCTGGAAAAACGCCTCGGTTATCGCATCTGCGAGCGCGGCAAGGGCGGGTTTCGCTTGACCGAAAAAGGCCAGCGGATACTCAAGGCTTCGTCAGCGTTGTTCGGCGCGGTAGATGCATTTCGCGACGAGGCACAGGACCTGGCCGGGCGCCTGGTGGGTGATCTGTATCTCGGCCTGGCGGATAACATCGCGACCTTGCCCACCGCCCGGATCGATGCGGCCATCGGCCGTTTTTATCAGCGCGACCACGACATGCACGTGCACATCTTCGTCAATTCGCCCACCGAACTGGAATTGGCGGTCATCGATGGGCAACTGGACCTGGCGATTTCCTATTTCAGCCGGCCGTTGCCGACGCTGGCCTACCAGCCGTTGTACAAGGAAGAAATCGGCATTTTCTGCGGGGATAGGCACCCGCTGTTCTCGGTCGATGCGCCCACTGTCGAACAACTGCAGGCCAGTGACTGGATCAGGCATGGTTTCCTGCCGGCCGACCAGGTCCTGCCGGTGACGCCCGAGCGCGCTTCAGCCACCGCCCATCATATGGAAGCGGTGGCCCATGGCGTACTGGCCGGGACACACCTGGGGTATCTCCCGGCCCATTACGCCCGGCCCTGGCTGGCGAGCGGACAAATGCGCGCGTTGCAGCCGGCGACGCTACGCTACGAGGTACAACACAGCATGATCACCCACGTCGGTCACCCGCAAAGCGAAGCCGTGCGTGCCTTCATCGATGACTTGCTGGCCGAGCACAACCTCTAAGCCTGTCAGCCAAGGCAGCGGGTGATGTGTTTGACCGACTGATAGGCGGCCAGGCCCCACGGCCCCAGCTCACGACCGATGCCGCTGCCCTTGGTGCCGCCCCAGGACGTCTCGACGAACACCGCCTGGATCGAGTTGATCCAGACGTGGCCGACCTCCAGGGCCTGGGCGACCCGTTCGGCGCGAACCAGATCGGCGCTGATGACGGTAGCCACCAGGCCAAAGCGGCTGTCGTTGGCCAATGCCAGCGCTTCTTGCTCCGTGGAGAAGCGACGGGTACACAACACCGGGCCGAAAATCTCTTCGGTCCACAAGCGGCTGGTCACCGGCACATCCGCATAGAGGGTCGGGTTGACGAACCAGCCCGGGTCACGCTGCACGTCGCCGCCGGTCACGCAATGCAAGCCTTCGCTGCGAGCGATGGCAAAGTATTCCGACACTTTGGACCATTGCGCCTGACTGGTGAGTGGGCCCATATCGACTTCGCCGTTCAGCGGATTGCCGACCCGCAGTGTTTCGAATGCGCTCTTCAGGCGCAGTATCAGTGCATCGGCGATGCTGTCCTGGACGAGCAGACGGGATGTCGCCGAGCACATTTGCCCGGCATTCCAGCAGATACCGGCGACGATCCATTCAACGGCCTGATCGAGGTCGCAATCGTCGAACACGACAATCGCGGACTTGCCACCCAGCTCAAGCGTCAGAGGGCGGCAATGGGCAGCCGAGCTGCGCATGACCTGGCTGCCGACGGCGTTGCTGCCGGTGAACGACAGCTTGTCGAGACCGGCATGGTTGCTCAGCGCTGCGCCGACTTCGGCTTTACCGCCGACGATGTTCAGCACGCCCGCGGGCAGGCCCAGCGCGTCGGCGATGTGGCCGTAGGCCTGCTCGATCAACGGAGTGACCTCCGACGGCTTGAGCACCACCGTGCAACCGGCGGCCAGTGCCGGTGCGAGCTTCCAGGCACTGGTGACCAACGGGAAGTTCCACGGCACGATCAAGCCCACCACACCCACCGGCTCAAGGCGCGTGTGGGCATTGAAACCCGGTACGGCCAGCGGCACATCACGGTCCTGCCGGGCATCGAGTGCTTCAGCCAGGACTGCGTAATAGCGAAACGTCGCGACGGCATCGTCGATGTCCACCACGGCTTCATGGCGGGGTTTACCGTTGTTCTGCATCTGCAGCGCGATCAGTGCTTCGCGGCGCGTTTCGATCTGTTCGGCAAAACCATTCAAATAAGCTGCGCGCTGCGAGCCACTGAGGTTGCGCCAGCCGGGGAGTGCCTGGCGCGCGGCGGCAATGGCTTGATCGACTTGCGCGGCACTCGCTGCAGTCAGTTCGGCAAAGGGTTGGCCCAGTGCCGGGTCGAAGACGGTGATGCAGTCGACACCTTCACCGGCTACCCAACGGCCGTCGATGTAATGGGCGGCGGTCATGGTCGTACTCCCTGAAGCACGCCCTGTACAGCGTTGCGGAAAATCTGGCTGTAGTCGTCAGCACTGAGGACGCAGGCATTGGTGTCCGATGAGGAAATGTCGGCCAGCGCCTGTTCTCCCACCCAGGACGCGGCGTCGGCATCAAGACCGATTTCAGCCAATGAGTGAGGAATGCCGAGGCGTTTGCGCAGGTCCAGCACCCAATCGAGAAAGCCGTCGAAATCCGCTTGCTGCAACTCCAGGTAGCGCGCCAGCCGCGCGATGTCCGGGGCAATCGTTTCCCGGTTGGCCATCAGCACATAGGGCAGGAGGATCGCGTTCAACAAGCCGTGGTGCTTGTGATAGCGGGCGCCCAGCGGATGGGCGAGGGCGTGCACACCGCCCAGGCCTTTCTGAAAGGCCACGGCGGCCATGGCGGAGGCCACGAGCATGCCTTCGCGCGCGACCATGTCCTGGCCGTTGGCATGGGCATCGATCAGGTGCTGCTGGATCAGGCGAATGCCCTCCACCGCAACGCCCGAAGACATCGGGTGATACAGGGGCGAGCAAAAGGCTTCAATGTGATGGGTCAAAGCGTCCATGCCCGTGGCCGCCGTCAGGGTGGGCGGCAAGCCTCGGGTCAAAACCGGGTCGAGAATCACCGTGGCCGGGAGCAGTTCCGGGTGGCTGATCACCCGTTTGACGTTCTCTTCGCTCTGGGTCAACACGGCTTCGCGGCCCAGTTCCGAACCCGTGCCAGCCGTGGTCGGCAAGGCAATCAAAGGTGGCAGCCCCAGGCGGGGAAAGTCCGTCAGGGTGGGGTAGTGGGCGATGACCTGGGACCATTCGAAGCGTTGCAGTCCTTGCCCGTCGACGGCCGCCAGGCTGATGCCCTTGGCGGCATCCATCGCGCTACCGCCGCCCAGGGCGATCAGTGAGTCATGCTTGCCGGCCTTGAACGCGGCAACGCCTTGGGCCACGTCCGCCATGCTCGGGTTGCTGGCGACTTCGCTGAACACGCTGAACGGTATATCGGCCTGGGTCAGGTGAGTCTTGAGCAGCACCAAGGGTTCCAGGGATAACATGCCAGGATCGGTGACCAGCAAGGGATTGCGCATGCCCAGCAAGGTGCAGCGCTCCGCCAACGCATCGAGCGCACTCGGTCCGCAGAAAATATCCGTGGGGTAATTCCAATAGTGAAGGGACATCTGAAACTCCAGATCGGCAAGGCGCAGGGTGGGGGCGCCTTGCACGGCAAGACAAGGGCGTTATTGAACGTGCAGGTGGGGGCTGACGGTGCGTTGATAGGGTTTGGCGTAGACCATGTAGATCAGGCCCAGTACCGCCAGGATCGAGAACACCAGGATCACCGCCCAGACCTGAAACCAGGGCGCACCGGGTGGGGCGAGGGATTCCCGTGGCCAGGCCACGTTAATGCTTTCGAACACCAGCCAGAAGAACGCGGCAAGGTTGATCGGCACACCCCAGCGGCCGAGGCTGAACACGCCAGGCTCGGCTTTCCATTTACCGCTCAGGCGAGCGAGCAGGGCGCAGGTCACCACGATCAGGAACACCACAAAGAAACCGCCGCTGCCAAACGCGATCAGGGTGCCGACGGCCGTTGCGTTCAAGCCCAGGGCCAGGCCGAAGCTGGCAAACAGCGTGCTGAACAGCATGGCGGCAAAAGGCACTTTGCGCTTGTCCACGCGGCGCAACAGCTTTGATGCGGGCAGGATCGAGTCCCGTGCCATGCCGAATACGGCACGACCGATGTAGGTCTGCACAGAGACGACACAGGCGATGAACGCGACCAGCACGATGCCCACGAACGGCCGTTCCGACCAGGCGCCAAAGGCATCGACGACAGCCGGGGTGACCGGGTCGACGACCTGCCCGGACACCATCGCCGCCGTGTCGGTGTAGGACAGGGTGACGGCGAACGCAGTCAGCATGACGGTCAGCCCGACCAGAATCATCGAGCGCAAGATGGCCCGTGGGGTCGATGTGCGGGCGTCGGCGGTTTCCTCGGACACTTGCGAGCAAGCATCAAAACCGAGGAACGCCCATCCACCCACGGCCATGGCTGTCAGGAAGCCCGACAGGTAGGAACCGTCGGAACCCTGCGTAGACGTCAGGCCTTCAAACACCAGCGACAACGAATGGTTGCGGAAGAAAAGCAGCAACAATACGCCGATGCCGATGGAGGCAATCGCCTCGGCGATGATGCCGGCATTGACGAAATACTTGAGCGGGTTGATCCCGAACAGATTAACCCCAAGACCCAGCAGCAACAACACTGCACCACTGAACACCTGGGCGTTGGCGGAAGGCGGTAAGCCTGTGAAAAACAGCCACAGCCAGAACCCGCCCAAATAGGCCACGGTGGTTAACGAGGCCAGTGCGGATGCCAGGTACATGAACCCGGTAAACCACGCCCAACGATCGCCCGCCAGGCGCTTGACCCATTGGTAGCAACCACCGGCAAGCGGGTACTGCGAGGCCAGCTCGGCATAGACCAGGGCCACCAGCAATTGCAACGCCAGGCACAACGGCACGATCCAGACCCACGAAGGACCCACACTCATGGCACCCAGCGACATGACCGAATAGATACCGACCACGGGCGAAACCGTGGCGAAGCCGACCGAAAATGATGACCACAGAGACAGCCCCCGATGCAGCTCCTGGGCATAGCCCTGGCTGTGCAGCAGGTGTTCATCGGCGCTTTGCCGTGTAGATGACATAGGAATTCCTTGAGTCGGCAGACACATTTATTTTTAGGATCGCCTTGTTCGTTCAGGCGTACCGACGAAACGAGCTCCTTCGGGAAAGGAGTGACAAGGAGCTTAAAGCGGGGAAACATCAAAGAAAATTCATATGTATTGAGGCTGACATCTGGATTTATTGATGTATTGGAAAGCCATTTCGATACCTTTGCGCCTCCCCCGTAGGAGCGTGGCTTGCCCGCGATGAACGATAACGCGGTGTACCTGAAGGCATACAGCGCGCCATCAACCTTTGATCCGGCAATCCGTCAGCCTCCCGATTTCGTGCTGAACTCAATCGCAGCACTGATCAGGAGGGATCACCATGGCCACCATGAAAGCCGCAGTATTCGTCGAGAGAAACCGGATTGTGCTCGAGGACAAACCCATACCCGAAGTCGGCCCGCTCGATGCCCTGGTTCGCATAACCACCACCACGATCTGCGGCACCGACGTGCATATCCTGCGTGGCGAATACCCTGTCGCCAAAGGCCTGACAGTGGGCCACGAGCCAGTCGGCGTCATCGAACGACTGGGCTCGCAGGTGCGCGGTTTTGCCGAAGGCCAGCGAGTGATCGCGGGCGCAATCACCCCCAGCGGGCAAAGTTACGCCTGCCTGTGCGGCTGCGGTTCACAGGATGGCCCGGACACCCGGCACGGTTTTCGGGCCACCGGTGGCTGGAAATTCGGCAATATCATCGATGGTTGCCAGGCTGAATACGTATTGGTGCCGGATGCGTTGGCCAATCTGTGCCCGATACCGGACGGCCTCAGCGACGAACAGGTGCTGATGTGCCCGGACATCATGTCCACCGGCTTTTCCGGGGCCGAGCGAGGCGGGGTGGAAATTGGCGATACTGTCGCGGTGTTCGCGCTGGGGCCTATCGGGCTCTGCGCGGTGGCCGGCGCACGCCTTAAAGGCGCGACCACGATTATCGGCGTCGATGCGGTCGCCGAACGCATGAGCGTCGCCAAACAACTGGGTGCAACCCATGTGGTCAATTTCAAGGACGGCGATGTGGTTGAACAGATCATGGCCCTGACCGATGGGCGTGGTGTCGATGTCTCCATCGAGGCATTGGGCACCCAGGGTACGTTTGAGTCGGCACTGCGGGTTTTGCGTCCGGGTGGTCGGCTTTCCAGCCTGGGGGTTTACTCCAGCGACCTGCGCATTCCGCTGGACGCTTTCGCTGCCGGTCTGGGCGACTACAGCATCATCACGACCTTGTGCCCCGGCGGCAAAGAACGCATGCGGCGCTTGATGGCGGTGGTGGAAAGTGGCGGGGTGGATCTATCGCCACTGGTGACTCACCGGTACAAGCTGGATGACATTGAAGCGGCGTATGAGTTGTTTGCTCATCAGAGGGATGGGGTGATGAAGGTGGCGATTACTCCGTAGAGCCGATTGCGACCTGTCGATGCCAGCAATGCTATCCATATCAGCGATCCATGGATCCAATTTTGCCCAATAACTGGCGATTTCCCCGTGCATTGCTAGCCTCAGTCCTACAAGACATCTCTCACAAGGAGTGGGGCCGTGAATGGTCGTGTGGTATTGGCAGTCTTGGGCGTAGGTCTCAGTGCAACCGTATCGGCCGCCGAACTCCAGGTGGAGGTGCGGCTCGATGTGCAACGTGGCTGCCAACTGGTCGGGCAACAACGCAGTGCGGGTGTCGAGCAATTGGGCGTGCTGGACTTCGGCAGCAGCGCGCGTCTGGACGATCCCGCGGGGCCGCTCGGAGCCGCCCTGATGAACGAACGTCTGCCCCGGCTCGAATGCAATCCCGATACCACTTATCAATTACGCGTCGATGGCGGCCTGCACGGTGGCGTCGGCGACGTTCGTTACATGGCCGGTAGCGCCGAACACAGCAAACCCATTCCTTATCGACTCTATCAGGACCCGGCGCGGCGAGTTCCGCTGGCTGTGGATGTGCCGGTGAGCGGTCGGGTGCCGGATACCGGCTCGGTGGATCTGCCGTTGTACGCCCGCATCGAACCCTTGGCACAGATACCCAGGGTCAGTCGCTATGCAGATCTAGTGAAGGTGACGCTCACCTGGTAATTGCATGAGCAGTCAACAACCCAGGCTCAGTCGGGTTGTAAAGGGAATGAGGCGTTCGCGAACGAACGACCGTATTGTCAACCTGAGGGATCGGGATGGATTTCATGACCAGGTTCTGGAAGATTTTCGCCGTGGGCGCGCTGGTGCTGTTGGCCGGTGTCGTACAAGCGGCCGTCAGCGGGCAGATCCAGGCGCGGCTGACCCTTATCGCCGGTTGCGAAGTGACAAACAGCGGCAATCCCGACAGCCCGGTCAGCGACCTCGGCGACCTGGATTTCGGCCAGCAAGGTCCGACCTGGAGCAACCCGATCAAGGCCAATATCGCTGACGAAGTCAGCGGCAAATTGAACGTGGCCTGCAACCCTTCGGTCACCGGCTTCACCGTCACCATCGATGGCGGCACCCATGGCGACGGCACCACCCGGCGCCTGAGTAACGGCCGCCAGACCGTCGCTTATCAATTGTTCCTCGATGCTGGCGGCAACCGCAGCTACCGCATCGGGCAACAACACAATTTCGCTGTCACCAGCGGGGCGCAGATACCGATTCCGGTATTCGGCTCGGTGGTGGCGAATACCCGCGCGTTACCCGCTGGTGTCTATTCCGACACCCTGACGGTAACGCTCGACTGGTAACCCCGTAGAGGACGGACACCATGCGTACATTTACATCAAGGATAGGTTTGTCATTGCTTGGTCTGACGCTGGCGTCCAGCGCCCAGGCTGCCACCACGGTCACCGGCCAGATCACCTCCAGCCTGATCCTGATCAGCAGTTGCCAGGTCAACGGGGGGGGCGGAGACACCAATCTGAACTTCGGTGCCCTCAACTTCGGCACCGCCAACAGCCTGTTCACCACGGCCACGGGGCAAGTGCTGGGCGGAGGCGGCGGAGCGCTGTCGATTCTTTGTTCGGCTGGCACCACGCCAACGGTCAAGGTGCGCGCCGGGGCCCACGATGGGCAATCGCCGGGCGGGACCCGGGCGTTGTACGACGGTGTCGCCAACTATGTTCCGTACGACCTGTACACCGATGCCGGGCACTCGCAGATTCTGGCGATTGACGGGGTGATCAACCTCGCCGCCAGTACCGGCGTGGCGCAGACCGTGAACCTTTACGGTCAGGCGGTGGGCAAGGCCGGTTTGCCGGCGGGCACTTACACCGACACGATTTCCGTCGAACTGACGTTCTAGCCATGCCCAGGCATGGTTGTGCGGCGCTGCTCGTGCTGGGTGCGGGTGTTCTGCCGTTGCCGCTCACTGCGGCGACCAGCCAGAGTTTCCAGGTCAGCGCCACGGTGACGGCCGGTTGCCTGGTGGTCGGCGGTGTCTCCAATTACGGCAGCCTGAATTTCGGCAACCGCTCGGCGCTGGCCACAGGTTTGGTGCAAGTCGCACTGACCGGGGGCGTACAGTTGCAATGCACGCCGGGCGTGACCCTGAACATGAGCATCGATGGCGGACTTTACAACAGCGGTGGGCGACACATGCAACTGACCACCGGCAGCAACCGGGTGGCGTATCAACTGTTTCGCGACGCGGCCTACAGCCAGGCCCTGGGGATCGGGCAAAGCGTGGCGGTGGCGTATGGCGATGCGAACAACATCAGCCTGCCGATCTACGGCCAGGTGCAGTTGCCAGGCAATCAACCCGGGGGGACGTACAGCGACGTACTGCAAGTGCAACTGTCGTGGTGACGAGGCGTGCGGATCAAGCCCAATGGGCAAAAAGGAGCAGGCACATGGTTTCATCTTCGCGACGGCGGTGGGTCGTCGGTCATATGCTGTTGGTACTGTTGTGGTTGGGGACAACCCGGGTGCAGGCGGCCAGTTCGGTGCTGATCTGGCCGATCGATCCGGTGCTGGAGGCCGATCAGCAAGCCAGTGCCCTGTGGCTGGAAAATCGCGGCAGCGAGACCGCCAATCTGCAGATTCGCGTGTTTGCCTGGAGCCAGAGCGGCTTCAGCGATCAATACCAGAATCAGCGTGACGTGATCGGCAGCCCTCCGGTGGCGAAGATCGAACCCGGCCAGAAACAACTGGTGCGCCTGACCCGAACCCGGGAAATCCCGCCAGGTCAGGAACTGGCCTACCGCATCATCATCGATGAAATTCCCTCGGCGAAACCACCCGAGGCGGGCGACGGCAAGACCGCGGCGGCGATTCGTTTTCAGATGCGTTATTCGGTGCCGTTGTTCGCCTATGGCGCGGGCCTGTGGAGCAAGGAAGACACCACCCGCCAGCGCGATCCGAAAGGCGTCGGCCTGCCGGATTTGAGCTGGCGCACGGTGGCCGTTGACGGTCGTTCTTATGTCGAGGTGCGCAACCAGGGCGCGGTTCATGCGCGCCTGACCGATGTGGCGCTCAAGCAGGGTAGCCAGACCCGGCCGGTGGTAGACGGATTGCTGGGGTATGTGTTGCCCGGCGCGATCATGCGCTGGCCCGCGCCCGGCCCGATGGATGGCGACCCGGCGTTGCAGGTGCGTGTCAATGGTGCGCCGCAGGTGCAGAGCATAACGCCGGCACGCTGACCTGCCGTTGATTCTTTTGCAGGCGCCTTTTGCCTGCGATCGAGTTATGTGGAGTAAAGGAGCCTAAGTCCAATGACGGACACAAAGCGGTAATGAGCCAGGGTTGGGCTCGCAGTTTGTGGCGTCCGTTCTGGGCCATGGGCTGTACGTGTTGCCTGCTGGTTATTTATCACGCAGAGGCCGGTGACCTGCCGCCTCCGCCCAGCGGCATGGAGGCTGTTGCCGATGCGCAGTTGTTTCTGGAACTGGTGGTCAACCAGATGAACACCGGACGAATCGTGGCGGTCGAGCAGCGCCATGGGCAATTCTTTGTTCCCGCCAGTGCGCTGCATGAAACCGGCATGAAACTGCCGCAAGACATCAAAGCCGAAGTCGGCCTCGACAGCTTGCCGGGCTTGCACAGCGAGTACGACAGCAACGCGCAGCGCCTGTTGCTGGACGTACCGCCCGACTGGCTGCCGGAGCAGTTTGTCGGCCGTCGCCAAGCCTATCCGCGTACCCCGGCGCTGAGCAGCTTCGGCGCCTTGCTCAACTATGACCTGTACCTCAACGACACCGATGATGCCGGCACTTACCTGGCCGCCTGGAACGAAGTGCGGCTGTTCGACAGTTGGGGGACGCTGTCCAATACCGGGCAATACCGCCGCACCTTGTCCGGGGACGCGGTTGACACGCTGAACAATGGTTACCTGCGCTATGACACCACCTGGCGCTACTCCGATGATGATCGGATGCTGACTTACGAGGCGGGCGACCTGGTCAGCGGTGCCTTGCCCTGGAGCAGTTCGGTGCGTCTGGGTGGCGTTCAACTGTCGCGGGACTTCGGCGTACGCCCGGACCTGGTGACCTACCCCTTGCCGCAGTTCGCCGGGGAGGCCGCGGTGCCGTCGTCGGTGGACCTGTTCATCAATGGCTACAAGTCCAGCAGCGCCGATCTGCAACCCGGCCCTTACACACTGACCAACATTCCGTTCATCAACGGTGCCGGCGAAGCCGTGGTGGTCACCACCGACGCCCTGGGACGCCAGGTCTCGACCACGGTGCCGTTCTACGTCACCAGCAGCTTGTTGCAAAAAGGCCTGTCGGACTTTTCCGTGGCGGCCGGCACCTTGCGCCAGGACTACGGCCTGCGGGATTCCAGTTATGGCCCCGGCGTCACGTCCGGCAGTTTGCGTTACGGCCTGAGTGACAACTTCACCCTGGAAATCCACGCTGAAGCCTCCGATGCGCTGGCGCTCGGTGGTGTTGGCGGTAATGTGCGGCTGGGCAATTTCGGCGTGCTCAACAGCGCCGTCAGCCAAAGCCGTTTCGACGGGGAAACCGGCCAGCAACTGAGCCTCGGTTATCAATACAGCAGCCAGCGCTACAGCTTTGCCTGGCAGCGCCTGCAACGGCGTGATCAATATGCCGACCTGACCGTGGTCGACAGTCCGTACACCACCCTCAGCAAACGCAGTGAGCAGGCTACCCTGAGCGTCAATCTCGATAGCTGGGGTAGCCTTGGCGCCGGGTATTTCGACGTGCGCGCGGCGGACGACTCGCGCACCCGCCTGCTTAACCTGACCTGGAGCAAACCGTTGTGGCGCAGCACCAGTTTTTACCTGTCGGCCAACCGCGAGATCGGCGACAGCAACTGGGCAGTGCAGGCGCAACTGGTGATTCCGTTCGACCTGCGTGGCAGCCTGGCCATCGGCAGTGAACGCAGCAAGGACGGCCAAGCGCAGCAGCGGGTCAACTACAGCCGTGCAGTGCCGACCGAGGGCGGGGTGGGCTTCAATCTCGGCTACGCCAAGGGTGATGGACCCGACTACCGGCAGGCCGACTTGACCTGGCGTCTACAGTCGGTGCAATTGCAGGCCGGGGTCTATGGCACCAGCGATGCCCAAACCCGTTGGGCCGATGCCAGCGGTTCGCTGGTGTGGATGGACCGCCAGGTGTTCGCCGCGAACCGCATCGACGACGCGTTTGTGGTGGTCAGCACCGATGGCTACGCCGATATTCCGGTGCGCTACGAAAACCAGCAGGTGGGCCAGACCGATCGAAACGGCCACTTGCTGGTACCGTGGAGCAGCGCCTATTACCGAGGCAAATACGAGATCGATCCGCTAAACCTGCCGGCCAACGTGCGCAGCCCCAACGTCGAGCAACGCATCGCGGTACGCCGTGGCAGCGGTTATCTGTTGGAGTTTCCGTTAAGCCGGGTGATCGCGGCGAGCATCGTGCTGGTAAACGCGCAGCAGCAGGAGTTGCCCTTGGGCAGCGGGGTGGTGCATGAGCAGAGCGGCACGCAAACCGTGGTCGGCTGGGACGGTCTGGTGTACCTGGAAAACCTGCAGGCGCAGAACGATCTGCGGGTGACGATGGGCGATGGCAAGACCTGCCATGTGCAGTTTGCCGCCGACCTGACCCAGGATCAGGTCCCGCTGCTCGGGCCGTTGGTGTGCCGATGAAGTGGCTGATGCTGCTGGTGCTCTGGCTGCCCGCACCCGCGTGGGCCTTGTGTTCGGTGGGCGGCACTACACCCGTGGCATTCGGCTCATTGAGTTCGATTGCCGTGCGCACCACACCGCAACCCGGTTCCACGCTCAACGGCGGCTTGCGTTGCACCGGCTCGCTGTTGACTTTGCTGAGCAGCAACGATCACTTCTGGGCCACCGTTACGTCGACCCAGAGCGGTTTGCTCGGTCCCACCGGCGACGTCATCGGCTACACGATCTACGCCAACAACAGCACCAGCTACCCGCTGACCCGCGGCACCGCCTACGACTTCGCGCGCAATGGAATCATCGACGCGCTTGGCCTGCTCGGTGGTACGACCCCAAAAACCGTGCCCTTGTATTTCGCCACCACCATCGGCAGCAACGTCGCGGCCGGGATCTATAGCGAAACCCTGAGCATTTTCTGGAACTGGAACTATTGCTCGGGCATCGGCGTTGGCGGGATTTGCCTGGGACGCGACATTGGTAGCGGCACCGCCACGTTGACGATCACCCTGACGGTTGCCAACGACTGCACCATCACCGCCCCGAACATCGCCTTCGGCAGCGCGCCGGTGGTCAGTGCTTTCTCCCCGGTCACCGGACAGACCATCAACCTGGCTTGTACCAAAGGCAGCGCTTACACCGTGGGACTGAGCGATGGGCAAAACCCGCTGAGTGTCGGCGGGCGTCGACGGATGATCTCGAATGATAATTACCTGGCCTATGACATTTTCAAGAGTGCCGGCACGACCCGCTGGGGAAGCGTGGGCAGTGCGCGTCGGGCCAGTTCGGATGCCGAGGTCAATCCGGGGAATGGACTGGGGACGGGGAGCCAGATCTTCAATTACAACGCGAAGATCTATACCGATCAGGCGACTCCACCCGCGGGGACTTATCTGGACAGTGTGGTGTTGGATGTGGGGTTCTGATGTTGCAGCTTAAAACCGCCCAAACTTGAGCGGGTATTCGATCACAATGTAGATCCTGTCGATGTCACCCCCGCCTTGGGCGCTGTTTGCCCGATGGACCACGTGGGACAGCTGCACAGACAAGTCCTTGGCCGGCCCTGACTGCAGCACATACCGAAGATCGATATCGCGCTCCCAGTGTCGTCCACCATCGCCTTGTTGAGGAACGTACTCTCCAGTCGATTCGTCGAAAGGGTTATAGCCTCCGCCTTGGGGCGCGTGGGTTCCGTCGATACCGCGTCCGTTGACGTAACGCGTCATGAATTTCAATCCAGGTATGCCGTAGCTGCCCAGGTCGAGGTCATAACGGGCCTGCCAGGAACGTTCATGGGGGCCATTGAAGTCGGCATACTTGATCGAATTGGCAAGGTAGATGGAGTCGCCGCCGACAAAATCGAACGGGGTGTCGCCGTTGATCTTTTGGTAGGCGAGGGTGAAACCATGGCCTGCGGCGGTGTATTTGCCAGCCAGGCTGTAGGCAGTGTTATCAATGGCTCCGGCCACCGACTCGCCATAATCCCTGGTGTGGTAAACGTTGCCGTCGACGAATACGCCGGACTGCTTCAGGTGCAAGTTGCCATAGTATTGGTGCCAGGTGTCACTCAGCTGTGAGACATAAAGCGCACCCCCTATCGGGCGTTCTTCAAACAGGTTGGCGCCAATGAAATCGATGCCGCCCGTTCGGGTACTCACACCGTAACCTGCGAAATCGCCTTTACTGGTCGATGCGTCCTGGTTCTTGAAAGCCGTGAAGTGACCTGCCAGCAAGTGCATGTCATCGATTTCCCGGCTATCCAATAGCAGGCCGGTGGCGTACTCGGGTTGCAGGCGTTTGTCCGCCGTGTCGAACACCGGCGTTTCCACGGTCATTTCACCGAACGCCAAGGTGGTGCGAGAGGTGCGCAGCTTGAGAGCGCCACCACCACTGGAATAATCGTCTTCGCTACGTCCCTCTTGGTCGAGTGGCAGTAATCCCGTCCCGGAATGCCCCTTGCCACCGTCGAGCTTCAATCCGAGAAACCCATGGGCATCGATGCCAAAACCAATCGCACCAGAGGTAAATCCGGACTCGAACGACGTAATGAACCCTTGGGCCCATTCCTGGGTGTAGTTTTTGCCTGAAGGCGAAGGTGAGCGATAGTCATTGCTCAAGTAAAAGTTTCGACTGAGCACTTCAAGTGAAGAGCCTTCTCGAAACCCTTGTGACGGTTGCGCCGCTTGCGACGCCAAGGCTGTTCCACTGGGGGCGCAGGTGACCAGAACAAGCGCGCAAGCGACTCGCAGCTCTTGAGCGGCAAACAGGGCTTTCGATGCAACCAGCATGGGTCAGCTCACCGGCTGGGGTTGGCGGCGCGACCCACTCATTTTAGCCTGTGTTGTATTCATCACTTGCATGTCCATCGCCTCACGGGAGTCGAAGAGATGGTCGCGCATTTTGGAAAGGGAGAATTGGATAGACGTGCGGTTTTTTGCATTGCTGCGCGCGCATTGGCAATGATTCGCCGGCTAGCGCTTCGCAACCACGACCGCTGGAAAGTTGCGCCGTTGCAAACGGCGCAATCGATCTGTTATCGAATCAACGGCACGCCACTGAGCGTTTGCAAGTCTTCAAAGCTGATATCGGCAACAATCTCCCGGACCTTCAAGCCGTCTGAAGTGACGTCCAGAATAGCCAGGTCGGTATAAATCCGCGTCACGCAGCCAATGCCGGTCAGCGGGTAGGTGCATTGCGGCACCAATTTGCTTTCGCCGGTCTTGGTCAGGTGATCCATCATGACGAACACCTGGCGTGCGCCTGTCGCCAGGTCCATCGCACCGCCCACAGCCGGGATGGAACCTTCGGCGCCGGTGTGCCAGTTGGCGAGGTCACCGTTGACCGCGACCTGGAAGGCGCCCAGCACGGCAATATCGATGTGCCCACCGCGCATCATCGAGAACGAATCGGCGTGGTGAAAATAGGCGCCACCGGCCAGCAGCGTCACGTGCTGTTTGCCCGCGTTGATCAGGTCATCGTCTTCCTCACCCGGTGCAGGGCTTGGGCCCATGCCCAGTACACCGTTTTCACTGTGCAGGAACACTTCCTTGTCACCCAGGTAGTTGGCCACCAGCGTGGGTACGCCAATGCCCAGGTTCACGTAGGAACCTTCGAGAATATCGTCGGCCACACGTTGGGCCATTTCGCTACGCGATAGTTTTTTCATGACAGTCATGGCGGGCCTCAGTTGACGTTGGCGTTCGAGTAAGTGGCGCGCGGCACGGCGACCACGCGCTGGACGAAGATCCCCGGGGTGATGATGTGTTCCGGGTCCAGCTCTCCCAACTCGACGATCTGATTGACCTGGGCGATAGTGTTTTTCGCTGCCATGGCCATGATCGGTCCAAAATTACGCGCAGCCTTGCGATAGGTGAGATTGCCCCAGCGATCGCCTTTTTCGGCCTTGATCAGTGCAACGTCGGCGTGCAACGGCATTTCCAGCACATAGTTGCGACCGTCGATCACCCGGGTTTCCTTGCCTTCGGCCAGCAGCGTGCCATAACCGGTCGGCGAATAAAACGCACCGATGCCAGAGCCTGCCGCACGAATACGTTCGGCCAGGTTGCCTTGCGGCACGACCTCAAGCTGCACCTTTCCGGCCAGGTAGAGTTCATCGAAAACATAGGAATCGGACTGGCGTGGAAACGAGCAGATCACCTTGGCAACGCGCCCGGCCTTGAGCAAGGCGGCCAGGCCGATTTCACCGTTGCCGGCATTGTTGCTGATGATGGTCAGGTCGCGAGCGCCCGAAGCGATCACGCCATCTACCAACTGCGACGGCATCCCGGCAGTGCCGAAGCCACCGACCATGATGACCGAACCATCGGCAATGCCGTCCAGTGCGGCAGCGACGGATTCAAATGTTTTATTGATCAAGGCGTACTCCTGTTTTTATTCGGCTGAACAGAATGATCCAAGGGAAAACCGCGTGAATCACGGTTAATGCAATGGAGCATAGGGTGCCAAACAATGGGTCGAGGAGGGTGCCCCGAGACGCGATGTCGTGCGATTAACGAACACAAATCGATTATCGAACACAGCGTTGAATGGTCATTCGAAAGTTGGATCTTCGTGCAGGGTACTGTGGAGAGGACGCCCAGCCAAGGCTGGGCGTCATTAGACCCAGCCCGTATGGTGACTCCTGGCAAGGCCTTCACGGCCTACTCAGATGTCATCTCCATCTCCGGGCTGAGTGTGCCGAGCCAGGCAACCAGGCCCATGATGATGACCGCGACCGAAAGCTCCAGCATCATGCTGCGCCGCAAGGCGTTGATGGCAACGGTTTGAGCACCTGCCTGAAGGGATCGCTCGAGCAGCGGGCTCAGGTGAAAACGGTTAACCGCCGCAAACACCAGCATCCCGGCAAACAAGATTACCTTCAACGACAGCAAGGCCCCGTATGTGCTGGATGTCAACGACTCGAATGCTGGCCCGACAACCATCAGATAGTTGACGATTCCGGTGACCGCCAGGGTTACGACGATCAGCGTCCCTGCGGATTCGAACCCCGTCAGTGTTCGAGCCAGCAACCTTGCCTGCCGGTCGCCTGTCAGGTTGGTTGAGCGCAATAACAGCGCGAAGGCGGCGAGCGCGCCCAGCCAGCTGCCTGCACCCAGAAGATGGACAATATCGCTGGCGAGGTGCAGGTAGCGTCGGCGGCCTTCATCCATGGCGCCATGCCCGGTCCAGGCCAGCGTCGCCAGGGCGACGGCCCCGCACAGTGTGACCAGCCAGAGGCTCAATGTCGGGGCTCGTCGATTGAGAGCGGTGGAGAGGACCGCCACCGTCAACGAGGCAATCCGAACCATCCAGGTCAACCCGACGTCAGTCTCCATCAGCATCATCTGCAGAATGTGTTGATGCAGTTCCATGACGCTGGCCATGCCGCTCATCGTCTTGGCCATGTGCAGCATGGCCGCCATCGATAGCAGTATGCCGCATAGGGCAGTGCCCACCAGCAACGTCCCAAAGTTCAACACGGCACCATGCGCCCGTTCCTTTCCCTTGAGGCTGTACAGGCCAAACAGTGCCAGCCCGAAGAGCAACATCAGGTCGATGTAGAGTGCGAAGCGAAGACTGATAGGGATCAAGTCGTCCATGAATCAGTTGACTGTGAAGGTGACGGCGCCTGTGATCGGATGCGTATCCGAAGAAACAGCCCGCCACTCGACCTTGTAGGTGCCTGGTGGAAGCGGTGCTGCCGGGGTGATGACCATCATTTTCGGGTCGGCGCTGCCCGCTACAGTGGCCTTGATGCCCATGGGGGAGTGGGAAGACATGCCCGGCATTTCGGTCATGATCAGTTTCGCACCGGAAAATTGGGTGGTGAGCTTTTCCGAGAAGCTCAGTTCGATTTTTGCCGGTGAAGTCACCGTGGCGCCGTCGCTGGGGTTAGAGGACAGCAGTTTTGGATGCGCTTGGGTGACCGCACTCAACAACAGACCGGCGCTGAGTGCTGAAACAGAGATGAGGGCTTTCAGGGGTGACATGCCAAGCTCCTGACGGCCTGAGCCGTGGTCGGGGGATTATTGTTCGAGTTGCTTCAGCAAACACGTATCTCTCGGGTTCAGAACCACATTCGCATACCGACGACAAAGCGCGTATCGCTGCGGTCTTCGCCTTCTTCAAGGAGGTAATCCGCTGTTTTGCCGTAGGCGCGGTTCCAGGTCACACCGATATAAGGTGCAAACTCGGGGCGTATTTCATAGCGCAGCCTCAGGCCGACCTCGGCGTCCGACAGCCCGGAACCTGTGGCTCGCTGGGCGTCGTTTTTACCGTAGAGGTTGATTTCAGCAGTGGGCTGTAGAATCAAACGGTTGGTCAGCAGAATGTCGTAGTCGCCCTTGAGCCGCAGCGCGGTCTGGCCGGCTTCGCCCAAATAGGCGGTCGCCTGGGTTTCGAAGCCGTAGAGCGCCATGCCTTGCAACCCCAGCGCCGCCCATGTCTGGGGGGCGCCAGGTTTGAAGTCCTGGCGCACACCACTGACCACCTCCCACCAGGGACTGACGGCGTGGCCCCAGAGTGCCTGGAGCTCAGCGCTTTCGGTCACGCCATTGGTTCGCTCGCCTTCAGTGCGCAGCCAGAGGCGATCGGTGTCGCGGCCAATCCAGCCGTTGGCCTCCCAACGCAGTGCGCTGCCATCGTCAGCGTCTTGCCATTCGAATTGATCGACCAGGAAAAACGAGTTGATCGAGCGGTCGTGCATCTGATGACCGGCATGGCTTGCAAACACCGCCGCGCGATCGGCATCGGTGAGCGCCGGGATCGGTGTCCGGCTTTGCTGGGGCGCGGCGGGTTTCATACCCTGCATCTGGGTGTCATCCATGCCCTGCATTTGGGAGTGATCCATACCCTGCATCTGCTTGCCGTCCATACCTTGCATCGGCTCGCTCTGCCCGTACGCAAGCGGCACGCCCCCCATGCCCAGGATGACCAGGCCGGCGAGTAGCGGTTTGGCGGTTCTTTCGAAGTTCATGTCTGGCTCCTACTCTTGCACACGGACTTCGCGGAACATGCCCATTTCCATGTGGTACATCAGGTGGCAGTGATACGCCCATCGCCCCAGGGCATCGGCGGTCACGCGGTAGCTGCGTTTGCTGCCTGGCGGCATGTCGATGGTGTGCTTGCGAACCATGAAGTCACCGTTTTCATCCTCCAGGTCACTCCACATGCCATGCAGATGAATGGGATGCATCATCATGGTGTCGTTCACCAGCACCAGCCGGATGCGTTCTCCATATTTGAGAAGAAGCGGCTGGGCATCCGCGAATTTGACACCGTCAAAAGACCACGCGAACTTCTCCATGTGTCCGGTCAGGTGCAGGGTGATGGTGCGGCCGGGTTCCCGACCATCGGGATCCGGGAAGGCGCTCTTCAGGTCCGCGTAGGTGAGTACCCGGCGACCGTTGTTTCTCAGGCCCATGCCGGGGTCATTGAGTTTCGGCGTGGGGCTCATCGCTTGCATGTCTACCAGTGGGTTATTCGCTTCCGAGGCCGGGTGCGGCTCCAGCGAGTCCATGCCGGTCATGCCCTGCATACCGCCAGCGGGCGCCATCTGACTGTGATCCATACCCTCCATGCCTTGCATCGAGTCCTGGGTGTGGCCCGTCATATCACCGTGATCCATCCCGGCCATATCACCCATGCCCATGTCGCTCATGGTGATCAACGGACGTGGATCCAGGGGTGGCACAGGCGCCGAGAGCCCTTCATGTACAGACAGCGTGCCTCTGGCGAAACCGGTGCGATCCATCGACTGGGCGAACAAGGTGTAGGCGTTCTCGGTGGGTTCGACGATCACGTCAAAGGTTTCGGCCACGGCGATGCGAAACTCATCGACGCTGACCGGATTCACGTATTGCCCGTCTGCGGCGACGACCGTCATCTTCAAACCGGGAATTCGCACGTCGAAATAGCTCATCGCCGAGCCATTGATGAATCGCAGGCGCAGCCGTTCTCCGGGCTTGAAAATACCAGTCCAGTTACCGTCGGGCGCCTGCCCGTTAAGCAGGTAGGTGTAGGTGGCGCCGCTGACGTCGGCGAGATCAGTGGGGTTCATCTTCATTTCAGCCCACATTTTCCGATCCGCGAGGGTCGCAGACCAACCGTTCTTGCCGACGTCATCGATGAAGTCGCCAACGGTGCGTTTGTGCTGGTTGTAGTAACTGGATTGTTTCTTGAGCTTTTTCATGACCCGCTCGGGGTCTTCGTCCGTCCAGTCGGACAGCATCACCACATAGTCGCGGTCATAGCTGAAGGGTTCGGGATCCTTTGCATCGATAACCAGTGGGCCGTAGACGCCGACCTGCTCCTGGAACCCGGAATGGCTGTGATACCAGTAGGTGCCGTTCTGTTTGACCTTGAAGGAGTATACGTACAGACCGCCCGGTTCGATGCCGTGAAAACTCAGGCCTGGTACACCGTCCATGTTCACCGGAAGAATGATGCCGTGCCAATGGATCGAGGTGTCTTCCTTGAGTCGGTTCCTGACCCGCAACGTCACCGTATCGCCTTCGCGCCAGCGCAATGTCGGGCCGGGTAGGCTGCCGTTGATGGTCATGGCGGTGCGGGGCGTGCCTGTGAAATTCACCCCCATCTCACCAATGAACAGGTCGAAATCCGTGCCGGCGAGCACATTCGGCTGGCCTTGGCTGGTAATTGCCCACACCGGGCTGCGCCACAACCCACAGCCTGCAAGTACTCCGCCTGCCGCCAGGGCTTTTACGAAAGTGCGTCTTGATGTTCTGGGATGCATGGAGGGTATCCAATAAGTCAGAATCCAGGCAGATACGGATCCGCTGTCACAGTACGGCCAGGCCTCGTTCGTTGGAGTCGCTGCCAGCCGTCATTCGCGAGCAAGATGTCACATCATCAGGCGGCGCGTGATTACATTTCCGTCAGGTTGGCGACTGTGATTTGGCTGTGCTGCGAGTGAGCAGTGCCGATAGAACCGGATTTGTATGACTGAGGGGCTGGCATCCAGTAATACGTCGCATAGGTTCAATGGGCGGCAGATTTTTTACCCTTGGCATATTGCCCAAGGTCAAAACCGCCGTCCCATTGGCTAGGGGCTCGTGCGCATCACTTGCTCATCGGCATCTTCATCATGCTCGACTGTTGATCCATCATTTTCATCATCATGTTCATCATTCCCATGCCGTCCTTGTTGCCTGTCATGTCCATGCCATGACAGTTCTTGTGCATCATCGCCATGCTGTCCTTCATCGTCTTCATGCTCTCCTGCATGGCTGCCTGCCGTTCCTCAGGCGTCTTGGCTGCCGCTGCCTTGTCATGTGCGTCCTGCATCTTTTGCATTTGCTCGGTCATCGCCTTGTTCTGCATGGACATGGCCGCTTCGCTTGTTTGAACGGGTGAGGGCGACGCTTGGTCCGGGTGATGTTCATCGGCGGCCGAGACCATTAATGGGCTGCTCGCGAGCAAGGTGACGAGGATCAATCTCAGTGAGGCATGCATGGCAATCTCCAAAGGGTGAGGACAACGCTACCAAGCCGCGTCAGGTTGGGCGCAGTCAGACAGGGCGCCGGAAATCGGCGCGAAGCAGGTCGGTTTAATCGTTGAAACGGACGAAGATCAGGCGGGCGGGCGGTCTGGCGGGTACAGGATGCCGTAATGCAAGAAAGGCTAAAGCAGAGGGTTTGGCGAGATACAAAATCAACAACGCGGGGGGCAGCAACAGAAATATCCAACTGGTCAGCACAGATATTAGAAGATGCAGAAGACTCACGGCTATCGCCGTGTCTGCGCAGTGTTGAAGGCAACCAACGGTACGGGCGTCCTGGCTATCGTGTTCTTGCGTGGTGTTCAGCGAGGCATGGCTTGTAGCCGGACTTTGGCTGGGTTGCGTCAGACATCCCTGGCCCGCTGCCAGACCAAACGCCAGCACCCAAAGCACTATGGCCAGGCGTATGAGCGTTGGTTGACGATGGCGAAACCAGAACATGGAGAATCTCCGGTACCGATAGCGGGTTTTGAATTTTCAACATACGCCACATCGAAGTGCAAAGGTGGATCCATATCAAAGTATTCAACCTGGCGTCGGCTTTTGATGAGAATTCACGCAATCATGTCGGCGAAGACCGCCTATGACGCCCGCGGGGGTATCTTTCACCTGAGCATGTCAGAGCGCAACGGCCTGGCGCAGTCCGATGACAGCCTGTGTTCAATAATCCGTGAATGACATCGTAAGAGGTGTGGAGTCTGATGCCTTGGCAAGGCTGTGCCCAAGCAGCTTCTGATTGATCTTGAATCGTGTGAAGAGGCGCCCAACCAAGGCTGGGCGCCCCTTGACTCAGCCCGTATGGTGACTCTCGGCAAGTCCATAGACGTTGGTGTCGATGCCTTCGAAACGCGCTTTCAACTGCAGCGCCAGATACAGCGAATAATGCCGTGACTGGTGCAGGTTGCCACCGTGGAACCAGAGGTTGTCCTGCTGTGTTGGCTTCCACATGTTGCGCAGCTCGCCCTCGTACGGTCCAGGATCATTTGTGGTGCCAGAACCCAGGCCCCAGCAGCGGCCGACCTTGTCAGCGACTTCCTGGGAAATCAGCTTCGCCGCCCAACCATTCATTGAGCCATAGCCCGTGGCGTAGACGATCAGGTCTGCCGGGAGTCGGCTGCCGTCGTTGAGTACGACGGCATCGGCTTCGATGCGTTCGACACCCAGGCCAGGCGCGCTCTTGAGCTTGATCGTGCCATTGGCAATCAGTTCGCTGGCGCCGACGTCGATGTAGTAACCGGAACCACGGCGAACATACTTCATGAAAAGGCCAGACTCGTCGTCACCGAAATCGAGCATGAAACCTGCCTTGGCCAGGCGCTCATAGAAGTCCTTGTCACGCTCCTTGATCGCGTCAAAGATGGGTTGATGAAAGCTTGGCATCACCTTGTAGGGGATCGAGGCGAACAGCATGTCGGCCTTGTCCGTGGTCAGCCCCGTTTCCACGGCGTCTTCGGAGTAGAGCCCGCCGAAGACAAGATCCATCAGGCTGTCGGAACGCACGATGTGGGTACTGGAGCGTTGCACCATGGTCACCTCGGCGCCGTTCTCCACCAGGTCGGCGCAGATATCGTGGGCCGAATTGTTCGCACCGATGACCACCGCGCGCTTGCCGCGCCAGGCGTCTCCGCCGGGATGGCGGCTGGAATGATGCTGCTGGCCATTGAAAACCTCGGCACCCGGGTAATCTGGAACATTGGGTACGCCAGACATGCCGGTGGCGAGGATCAACTGGGTCGGCTGTAAAGTCACAGGCTCGCCATCGCGCTGCACTTCAACCTTCCAGGTGCCACTTTGCTCGTCAAAGCTGGCGCTCACGCATTCTGTACGCGGCCAATAATTGAGCTCCATGACTTTGCTGTACATTTCCAGCCAGTCGCCAATCTGGTCCTTTGGGGTGAAGACCGGCCAGTGATCGGGGAAGGGCAGGTAAGGCATATGGTCGTACCAGACCGGGTCGTGCAGGCACAGCGACTTGTAGCGACCGCGCCACTGATCGCCAGGACGCTCGGCCTTGTCGACGATCAGCGTTGGCACGCCCATTCGCTTGAGCCGCGCAGCGAGCCCCAGTCCACCCTGGCCGCCGCCCACGATCAGGCAGTAAGGTTGGGTGGTGATGCCCAGCGAAGCTTCTTCGTCACGACGGCGTTCCAGCCAGTTGCGTTTGTCGGTGTGGGCGTGACCATGATTGGCACCCATTGGACGCCGACGGCCCCTGGGTTCTTCAAAGCCCTTGAGCTCACGCATGGTCGTCAGCAGCGTCCAGCACAGGCCCTCCTTCAGACGCACGTAGCCTTTACCTCGCGCCGCCTCGGTTTCCAGGCTGATCCAGCCTTCGAGCACACCGTTATTGAGCGTCGCCTCACCTTCGAGTTTCCATTGCTCGGGACGCGTCGGGTCGAGGCGTGTTTCGAGCATGTCGCGGATGGCAGGCTGGCCTTCCAGGGTCACCAGGTTCCAGCTGAAAAGCAGCAGGTCACGCCAGTGACACTCTTGCGCAAACAGTTCCAGCGCGCCGTCCAGATCACGTTGGGCGAGACGCTCGCCGAGGTTTTCGACCCAAGCCGCGAGCTGGGCAGTTGGCGTTTGCAGAGGGGTTTCGACAGCGATGTTCATGGAGCCTCTCCCGATCTTGTTGTTGTGGTAACAATTGCCCTTGAGCAAGGCTCGGGCCATCTTCATGAAAGCCCCGTTGCAGAGCGGCTGGCGCAGTACTGTCCAGGCTGTGGCGCGTATTCATGTCACGATTTTGGGAATGGCGGATGACAGAGTGTCACCCGGTGCAAAAAGCGCTGTTTGCGATCTTTTCATATAAGCTTCGAACAGCCCCGTGTCCTGACCGTAACGGAGAACAAGAACAATGAAGCCGGCCTTGATCAACGCCCATGCACAACAAGTGCTCCAAGCCGTGCAGGGCACGCCCGCCAGCCACGACACTCCCGTCAACCTGGCAATCACACGGTCCTGGCGCCGTTGCCTGGATCAGCATCAGCTCGATCCCGCCAGCCGCCGCGCGCCTAATGTAGTGGAGCACCCACGCCTGCAGGATCACCGCGCGCCGCTGGAAAGCATCATGTCCGTGGCGCACTGGCAGATGAGCAGTTTGCACCAGCAACTCGGGCGTGACGGCCATGTGGTGCTACTCACCGATGCTCGCGGTGTGGCGATCGACAGTGTGTTCAACGACTCCGAACGCGCCGAGTTCCAGCGTGCCGGACTGTGGCTCGGTTCGGTATGGAGCGAAGATTGCGAGGGTACCAACGGTGTCGGCACCTGCCTGGTCGAGCGGCAGCACGTCACCATCCGTCGTGATGAACATTTCCGCGGCAAGCACGTCGGCCTGACGTGTTCGGCCAGCCCGATATTCGATGCGAGCGGAGAGTTGCTTGCAGTGCTCAACCTCTCTTCGGTGCGGGAGGAGCACAGTCTGGCGCAACACTTCAAGGCCATGGCGTTGACCAACCTGTCCGCCAGGTTGATCGAGAGCAGTTTTTTCCTGGGGCATGATCCGCAGCGCTACTTGCTGCGCTTTCATCCTGAGGCCGGTTTCGTTGGACTGCTGGGCGAAGGCCTGCTCGGTTTCGACGAGAGTGCCCGTATCTGCTCAGTCAATCAGGCTGCGCTGGAGCTGCTGGGTCTCAGCCGTGAGCAGGTGCTTGGACAATCGCTGACGATGCTGCTGGAAACACCCATCGATCAGGTGATGAGTCAGGCCAGCGCTCAGCCGAGTGTCTGCTGGCCAATGCGCCTGATGGATGGGCGCCTGCTCTACGGACAGTTGCGCGAACCTTTGCGCCACGAGCCTTCAGTCACGCCTGCAATTCCCAGGATCAACGACGTGCACGTGTGCCTGGAAGACCCGCGCCTGCAACGCGGCTTTGCGCGCGCATTGCGTGTTCTGGAGCGTGATGTACCGGTGTTTCTACAGGGCGAAACCGGTACCGGCAAAGAAGCTTTTGCGGCGGCGCTGCATCGCGCCAGCGCCAGGGCGGGCCAGCCGTTTGTGGCGATCAATTGCGCGGCCATTCCAGAGTCGTTGATCGAGAGCGAGCTGTTCGGCTATCGCGGCGGCAGCTTCACCGGCGCACGCAAGGACGGGATGATCGGCAAGCTGGAGCAGGCCCATGGCGGCATACTGTTTCTCGATGAGATCGCCGATATGCCACTGGCGTTACAGACTCGCCTGCTGCGTGTGCTGGAGGAACGCCAGGTGGTGCCGCTGGGCGGCGCGACGGCCCGTGCGCTCGACATACGCCTCGTCAGTGCCAGCCACCAGGATCTGCAAGCCTGTGTGGCCGAAGGGCGTTTTCGCGAAGATCTGTTCTATCGCATCGCCGGCTTCGCCGTGCAGCTCCCGCCGTTGCGTGAGCGTTCAGACAAGGGCCGTTTGCTCGACCTGTTGCTGCGCGAGGAGGCAGCAGGGGCGAGGGTTCGGCTGGAAGCGGGTGTCAGGGAGCGCTTGCTGGCGCAGCCATGGCCAGGCAATGTCCGACAGCTGCGTACGTGCCTGCGCACACTGGTGGCATTGGCGTTGGAGGGGCGTGTCACCCTGGACGACCTGGCGGAGTTGCTGCCGGCAGCGCCAGCGTCAGCCGCGCTGGCCGAAAATCCCCTTGGACTTTCCGAACGGCAGACGCTACTGAAGTTGATCGAGGCGGAACACTGGCATATCGCCCATGTTGCCGCCCGCCTGGGGATCAGTCGCAATACGCTCTATCGCAAACTGCGCCATCACGGTATTTCACGACCTGGTTGAATGCAGAGTGACTTCCTCATTTACCCTCGGCGCTACCGTGCTGTTCGCTATCCCAGGCTTCAGTGAATTCATCTATTCGATCCGCGATTTGAGGTTTCGTTGACAGGACCAGGCAGCGCGTGTTGCCGACGAATTCCTCTATCAAGTACAGCGAGTCGCCAACATCCAACTCCAATTCCTGCAACGCCTCATCAGGAATTCGAATCGCACCGTCGCCATCCCATTCCTCGATGATGATTTTCATAGGCGGCTTTCTCACGTGTGGTCTCCATTTTTTTGTCGGCAATGTAACAATCGACCCAAGGCTGACAGAAAATTATCCTGGCTGTGCATTACTGTAAAACTCACAACCCAAGCGCCGACGCTGCAAGCTTCGCCACCCCAAAGGGGATGGCCGGCTCAATGTCGTCCTCGAGCATCCAGGCTGCTGACAACCCGGTCCAGGCGAGCACCCATTGCAATAACCGGAGGCGATCGATGTCGGCGGCCTGTGTCACGATATCGATCCGGCGCGAGAAACAATCTGGCGCCAGAGCGCTTTTGCTATCGGGATTGCAGAAAATATTCGCGTAATCGAAGCCGCGCTCACCGTACAGTCCCTTGGGATCGATAGCGAGCCATCCCTTGGGTCCGAAGTCCAACACATTGCCGTGGTGGATGTCACCATGTAGTACCCTGACGTCGCGTGGCGCATCCAGGAGTTCGCGAGCGGTTTTTGCGCATTGTTCAAAGATCCCTCGGCGTGTTGCCGCTGCGCTCCACAGGGCTTCGAACCGTTGCTCCAGTGGGACCAAAGCAGGAACCGGTTTTGCGTGTGGTGCATGAAGGCGGTCGGCCACAATAGCGGAACTGAATGTCCGCTATTGGCTGTGGATTCAACCGGTCAACGCGACAGATTGGCTAAATCGTTATGAGGGCTTAGTCAACCATCACCTCGTCCAGTGCCTGCGCGAGGGTGCTGACCGTGCGCTCGATATTGTGCAGCTTTTCGAGTCCGAACAGACCGATGCGGAAGGTCTGGAAGTCGGCCGGCTCGTCGCATTGCAACGGCACTCCGGCGGCGATCTGCAGGCCATGGTTGGCAAATTTCCTGCCGTTCTTGATGTCGGCATCATCGGTGTAGCTCACCACGACGCCAGGGGCCTGGAAGCCGGCGGCGGCCACGCTTTTGAAACCTTTGCCGGTCAACATGGCGCGCACCCGATCGCCCAGCGCCTGCTGTTCGTCGCGGACCTTGTCGAAACCGTAGGCTTGCGTCTCTTTCATCACTTCGTTGAATCGCGCGAGGGAATCGCTGGGCATGGTCGCATGGTAGGCATGTCCGCCCTGTTCGTAGGCCTGCATGATCTGCAGCCACTTTTTCAGGTCGCAGGCGAAGCTGCTGCTTTGCGTCTTCTCGATGCGCGCGAGGGCCAGGGAGCTGAACATCACCAGGGCGCAGCAAGGGGAGGCGCTCCAGCCTTTCTGCGGTGCGCTGATCAGCAGGTCGACTGCGCATTTGTGCATATCGACCCAAAGCGTGCCCGAGGCGATGCAGTCCAGCACGAACAGGCCACCCACCGCGTGCACGGCGTCGCCGACGGCCCGCAGGTATTCGTCGGGCAGGATAATCCCTGATGAGGTTTCAACGTGGGGGGCGAAGACAATCTGTGGCCTCGACGCCTCAATGGCTGCCAGCACTTCGTCCAGAGGGGGTGGGGCGTAGGCCGCCTGGCGACCGGTGTCGACCGGGCGGGCTTTGAGCACCGTGGTGGCCGCCGGGATGTTGCCCATCTCAAGGATCTGGCTCCAGCGATAACTGAACCAGCCGTTGCGTATCACCAGGCATCGCTGCTCGGTGGCAAACTGACGCGCCACCGCTTCCATGCCGAATGTGCCGCTGCCCGGGACCACCGCAACACCCTGGGCGTTGTAGACCTGCTTCAGGGTCTTGGAAATGTTTTTCATCACGCCTTGAAATGACTGCGACATGTGGTTGAGCGAGCGGTCGGTGTAGACCACTGAGTACTCGACCAGTCCTTCGGGATCGATACTGGGATATAGCTTTGACATGGGTGACTCCTTTGACAGAAATCTCGGTGGTATCGACCCTGCCCTAAGCCTTGGCAAATGACAAGCGGCTCGGGATTGAATTGAGATTTCTGTCGAGCGGCTGGCATCACGGCGTTGACCAGGCTATTCAAAATACCTGGTTGCGGTGTGTCAGCATCAGTTTCACCCTGCTTTTGTAAGCAAGCTTGCCTGCGCTATTCGAAAAAACATGGTCGATGTCGACTACTCGATATTCCTCTTCCTCGGAGGCCGTTCTGCCCCAGGCAACCTCAAGGCCCAGATGATTGAAACGATCACCTATCGACACAGCCGGGAAGGGCGTTGTTGCTTCAACGCTCCAGACAGGGGCATTAGCGAAAGACTCCTCATAGACCTCGAAAGAGTACTCAATTGGCTGCGCGCTCATGAAACCTCCTACACTGGTTTGTTCACAAAATAGGCAGTCCATCAATGGATTCCCCTCCATTTGCTCATAGAGTGGCAGTGCACGAAAAAATTCAAAGCTATTTCATGTAAAGGTAAGTGATTGATTTTATTGGCCTTAACAAATCGCCTTGTTTTTTTGGCACTCAGTGAATTGGCTCGGAACAGGGAAGTACATGTCCCGTGAGCAGAACTTGGAATGAACGAGCCTTGCAAGGGTCAACTGCGAAGACCTCATCGGAAAAAATGTGATGTCCATTGCAGCCAGGATTGTTGATTACCTTCGTGAGCACAATCTTGTACTCACAACCGCAGAGTCGTGTACGGCAGGAAAAATTGTGACGCTTTTGTCGGAGATCGAGGGAAGCGGTGAGCTGATCGAAAGTGGCTATGTGGTTTATTCCCCTGAAGCCAAGCAGCGTCTATTGCGAGTCAATCCCCAGACCATCGAGACCTTCAATCTCACCAGCTGCGAGGTCGCCCGAGAGATGGCCCTGGGTGCGTTGTACGACAGCACGGCCAATGTTGCCGTGGCGACCACTGGAATACTGGGCCCGGAAGATATCGATGGTATTCCGGCAGGAACAGTCTGCTTCGCCTGGGCTTTTCAATCGGAACAGGGCCGAAGTGTGTTCAGTCATAAACATCGTTTTTTCGACACTCGTTGCCAGGTGCAGCGCCAAGCCGCCGAATACGCGTTGAAGCATTTACCGGACTTCCACCGCCGTGCACTGGCGGGTGAACGAGGGTAGGAACATGCCATGAGCGATAAAGGCAGCCACGACGACTACAAGAACCGAGACTACCCCGTTCGTGAAGACATGGCCTGTCAGATCAAGGTTTGGCGGTTCGAGCGATGCGGTTGGTACGTGTTGGTGCTGTTGGTTGTGCTGGGATTATGCGGAATGTTCTCACGCGGGCCGATGAGCTCCCGAGACGTCAAGGGCAGCGATGGCAGACTCAGAGTGCAGTACGAGGTTTTTCACCGTAACGGTTCGACCAATCCAATGGTGATCAGTGTAGTCGGCGCGCCGGATGCGATGGTCGAGCTCGAGCTCTCCGGGGCGTTACTGGATGGTTTCAGCATCGAATCAATGCTGCCGGAGCCAGGCCGCGCCAGCAGTGGCGGGGAGGGTATGAAGCTATGGCTGCAAGCGGATGCCCAAGGACGTGCGAATCTGTATATGACGTTGCGTGGTGACGGATTGGGACTGTTCAGTACCCGCGTGTTATCACCAGGCGCGGCACCTGTGGCCATGGATCAATTCATTTTCCCTTGAGGTGATATATGGATTCGGTATTGCGTGCCTTCGCGATGTATCTGGTGTTGATGGTGCTGTTCAAGATCGCCGGCAGGCGTTCACTGGCGGAACTGACGACATTCGATTTTGTGTTGTTGATGATCATTGGCGAAGCCACGCAGCAGGCATTGCTGGGGGATGACTTTTCCCTGACAAATTCTGTCCTGGTGATCGTCACGTTGATCGCCATCGATGTCGGCCTTTCACTGCTCAAGCAGCGCTCGGGCTGGGTGTCAAAACTCATTGATGGCGGTCCTACCATCATCGTTGAAAACGGAAAGCTTTTAAGTAAGCGCCTACGACATGCCCGGCTGGTCGAAGCAGATGTGATGGAAGCGGCCCGCTCAAGCCAAGGCATAGAAACCATTGACCAGATCAAGTTTGCGATCCTGGAGCGTAACGGCAAGATTTCTGTCATCCCGTTAGAGCGTTGAGGGCATGGACACCGTTGATTCGGCGCTGATGGCTGCGCGTGCTCAGTTTGCGATCACCATAAGCTTTCATATCGTGTTGGCTGCACTCACCATCGGGCTGGCCAATTTTTTGATGGTGCTGGAAGGTCTCTGGCTGTGGCGCGGGCAAAAAATCTATCTGGATGTTTACCTCTACTGGCTCAAGATATTCGCGCTCAATGTGGCGGTGGGCACGGCGTCGGGTCTGATTCTGGAGTACCAGTTCGGACTTAACTGGTCGCGCCTGTCCACCCAGGCAGGCGATATCCTGGGCCCGTTGATGTTCTACGAAGTGCTTGCCGCTTTTTTCCTGGAGGCGGGCTTCCTGGGCATCATGCTGTTTGGCCTGAAGAAGGTCGGCCCTCGTCTGCATTTCTTCGCCACCTGTGCGGTTGCCGTGGGCTCATTGATTAGCGCGTTCTGGATCCTGTCGGCCAACTCCTGGATGCAGACGCCCGCCGGTTACACCCTGGGCCCTGATGGCCGCTTCATGGCCGAGGACTGGTGGGCGATCATTTTCAATCCATCGTTTCCCTATCGGCTGGCCCACATGACGCTGGCGGCATTTCTCGGCACCGCCACCCTGGTGGCCGGTATCAGCGCCTGGCAACTGATGCGGCAGCCGGAAAACCCTAGAGCACGCCTTCAGTTTTCCATGGCGTTGTGGATGATCGTCGTACTCTCACCTCTGCAAATCCTGGTGGGCGATTTGCATGGGCAACACAGTCTCAAGGTCCAACCTCTGAAGGTTGCTGCTATTGAAGGCTCGTGGACGCGTCCGCCTGACGGCGCGGGTGAACCGTTGCGACTGTTTGCCATTCCCGACATGACCGAACGTCGTAATCATTGGGAAGTGGCGATTCCTCGTGTTGGCTCTTTGTACCTGCGGCACGATCTGACGGGCACCATCGCCGCGCTGGACGAATTCCCTCCCGAAAACATTCCGCCGGTGCCGATTGTGTTTTTCGCGTTTCGGTTCATGGTGGGTCTGGGGCTGTTGATGGTGGGGCAGGGGCTGACCAGTTTGGTGTTGCGCTGGCGCCATAGGGTGTACACCGCGCGTTGGATGCTGCGCGGGTGTGTGCTGATGGCCCCGGCTGGATTCCTCGCGATGCTTTGTGGCTGGGTAGTGACAGAGGTAGGTCGCCAGCCTTTCACCGTCTATGGCTTGCTGCGCACAGCTGACAGCCTGTCGTCGGTGTCGCGCCAGCAGGTGATAGGCGCGACGTGGACGATCCTGGTGTTTTACCTGCTGATCTTCGGTATCGGTCTCTGGGTGCTGTTGCGAATTTTGCGCGAGCCACCGCGAAAGGGTGAAGCCGGGCCGCAACCGACGCTGGCAGACGAGACAGGGCAATCCTGAGGAGCGCAATCCATGCCGGACACTGATTGGATCGTTCTGCTTTCTGCCGCGGCCCTGGCCTTCTCGGTGATGAACTATGTGCTGCTCGACGGCACTGATCTGGGCGTCGGGGTGCTGATGGGCCTTACGCCTTGCGGTAAGGATCGACGGGCGATGGCCGTGACAATCTTGCCGATCTGGGATGCCAACGAAACGTGGCTGGTGCTGGGAGGAGGCGGTCTGCTGGCGTTGTTCCCATTGGCTTACGCCATCCTGCTTCCGGCGCTTTATTGGCCATTTATCTTGATGTTTCTGGCGCTGATTCTTCGCGCCGTTGCGTTGGAATTTCGTGATTACGCCCGCAGCGATGGCCTCAAGCGCCTGGTCGATGGATTACTGTCGTGCGGTTCATTGCTGGCCGGCGGGACACAGGGAATCATCTTGGGAACCCTCGTACAAGGTGTGCCGAATCATGGCGGCCAATACAGTGGTGATGGCGCGGAGTGGCTCAACGTGTTCCCACTGTTCTGTGGTGCAGTACTCGTGGTGGGGTATACATGGTTGGGGGCTTGCTGGCTCTATTGGCGCACCGTAGGGGAACTCCAGAGGCGATCCAGCTTGCAGGCGAAGAGGCTGGCGGCCGTCACCATCGTGTTGTTGAGCCTGTTGGTGGCCTGGACGGCGACTTTGGATACTCGCTATGCACAACGGCTGGCAGATCCCCTGGTGTGGATGCCGGCCATGACGCTGCTGGTTGCACTGCCGATTGGTTTTGTCCTGGGGTTTCGAAGCTGTCGTCATTTTCTGCCACTGTTCTGTGCATTGGGCGTTTTCATAGTGGCGTTTGCATTGATGATCGCGGCGCTCTTTCCAATGATCGTGCCGCCGCAGCTGACCTTGCAGGCGGCTGCCTCAAGCCCCAACAGCCAGATCTTCATGCTGGTCGGTTTCGCGGTGCTGATCCCGGTAACGCTCATCTACAACACCTATGGCTTCAGCGTCTTTAGCGGGAAGGTTCGAGTTCAACGCGACTGACTGACATCCGGCAGAACTTCGATCTGCACCCGAGTGTCCAGACCCTTACACGTTCCGACGGGATGTTCTGTCGGAAATGCTCGATGCACGGGTTGAAGGCGAGGAACGACATGACGACGACAGTGGGCGACTTTCTGATTGAACGGCTTAGCGAATGGGGTGTGACCCGGATCTTTGGTTATCCAGGTGATGGCATCAATGGCGTGTTCGGAGCGCTGAGCCGGGCCAAGGGGAAGATTGAATTCGTTCAGGCCAGGCATGAGGAAATGGCTGCCTTCATGGCGTCGGCGCATGCCAAGTTCACCGGTGAGTTGGGCGTGTGCATTGCCACTTCGGGCCCTGGCGCATCGCACTTGATCACTGGGCTTTACGACGCCCGGATGGATCACATGCCAGTGCTGGCCATCGTCGGCCAGCAGGCGCGCACGGCGCTGGGCAGCCATTACCAGCAAGAGCTGGATTTGTTGTCGATGTTCAAGGATGTCGCCGGAGCCTTTGTCCAGCAGGCTTCGGCGCCGGCGCAAATACGGCACTTGATCGATCGGGCCGTGCGCACTGCCATCGGTTTACGGCGCGTGACGGCAATCATTCTGCCCAATGATGTGCAAGATCTTGAGTATGAGGCGCCGGCCCGTGCCCATGGCACGGCGCATTCGGGCGTTGGTTACAGCAAGCCGAGAGTGGTGCCTTACGAGGCGGACCTGCAGCGAGCGGCAGACGTTTTGAACGCGGGTCAAAAGGTCGCGATCCTGGTTGGGGCCGGCGCACTGCAGGCCACCGATCAAGTGATTGCGGTGGCGGAGAAGCTTGGCGCCGGTGTGGCGAAGGCGTTGCTCGGTAAAGCCGCACTGCCCGACGATTTACCCTGGGTCACCGGCAGTATCGGTTTGCTCGGCACCGAGCCCAGTTACAAGCTGATGAGCGAATGCGACGCCTTGCTGATGATCGGCTCGGGCTTCCCGTATTCCGAGTTCTTGCCCAAAGAAGGGCAGGCGCACGGCGTGCAGATCGACTTGCAACCGGACATGCTCAGCTTGCGTTATCCCATGGAGGTCAACCTGGTGGGCGATGCTGCAGAAACACTTGCTGCATTGCTGCCGTTGCTCGAACAGAAAACCGAACGCAAATGGCGCAAAAAAGTCGAAGGCTGGCGCGGTAGTTGGGAGAAGACCCTGGAAAAACGCGCCATGGTCAAAGCCAAACCGATCAATCCACAACGGGTGGTCTACGAGCTGTCACCTCGTTTGCCGGAGCGGGCGATCATCACCAGCGACTCCGGTTCGTGCGCCAACTGGTATGCCCGCGATCTGAAAATTCGTCGCGGCATGAAGTGCTCGCTTTCCGGCGGATTGGCCTCAATGGGCGCAGCGGTGCCCTATGCGATTGCGGCGAAGTTTGCGTTTCCCGAACGCACGGTGATTGCGCTGGTGGGTGATGGTGCCATGCAGATGAACAACATGGCCGAGCTGATCACCGTCGCCAAATACTGGCAACAGTGGGAAAGCCCAAAATGGATCTGTGCGGTGTTCAACAACGAGGACCTCAATCAGGTCACCTGGGAGCAACGGGTGATGGAGGGGGATCCGAAGTTCGAGGCATCGCAAAGCATTCCAGACGTGCCGTACCACCTGTTCGCCATTTCGATTGGGCTGAAAGGAATTTTCGTAGACCGCGAGGAAGACGTCGCCGCCGCCTGGGAACAGGCGCTGGCCTCGGATGTTCCGGTGCTGATCGAGTTCAAGACCGATCCCGACGTGCCGCCGTTGCCGCCACACATCAAGCTCGAACAGGCGAAAAAGTTTGCCACGACGTTGCTCAAGGGTGACCCGAACGAGGCCGGGGTGATCTTGCAAACCGCCAAGCAGGTATTGGGAGCGGTGCTACCGCACAAGAAATAAGAGGCGCCTGCTGGAGCGAGCGGAGGGAAATACCTTGGAATACGCCGATTTGCTGCAATGGCCCGCGATGATTGTGACAGTGATCTCGGCCTGGTTCATTGGTTCGCAACGACCACGTCGGCGGATGATCGCCTTTTGGGGCTTCATCGTGAGCAATGTTTTGTGGGTTGTTTGGGGGCTACACTCCAACGCTCAGGCGTTGATCGTCCTTGAGTGTGTACTCCTGGGCATGAATGCCCGAGGGTTCAGAAAGAATCTTTACGGCTCCCGAACGTCCCGGGAACACTAGTTATACTGGCCTTTATAGTTCTTTTTAAACCCGCGAAGGTTCATGAGGAAGAGGCAAATCTGCAGGACGATCAGCGCGTAGGCGTGTGCATACAGGCCCCAAATCACCCACAACACATTGCTTAAGCTGAAACAAACGAACCCGATCATTCGCCTTTTTGGCTGCTGAGATCCGATCAGCCATGCGGCCAGCACAGTGACAACCATCGCCGGCCATTGAACCCAATCAAGATAGGCCAAACGCCTTACCTCCTTCTGAATGCCATCCCGTAGCGATTAGGATCCCGATACTCCCGGCACATCCATGTTTATCTTGCGCCAGGCAGCCTCGGAAAAGCTGTAAGCCGAAAAGGCAATCAAACCAAATGCCATCACCATCAGGATCAAAACCCCGGCTGGCAGGTTCTGGAGCGCATCAAGGGCCTCCTTCATGCCTGGAGGATCAGCGGTTTTATAACGGGAGCCGCTGATTGCCAGCAGCAGGGCTATCTCGATAAACACCACGCCTCGGGCTATGAGTCCGAAACGAGCCACCGGTCGTACGTAGCGCATCACGTCCTCATCAGCCTCAAAATACTTCTCGAACGAGGCCTTCCATCCCTTGATGATGTGAGCAATGCCTACGCCGAGTGGGACCAGCGCCACGAGGTAGACCAGCACGTTTGAGTGATCCCAGGACAAAAGATGGGCCAGTAGATCCGATGTCTCGCCACCTGCGGAATTGCCTGAGCTTCTGACGCCGCTGATGAGCAGGCCCAATGCAAAAAACGCAAGAGCGCCGTTGATCAAACCTCCCGCCAACAATCCTGCACGAATCACCAACCCCTTGAGCTTCGAACCGTGATGATCGACGTCGCGAATGGCTTGCAATATTCGCCACCCGGCGAAAGCGATCAGGCCCGCCACCACCAGTCCTACCAGCACATAACCGAAAGGCTGGCTTAACAACGCTTCCAGGCTTTTGTGACTGTCCTTGGGTTTTGTCGAGTCTTGAGCCGCCAGCAGAGCGAAGATACCTATGATCAGATACAGGACGCCCCGAGCGGCATATCCGCCCCGAGCGAGTACGACAAGGGTGTGTTGAGCGGACATTGGATTATTCCGAGGAGGTATACAGGATCAGACCTTTCGCTTCGGGAGGGGTTCGATAAACCGACTCGTTTCGACGATGTTGACCCGACGCCTCGCCAGCAGGCTGGCTCCCACAGTGTGATCTTCAGCGTACGCAAGTCCTGCAGCCACCACAGATCCCTGTGGGAGCTAGCTTGCTGGGGATGAGGCCATCAGCTTCAACATCCAGGTTGACTGACCCGACGCCATCGCCAGCAGGCTGGCTCCCACAGTGTGATCTACAGCGTACGCAAGTCCTGCAGCCACCACAGATCCCTGTGGGAGCTAGCCTGCTGGCGATGAGGCCATCAGCTTCAACATCCTGGTTGACTGACCCGACGCGATCGCCAGCAGGCTGGCTCCCACAGTGTGATCTTCAGCGTACGCAAGTCCTGCAGCCACCACAGATCTCTGTGGGAGCTAGCCTGCTGGCGATGAGGGCATCAGCTTTAACATCCAGGTTGACTGACCCGACGCGATCGCCAGCAGGCTGGCTCCCACAGTGTGATCTACAGCGTACGCAAGTCCTGCAGCCACCACAGATCCCTGTGGGAGCTAGCCTGCTGGCGATGAGGGCATCAGCTTCAACATCCAGGTTGACTGACCCGACGCGATCGCCAGCAGGCTGGCTCCCTCAGTGTGATCTTCAGCGTACGCAAGTCCTGCAGCCACCACAGATCCCTGTGGGAGCTAGCTGGCGATGAGGGCATCAGCTTCAACATCCAGGTTGAGTGACCAGCGGGGTGGGGCAGGCGGGGGCAAATCAATGCTCCCACCCTTTTCAGGGAGTACTGCTCGACGCATTCGCTCCTTACCGTTTGACAGCACTTCATTGGCTGGCAACGGATGCCGATTCTCCCGGCAACGTTGCAAGCGGTCCATCCAAACCACAGATGAGCTCGAGCGCGACCTGCAAACCGCGCGGGCCCAATGGGATCACATGTCCAATAACCTTGAATTATCCATAGAAGATGGCCTGGCGACCCTGACATTGATGCGAGCCGAGCGTAAGAATGCACTCACTGGGCAGATGGCCGATGAGTTACGCGAAGTGCTGGTGAGCCTTCGCACCAATCCAGAGGTCAAGGCGTTGTTGTTGACGGGCGCCGGTAGCGATTTCTGTTCGGGTGCCGACGTCAGCAAGATGGGTGACGGCTTCGCAGCGATCGATGTTCTCCAGCGCATGGATCATTACAACCGCTTGCTTGGCGAATTGGCGAACTTCGATCGACCCGTGATCGCAGCGGTCGATGGCGTCGCATTCGGTGCCGGCTTCAGCCTGGCGCTGGCCGCAGATTTTGTGATCGCTTCGCAACGCGCACGCTTCTGCATGGCCTTTGCCCGGATCGGCCTGGTCCCGGATATGGGCGCATCCTATACCTTGCCGCGCATCGTTGGCCTGCCCAAGGCCAGGGAAATTATCTATTCCGCGCGCGAAGTTTGCGCGCAAGAGGCACTGGCGCTGGGTATTGCCCTTGAAGTGCATCCCGCCGACCGGTTTCGCGCCCGCGCAGAAGAACTGGCGCGCAGCATGAGCAATCTGTCGACGGTCGCGTTTGGCCTGACTAAACGCTTGCTGTCGCGCTCCTTCGAGGTTGACCTGGCGGCGCAGCTGGATGCCGAAACGAACGCCCAGGCCGTGGCAATGAGTTCGCCGTATGTCCAGCAAGCCGCCGCACGGTTCATGCGCAAAGAACCGGCACTGTATCAATGGCCGGTCGCGAAGTGAGCGTGTGAGGGGCATTGCCCGTCGCCGGGCAATGCCTGTTGTCAGAACTGGCGCTGTGTCAGTCCTGCCCAGAAGCCCTTGCCACCGGCCGCTATCGCCGCTTGGCCGAGGACTTCAGCCCACTGCGAATCGCTGCCGAATTCATCGCGCCACGACCACAGGCGCCGGGTGCTGAAATGCAGGGTGTGCTCGTGGGTGAAGCCGATGGCGCCATGAACCTGATGCGCAATCGAGGTAGCCAGGGTGGCGGCCTCGCCGGCGCAGACTTTGGCCACCGCTACATCGAACGCGAGGCTGCTACGGCACCCGGGTTCGGCCTGCAAGGCGTCGCAAGCGCTGCGCAACGCCACTTGAGTCGCCATGCGCGCGGCACCAATGGCACCGGCCATCTGCGCCAATTGCTGCTGGATCGCCTGGAATTTACCGATGGCCTTGCCGAACTGGACGCGCTCGTTGGCGTAGCTGACAGCCTTGTCCAGGCTCGACTCCAATGCACCGACCAACGCGCAAGCTCGGATCAATGCACCAAACACCCAGACAGGTTCCTGCACATCCGCTATCTGCAATTGGCCGCTGGTGTGAACGCGAGCGTTGGCGAAGTGCAGGGTATCGCGCTCTTCGCCGGCAAAATTGCTGCCGGCCTCCAGGCTGACATTGGCCTGACGCAGGTCCACCAGCGCAACTTGTCCCGTGCCATCGGCTACCACGGCCCAGCGACAGCTGCGGGCCCACGGCACATTGAATGTGCGGCCGTCGAGATGGCCATCCGCAGACAAGGCCAGCTCACCGAGGCGACCGTTCTGAATCAGCGTGATGGGCTCTTCGGGCACTTGCAGGCCAGCTCGGGCCAGCAGCATCGAAGCGAGCATGGTTTCGCTCAACGGCAGGGGTGCGTTCCAGTAACCAATGGCCCGCAGTACCGGACTGACTTCCAGCCAACTGGCCGCGCTGCCCCCGGCTTCTTCGGCCATCAAGGCGCCAGGCAGGCCTTGCTCGACCACCTGTTGCCACAACGCTGTCGCGGCGTGCCCGGCATCGAAACGGGCCAGCACCTCAGAGGTGATCTGTTCGGCGAACAGGCGCTCGACGCTGTCGGCGATGATCGATTGCAATTGCGATGGAGCGCTGTCGTCCGGCGCTTGATAGTGGGTGGCCTGGTTCATCGCAGTCCTAATCCTCTGGCAATGATGCCGCGAAGAATTTCGCGGGTGCCGCCACGCAGGGAAAACGACGGGGCGGTCTGGGTCAGGTAACGCATCACCTGGTCAAGTCGGGAACCGGGTTGGCGGGTGCCGCCAAACAGGTCATGGGCAAGGTCGGGCAGGGATTGTTCGAGCAAGGCACCCTGGTCCTTGACCAGCGCTGCCGGGGTCGCCGGGTTGTCGCCACGGGCGAGCATGCCGGCGACGCCCAGCGACATCTGCCGCAGCACCGCGTAGCGCGCGGCAACTCGGCCGAGGCTGACGCTGTGGCGCGAGTTCTGTGGATCGGCGGCGTCAAGCATTTCCAGGTACAACTGGGTGCTGCTCAGGTAGCGTTCCGGGCCGCTGCGTTCGAGCGCCAGTTCGGCACCGACCTGCTTCCAGCCATCGCCAGGCTGACCGATGACGAAGTCGTCGGGAACAAACACGTCATCGAGGAACACTTCGTTGAAGTCGTGCTCACCCAGCATGTTGTAGATCGGGCGAACCGTGACGCCGGGGGCGCGCATGTCGATCAACAGTTGCGACAGGCCCCCATGGCGATTGCTGTCATCCCTGGGCCCGGTTCGCAGGAGGGTGACCATGTAGTGGCAGCGGTGGGCACCGGTGGTCCAGACCTTGCTGCCGTTGACGATCCAGCCGCCTTCGGTCTTGACCGCCCGGGTCTGGACCGACGCCAGGTCGGAGCCGACATTCGGCTCGCTCATGCCAATGCAGAACAGCAGCTCGCCGCGTGCGATGGCCGGCATCAGCCGTGGCGCCAGCACATCCGGGGAAAACTTCATCAGCAGCGGACCCGATTGACGCTCGGCGATCCAGTGCGCATTGACCGGCGCGCCAGCGGCGAGCAGCTCCTCAAGCACCACATAACGCTCCAGGGCACTGCGTTCGTGGCCGCCATAGCGCTTGGGCCAAGTCATGCCCAGCCATCCGCGCTCGCCCAGCTTGCGGCTGAATTCAGGGTCGGCGCCATTCCAGTTTTTCGCCCGTTCGTGGGCCGGGTAGTCCTTTAGTGCCTCGGCGATGAATTCGCGCACTTCGGTCCGTAAAGCCAGGGTTTTGGCGTCCAATTGACAGGGACGGATATCGAGTGCCTGCATGGCTTTTCGCTCATGTGGAAAGTGGTTGATGGTCTTGTTTTTCTTACTTGCTGAACGCCCAACAAGTAAATAAGCTAACAGCAACCTTGGCAGCGAATCAAGCCGCTGCCACCCTTGAAAACCGCCAAGACCCGGAGCTTTCATGTCGACCGATACCTCCTTTACCCCCGGCCGCGGCCTGACACTGGGCCTTGAAGGCCATGTCGCGACCCTCGATTTCAATCGTCCGCCACTGAATTTTTTCGATGCCGAACTGATCAATGACCTGGCCGACGCCCTGCAATATCTCGATGACTTGCCGCAGTGCCGGGTGGTCGTGCTACAGGCTGAAGGCAAGGTGTTTTGCGCCGGCGCTGATTTCTCTGGCGCCGACCAGCGCGACCCGCAATACCCGCGCCGTGTCTACAAGTCGGCCGTGCGCCTGTTTCGCAATCGCAAGCCGCTGATCTGTGTGGTCGAGGGCGCCGCGATCGGCGGAGGCCTGGGCTTGGCGCTGGTCGCGGACTTTCGCGTCACCAGCGAAAAAGCGCGGTTCTCGGCCAATTTCAACCGGCTGGGCATTCATCAAGGCTTCGGGATTTCGGTTACCATGCCGCGTCTGGTCGGCCCGCAAATGGCCTCGCTGCTGATCGCCACCGGACGCCGCATCGATGGCCGTGAAGCGGTGCGAATCGGTTTGGCCGATGTGTTGGCAGAGCCGGGCACGGAGCGGCAAAAGGCTCGTGAGCTAGCCGAGGAAATCGCCGCGTCGGCACCGGGCGCGGTCATGTCCAGTCGCGAAACCCTGCGCATGGGCCTGGCCGATGCGGTTGACCGGATTATCGATCGCGAGGCGTCCGAGCAGGAATGGCAGATCGTCAGCGCCGATTTTGCCGAAGGCACCCGCGCCATGGCGGAACGTCGCACGCCCGTGTTTACAGGACAGTAAGGAATTGCCCGATGGAACCCGTTGAAAAAACCACCCAGCCGACGTCGCGGCGCACTCAACTGGAGCGTCGCGCCGAAGCCGAACAGCGGCTGCTGATCGCTGCCCGACAAATCGTCGCGCGCAAGGGTTGGGTCGGCATGACGCTATCGGAGGTGGGCGAGGAGGCGGGCTACAGCCGTGGTCTGGCGACTCACCATTTCGGCAACAAGGCCGGTCTGCTGCGTGCCCTGGCGGGTTTCGTCAATTCGACATTCATGGAACTGGTGCAGGCCCGGTCGCCGCAGTGGCGCCCGGGGATAGATGCGCTCAAGGGATTTGTCAGTGTCTATCTGGCGCGCCCGGACGGCGACTGGGTCAATACCCGTGCGCTGTTGGCCCTGATGTCGGAGGCCGTGACCCAGGACTCGGAAACCGTGCAGGTCCTCGCCGAGTACAACCTCTCGGTGCAAAAGCATCTGGCGCGCTACATCAGCGAAGGCATCGATAAGGGCGAGATCCGCCCGGACGTGGACCCCATGACGGGGGCCTTGCTGTTCCTGGGCGTTTTGCGCGGCATGATGCTCCAGATCCTGCTGAACCCATCGGCCGTTGACCTGGAGTTAGTGCACACGCAGATGTTGGCCTTTATCGAGCATGCATTGGCGAATACCTTGCGTACCCCCTTGTAGGAGCGAGCTTGCTCCGGGCGGCGCTCCGACGAAAAGCGCGCAAGCGACTCGGTCATTCAGACAATACGCGTCATCGTTGGCGCGTTCAGTCCAGCAGGCCCTGGGCCCGGGCGATCGATACCGCTTCGGTACGACCACCGGCACCGAGTTTGCTGTTGATCTTGCGCAAGTGTGATTTCACCGTCAGCTCTGAGAGAAACATCTTTTCGGCGATTTCCCGGTTGCGGTAACCCAGCGCCAGCAAGCGCACCACCTGCAGTTCACGGTTCGAGAGGTTGGTTTGTGCCTCGTCTTCGCGCTTGGGCTCGGCTTTCTTGCTGCTGCTCTCACCCTGCAACAACTGGGCGACGAAGCCTGGGCGAATACCCAACGCCTCTTCCTGGCCATGAAAGGTCACCGACCAACGCTCCAGCACAGCCGCCAACGGTGCGCCTTCATCGAGAAAGGTGCGGATAAACCCGACGTGGCTGGCCAAGCGCAAGGCTGCCGTCAAATGTTCAAGCGCCTCTTTGTGCTGTTTCGCGCCGTCGAGTGCGAGGATCAGCAACAAACGCAGCTTCAAGGCCCGACGATGCTGGTGTCGTTGAAGTGCTTGATCCATGGCCTGACGCAAGGTTTCGACGCAAGCGGTATCACCTTGCGCGATACGCAGGCGCTGACGCGCGATGAAAGGCGTGTCGACGTCATTGGCGCTCAATGTCACGCCCGGTTGTTCCCAGTCACTCAGCTGCTCGGCGGCGCGCATCGCGTGATCGGCGGTATCCAGGCGATTTTCCAGGGTGGCGACACGCGCTCGTTCCAGCCAGGTCGAACAGAGGATGCGCGTAGAACCGGCCAACTGGCCCAACTGATCGAGGTCGGCCAGATAACGCATCCAGGCCGGACGGTCGCCGTGCAGGTAGGCGAGGCGGGCCAATAGCACATGGGTGCTGATCAACGAATCCGGTGCCGCGTGTTCCCGGGCATAGGGCAGCAACTCCGTGAGTCGTCGTCGTGCTTCATCGACCGCGTCCGTTTCGTAGAGCACCACGCAATGGATGGTTTGCAGGACCGGATACCCCACCGGTGGCGTACCCGCCAGGGTCTCGCGACTGCGGCGCATGGCCGTGTCCGCGCGGGTCAGGGCGCTGTCGAGTTGCCCCTGGGTCAGGTCGAGCATCGCTTGCAGCGCATCGGTGACATCGCGCAGGTAGGTCGACTCCTGTTGAGCCTCGCGCAGCCCGGCACTGCCGAGCTTTTTGCGCGCTTCGTCGAAGTGGCCGGTGTAGAACAGCGAGCAGATTTGCACAAACGCCGTGACTCGATACTGCAATTTGTCCCCGGGGCCTAGCTGCAACAACAGCTCGGTAGCCGCCACCAGGGCTTCATCGACACGGTCGCCGATCAACAGCAACAGTGGGTGAACATAGTGGTGCTCTGCCGCCAGCGCCGGGTTTTCCAGGACCTGCAATGCGTCCTTGTGGCGACGCGCATGCAGCAGTGCCCAGGCGTAGGCAATGCCCAGGCGAGGATGCACATCGCGGATCTCCACGGGAATGCGCGAAAGCCAGCGCATCAACAGGCTGGCATGGCCGTTTTCCACCAGTTCGTCGATGTGCAGCACCAGTTGCGTGGCAGCTTCGTCAACGGCGTGGGCGGTGAACAGATGTTCAAGGGCTTCTACCGGCCGCTCTTTGGCGAAGTACCAACTCGCGGCCTTTTGATGCTGCTGCTCGAACTGGCCCGGGTGTCGCTTGAGGGTTTGCAGGAGAAAATCGGCGAACAGCGGGTGATAGCGAAACCATTGGCGCTGGTCGTCCGTTGCAATCACGAACAGGTTGGCCCGCTCCAGTGCCTCGATCATCGACTGGCTGTCGTGGCGACCTGTGACGGCATCGCACAAGGCTGGACAGAATCGTGTCAGGACGCTGGTCTCTAACAGGAATTGCTGCAATTGCCCGGTTTGCCGGGCCAGCACGTCTTCGCCGAAATACTCCGCCAATGCCGGGTTCGAACCGTTGTAGGAGGCGATGAACGCGGCAGGATCGCCGTGTCTTTGCAAGGACAGGGTGGCCAGGAAAATCCCGGAAATCCAGCCTTCGGTGCGCTCGTGCAGGTTGTCGATATCGGCCAGGTCCAAGGGCAATTGGCGCTTTTGCAAGATGTAGGTGGCGGTCTCGTCAGCGCTCAGGCACAGCGAATCGGTGCCGATCTCCAACAGTTCGCCCCGGGCGCGCAATCGGCCCAGATTGATGTCCGGGGTGGTACGCGATGCGATGGCCAGGGTCGCGCCCATGGGTAACGCCTTGAGCAGCTGCTGGATAAATTCGAGGGCCGGCGGGTGATCAAGGACTTCGAATTCGTCCATCAGCAGGGTGAACGCCCCATTGCTCGCGGCGATGTGCTCGAGCAGCCAATGCTCACGTTGCGCCGGACTGCTGTCGGCCGGGGGGGTGTCGCCAGCCTCGATCAAGCCGATATCGCGCAGGCCGGTGAGCAGTACCTGGGTCAAGCGCTGCGGATCATTGTCCAAGGCGTCGAGGTTGCACCACAACACGCGCCGGCCTTCGGCCAGGCAACGTTCGCGGTATTGCTGCAACAGCGTGGTCTTGCCGTAGCCGGGGCCAGCACTGATCAGGACAAGCCGCAAACCATCCCGGGGTTGCAGCTGGTCAAGCAAGGTCGAACGTTCCAATTGACCCGACAGGTTGGCCGGCGCGAGGAATTTACCCGCGCGAATGGGCGGCGTTGCTCCCTGTGCTGGTTCGTTGGAACTATGTTCAAAACCTTCCATGCATCCTACCTTTGGTTGTCGTCGCGCCGGTGCGGCCCTTTCTAGTATCGCCTGTCATGAGCGACACCCGATTCATGGTTCGAGCCCGCCAGTGTAGCGGGCCAACACCGGATTGGCAGCTCCCCAACCGCCCACCCTTGCATGGAAGTCCGAACACCATGAGTGCCAACGAAAACCTGAAGGCTGCCGATATTCGCGTGATCCTGGACAAGCAACGTGCCGCAAGCCTTGCCAGTGAGCCGTGGACGGCCGAGCAACGCTGCGAATTGATCGACCGGGCCATCGGCTTGCTGGTCGATTACCAGGACGACATCATCGAAGCCCTGTCGGCGGACTTCGGTCATCGCAGCCCCGATTTCTCGCGCATGCTCGATGTTCTGGGGCCATTGGCATCGTTGAAGTATACCAAGGCCAAAATTGCCGAATGGATGCAGCCGGACCAGAGGGCCACCGACCGCGGCGAGGCCTGGGTGCAGTACCAGCCGTTGGGCGTGGTGGGCATTCTCACGGCCTGGAACTTCCCCGGGAACATGGTCTTCAACGGACTGGCCGGTGCCCTGGCCGCCGGCAACCGGGTGATGATCAAGGTGTCGGAATACAACCCGAAAACCTCGGCGTTGCTGGCGCGGATCTTCCGCGAAGTCTATGCCGAAGACGAAGTGGCGATCATCACCGGTGGCCCTGACATTGGCCACGCCTTCAGCCAGCAACCCTTCGACCACCTGTTGTTCACCGGTGCCAGCAGCATCGGCAAGCACGTCATGCGCGCCGCCGCCGAGAACCTGGTGCCGGTCACGCTGGAGCTGGGCGGCAAGTCGCCGACCATCATTTCGCGCACCGCCGACCTCAAAGTCGCTGTCACTAAAATCCTCACCGGCAAGCTGCACAACGCCGGGCAGATCTGCCTGGCGCCGGACTATGTATTCGTGCCCGAGGAGCAACAGGAAGCGTTCATTGCAACGGTCCGCGAAGTGGTTGCCACCCTGTTCCCGACCTTGCTCGAAAACCCGGATTACACCTCGCTGATCAACGCCCGACACTTCGAGCGCCTGCACGGTTACCTCAACGAGGCACGCGAAGCAGGCGTCGAATTGATCGAGCTGAACCCGGCCGATGAGGATTTCAGTGGCCAGCCGCACCACAAGATGGTGCCGACCCTGCTGCGCAACCCCGGTGATGAACTGCAGGTCATGCAGGACGAGATCTTCGGCCCGCTGTTGCCGTTCAAGACCTACAACTCCTTCGCCGAAGTGGTCAGCTACATCAATTCGCGTCCGCGTCCGTTGGGCCTGTACTACTTCGGCAACGATGCCGGCGAAGAGGCGTTCGTACTGAATCGCACCACCTCCGGTGGCGTCACCCTCAACGACGTGCTGCGCCATGGTGGTGTCGAGACCTTGCCATTCGGTGGCGTCGGCAACAGCGGCATGGGCTGCTACCACGGCATTGACGGCTTCCGCACCTTCAGCCACGGCAAATCGGTACTGCGCGCTGTCGATGGGCCGGACGCGATGCGTCCTCCGTACAGCGAACAGGTACGTCAGTTCGTCGGTTCGATGATCAAGCGCTAAGACAACCACTGGCATGGCGGATGCGTTCGCCATCGCCGGCCACATCCTGCTTAAAAAGAGAATAAAAATATGAAAGCTGCCGTTCTACATGCCCCCGGTACGCCACTGATCATCGAAGAGGTCGGTATCAGCAAGCCCGGCCCACGGGAAGTGCTGGTGCGCACAGTTGCGGTGGGCGTTTGCCACTCCGACCTGCATTTCGTCGATGGCGCCTATCCGTACCCGATGCCGGTGGTGCTCGGTCACGAAGCGTCCGGCATCGTCGAGCAAGTGGGCTGCGAAGTGCGTACGGTCAAGCCGGGCGATCATGTGGTGACCTGCCTGTCAGCCTATTGCGGCCACTGCGAGCATTGCGTCACCGGGCACCTGTCGCTGTGCGTGTCCCCGGACACCAAGCGTCGTGCCGATGAAGAGTCACGCCTGACCTACGTGCAGAAACCGATGACGCAGTTCATCAACCTGTCGGCCTATGCCGAACAGATGCTGGTGCATGAGAACGCGCTGGTCGCCATTCGCCGCGACATGCCGCTCGACCGCGCGGCGCTGCTCGGTTGCGCGGTCACCACCGGCACCGGCGCGGTGTTCAATACCGCCAAGGTGCGCCCGGGTGAAACGGTCGCGGTGATCGGCTGCGGCGGTATCGGCCTGTCCACCATCAACGGCGCGGCGCTGGCGGGTGCCGGGCGAATCATCGCCATCGACATGCTCGATTCGAAGCTGGAACTGGCCAGGCAGTTTGGCGCCACCGATGTGGTCAATGCCAAGGACGGCAGCGCCGTTGCGCAGGTGCTGGAGTTGACCCGAGGCGGCGTGCATCACGCGTTCGAGTGCATCGGCCTCAAGCAAACCGCCGAACAGGCTTTCGGCATGCTTGCCCGGGGCGGCACCGCAACCATCATCGGCATGATCAAACCCGGGGTAAAACTGGAGCTGGACCCCATGGCCATGTTGCACGAGCGCCGCATCCAGGGTTCGTTCATGGGGTCCAACCGTTTCCCCGTGGACTTGCCGCGCCTGACCGACTTCTACATGCAGGGCCGGCTCAAGCTCGACGAAATGATCTCCCAGCGCATCAAGCTCGAGCAGATCAACGAGGCCTTCGACGAATTGCGCCGTGGTGAGCTGGCACGCTCGGTCATCGTCTTCGATCAATGACTGCGCCGTCGTCGCCGGCTCATGCCGGCGACGGCACGCCCATTCAGTCGTCCTCCCACAAGACCGGCCCCAGGCTGGCGACTCATCATCGAGGTATCAGATGGATATTCATTTCAGCGCCGAGGAAGTGGCGTTCCGCGAGCAAGTGCGCGCATTTCTCAAGGCCAATCTGCCGCAAGACATCGCGGACCGGATCAACCAGGGCAAATCGGTGTGCAAAGCCGACCAGGTGCTGTGGATGCGCACCCTGAATGACCAGGGCTGGCTGGCGGCGAGCTGGCCGGTGGAGCAGGGCGGCACCGGCTGGACTGCCGTGCAGAAGCATATTTTCGACGAAGAGTGCTCGGTCGCCGGTGCGCCACGGATCGTGCCGTTCGGCATCAACATGGTCGGCCCGGTGATCATCAAGTTTGGCACCGAAGAACAAAAGGCCCATTACCTGCCGCGCATCCTCAATTGCGACGACTGGTGGTGCCAGGGTTATTCCGAGCCGGGCGCCGGTTCTGACCTGGCCAGCCTGCGTACCCGTGCGGTGCGTGACGGCGACGACTACGTGGTCAACGGCCAGAAGACCTGGACGTCCACCGGTCACATGGCCGACTGGATGTTCTGCCTGGTGCGCACCGATGCCGAGGCGCAGCAGCAACGGGGCATTTCCTTCCTGCTGATCGACATGAAGAGCCCGGGCATCACCGTGCGGCCGATCATCACCCTCGACGGTGGGCATTACGTCAACGAAGTGTTCCTCGACAACGTGCGGGTGCCGGTGAAGAACCTGGTGGGCCGCGAAAACGAGGGCTGGACCTGCGCCAAGTACCTGCTGACCCACGAACGCACGACGATCGCCGGGATCGGCATCGCCAAGGCCATGTTGTCGCGGCTCAAAGCGGTGGCCCGGGCAGAGCGGCGCAACGGCAAGCCACTGATCGAAGATCCGCACTTTCGTGCGCAGATCGCCGACGTGGAAATCCAGTTGATGGCCATCGGCATGAGCAACCTGCGCATCCTCGCCTCGGCCCAGGAGGGCGGTGTTCCCGGTTCGGAAAGCTCGATCCTGAAAATCAAGGGCACCGAGATTCGCCAGGCCATCACCTACCTGCTGACCAAAGCCGTGGGGGCCTATGCCAACCCGTTCCTCAAGGACGAGTTGGGTTACGACCATGAAGGTGAACTGCTGCATAGCGAGTTCAGCAATTCCTCCACCTGCCAGTACCTGGACATGCGCAAAGCCTCGGTCTACGGCGGTTCCACTGAAATCCAGAAGAACATCATCGCCAAGATGATTCTCGAACTCTAAGGGGCAGTCCATGGACTTCAAACTTTCAGAAGAGCAGCAAATGCTGCAAGACACCGCCGCACGGCTGGTGCGCGACACCTACACGTTCGAGCAGCGCGAGCAGTTTCGCGACAGCGCCAAGGGCTTCAGTGGCGAGTTCTGGCAACAGATGGGCGAACTGGGGCTGACGTCGGTGCCGTTCGCCGAGGACGTCGGCGGTTTCGGTGGCAATGGCGTGGATGTGATGCTGGTGGCCCAGGAACTGGGACGCGGCCTGTGCCTGGAGCCCTGGCTGCATTCGGTGATCTTTGCCGGTGGCCTGATCGATCAACTGGGCAGCCCGACGCAAAAGAGTGAACTGCTGCCGCAGGTGGCCAGCGCCGATTTGCAACTGGCGGTGGCCGTCGAAGAGCCGCACAGCCACTACCAACTGCACGATGTACAGACCCGCGCCGAAGCGGCCACCGGCGGCTGGTCCCTCAACGGGCGCAAGTCGGTGGTGGTGGGCGGGCAGAGTGCAGGGCTGATCCTGGTCTCGGCGCGGTCGTCCGGGGATGTGCGTGACGAGGCGGGCATCAGCCTGTTCCTGGTCGATCCGTCCACCCCGGGCGTGAGTGTGCGCGAATACCCGACCATGGACGGCCGCCGGGCGTGCGACCTGTTCCTGGACAACGTGTTCGTCAGCAGCGCCGCGGTACTGGGCGAACAGGGCAAGGCCCTGGATGCGTTGCGTTACCAGCAGGGCCGGGCCATCGCCGCACAATGTGCCGAAGCCGTCGGCAGCCTGCAAGCCACCTGCGCGCTGACGCTGGATTACCTCAAGACACGCAAGCAATTTGGCCAGGTCATCGGCAAATTCCAGGCCCTGCAGCACCGCATGGTCGACATGTACATCGAGCTCGACCAGGCGACTTCCATGACCCTGCTCGCTGCCTGTGTGGCTAACGAGCCGGACAGCGAAGAACGCAACCGCACCCTGGCCGCCGCCAAATACACCGTCTGCCGTGCCGCGCGCTTCGTCGCCGATCAAGGCATCCAGTTGCACGGCGGCATCGGCCTGACCTGGGAATACGTGCTGTCGCACCACGCCAAGCACTTGCTGATGATCGCCCGCCAGTTCGGTGACGACGACCATCACTTGCAGGCCTACAGCGCGCTCATGCAGGACGCCTGACACTCACGCCGCGCGCCTGTTTTCCAGCCAGGCGCGCTCGATCCAGACAAGACAATAAAAACAAGGAGCAAGACATGATGACGAGATCTTGGCGTTGGCTGCGCGACCTGAGCGTCGCGAGCACGTTGCTGGCCGTGTCGGTCTGCAGTTCTGCCGCCGACAAACCGAATGTGCTGGTCATCTTTGGCGATGACATCGGCATCTTCAATATCAGCGCCTACAACCAGGGCATGATGGGCTATGAAACGCCCAGCATCGACCGTATCGCCAAGGAAGGCGTGCTGTTTACCCATGCCTATGGCGAGCAGTCCTGCACCGCAGGTCGCGCAGCGTTTGCCCTGGGCGAACACCCTTTCCGTACCGGCCTGCTGACCATCGGCATGCCCGGTTCCGATCACGGCATTCCCGATTGGGCACCGACCATCGGCGACGCGATGAAGCAACAGGGCTACACCACCGGACAGTTCGGCAAGAACCACCTGGGCGATCGGGACAAGCACCTGCCGACCAACCATGGCTTCGACGAGTTCTTCGGCAACCTGTACCACATGAACGCCGAGGAAGAGCCGGAAACCTACTACTACCCCAAGGACCCGGCGTTCAGGAAGCAATACGGGCCGCGCGGTGTGATCCATTCCTACGCCGACGGCAAGATCGAAGACACCGGTCCCCTGACCCGCAAACGCATGGAAACCATCGATGACGAGCTGGTGCAGGCCACCAACAACTTCATCGACAAGGCGCACAAGGCCGACAAGCCGTTCTTTGTCTGGTTCAACGCCACCCGCATGCACATCTGGACCCACCTCAAGCAAGAGTCCGAAGGCAAGACCGGCGTCGGCCTGTACCCCGACGGCATGGTCGAGCATGACGGGCAGGTCGGTCAGTTGCTCAAGAAGCTCGATGACCTGGGCATCGCCGACAACACCATCGTGATCTACACCACCGACAACGGCGCGGAGAAATTCAGTTGGCCCGATGGCGGCACGTCACCGTTTGCCGGCGAGAAGGGCACCTCCAACGAAGGTGGGCATCGTGTGCCGTTGCTGGTCAAGTGGCCGAAGGTACTCAAGCCCGGCACCCATATGAACAACCTGATTGCCCACAACGACTGGATGCCGACCCTGGCCGCGGCGGCGGGCGCACCGAACCTGGTGGCGGACCTGGCCAAGGGCACGCAGCTCAACGGCAAGCAGTTCCGTGTGCACCTGGATGGCTATGACTTCCTGCCGTTCTTCAAGGGCGAGGTCAAGGACAGTCCGCGCGAGGAATATTTCTACTTCAGCATGGGCGGCGATCTGGATGCGATCCGCTGGCGCGAGTGGCGGTTGGCGTTCGCGCAAATGACCGGGGATTTCGCCAGCGCTTCGCGCAAGGTCACCAACGTGCCGGTGTTGACCAACCTGCTGGCCGACCCGTTCCAGACGGCGCGCAAGGAATCGCCAATGGCCAAGCGCTGGGCCGCGGACCAGGCGTGGTTGCTGGTGCCGATCCAGGCCAAGGTCAAGGCCTTCATGGCCACGCTGGGCCAGTACCCGTTCCAGGAAGGCGTCAGCCTGAACCCCGGCAATATCAACTACCAGAGCCTGGCGGTGAAGAAAGCGCTGATGGGGCTGCAGAAGCCTGCACCTGCCAATTGATCGGTATTCGCAGGTATTGCGGTCAACGCACCACAACTGTCGGAGCGAGCTTGCTCGCGATGGACGTCAACGATAACGCGTGCGTCCTGATTAAACGCGTCGTTCTCAAGTTTTTCGCGAGCAAGCTCGCTCCTACAAAAAGAAGCTATCCACTTTTTGGAGTTATCTGATGAAAGTCCTCGTAGCCGTCAAGCGCGTGGTCGATTTCAACGTCAAGGTTCGCGTCAAGGCGGACCAGTCCGGCATCGACCTCGCTAACGTCAAAATGGCCCTCAATCCCTTCTGCGAAATTGCCGTGGAAGAAGCCGTACGTCTGAAAGAGCAGGGTATTGCCACCGAAGTCGTGGTGGTCAGTGTCGGTCCTGTTGCCGCGCAGGAACAGTTGCGCACCGCGCTGGCACTGGGCGCCGACCGCGCCATCCTGATCGAGAGCAATGACGAGCTGAGTTCGCTGCCAGTGGCCAAGCTGCTCAAGGCCATGGTCGACCAGGAGCAACCGCAACTGGTGATCCTCGGCAAGCAAGCCATCGACAGCGATAACAACCAGACCGGGCAGATGCTCGCCGCACTCACCGGTTTCGCCCAGGGCACCTTCGCCTCGAACGTCGAGATCGCCGGCGACCAGGTGATCGTTGCCCGGGAAATCGACAGCGGCATGCAAACCGTTGCACTGAAGCTGCCGGCCATCGTCACCACCGACCTGCGCTTGAACGAGCCGCGCTACGCCTCTTTGCCAAACATCATGAAGGCCAAGAAAAAGCCGCTTGAAACCTTGACCCCCGAGGCCTTGGGCGTGTCCACGGTTTCCACCAACCAGACCGTGAAAGTCCAGGCGCCTGCCACACGCAGCGCCGGCATCAAGGTCAAGTCGGTGGCTGAACTGGTCGAAAAACTGAAGAACGAAGCGAAGGTGATCTGAATGGCAATCCTGGTAATCGCTGAGCACGACAACAACTCCATTGCCACGGCCACGCTCAATACCGTGGCTGCAGCTGCCCAAATCGGCGGCGACATCCATGTGCTGGTGGCAGGGCAGGGTATTGGCGCCCTGGCTGAAAGCGCCGCTGAAATCGCCGGTGTGGCCAAAGTGCTGCTGGCCGACAACCCGGCCTACGCCCATCAACTGCCGGAAAACATCGCGCCACTGGTGGTCAGCCAGGTGATCGAGCAACACACCATCTACAGCCACGTCCTGGCGCCGGCGACCTCCAACGGCAAGAACATCCTGCCGCGCGTAGCGGCTGCGCTGGACGTCGACCAGATCTCCGAAATCATTTCGGTGGAGAGCGCTGACACCTTCAGGCGCCCGATCTACGCGGGCAACGCCATCGCCACCGTGCAATCGAGTGCCGCAGTCAAGGTGATCACCGTACGTGCCACCGGTTTCGACCCAGTGGCCGCCGAGGGTGGCAACGCTGCCATTGAAGTCGTTGGGGCCGTCCACGAGGCTGGCGTCAGCGCTTTCGTCAGCGAAGCGCTGGCCAAATCCGATCGTCCGGAACTGACCGCCGCGAAGATCGTCGTGTCCGGCGGGCGAGGCATGCAAAACGGCGACAACTTCCAATACCTGTACAGCCTCGCCGACAAACTCGGCGCCGGGGTCGGGGCTTCCCGTGCCGCAGTCGACGCAGGTTTCGTGCCCAACGACATGCAGGTCGGCCAGACCGGCAAGATTGTCGCGCCGCAGTTGTACATCGCGGTCGGCATCAGCGGGGCGATCCAGCATCTGGCCGGCATGAAAGACTCGAAAATCATCGTCGCCATCAACAAGGACGAAGAGGCCCCGATCTTCCAGGTGGCGGACTACGGCCTGGTGGCGGACCTGTTCGAAGCGGTTCCGGAACTCGAACAAGCCCTCTAAAAAACACCGTCCCCCCCAACACCCTGTAGGAGCGAGCTTGCTCGCGATGGACGTCAACGATGACGCGTTCTTTCTGAATAATCGCGTTGTCCTTGCGTTCTTCGCGAGCAAGCTCGCTCCTACAGGGGAGGTGTTTTCAACCATGGAAAGGAGCGCCACATGAGCCACGCAGCAGAGCACTACCTGCCGGCGACAGCCGATTATTCGGTCGAGGAAACCCGTGCGGTTTACCGCAAGGTCATCCTGCGATTGTTGCCGTACCTGGTCCTGGCCTACGCCATCAATACCATCGACCGGCTCAACGTATCCTTTGCCAAGTTACGCATGGCCGAAGACATCGGGTTGACGGATGCCGCCTACGGCATCGGCGCCGGTATTTTTTACCTGGGGTACATCCTGTTCGAAGTGCCGAGCAACCTGTACCTGCAGCGCATTGGTGCCCGGGCCACGCTCACTCGCATCATGGTGCTGTGGGGCATGGTCACGGTGGCCACGGCCTTTGTCACCACGGCGAACCAGTTGATTGTCGCGCGGTTTCTGCTGGGCGTGGCCGAGGCCGGTTTCTTCCCCGGCGTCATCCTGTACCTGACGTACTGGTTCCCGCCCGCACTGCGTGCGCGCATCACCGCGGTGTTCCTGATGGCGGCGATGATTGCCGGCATCGTCAGCGGGCCGCTCGCCGGGATCATCATGAGCCATTTCCATGGCTGGCTGGGCCTGCGCGACTGGCAGGTGCTGTTTGTACTCGAAGGCGTCCCGGCGATGCTGCTGGGGCTGTTCGGCTGGTTCTGGCTGGTCGATAAACCGGACGATGCACGCTGGCTCACGCCGCAGGAAAAACACCTCCTGGCGGCGAGTCTTGCCCAGGGGCGCCCGGCAGACATGCCCAATGCCAGCCTGGCGCAAGTGCTGCGCAATCCCCGGGTGTACGTCGCCGGGCTGGTGTTCTTCTGCATCTACAGTGGCTCCAATACGGTGTCTTACTGGATGCCGACATTGATTCGCGGATTCGGTGTGCATGACCTGAAAACCATCGGCCTGTTGGCCAGCGTGCCTTATGCCGGTGCCTTGATCGGCATGTACTTGCTGGCCCGCAGCTCGGACAAACGCCTGGAACGTCGCTGGCATGTGAGCCTGACCCTGCTGCTCAGCGCAATCTGCTTCTTCCTGCTGGGCCCGGTCCAGGATCATCTGCTGCTGTCGCTGGTGTTCATGAGTATCGGTGCCGCCGCCGCCATGTCCGCGCTGTCGCTGTTCTGGAGTATTCCACCGGCCTTGCTGTCACCTTCGGCGGCGGCGGTGGGCATTGCGGTCATCAGCTGCATTGGCGGCCTTGCCGGCGTTATCAGCCAGGTTGTCGTAGGCGCGATCAAGACGGCGACCGGGGACCTGTACCTGGCGTTCGATGTGATCGCGGGTGTGTTGGTGGTGGGTGCGGTGGTGTTGCTGGTCGCCATTCCGGCCAGTCACTTGAAGGAGCGCATCAAGCCGTAGCCCTCCTGATCGGCTCATCGCGGGCCACCCCCGCGATGAACGCCGGTCTTTCAGGTGATCCAGCCCCGCGTGCGGGCAATGGCCAGGGTTTCCGTGCGCCCCTTGGCCTCCAGTTTCGCGTAGATCTTCTGCAGGTGCGATTTGACCGTGAACTCGGAGAGAAACACCTTCTCGGCGATCTCGCGGTTACGATGCCCGGCAGCCAGCAGTTGCAGGATCTGATATTCGCGCACCGTCAGCACTTCGTGGGCGCCGTTGTCCTTGCGCGCATCTTCCATGTTGCCGTCGCTGACATCCAACAGTTGCATCAGCCTGTCGACGAATCCGCAGTCGATCCCCAGCTCCTTGCAGCGTGCCTTGCCGGTCGTGGCCCAGCGTTGCAACAGCCCGGCCATGCGCTCGCCTTCTTCGATGAACGTGGCGAAGAAGCCGTCATGGCTGGCCAGGCGCAGCGCTTCACCGAGCGCCTGAAAGGCCTCCTGTGGTTGCTGGAGGCTGTCCAATGCGAGCGCCAGGAGAATCTGCAGCTTCAGTTCGCGGCGGTGATGTTGCCAGTGCCGCGCCTGCTCGATCGCCGTGCGCAAGGCCTTGGCTGCCGCCGCACCTTCACCCTGGACAATGCGCAAGCGTTGTCGGGCGATACTCGGGGTGTCCACGTCGTTGGCGATGCGGATGAAGTCGGGACGGTCCCAATCGCCGGCAAGGTCAGCTGAATGCAGGGCTTGCAGCGCCGTGTCCAGGCGCTGTTCGAGCAACGCCACTCGGGCTCGCTCCAGCCAGGCAGAGCACTGGACGCGGTGTGAGCCGACCTGGCGGCCGATCTGCTCGAGCTCCACCAGGCAGCGGGTCCAGGTGGTGCGATCGCCCTGGCTGTAGGCGATACGTGCGGTCAGCACGTGGGTGATGATCTGGTTCTCGGGGGAACTGACCTGCTTGGCAAAAAACAGGCAGCGTGAGAGATACTTTTGCGCGTCAGCAAAGTTGCCGTTCTCGTACAGCAGCAGGCCATGAAGGATATCCAGCGACAGCTTGGCTTCGTGTGGTTTGCCCTGGCCGGTGTTTTGCGTTCGCTCCGGCGTGCTGTGCATGCGCACCAGGGCATTGCTCAAGCGGCCCTGGATCAGGTCCAGGGTGCTCTCGTTGACCCGGAAGATGTGGCGCAGAAAACTCGAATGAACCCGCGAGTCACGTTGCAATGCACTGGACAACAGGTTGCGTGCTTCATCGTAGCGACCGCTGGCAACCATGTTCATCGCCACCGAATTGGCCAGCACGATGTATAAATGCACTTCGTCGGCAGGCATGCACTCAAGCAGTTCGACGCCCCTGCGGCAACAGGCTTCGGCCTGATCGGTCACCCCAAGGCGCAAACATTCCACGACCTTCGGCACATAGGCATAGGCCGGCCCCGACTGGTGCGCCAGACGTTCGGCGACGTGCATCGCGTCCTTGAGACGTGTAGTGCTTGCCAGCAGCCAGGCGTAGGCCTGGTTGAGTAGCGGATAGCGGTCGCGAGTCGCCTCTGGAATCCGATCCAGCCAACGCAGCAGCAGGCGTGTGCGGCCACTGTCGATCAGGGTATCGAGGTGACGGTTCAAACCGTCGGCGGCTTCATCGAGGAGACCGGCATTGAACAGGTGTTCGACGCCGGGGATCGGTTGCCCGGCATCGAAGAACCAATGCGCAGCGGTTTCATGAAGGGTTTGTGCCATGCCCGGGTACAGGCGATCCAGGGCGTGGCGCAAGAAGCTGGCGAACAGGTGGTGATAACGGAACCATTGCTGCTGGCTGTCGACCGGCACCAGGAACAGGTTGGTGCGGTCGAGGTGGTCAATCATGGCGCGGCTGTCCTTGCGCCCGGTCACCGCTTCACACAGCGGCACGCAGAACTGCTCGAGGATGCTGGTCTGCATCAGGAATACCCGGCAGTCCTCGGTCTGTCGCGCCAGGATGTCTTCGGTAAGGTATTCGGCCAGTTCCAGGTTGGAGCCGGAAAAAGACGAAATGAAGGCGCCGTGATCGTCCCGGTCCTTGAGCGACAGGCTGGCCAGGTAAAGCCCGGCGATCCAGCCCTCGGTGCGCCGGTACAGCGTGGCCAGCTCATCGTCATGCAGCGGGATCTGCCGTTTGCCGCGAATGAACGCCATGGATTCTTCAAGCGTGAAACGCAGATCCTGCGGGCGGATTTCCAGCAGTTGGCCACGGGCGCGAATCCGCCCCAGGCCGATGCCCGGCGTTGAGCGTGACGCCATCACCAGGACGCTGCCGGAGGGCAGTTGCTCGACCAGTTGCTGGAGAAACTCGAGCACTTCGGGGTTCTGGATGACTTCGACTTCGTCGAGCAGGACGGCAAAGGGCAAGGGGCTGCTGACCATGAGTTGCAGCAGGTCCTCGGCACAGGGCGGATCGTTGCGCTCAGACTGCCGGGCGGACACGGGCAGCAGGCCGAGGCCCTTGTCCAACAGGTTGACGAAACGTTGCAAGTCGTTGTCGGCGGGCTCCAGGTTGATCCACAGCGCTCGCTTGCCGCTGGCCAGACAGTGCTCGCGGTATTGCTGCATGAGCGTGGTTTTACCGAAACCTGCGGCTGCACGAATCAGGATCAGGCGGGCCGCATCGGCGTCGGCCATTTGCTCAAGCAGGCGCGAACGCGACAGGTGGCTGTCGGCCGATTTGGGACTGGCGAACTTGATAGAGCCACTTCTCGAGGCTGACGGCTCACTCGGGGCGGCAGTGAGCGCAGGGCCGGCAGGCCCGACCATTGAATTGTCCCAGTGAACTGGCATTGAAAGTACCTCCAAACAGATCACTCGCCTTGCGCAACCGCCTGGCAATGTGACCTTTTTATTCTTGTAAGTGCGGCCATATTGCCACGTCTGGCCGTTGCCCGAGACTTTGGTCTAACGCAACCCTCAGGGCGCGCCGTTAAGCGGCGGCGTCATTCATTGAGCTTGCCCGATTATTGTGCACGCACAGCGTCTTGCAAACCCGCCCCCCCTGTGAGGGTGGCTCTCGATGCACCGCGTCCCATGCAACGATTGCCTCGACAAACTGGAACGGGTTTTCCCGTTTTTTTCCATGCAATCGGGCGATGGCCAAAGGTTCCGGATGGACGTTCAACGCACTCTCTACCGCGAAGACCATGAGATGTTTCGCACCGCCGTGCGACGCTTTCTCGAGCGCGAAGACTTGCCTCGCCTGACGGGTCGGGAAAATACCGGTGATGTTGAACGGCGGGTCTGGCTGAAGGCCGGTCGTGAAGGGCTGTTGTGCGTGACCCTGCCGGCGCAATTTGGCGGTGGTGGTGACGTGGGTCATGCCGCGGTGCTGCGCGAGGAGTTTGCCCGGGCAGGGGCCTGTGACCGGGCGATGTCACTGCACTCGGACGTCATCGCACCGTGCATCGCCCAGTTGGCCAGCGACGAACAGAAGCGTCGCTGGCTGCCAGGCGTTTGCAGCGGCGAGGTGGTGCTGGCCCTGGCCGTCACCGAACCCGGCGGCAAACCCGGGAGCTTGCGTACTCACGCCGTGCGCCATGGCGCTGATTACCTGATCAAGGGCAGCAAAACCGCGGTCGGCAACGGCATCGCCGCCGACCTGATCCTGCTCGCGTGCCGTACCGACGGCAATAACGGTGAATCGGGTGTCAGCCTGATCATGGTTGAAACCGGTCGCCCGGGCGTGCAGCGCATCCGTAGTGCGCCAGGCTGCGCGCAACCGAGTGCCGCCGAATTGCACTTGGACAACGTGCGTGTACCGGCGGGCAACCTGCTGGGCGAAGCGGGCAGGGGCCTGGATTACTTGAGCCAGGCAGGAGCGCAGGAGCGCCTGTTGGCGGCGATTGCGGCCGCCAGCCGCCTCGAACACCTGCTGGACCTGACCCTGGACCATCTGCGTCAGCCCGATACCAGCGGCCATTGTTCGTGGGATCTGCAGCACACCCGCAAAAAAGTCGCCGATATCAAGGCCCGCGCCGTCGCCTTGCGGGTACTCGTCGATCACTATCTGGAGCGGCGCATGCGCCATCCATTGAGCGCTGAGCACACGGCGATCGCCTATCTGTATGCCAGCGACACCCTGCGCAAATGCACCGAGGAACTGGCACGCCTGCGCGCCACCCAAGGCCGCCTGCGCACTCATTCCATTGCCCATGCCACGATCGAACACGGCATGACCGGCAAGGCCATGCACGAAATCATCGCACAAGCGCTGTGACACCCCTCAAACCAGCAAGGACATCGTCATGAGTCAAAATGCATTAGTAGCCGGCGTCGGCATGATCCCGTTCAGCAAACCGGGCGCGAGCCCGAGCTATATCGACATGGGGGCCGAAGCGGTACGCCTGGCACTGGCCGATGCCGGCCTGAGCTATGACCAGGTGCAGATGGCGTTTGCCGGTTACGTGTACGGCGATACCACCTGCGGCCAGGCCGTGTTGTACCGGGTGGGCCGCACGGCGATTCCGGTGTTCAACGTCAACAATGCCTGCGCCACCGGCTCCAGCGCGCTGTTCCTGGCCCGTGCCGCCGTCAAAAGCGGCCAGGTCGAATGCGCCCTGGCGGTCGGCTTCGAGCAGATGCGTCCGGGGCCGACCCGCTCCAACTTCGATGACCGTCCGTTGCCCCGTGGCGATTACTTGCCGATTCAGGATGAACTGTGTGGCGACGCCGGTGACATCCCGCGCAACCTGATCACCTTCGGCGGTGCCGGCCGTGAGCACATGCGCAAATACGGCACGCAGATGAGCACCTTCGCCGCGATCCGCGCCAAGGCCAGCCGCCATGCCGCCAACAACCCGCTGGCCTTGTTCAAGAAGATCGTCACCACCGAAGAGGTCATGAATGACCAGTTGATGTGGGAAGGGGTCATGACCCGGATGATGGCCTGCCCGCCGACCTGCGGTGCCGCCGCCGCGATCATCTGCTCGCCGGCGTTCGCGAAGAAGCACGGCCTGCGCACTGACGTGGCGATCCTCGCCCAGTCGCTGGTGACCGATCCGGTGGAGTCCTTCGAGCCGAAAACCATGATCGGTTTCGTCGGCGCGCACATGGCCGAACGGGCCGCCGGTGCGGTGTACGAAAAGGCCGGCGTCGGTCCCCAGGATATTCGCGTGGTCGAATTGCACGACTGCTTTGCCCACAACGAACTGTTGACCTATGAAGCCCTGGGCCTGTGCCCGGTGGGTGGCGCCGAGCAGTTCGTTCTCGATGGCGATAACACCTACGGCGGTCGCGTCGTCACCAACCCGTCCGGCGGCCTGTTGTGCAAAGGCCATCCGCTGGGCGCCACAGGCCTGGCGCAGTGCTATGAGCTGACCCACCAACTGCGCGGCACCGCCGGTGCGCGACAGGTCGAAGGTTTGCGCCATGGCTTGCAGCACAACCTCGGGCTGGGCGGCGCCTGCGTGGTCACGCTGTACGGCAAGAACTGAGTGATCTGAGCGGCCGTGCCAGGCACGGCTTACTCACCCGAAAACAACGGTCGGGGACCTGTACCCGGCCTGTTTCAAACGCTTTTGCGATGCAGCAAGAAGGAATTCATTGATGACCACCGAACCTGTCGACTCGCCCACTCGCACACTGCTGCACACCCGCGAAATCATCTGCAAGGGCTATCAGCGCAGCGATGGTATGTACGACATCGAAGGACGCCTGCAGGACCTGACCAACGAACCGACCGACCTGCCGTTCCACCGCGTGCCCCAAGGCGGAACGATCCACGACATGCGCCTGGTGATGACCATCGACGCCGACATGGTGATCCAGCACATAGCAGCCGTGACAGCGACCGGTGCCAGCCAGTTCTGTGGTGAAGCGGCGGCCGTTTACTCAGGTTTGGTGGGGCTGAAGATTGCCGCAGGCTTCAAAAAGAACATGAAAGCCATCGTCGGTGGCGCAATCGGTTGCACCCACCTCACCGAACTGCTTGAACGCATGGCCAACGTGGCGATGCAGACGCTGTTTTCCACCTACCGGGCTGAGGCCTCTCGCCGTCGGGAAACGGGCGCGCAGCAGGTCATCGCGGTGCGCCCATGGGTGATCGGCACCTGTCATGCCTATCGAGAAGAGGGCGATGCCGTGAAGCTGTTGTGGCCCGAAGGCGTACCCAAGGCCTGATCAACACTCGATCCCCCTGTGGAGCTGCCGCAGGCTGCGATCTTTTGATCTTTGCTTCTAAAAACAAGATCAAAAGATCGCAGCCTCGTTGCACTCGACAGCTCCTACAGGGGAATGTGTCGGACGAAAGCCGTATCGGCAAATGCCGCGTCAGGCCCTACAATGTGCTGCGAAATTTCATGCAGCCGGGACAGTCTCAGTCCTACATCGTTTGTCGCCTGGCTCGCCATTCGGAAGTGTTCTCCCATGTCGTTACCGCCCCTCAAAGACACCGACGCTCGTTCCTCACCGGACGCTGACCACTCGATTGCCGATACCAAGGTCGTACCGCCGCGCGGGGCCCGTCGGCTAGTGCCTCGGGAGAGCCTGTTGCTACGCCTGCAAGAGGTCCGGCGCCAACGTTGCGTGGTGATCCAGGGCCCTGCCGGGTGTGGCAAGACCAGCACTTTGCTGGCCTGGCGCCGGGAACTGTTGGCGATGAATTTCGACGTGGCCTGGTTGTCGCTGGGAGCCGAAGACGACGAACCTGGCCGCTTCTGCCATTGCCTGCAAGCGAGCTTGGCGCAAGTGCTGCCAGAGCAGGTCCGCGATGCCGGCATTCTGCTCGGTCGCGATAATCAGGACATGGCGGTCGAGCACTGGGTCATCACCCTGGTCCAGGGCATCGCCCAGCATTCGCGCGAACTGGTGCTGATGCTCGATGACATGCAGCATCTGCAGGAGCCGCGAATCGTCCAGGCATTGCAATGGCTGATCGACTACGCCCCGCAAAACCTGCACCTGGTATTCGGCACACGGGCAGCACTGCCATTTCCGCTGGCCGCCTTGCGCGCGCGGGGTCAAGTCAGCGAATTCGACCTGCGCGACCTGCGTTTCAGTCGCAGCGAATCGCAGCTGTTCCTGCGTGAACACCTGGGCGCCATCGATGCCCGCGACGCGGCGACGCTGCACGAGCTGACCGATGGCTGGGTCGCCGGCCTGCAATTGTTCGCCGTCGACCTCAAGGCCAAGCAGATGACTCGCTTCGACCGGGTGCAGATTCGCGATGCCATTGGCTTTGCCGACTATTTCGAACGCGAAGTGCTGGTGCGCCTGGAGCCGGAAGATCTGCGCCTGCTCACCTGCGCATCGATCTGCGAACGGTTCTGCGCTTCGTTGTGCGCGACCCTGCTTGGCCAGCCCCACGCCATCGCCGGCATGATGACCCAGCTTGCCCGCCTCGATGGCGACAATCTGTTCATCACCCAGGTCAAGAGCCACGACCGTGAAACCTGGTACCGCCTGCATCCGTTGCTGGGCAGCGTATTGCGTGCCCGGCTGGCGGCGCGACCGCAGCAGGAACAGGTGCTGCACGCCGTTGCGCGGGGCTGGTTCACCGAACACGAGCACCTCGATGAAGCGGTGCGCCACGCAGTGCGCGCCGGTGATTGCGAAGCGGCGGCCGATATCGTGGAAGCCTGCGCCTATGACTTGCTGGCCAAGGGCAACCTCAGCCAGATCTCCGGTTTGCTCAAGGGCTTGCCGGCGGAACAGACTGCCGAACGTTTCGGCTTGCAGGTGGTGATGGCTCATCTGCAACTGTACTCGCGTAATTTCCAGGCGTTGCAGCAGACCTTGCAGCATCTGCAAGCCCACCACGAAAGGCTTGACCCCCGGCAGCGCCACGCAGTGACCGTGCTCAAGGGCAGCCAGGCGATTCACCAGGACGACACCGCGGCGATGCTGGCGATCCTCCCTGACTTGCTGGCGATCCCGGACGATGCCGACGACTTTTCCTGGTCGGGGCGCAGCAACACCCTGGCCTGGCTGTACATGTACCAGGGCGAATTCGAGAAAGCGCGGGAGGTCCTCGAGGGCGGCGAGCGGCCATTCGGTTCGCCGCGCCGCAGCCTGCTCGGGCGCTGCATGAGTGGCATGAGCCTGGCGCTCGAAGGCCGCGCCACCCAGGCCGAGCACCTCTACCGTGAAGTGCTGGAGGAGGCCGAAAAACATGGGGTGGCCTATCTGGTGGTCAGCACCATGGCCGCCGGTTTGCTCGGTACGGCGTTGTACGAGCAGGGCGATTACCACGCCGCCTGCCAGTTGCTCGAGCCACGGATGAAACTGCTGGAGCAGGTGGCGATCCCCGACACCGTGTTGCAATGCATGCAGACGCTGGCCATGGCCCATTGGCTGGCCGGGCGGCACACCGAAGCCATGGGCTGTCTGGACCGCCTGGAACAGTATGCGAGCCGTTATGACCTGGACCGTCTATTGGTCTGTGCGCTGCTGGTGCGCATGCGCTGGTTGCAGCAGATCGGCGATGAATCCGCGGCGGACGGCGCGTTGCAACGCATCCTCCAGACGGCGCAACCACACCAGGCGGCGCAATCGGGCACTGAGCTGGAAGTGCGGATCATCGCGCGCCGGGCCGCGATTGAACGGTCCCTGCATGCCGAGGATTTTTCGGCGGCGGCCGAGCCATTGCCGGCGCTGATCGAGGCGTCACAGCATAACCGCCGATGGCGGCGGGTGGTGGCGATGCGTGTGCAAATGGCCGTGATCGAGCAGGGCAGGGGGCACGTGGATCAGGCTCGCGAGCAATTGATCGAAGCGTTGCGCCAGGGCCATCGCCTGGGGCTGGTGCGCAGCCTGCTGGATGCGGGGTCGGGGGTTGCTGCGCTGCTCGAAGCGCTGATGGCCGAGCATGTCCTGGACCCGGTGTTGACGTTCTACGCGCAACGCCTTCTCGACGTCGCTCGTACAGCTGATGCCAGCAGCCAGCAGGCGCCGGACACCGAAACCGCCAGTGTGCTGAGCATTCGCGAACTTGACGTGATGGCTCTGGTGGCCCAGGCGCTGCCCAACAAGAAGATCGCCCGGGTGCTGAACCTGTCACCGGAAACGGTGAAATGGCACATGAAGAATATTTTCTACAAGCTGGAGGTCACCGGGCGCGACGAGGCCATCGCCAAGGTACGCGACCTGGAACTGAAGCTTCCCGGCAACCCGCAGGTTTGATCAGCCCTGGCGTGGCTTGCCGTGCAGGCTTGGGGTATTGCCGATAAATGTCGCCTTGCCCCGGGCCACCAGGCGTTCGCCATCGAGCAGGTCGAGGCTGGCATGGGACAACGAGCGCCCGATCCGGTGAATCTGAACGTGAGCTTCGACCCATGCGCCCAGATTGGCCGGGCTGAGGTAGTCCATGCTCAGGTTGATGGTCGCGGGGGGTAGGTCGGTCGCTGCCGCCAGGCGCAATGCCCGGCCGAATGCCGTATCCGCCAAGGTCGCAAGAAAACCGCCGTGGGCGATGCCCAGCGGGTTCAGGTGTTCGGGGCGAATGCGCGCGGCCAGTACCGAGCGTTCCTCATTGACGTAAAGGCCGGTGCAATGCACCACGAAACCGACGCGCCCCATCGGCACGAAACCGGCGAGCGGTTTGTCCTCGTGGGCGGCAGCTTCAAAGGGTTCAGGAATCGAATTCATTGGCATGTGCTCTGTGGGAGCGGGCTTGCTCGCGAAGGCGTAGGCACAGTCAATATAGAAGTCGCCTGACACTCCGCTTTCGCGAGCAAGCCCGCTCCCACAAGGGGGGTGGTGGATGGGCTTATAGCGTGCGCGCAATCAGCTCTTTCATGACTTCATTGGAGCCGCCATAGATGCGCATCGGCCGGGTGTTCACGTACAACCGGGCGATCGGGTACTCCATCATGTAGCCGTAGCCGCCGTGCAATTGCAGGCATTCGTCGATGATCTGGCAGGCTTGCGTGGAGGTCCACCACTTGGCCATGGCGGCCGTGGTCGGGTCCAGTTCATGCTTGACCATCTTGTCCAGGCAATCGAAGACAAAGGTGCGGGCAATGGTCACGGTGGTCTGCATTTCCGCCAGTTTGAAGCGGGTGTTCTGCATGTCCAGCAATGGCTTGCCGAACAGCTTACGGTCATTGGTGTATCTGATGGTTTCCTCGACCGCGCGCTCCATGGAGCCCAAGGCGTTCATGGTGATGAACATGCGTTCTTCGGGCAGTTGCTGCATCAGCTGGATGAAACCCTTGCCTTCTTCCGGGCCGAGCAGGTTGGCCACCGGCACGCGCACATCATCGAAGAACAACTCCGAGGTGTCCTGGCCTTTCTGGCCGATCTTGTCGAGGATCCTTCCACGGCGGAAGCCCGGCAGATCCTTGACCTCAAGGCCAATGATCGACATGCCCTTGGCACCCAGGGAGGGGTCGGTCTTGCACACCAGCAGCACCAGGTCGGCGTGGAAGCCATTGGTGATGAAGGTTTTGGAGCCGTTGATGACGTAGTGATCACCCTCACGGATGGCCTTGGTCTTGACGTTCTGCAGGTCAGTGCCGGCGCCGGGTTCGGTCATGGCAATGGCGGCGACCATTTCGCCGGTGGCCATTTTCGGCAACCAGCGCTGTTTCTGCTCTTCGCTGGCGTAACGCAGGATGTAGTGCGCGCAGATGGCGCTATGGACGTTGGTGCCCAGGCTGGTGGCGATCCCACGGGCCAGTTCGTAGCCGATGATCGCGTTGTGCGCGTGGCTGCCACCGCCGCCGCCGTATTCTTCCGGGATCGCGGGGCACAGCATGCCCATCTCGCCGGCCTTCAGCCAGGTCTCACGGTCCACGTGCTGCTGTTTGGCCCAGCGCTCTTCGTGGGGCACCAGTTCCTCGGCGGTAAAACGACGAACCGATTCCTGGAAGATCGCCAGGTCTTCGGTCAGCCATGCGGGTCTGTATTCGCTCATGTGAATCCTCGGTAGGTCAGGGACAGGGACTCTTGTAATGCTGGGCGTGGTGCAAATTTTCAGCGAGCGCCGAAGGGATGATGCTGCGGAGTAGGCGGGGGATCGTTCGAAGGGATGGTCCGGGGGAGTAGTCAGGTACTCACCTGTGAGAGCGGCTGAACGCAAAACCTGCGGCTACCCGAGATCAATGTGGGAGCTGGCCTGCCAGCGATGGTGGCGGCACATTCGACATTCATTTCGCCTGACACACCGCCTTCGCTGGCAAGCCAGCTCCTACAGTTGAGTCTCCTGTCCTCATCGATTTACTCCCTCCAAACGTTCCTTGGAACGCCTCCCACTACCTCCGCAACTTCATCCCTTCGACGGTCGTAGCACCGCCATGGGCAAACCTAGGATGAATCCCCACAAGAACCTACCGGCCGGCAGGTACGACAACCGAACGTGTATGCCAAAAGGAAATTCATCCATGAGTGAAAAAGTCGTAGTCGCCGGGGTCGGCATGATCCCCTTCGCCAAGCCGGGTGCCAGCCCCAGCTACACCGACATGGGCGCCGAAGCCGTGCGCCTGGCCCTGAAGGACGCCGGCATAACGTACGACAAGGTGCAGATGGCCTTCACCGGTTACGTGTTTGGCGACTCCACCTGCGGCCAGACCGCCCTGTATGAAGTGGGCCGCACCGGCATCCCGATCGTCAACGTCAACAACAACTGCTCCACCGGTTCCACCGCGCTGTACCTGGCCCGCGCTGCCGTGCAGAGCGGTCAGGCGGAGTGCGTGCTGGCCCTGGGTTTCGAGCAGATGCAGGCTGGCGCGCTCAAGTCGCACTGGGATGACCGTCCACAGACCCGGGCCAGTGTGGTCCACGTGCTGGAAGGCCTGACCCGCGACGTCGACCTGCCGCGTGCACTGAAGACTTTCGGCGGTGCCGGTCGCGAACACATGCAGAAGTACGGCACCCGCATGGAAACCTTCGCCGCCATCCGCGCCAAGGCCAGCCGTCATGCCGCGAACAACCCGTTGGCGCTGTTCAAGAAAGTGCTGACCACCGAAGACGTGATGAATGACCAGCTGCTGTGGCCGGGCGTGATGACCCGCCTGATGGCTTGCCCGCCGACCTGTGGCGCGGCGGCGGCGATCATCTGCTCGCCGGCCTTCGCCAAGAAACACGGCCTGCGCAGTGACGTGGTGATCCTCGCGCAGTCGATGGTCACCGATCCGGTGGAGTCCTTCGATCCGCCGTCAATGATCGCCTATGCCGGCTTCCACATGACCCAACGCGCCGCGCAGCTGGTTTACGAGCAGGCCGGCGTCGGCCCACAGGACGTGCGCGCCGTGGAGCTGCATGACTGCTTCGCCCACAACGAACTGCTGACCTACGAAGGCCTGGGCCTGTGTGCCGTCGGTGGCGGCGAACAGTTCGTCCTCGATGGCGACAACACCTTCGGCGGCCAGGTGGTGACCAACCCGTCCGGCGGCCTGCTTTCCAAGGGCCACCCATTGGGCGCCACGGGCCTTGCCCAGTGCTATGAGCTGACCCATCAGCTGCGCGGCACCGCCGACAAACGCCAGGTCGAAGACCTCAACATCGCCTTGCAACACAACCTCGGCCTGGGCGGCGCCTGCGTGGTCACGATGTACGGGCGCAACTGAGTTTTTCCATAACAACAAGAGGAGTGAGACACATGGCTGACAAGAGCCTGATCGGGCACAAGCTCGATAAATTCAGCGTCGATGTGGAGAAGGGCCGCCTGCGCTTTTTCGCCAAGGCGATTGGTGAAACCGATCCGGTGTACACCAGCGAGGCGGCGGCCATCGCCGCGGGCCACAAGGCCTTGCCGGTACCGCCGACCTTTCTCAAGTGCCTGGAAGGTGAAGGTCGCGACCTGACCGCTTTCCTCAAGCTGTGCAACTTTGACCTGGGCCGCATCCTGCACGCCGAGCAGTCCTTCGTGTACCACGCCATGGCCTATGCCGGCGACGTGCTGACCTTCAACGCCAGCATCACCGATGTCTACGAGAAAAAGGGCGGGGCCCTGCAATTCGTGGTCATGGAATCGCGGGTAACCAACCAGGATGGCGTGCATATCGCCGATGTCCGCTCGTCCCTCGTACAGCGCTGAGGAAATGTCGATGACGCTCTCCAACACCACCCACGCGCAATTCTCCGATGTCCAGATTGGCGATGTGATCCCGCTTCTCAAACTGCAACCGGTTAACCGCACCACCCTGGCGCTGTACTGCGGCGCGTCGGGTGATCACAACCCGATCCATATCGACATCGATTTCGCCCGCAAATCGCGCATGCCCGACGTGTTCGCCCACGGCATGTTGTCGGCCGCCTACCTGGGTCGCCTGTTGACCCAATGGGTACCACAGCAGCAAGTGCGCAGCCTGTCGATCCGTTTCACCGGCATTACCCATCTGGGGCACATCCCGACCTGCACCGGCACCATTACCGAAAAATTCGAAGAAAACGGTGAGAAGCGCGTGCGCCTGCAGATCCGTTGCGCCAACCAGTACGGCGAAGAAAAACTCGTCGGCGAAGCCGTCGTGGCCCTGGCCTGAACCCCTTGAATCCCTCACTCAGGAACAATAAAAAATGAAAAAGCTTGAAGGCAAAGTCGCTCTGGTCACCGGTTCCGGCCGTGGCATTGGTCGTGAAGTCGCTCTGCAACTGGCCGCCTACGGCGCGAAAGTCGTGGTCAACGACCTGGACGCTGCACCGGCTGAAGAAGTGGTCGCCGAAATTCGCGCCGCTGGCGGCGAAGCCGTGGCGTGCGTAGGCAGCGTCACCGCGCCGGACTTCGCCGACCGTTTCGTGCAGACCGCCGTCAAGAGCTATGGCTCCATCGACATCATCGTCAACAACGCCGGTTTCACCTGGGACAACGTGATCCAGAAGATGAGCGACGAGCAGTGGTACGCGGTCATCGACTGCCACCTGACCGCGCCGTTCCGCATCCTGCGTGCCGCCCAGCCGATCATCAGCGCCATGGCCAAGAAAGAAGCCGCCGAAGGCCGAGAAGTGCTGCGCAAGGTGGTGAACATTTCCTCCGGCGCTGCTGGTGGCAACGTCGGCCAGTCCAACTATTCCTCGGGCAAATCCGGGATTCTGGGCCTGACCAAGACCCTGTCCAAGGAGTGGGGCCGCCTGAAAGTCAACGTCAACGCCGTCGCGTTCGGTTTGATCGACACGCGCCTGACCCAGGCCCTGGCTGGCGAGGACAGCAAGACCGTGAACATTGAAGGTCGCGAAATCAAGGTCGGCGTGCAGCAGGCGCGTCTCGACGGTGTGGCCGCCACCATCCCGTTGGGTCGTGTCGGCAAACCAGAAGAAGCCGCGGGTGCAGTAGTGATGTTCTGCCTGCCGGAATCCAACTTCTGCTCCGGCCAGGTCATCTTCTGCGGCGGCGGTCCAGGTTCGAATTTCTAAGGCTGTTGCGGCGTGTGCCCTGGTAAGCAGGGCCAACGATTCGTCGAGCTTGTTGCCCGCCCGCGGGTAACAAGCCCAAGAACTTGAGGTGTTTGCAATGCTGGAAAATTACCGCTCCCCGTGGATGACCGAGGACCTGGAGTCGTTCAACGACATGGTCATGCGCTTCGGCAAGGAATACATGGAGCCCAATGAACTGAAGTGGCGTGAGCAGCACTTCGCCGATCGTTCTGCGTGGCTCAAGGCCGGTGAATTGGGTCTTATTCTTCCGGATGTCTCGCAGGAGTACGGCGGTGCGGGGGGCGACATCGGCCACTACGTGTGCGTGTGCAACGCGATGAGCACCTTCGGTGGCGGCCTGGGCCTTGGCCTGAGCCACATCGTCGCTCATTACATCCTCGAATCCGGCACCGAAGCGCAGAAGAAGCACTGGCTGCCGAAGATCGGTTCCGGCGAGATCATCTGCGCCATCGCCATGACAGAACCCGGTGCCGGCTCGGACCTGCAATCAGTTCGCACCCGCGCCGTGAAGCGGGGCGACAAATACGTCATCAATGGCGCCAAGACCTTTATCAGCAATGGCCAGACCTGCGACATGGTGCTGGTGATCGCCAAGACCGACATCACCCAGGGCGCCAAGGGCGTTTCGCTGTTCATGGTCGACACCAACACCCCGGGTTTCCGTCGCGGCAAGCTGCTGAGCAAAGTCGGCATGCATGCCCAGGACACTTCGGAGATGTTCTTCGACGACGTTGAAGTGCCCGCCGATTGCCTGTTGGGCGAAGTGGAAGGACAAGGGTTCTACACCCTGATGAGCCAGCTGCCATACGAGCGCGCGCAGATCGGCGTTGGCGCTGTGGCGGTAATGGAGCGCGCCCTGCGCCTGACCGTGGAATACACCAAGGATCGCAAGGCCTTCGGCAAACCGGTGATCGACTTCCAGAACAGCCGCTTCGTGCTGGCGGACGCCAAGGCGACGGTCATGGCGGCCAGGACCTTCGTCGACCTGATCATCCAGCGTTGGATCGACGGCACCCTCGACACCACGCTGGCGTCGATGGGCAAGTTCTGGCTGACCGAACGCCAGGGTGAAGTGCTCGATCGCTGCCTGCAACTGTTCGGTGGCTACGGCTACATGAACGAGTACCCGATCGGGCGGATGTGGGCCGATGCACGGGTGGCACGCATCTACGGTGGCTCCAACGAGATTCAGCGCGAGGTCGTTGCGCGTTCGCTGTGACAACAGGGCTGACTCCGACTGTGGTCGGCCCGACAGCCACGTCGATAGTTCCAAATCGATTGAATAATAAAAAAGCAATTTGGAGTTTTCATGTACATCACTCAAGGGCTGCACCGTCATCTGCAGCAACGTCCCAATGCCGTGGCCATCCGCTCTCAGGGCGGCCACAGCATCACCTACGCCGAATTCGGTGATCGCGTCGCGCGCCTGGCCAGTGCATTGAAAGGCCTGGATGTCGGCAGTGGTGATCGCGTGGCCATGCTGTCCTTCAACTCGCAACGCTTCATCGAGTATTACCAGGCTGTGCCGTGGGCCGATGCCGTGGTCAATCCGGTGAACTTTCGCTGGAGCCTGGCGGAGATCGTCTATTCGCTGGACGACTCAGAAACCACCGTGCTGATCGTCGACGATCACCACAAGGCACTGGGCGCCAAGGTGCAGGAACAGGCGAAAACCGTACGTGTGGTGATCTACGCCGGTGACGGCGAAACACCACCGGGGATGCTCAACTACGAAACCCTGATCGAGATCAGCGAGCCGGTGGAAGATGCGCGCCGCAGCGGTGATGCCTTGCTTGGCATTTTCTACACCGGCGGCACCACCGGCCAGCCTAAAGGCGTGATGCTCAGCCACAGCAACGTGGCGTTCTCGGCGATGAACTCCTTGATCGCCGGACGTTGCAGCGCGGGTTCGACATTTCTCCACGCGATGCCGATGTTCCACCTGGCGGACTTCGCCGCGATGACGGCCTGTTTCATCAGTGGCGCGACCCATGCGGTTTTGCAGACCTTTACCGCGCAAGGCGTTCTGCATGCCATTGACCAGGAGAAAGCCAATGAGGTGCTGCTCGCGCCAACCATGATCCAGATGGTGCTTGACTGGCACCAGGCACAGGGTCGGGACCTGGATCTAAGCTCGCTCAATCGCATCATCTACGGCGCCTCCACCATAACCCCGGCCTTGCTGGACCGGGCACGCGCGGTGTTCACCGATGCCGATTTCTCCCAAGGCTACGGCATGACCGAACTGGCCCCGGCAGCGGCGATCCTCGACAGCGAGTATCACAGCGCGGAGCACCAGGCGAGCGGCAAGATGTACTCGGCCGGCCTGCCGGTACAGTGCGTGGAAATACGAGTGGTAGACGCCAACGACAACGAAGTGCCGCGCGGCACCGTGGGCGAAATCATCGTGCGCGGCCCGAACGTGATGCTCGGTTACTGGAAAAAACCCGAGGCCACTGCCGAGGCGCTGCGCGGCGGCTGGATGCACACCGGTGACGGCGGCTACATGGACGAGGACGGCTTCATCTACATCTGCGACCGTCTCAAGGACATGGTGGTCAGTGGCGGCGAAAACGTCTACTGCGGGGAAGTTGAGGCGGCCATCGGCAGCCATCCCGCCGTGGCACAAAGTGCCGTGATCGGCATCCCCTGCCAGAGATGGGGCGAGTCCGTGCATGCGGTGATCATTCTCAAGCCTGGCATCAAGGCCAGCAGCGAAGAAATCATTGCCCACTGCCGCGAGCGGATTGCTGGCTACAAGGTGCCGCGCAGTGTCGAGTTCCGCGAAGCACTGCCGCTGACCAGCGTCGGCAAAGTGCTGAAGACCGAACTGCGCAAACCCTTCTGGGAAAACCAGCAGCGCGGGATCGCCTGAACCAGTGTCGCGCGGTCGTTGCGGCCGCGCATCTTATTTCCAACGCCAGGAACTCAAGCGCATCCACCGGTGCGCACGGGTCTCCTTGTGTCAATTCAATCGGAGGACGCATGAGCATTACGAGATTGCGTAGAGCTTGCTACCCAAACCTGCTGGCAGTCGCCGTCGCTGCGGCAGTCACCCCACAGGCTTTTGCCAAGGATTTCAGCATTGGTGAAATCGAAGGCAGTTTCGATTCCGCGCTATCGGTTGGCGCCAGTTGGGCGGTACGCGGACCGGACCCGGATTTCATTTCCAACTTCAATTCCCAGGGCGTGCGGGGCAATGCATCGGCGCGCACCAACGATGACAACCGCCTGAACTTCAAGAAGGGCGAGACCTTCTCGAAGATCTTCAAGGGCGTGCATGACCTGGAGCTGAAATACGGCGACAGCGGCGCGTTTGTGCGCGGCAAATACTGGTATGACTTCGAGCTGATGGATGAAAGCCGTCCGTTCTACGACATCGACGATCACGGCCGCCAGCGTGCCGCGAAGTCATCCGGCGCGATGTTCCTCGACAGCTTCGTCTACCACAACTACACGATCGACGAATTGCAGGGCAACGTGCGCCTTGGCAAGCAGGTGGTGAGCTGGGGCGAAAGCACCTTCATCGGCAACTCGATCAACAGCATCAACCCGATTGACGTCGCCGCGCTGCGCCGTCCCGGTGCCGAGGTCAAGGAAGGCCTGATCCCAGTGAACATGCTGTACGTGTCCCAGGGACTGACGGAAAACCTCACCGCCGAGGCGTTCTACCAGATCGAGTGGGCGCCGTCGGTGATCGACAACTGCGGCACTTTCTTCGGCAACGACGTCACGCCCGAAGGCTGCAACGACCGTGCCGTGCTGGCAGGTCTCGATCTGCCACCGGGCGTGGCCAACAACACCGGGGCCCCAGGCCTTGCGGACGACGCCTACATCCCGCGCACCAAGACCAAGGACGCCCGGGACAGCGGCCAGTTCGGCCTGGCCCTGCGCTGGTACGCGCCAGAACTCAACGACACCGAGTTCGGCGCCTACGCCATGAACTATCACAGCCGCAACCCGAGCCTGAACTTCACCCGCGCGACCAACACCGCCAACGCGGTGACGGCGATTCGCAGCGCCAGCTACAACGTGGTCTACCCCGAAGATGTGCGCCTGTATGGCCTGAGCTTCGCCACCAACGCGATGGGTACTTCGCTGGGCGGCGAGGTGAGCTTCCGGCCGAACATGCCGTTGAACCTCAACGGCGCCGACATCAACCTGGCGGCCGTGGGCAACGCCGCTTCGCCGCTGTTCGTCAGTGGCCAGTCCGCCAATGTCGCGGGAGCCAGCGTCGAGGGCTACAAGCGCATGCCGGTGCTGCAGGCGCAGATGAGCGCCACCCGATTCTTCGACCAGGTACTCGGTTCCGAGCGCCTGACCCTGGTGGGCGAGGTGGGCTACAACCACATCAACGGCCTGGGCGCAAGCGACGGTAGCGAGGAACGTTTCGGTCGCAACACTGCATTCGGCGCAGGCCAACTGGTCAATCAGGCAGTCTGCGCCGGCCAGGCCACACCGGTGCCCGGCCAGCCTGGCGTGACCCGACCGAGCAACCCGCAGCAGGAATGCAACAGCCACGGTTTCTATACCAGCGACTCCTGGGGCTATCGCCTGCGCGGCAAGCTCGAATACCCCAACGTGATTGCCGGCATCAACCTGTCGCCCAACCTCGCCTGGTCCCATGACGTCAATGGCGTGGGTCCCAACTTCGAGGAAGGCGACAAGGCCATCAGCCTGGGCGTGGATGCCGACTACATGAACACCTACACCGCGAGTCTCAGTTACACCGATTACTTCGGCGGCAAGTGGAATACCAACACTGATCGCGACTACGTCGCCCTCAGCTTCGGCGTGAACTTCTGACACCGGTCAGACGGAGATAATAAAAATGCAATCGAGCACTCTGATTAAAGCCTGCACCTTGACCCTGAGCCTGATCGCTTCCAGCGTGATGGCCGCGGTTTCTCCCCAGGAAGCGGCGCAACTGGGCACCACGCTAACACCCCTGGGTGGGGAAAAGGCCGGTAATGCCAGTGGTACCATTCCCGCCTGGACCGGTGGCCTCAAGCCGGGTGCCGCGCCAATGACCAACGACTTTCTTGGCAACCCCTTCGAAGGGGAAAAGCCGCAGTTCGTGATCACCGCCGCCAATGCCGCGCAGTACAAGGCCAACCTGACCGCCGGGCAACTGGCGTTGTTCCAGCGCTACCCCGACACCTACAAGATCCCGGTGTACAAGACCCAGCGCACGGCATCGGCGCCCCAGGAGGTCTACGACGCGGTGAAGAAAAGCGCGGTGACCACCGAGTCGGCCAATGATGGCTACTCGTTGAAAAACTTCGAGCAGTCGCACTACTACGCATTCCCGATTCCCAAGACTGGCCTGGAAGTGGTGTGGAACCATCTGACCCGCTCTCGTGGCACCAACTTCATCAGTCGTCAAATCCAGGCTACGCCACAGGTCAACGGAGACTACACCCCGGTGGAGATCGAGTTCGCCACGGGGCTGCCATGGAAAATGAGCGACGCCAAGCCTGAGGACAGCGCCAACATCCTGTTCTATACCAAGCAAACCGTGACCGCGCCGGCGCGTCTGGCCGGTGGCGTGCTGCTGATCCATGAAACCCTCGATCAGATCAAGGAACCACGCATGGCCTGGGCCTACAACGCCGGCCAGCGCCGTGTACGGCGTGCGCCACAAGTGGCCTATGACGGCCCGGGCACTGCGGCGGACGGCATGCGCGTGGCCGATAACGCCGACATGTACAACGGTGCGCCGGATCGCTATGACTGGAAGCTGATCGGCAAGAAAGAGGTGTACGTCCCCTACAACAACTATCTGCTGCAATCGCCGAAGTTGAAGTATGCCGACATCATCAAGCCGGGCCATATCAACCAGGACTTGACCCGCTACGAACTGCACCGCGTTTGGGAAGTGGAGGGAACCCTCAAGCCAGGCCAGCGCCACATCTACGCCAAGCGTCACATGTACTTCGATGAAGACACCTGGGCTGCCGTGGAAATCGACCAGTACGACGGTCGTGGTGCGCTGTGGCGTGTGAGCGAAGGCTACCTCGTCAACGATTACAAGCAGGGCGTCGCCGTGTATGCCGCGATGGGCGTGTACGACCTGTTGGCAGGCCGCTACCTGGTGTCCAACCTGGGCAACGAGAACAAGCGCGGCACCGATTACGCCTATCAACCGACCATGGGCGATTTCACCCCGGCCGCGCTGCGTAACGCCGGCATTCGCTAAGCCAATCGAACCATTGCCGTTCGCCCTCGATGAGCGCGAACGGCTTCCCCCTGCGTCCTGTTCACTGAATCTGGAGAGAAGCAATGTCGCAAAAACCTTACGTTGTCGGCGTGGGCATGATTCCGTTTGTCAAACCGGGTACCAGCGGTACCTACATTGAAATGGGGTCCCAGGCGATTCGCCTGGCGCTGCAAGACGCCGGCGTAGACTACCGCCTGGTACAGCAGGCCTATGCCGGCTACGTGTATGGCGATTCCACCAGCGGCCAGGCCGCGCTCTATGAAGTGGGCATGAGCGGTATCCCGGTAATCAACGTCAACAACAACTGCGCCACCGGTTCCAGTGCCCTGTTCCTGGCACGCCAGGCCGTGGAAAGCGGGGCAGTCGAATGTGCCTTGGCATTTGGTTTCGAGCAGATGCAACCCGGCGCCCTGAAAGGCAACTGGGACGATCGCCCACGTGCGACCACGCACATGACCCAGTCGGTGATTGACGAGCTGACCTCTGATATCGAAATCCCGAGTGCCCTGCGGATGTTCGGCGGAGCCGGTCGCGAGCACATGCAAAAGTACGGCACGCAGATGAGCACCTTCGCCGCGATCCGCGCGAAGGCCAGCCGCCACGCCGCCAACAACCCGCTGGCGCTGTTCCGCAAAGTCGTGACCACTGAAGACGTCATGCACGACATGGTGATGTGGCCGGGAGTGATGACCCGCCTGATGGCTTGCCCACCAACGTGCGGCGCGGCGGCGGCGATCATCTGCTCCGAAGCTTTCGCTAAAAAACATGGCCTGCGCACGGACGTGGTGATCCTCGCGCAATCGCTGACCACCGACAAACCGGTCTGCTTCGAAAGCCGTTCGATGATCGAAGTGGTCGGTTTCGACATGGCGCAGCGGGCGGCCAGGGAAGTCTACGAGAAGGCCGGCGTCGACCCGCAGGACATTCGCGTCGCCGAGATGCACGACTGCTTTGCCCATAACGAGCTGCTGACCTATGAATCCCTGGGCCTGTGCGATGTCGGCTGCGCCGAGCAGTTCATCATCGACGGCAACAACACCTACGGCGGCCAGGTGGTGACCAACCCGTCCGGCGGCCTGCTGTCCAAGGGGCACCCACTGGGGGCGACCGGCCTGGCGCAATGCTTCGAGCTGACCCAACAGCTGCGCGGCAATGCCGACAAGCGTCAGGTCGAAGGCGTCAACCTGGCCCTGGCGCACAACCTGGGGCTGGGTGGTGCTTGCGTGGTGACCCTCTACGGTCGCGCCTGATACATCCGGCGGCGCATGCCGCCCAACCATGCTCCTTATTTCGCCGGGCCTAGCGCCCGGTTTTTTTATGCCGTTTGCACCTGAAAGCGGTACACCTGAAAGGAATATGTCGACTGACACGCCCTCATCGCGAGCAGGCTCGCTCCCACAGTAGATCTGCGGCGAACACAGATCTTGTGCATGACACCGATCAAAATGTGGGAGTGAGCCTGCTCGCGATGACGGCCGACCCGTTGATAGAGATATCGCCTGACCCACCGCTTTCGCGAGCAAGCCCGCTCCCACAGGGGATCTGCAGCGAACACAGATCTTGTGCATGACACCGATCAAAATGTGGGAGCCTGCTCGCGATGGTCGTCAACGATGACGCGGGCCGTATGGAGGAACGCGGGGATATGTTGATTGCATAAAAAACGCCGGCCCCTCAAAGAAGGGCCGGCGTCGCTGGCTGAAGGATCGCGTTTACTCGCTCTTGGCGACCTGTTCGACTTTCTGCATGCGGTTGGTGTCCATCAGCACCATGCCGAAGGCCATGCCATACATCAGGCGGCCCTGCTTATCGACCTTCATCGGCGCGTACATGCCGTTGAACACGGGGTCGCTGCCGGTGGCGATTTCCAGTACGGTCTTGCCGGTATCCAGGTCCATGCCGATGTGGAAGCCTTCACCCAGTCGACCGGCGTAGAAACCGTTGATCAACGCCATGCGGCTGCCGCCGCTGATCATCGGCACGATCGAGATCGAACCCACATCGTCACGGGCCCACAAGGTGCTCCACTGGTCCTTGGCATTATCCCACTTGAACATCGCCACGCCGCTCGGGGCAGGGCGGGTCATGCCGTTGAGCATGGTCACGTAGTAGCCGGACCTGGCCAGCACCGGTTTTTCCACGGCAGGGATGTTGTTCACCACGAACGCGTGGCCGTCATACACCGCCACCGATTGTTCCGATTGCACGGTAGGCACGTTCGGGCCCATGTCGACGACACGCTGGTCGGCCACCCGCGGCGACGAAGTGCCGGGCTTCTGCTTCCAGCCGGCCGGGATCTTGTCGCGCCACATGGCGACGATGTTCATCTTTTTCGCGCCGTCGGTGAACACCACCAGTTTGTCTTCCTCCGGACCGTAGCCCATCAGGGTCGGCGTGGAGCCGGTGCCGTCGGCAATCTTGATCGACGTGAAGCGTGGCCCGCGCTCGTAAGGGGCCTTCCAGGCACCACTGGCTTCGTCGGCGTGGATCTTGCCCTGCTTGTCGACCACCAGGCGGTACATGTTCTGGTTGGACGCGACATACACCGCGCCGCCATCGACTTCCGGGCCGGTGGCGAAGGAGTTGAGGAACAATTCGTCGCTGCCTTCCACGCGGTAGCTGTCGATCAGTTTCAGTGTGGTGCGGTCGAGGGTGGCGACGGTCCCGCCCATGGTGTTGACCACCAGGAAGCCGTTGGGGGTCATGCCCATGCCAAAGGTGGTGTCCATCGGCACGCCAACACCGTTTTTGGTCTTTTCATTGTTGAACAGTTCATCCGGAAGCTGCACTTCCCGGGTGAGCTTCATGCCGGAGGTCGGGTCCTTGTGATCGTTCTGGTCAATGCGGAACACCCGGCGGGCGCTGGCACCAATGAAGGCATCGTCGCGGGTCAGCAGTGAATAGATCGCGCCGCCCAACAGTTGGTCGGTGGTGCCGGTCAGCATGCGGTTCGGTTGCGCATTCATGTAATCGAGCAAACCTTTCTCGTCCCTGGCCTCGAGAAATTTGCGGGTTTGCGCGGCTTGCTCCAGACGCTGCTCAGGGGTGATCGGCTGGTAATTGGGCAGTTTGACCGGCAGATCGACCCGGGCCACTTCGGTGAACTTGAAGTCGTCCTCGATCTTCACCTTGCGCAGGGAAAAACCGGCCCAGAACCAGTACAGGTCGGTATCGCCGACCTTGTCGCTGTACTGCACCAGGCTGCCCGATTCATTGGGCATTACGCGGTAGGCGTCCGGGGTCATTTTGTACGCACCCCGCGGCACGGCGATGTCGGTGCTGTCCGAGGCCCCATCGTTCCAATGGGTCTGGTTGTTGTAGGACTGCGCCAGATAAGGGTTGGCCGGTGCGACCTGGGCCAGGGCCAGCGTCGGAACCGTCAGCAGTCCCGCCAGCAGTGTCCAATGGGAACGTAGAGCAAACATGTGTTCTTCCTTTCTATTGTTGTTATGGCTTGAGGATTAAGTCTTAGAGTAACCAACCCGGGGTTCTGTCCCGAGCCCCCCGTAGCGGGGGGCCATGCTGCGTGGCGGGCTTTGCTAGCGTGTCCTCCATACAAGGCGCAGTCGCAGTCCGGAGGGAAAGAAATGCTTTCAGGTATCAAGATTGTAGAAATTTGCGGGATCGGCCCAGGGCCGTTTTGTGCCATGCACCTGGCGGACCTGGGCGCGGATGTGATCGCGGTCGAACGCGAAAATGCGCTGCCGCTCGGCATGACGGGCAAGCCACCGGCCAACCCGATTCACCGCGGCAAGCGTTCGGTGGTCGCTGACCTGAAAAGCCCGGAAGGCCGCGATCTGGTCCTGAAACTGATCGAAAGCGCCGACGTCCTGATCGAAGGCATGCGCCCGGGCGTCATGGAGCGCCTGGGTCTCGGTCCGCAGGACTGCCAGGCGCGAAATCCGCGTCTGGTCTACGGGCGCATGACCGGTTGGGGCCAGGACGGTCCGATGGCCCATGTCGCGGGTCATGACAACAATTACATTGCCCTGTCGGGTGCGCTCTATCACAGCGGCACCGCCAACGAAGCGCCGTCGTCTCCCATCACCCTGATCGGTGATATCGGCGGTGGTGCGCTGTACCTGACGATCGGCATCCTGGCCGGTGTGCTCAATGCGCGGCAGACCGGCAAGGGCACGGTGGTCGACGCGGCCATCGTCGACGGCTCGGCGCACATGATGCAGTTGATGCTGTCGCTGCAGGGCCGCGGGTTGCTCAAGGAACAGCGCGGCAAGAGCGTGCATGACGGCTCGCATTTCTATGCCACCTATCGCTGCGCGGACGACAAGTACGTGGCCTTGGGCTCGATGGAGTCGCAATTCCATGCACTGCTGCTGAACAAGCTGGGCCTGGAGGATGACCCGCGTTTCGCCAAACAGTGGGACATGAGCCGCTGGGAGGAACTGCGCGGGTTGCTGGCCGAAGTGTTTGCCAGCCAGCCGCAGGAACACTGGTGCGACCTGCTCGAAGGCACCGACGTGTGTTTCGCCCCGGTCCTGAGCCCCCGCGAGGCCTCGCAGCACCCCCATATGGTGGAGCGGGGCGTGTACTTCGAACGCGACGGCTTGTTGCAAACCAGTCCCGCGCCACGGTTCGATGGTCGGGTCCAGGTGCCAGGTTCGATCCCGGCCCGTGGCGAGCACACGGCAGGGATCATGAGCGCACTCGACGTCGGCGATCTTGCGGCCGTCTGGAAGCCGTAACCTCTGGACGTCGTCATCACCCTGCGGGCGGCCTCGCGCCTGATGGCCCTCGGGCGGTTCGACGAGGCAAGGTGCAGGCTGTCCGTGGCGATCGGGCAGGGTGTGGATGACCTGGCCTGCGCGGCGACGGCGCTGGAAAGCCTCATCGACCTGAGCCAGGGATGCCTGGCGACGGCGCGCCTGCGCCTGGAGTGTTTTGCCCCGGCTGGCACGCAAGCCGATAGTGTGCGTGCCCTGGTGCTCTATGAGAGTGGCGAGCTCGCGCAAGCGCAACGCGTGCTCACGCGAAACCTGTCAGGCAGGCCTGACGAATCGCCAGCGGATGCGTGGATCCTCAGCCATATGCTCATGGCGCGTATCGCCTGGTCCCGGGGTGAACATTCGATCAGCCACCGTCACCTCGCCGTACTGGAGCAGACCGGGCGGGAGAGGGCTTGCCATCGCATCCAGTGTTCCGTGTGGATCGAGCGTGCCCGTGTCGCGACACTGGACGGTCGCGCCGAAGCGGCGGCGCAAGCGCTGACTCAAGTGGACAGATATGGCGATTGGGCCAATACGGAGCGGTTTTTCGTCGCCAACGACGTCGACACCCCAACCATCGCCCACGTGCGCCTGCACATCGCCCAGGGCCGTTTCGATGAGGCCATTGCAGCGTTGCAACCAGACATTCAGTACGCACGGCAGCGCGGCCGTTTGCGTCGTACACTCAAGCTGCGCCTGCTGTTGGCCATGGCCCTTGATGGCAAGGGACGACACGATGCGGCGATGGCGCAGTTGACCGGTGTGTTGCCGTTCGCCTGCGAGGAGGGCTGGCGCAGCACCTTTGTCGAAGAGGGTCCCCGACTGGCTGCGTTGCTGCATCGTCGGACGCTGCCAAAGCAAGTGCAGGGATTCGTCGACGACCTGCTCAAGCGCTTTGCAGAACGCAATGGCACGCCGTCTAAAAGCGCGGCTCTGACGGAGCGTGAGTGTCAGGTGATTCGTCTGGTTGCCCGCGGCCACCCGATCAGCACGGTTGCCGAGCACTTGCAGCTGTCCGCGCACACGGTAAAGGTCCACCTGCGCAATCTTTACCGCAAGCTGCACGCCCATGGCCAGGCACAAGCTGTCGCTATCGCCAGGGCGCGGGGGTTGCTGGATTGCCCAACCGAAGCCTTTGACTCAGAGCAGCACACCGGTCGCCTTGGCCCGCATCACGGCCTGGGCGCGCCGGGTAACGCCGAGTTTTTCGTTAATGTGCTTGATGTGTGCCTTGACCGTATTGGTCGAGATGTACAGGCGCTCGCTGATCTCACGGTTTGAAAACCCTTCGGCAAGCAATTCCAGCACCGCCATCTCCCGGCCCGTGAGCCGTTCATCGCGTTTGCTGTTGACCGTGGGTTTACCTGGCGGGGCCAACCGGGCTTCGCTGACCACCAGGTTGAAGGCGCCGGCGTTCGTCTTCGACGGCCAGGTCGATTGGGCTGCACCAGCGTCCTGGGAGAAATGTTCCAACAGCCGCAACGCCTTGGCTTCAAGCCCATGGAAGTTCAGGCGTTGGCATTCGCGCAGTGCCGTATCCAGGCGCCTGCAGGCATCCCGGGTTTGCCCCACGGCCTGTTCGACAATGGCCAGTAGCAGCTGACTGTGCACCGGCAAAGACGGCACCTGCACGCGGGTCAGCCGTGCGGCAGAGCCGCGCAGATATTGCTCGGTCATCTGCGCCATGAGCAGGGCCTGCTTCCAGTTCCCTTGCAGGATCAATACACTCAGCGTCTGCAGATTGAGCACTGCGCGGTAGCTGCTTTCCTGGACATTGGCGCATTGCATATGGCGCTCGGCGTCTTGCAGGAAAGCGCAGGCCTGTTGGAAATCCCCCCGGCAGGCGGCCACTTGTGACAGGCCCATCAGGGCTTGCAGGGTGGACAGGTGATGACCGCCGGCCAATTGCATGGCCTGATGCAGGAGGCGCTCGCATTCATCGAGTTCTGCGCGCTGCAAATGCAGTTTGCCCTGCAACACCCGCAAGCGTCCAAGCAACATCACATGCCGGTTGCCGTCGGCCTCTAACAATGAAAGGTTGTGCTGCAACAGGCGGTCGGCCATATCGCTCTCACCGCACAGCATCATCAGGCAGATGCGCTGGATGTTGACCTGTACTTCCCGGACCAGGCAACCCTGGCGGCGGGCCTGCTCGACGGCGAGCATCAGCATCTGCTGGGCCTGGGCGGTTTCACCGCTGCTCATGGCCAGTCGCGCAAGGATGAACGTGCAGACGAACGACATGTGTCGTTCATCGTCACCCAAGTGATTGAGTGCCGCCTGGCAGTGCTCGGTGGCCAGCGTGCAGTTGCCCTGCAGGCCGTTGATGACGCCCCACAAGGCTTGCCAGCGTGCCAGTAGGCGTCGGTTCTGTTCGGCTGTGGGTTGTGGCAGGAAGCGGTTCAAGTGCGCCAGGCAAACCTGCGCTTCATCCAGACGGACATTCATCATCAGGGCGCAGGCAATAAGGACCACCAGTTGCGGCGTGCTGGTCAGCAAGCCGGCAGGCAAGCGCCCATGCCAGTCGAGCAGGCGTGACAGATTGCGCCCGGACAACAGCCAGCCCGGATTGAGGGTGGCCATGTAATTGGCAGCCACATCGGCGCGGCCGGCACTGAAGGCCAGGTCGATGGCATCTTCGATGAAGCCCGCCGCACTCAAGCCTCGGCAGGCGCGCAGGCGCAGTCGATTGAGTGGGTTGAGGTCGATTCTTCCCTGCAGGGCCTGCGCCACGGCCGGCAGGATGCAATACCATTGACCCTCGCTGTCCAGCGGCTGGAAGTACGTATGGGCGCGCAGCATTTCGCGCAGGGATGACGTGTCGTGGAGCTCCTCCCACAGCTCGGCGCACAGGGCTTCGCTAAACCGTGGCAAATAGGCCAGGCCGCTCAGCAGGTTGCATTGTTCTGCATTCAGGTGTGCCAGCAATTCACGTTCCAGATAGTCGTACAGCATCGCTCGTGCGCCAGTTGCCGAGTTGACCAGCAGACGTGTGCCCGCGCACCAACCCGCCGCCTGCTGCCAGATAGCCTCGCGGCCCGCATCGCCGGTTGTCGGGGCGAACCGGCGCACCAGATCGTCGGACTCCTGACGGGAAAAGGCTAGCGCCCGGCTATCGAGTTCCAGTAGTTCACCCTCGAGCATCAGGCGCGGCAGGTTCCAGGCCGGGCGTTGTCGGCAACTGACCCACAGTTCGATGGTGGCGGGGGAATGCAGCAACAGGTGGTCGATCCAGGCATCGAGTGCGATATCGGCCTTTGCCGGATAATCGTCAAGGATCAGGGTGCAAGGCTCTTTCAATCCCTCAAGCCAATCGAGCAATGCGACCGGCGTATTGACGGGCTGCGCCAGATGGCCGAACTGCTCGGCGATGCGTGTGCAAAACCGGGCCAGGGTCAGGGGTTGTCCTGCCAGATTGAGTTGCAGGATTCGCGGTGCCGGTACGCAACGGGTCATGCATTGTCTGATCAACGAGGTCTTGCCATAACCTGCCGGTGCGCATAGCAGGCGCAGTCGTTGCGGTTTTTCCAGCAACTGCGCTGCCAGATGTTGGCGCGGCAACCATTGTGTGGAAAGCGTGGGTACTTCGGCGTCCAGGCTGACCGGTTTGCAGGCTTCAAGAGAGAGGGGTGAAAGGGACTGCGACATGTCGTTCTCCCGGGCCTTTGGGCGATGCTCTGGCGTTCGGCCCACAGCATCCGCAGCCTGGCCATCGCCGGCAATACCCTTTTCGGTTGAAAAGAGCGCTCGGCCCTTGCCTGCCATGGCGGCCTGACAGTCGACCCAACTCTCGCGGCCGTGCCCGATCTACTGTAGGAGCCGGCTTGCTGGCGATGACGGCCTGACACCCGACTCATCTCTCACGCCTGTACCCTATCCACTGTGGGAGCGAGCCTGCTCGCGAATAACGTCCGGCCCCCGCGTTCATCCAGACAGTGCGCGATATCGTTGACGACCATCGCGAGCAGGCTCGCACACAAGGATCGGGGTGCAACCCAGGCCCCGCAGCGCTCCCCTGGACTGCGTTACTTCCCGTATCGACACCACCCCCCCTAATCACCCACACGGGTAACCCGAAATCACCCCATCAGGGAATGTCACCCTGATGGCACAGTCCCTACTGTTGGCGCTCCAACACAAACCGTAGTTCGGGGAGCCGCATGACAAAAACAACAAAGTGCGCAATCTTTCAACCGCACCTGCTGGCAGCAGCCGTTGCACTGGGGATTAGCGCGCAGGCTTGCGCTGTAAATTTCGATATGGGTGAGATTGAGGGCAGTTTCGATTCATCGCTGTCGGTGGGGGCCAGTTGGGCGGTACGTGGACCGGACCCGGATTTCATCTCCAACTTCAACTCGCAGGGAGTTCGTGGCAACGCCTCAGCCCGCACCAACGATGACGGTCGGTTGAACTTCAAGAAGGGTGAAACCTTTTCGAAGATCTTCAAGGGCGTGCATGACCTGGAGCTGAAATACGGCGACAGCGGCGCCTTCGTGCGCGGCAAGTACTGGTACGACTTCGAACTGATGGACGAGAGCCGTCCGTTCTACGACATCGACGATCACGGCCGCCAGCGTGCCGCGAAATCATCCGGCGCGATGTTCCTCGACAGTTTCGTCTACCACAACTACACGATCGACGAATTGCAGGGCAACGTGCGCCTTGGCAAGCAGGTGGTGAGCTGGGGCGAAAGCACCTTCATCGGCAACTCGATCAACAGCATCAACCCGATTGACGTCGCCGCGCTGCGCCGTCCCGGTGCCGAGGTCAAGGAAGGCCTGATTCCGGTGAACATGCTGTACGTCTCGCAGGGCCTTTCCGAGAACGTCACCGCCGAAGCCTTCTACCAGATCGAGTGGGCGCCGTCGGTAATCGACAACTGCGGCACCTTCTTCGGCAACGACGTGACGCCGGAAGGCTGTAACGATCGCGCCGTAATCGCCGGTCTGGATCTGCCACCCGGAGTTGGCAGCAACACCGGCTCAGGCCTGCAAGTGGCAGGCACCGGCGCTCAGGGCGGCGGCGTCGATGATGCCTATGTGACGCGTACCAAAACCAAGGATGCCCGCGACAGCGGCCAGTTCGGCGTGGCGTTGCGCTGGTTCGCGCCTGACCTGAATGACACCGAGTTCGGGGCCTATTTCCTCAACTACCACAGCCGTAACCCCAACCTCGACTTCACCCGCGCCACCGTGATCACCAATACCGGCGCCGGCCTGGCGACCGTGCCAGGGGCGATCAACTCGATCCGCACCGCGACCTACCACGTGGTCTACCCCGAGGACATTCGACTCTACGGCTTGAGCTTCGCGACCAATGCCCTCGGTACCTCGCTGGGGGGTGAGATCAGCTACCGGCCAAACATGCCACTGCAACTCAACGGTGCCGACCTCAACCTGGCGGCCACGGGCAACAAGAACTCACCGTCGTTTGTCGCGGGGCTTTCGCAGAACGTCGCGGGTGCACCACTGGACGGCTATGTGCGGATGCCGGTACTGCAAACCCAATTCAGCGCCACGCGTTTCTTCGATCAGGTGATGGGGGCCAGCCGCCTGACCCTGGTGGGCGAGGTGGGTTACAACCGCATCAACGGCCTGGGCGACGCCGACGGCAGCGACGTGCGTTTCGGTCGCAGCACGATTTTCGGCGCAGGCGTACTGACAACAGGCGCGGGGGCCGGCCCCACCGGTGCGCAAACCTGCGCCGGCGCGCCAAGCCAGGTACCAGGTGCGGCAGCCGGGGTGACCCGGCCGAGCAACCCGCAACAGGAGTGCAACAGCCACGGTTTCTACACCACCGATTCCTGGGGCTATCGACTGCGCGGTCGACTTGATTATCCGAACGTGTTTGCCGGGGTGAACCTGGCGCCGAACATCGCCTGGTCCCATGACGTCGAGGGTAACGGCCCGAACTTCGAGGAAGGCCTCAAGGCCGTCAGCGTCGGGGTGGATGCCGACTACGCCAACCTCTACACCGCCAGCCTCAGCTACACGGATTTCTTTGGCGGCCATTTCAACTCCAACGGCGATCGCGACTACGTGGCCTTGAGCCTCGGCGTGAACTTCTGATAGCCCAACTGCAAAGGATCAAGACCATGAAAAAAATCATTCTTGTTGCATGCGGCACCCTGGCGCTGAGTCTGCTATCCACCAGCATCATGGCAGCGGTGTCGGCGCAGGAGGCGGCCAAACTGGGCACCAGCCTGACGCCCCTGGGCGGGGAAAAGGCCGGCAATGCCAGCGGCACCATTCCCGCCTGGACCGGCGGCCTGAAACCCGGCGCCGCGGCGATGACCAACGACTTTCTCGGCAACCCCTTCGAAGGGGAGAAGCCGCAGTTCGTGATCACCGCCGCCAATGCCGCGCAGTACAAGGACAAGCTCACCCCCGGGCAGCTGGCAATGTTCGTGCGTTATCCCGACACCTACAGGATTCCGGTGTACAAGACCCAACGCACGGCATCGGCGCCCCAGGAAGTCTACGACGCAGCGAAGAAAAGCGCGGTGACCACCGAGGCGGTCAACGGCGGTTACGCGCTGAAGAACTTCGAACAATCGCACTACTACGCGTTCCCGATTCCCAAAAACGGCCTGGAGGTGGTGTGGAACCACCTGACCCGTTCACGGGGTACCAACTTCATCAACCGCCAGGCCCAGGCCACGCCGCAAACCAATGGTGACTACACCATCGTCGACATCGAGATCGCGGCGGGTTTGCCGTGGAAAATGGTCGACGCCAAGCCCGAGGACACCGCCAACATCCTGTTCTTTGCCAAGCAGACGGTGACCGCGCCGGCACGGATGGCGGGCAGTGTGCTGCTGATCCACGAGACCCTCGACCAGGTCAAGGAGCCGCGCATGGCCTGGGCCTACAATGCCGGCCAGCGCCGCGTGCGCCGGGCTCCGCAAGTGGCCTATGACGGCCCGGGCACCGCCGCCGACGGCATGCGTGTGGCGGACAACGCCGACATGTACAACGGCGCGCCGGACCGCTATGACTGGAAACTGATCGGTAAGAAGGAGATGTACATCCCGTACAACAACTACCAGCTGCAATCGCCGAAGCTCAAATACGCCGACATCATCAAGCCCGGCCATATCAACCAGGACCTGACCCGCTATGAGCTGCATCGGGTGTGGGAAGTGGAGGGCACGTTGCGCCCGGGTGAGCGCCACATCTACGCCAAGCGTCATATGTACTTCGACGAGGACACCTGGGCAGCGGTGGAAATCGACCAGTACGACGGTCGCGGTCAACTGTGGCGGGTCAGCGAGGGGCATCTGGTCAACGATTACCAGCAAGGCGTGGCGGTCTACGCCGGGATCGGCATCTATGACCTGATCGCCGGGCGTTACCTGGTGTCGAACCTGGGTAACGAAAACAAGCGTGGCACTGACTACAGCTATAAGCCCAGCATGGCCGACTTCACCCCGGCGGCGCTGCGTAACGCCGGTATTCGCTAGATCCTCATCCCAACGCAACCCCTGTAGGAGCTGCCGCAGGCTGCGATCTTCTGATTGGCTTTTAAAACAAAATCAAAAGATCGCAGCCTCGTTTCACTCGACAGCTCCTACAGGGGTTCAAGTGATCAGTCCAGCCATCCCCGCGTGCGGGCAATGGCCAGGGCCTGGGTGCGGCTTCGGGCACCGAGCTTGACGTTGATTTTGTGCAGGTGAGTCTTGACCGTGGATTCGCTGAGGAACAATTTCTGGGCGATCGTACGGTTGCGATACCCGGCGGCCAACAGATGCAATACCTGTATTTCCCTTGTGGTAAGGCTTATGGGGGCGATGGTCTTATCGGAATGCGCGCATCGCTGCTCGCCCCAACGTCCCAGCAGCGCCGCCAAGGGTTCACCTTCGTCGATTAAACACTGCAAGAAACCGCCCAAGCGAGGGTGCTCTGCCAATTTGGAAGACCGTCGGCCGCTGATGCTTTGCGCTGTTTGCAAGGCCACCTGCGCTACGTCCAGCTGGTTGTTCAGGGTTGCCACCCGGCTGCGTTCCAGCCAGGCCGCGCACTGGGCTTGCGTGCAGCCCGATTGTTGCCCGAATCGCTCAAGCTCGATCAAGAGGCGCAACCAGGTTTCTCGCTCGCCACGCACCAGGGCCAGGCGAGCCATCAGCACGTGGCTGATGACCAGGCTATCGGCTGCGGCGATCTGCCGGGCTTGGGGCAGGAGGTCTGCCAGTCGCTGCCCGGCCTCATGCAGTTCACCGTGTTCATACAGCGCAAGGGCGGTGAGCGTATCGCGCAACAGGCCAGGCATGACAGTGATCCCGGTAAATTGAGCCACGATCCTCTGTTTCGTGGCGGTCGGGGAGTAGCAAAATCACTGGTGCCAATCTCCCTCCAGCGTACGTTCCTTTGGACGCGGTCAACTTCATCCTCGGCTTCATTCCTTCGAACGTCGAGACTCTGTTTATCCAGATGCCACGTGTCATCGTTAACGACCATCGCGAGCAGGCTCGCTCCCACAGGGGAATGCGATCAACTGTGGGAGCGAGCCTGCTCGCGATGATCTCAAGGTCGCCGCGCTCACCCTACAAACCTCTTTATTCCAGCTAACTGATGCCCCCCCGATGCGGGGAGTTCTGCGGGGGCCAGCAAACATCCGAGCATGGGGCTCACGCGCCCTGAAAGGATTTTGTGCATGACAGCCCCGAGTGATTCCCCTTACGCCGCCTGGATCGGGCGCAGCGAGCACACCACCGAGCATTTGAGTTCGAGCCTGGTCAAGCGTATCGCCGCAACCCTGGGTGATGTCGCCCCTGAACCGGGCCAACCATTGCCCGCGCTCTGGCACTGGGCATTCTTCCAGCCCGTGGTAGAAGAGACCGGGCTCGGCCAGGACGGTCACCCGGCCCGCAGCGAACTCCTGCCACCGACCCACAATCGCAATCGGATGTGGGCGGGCGGACGGGTGGAATTCTTCGAGGCGCTGCGGGTGGATGCCCCGGCGACGCGCACCACCACCGTCCTGAACATCGAGGAAAAATCCGGGCGCAGCGGTTCGCTGTTGTTCGCGACCCTGCGTCACGACTACACGCAGGAAGGACGCCTGGCGATTCGCGAGGAGCAGGACATCGTCTATCGCGACCCGACCCCACCCAAACTCGCCAGTGGCGAAGCCTTGCCCCTGGCCGGTTGGCAAGAATCGATAACACCCAGCCCGACCCTGCTGTTTCGCTATAGCGCCGTGACCTTTAACGGTCATCGCATCCACTACGACTGGCCCTATGTCACCGAAGCCGAGGGCTATCCCGGCCTGGTGGTGCAGGGACCGTTGATTGCCACGCTCAACCTGCACGCCTTTCGCCGCGCCCACCCGCAGGCGCGAATCCGGCGTTTTGAATATCGCGGCATCCGACCGTTGATCTCGCCACAGCCCTTCATGGTCGGAGGACGCCTGTATGCCCCCGGCAGGGCCGAGCTCTGGGCCGGCGACGACGGCGGAATCGCCCAGCGCGCCGAACTGATTTTCGACTGATTTCCTGCCTTTCCCTGGCAGCCCCATAACAACAATCGAGGACACCCGATGAACCCCAACAGTGACGAACTCAATGCGATCCGTGAAGGTGTGCGCGCGTTGTGCGCTGAATTCGATGCCGCTTACTGGCGTGGGATCGATGAGCAAAAAGGCTTCCCGGAAGCCTTCGTCGAGGCATTGACCAAGGCCGGTTGGCTGGCGGCGATGATCCCGGTGCAATACGGCGGCTCGGGCCTGGGCCTGGCCGAAGCCTCGGTGATCCTGGAGGAAGTGAACCGCTGCGGCGGCAACTCCGGCACCGTGCACGGGCAGATGTACAACATGTTCACCCTGCTGCGTAACGGCAGTGAGGCACAGAAAAGCTATTACCTGCCGAAACTGGCCAGCGGCGAACTGCGCCTGCAGTCGATGGGCGTGACCGAGCCCACCACCGGCACCGACACCACCAAGATCAAGACCAGTGCCGTGCGCAAGGGCGACAAGTACGTGATCAACGGCCAGAAGGTGTGGATCTCGCGCATCCAGCATTCCGACCTGATGATCCTGCTGGCCCGCACCACCCCCTTGGCCGAAGTGAAGAAAAAGTCCGAGGGCATGTCGATTTTCCTCGTGGATTTGCGCGAAGCCATCGGCAATGGCCTGACCGTGCAGCCTATCGCCAACATGGTCAACCACGAGACCAACGAGTTGTTCTTCGACAACCTGGAGATTCCTGTCGACAGCCTGATTGGCGAGGAGGGCAAGGGCTTCAAATACATCCTCGATGGCTTGAATGCCGAGCGCACCCTGATCGCCGCGGAATGCATTGGCGACGGACGCTGGTTCATCGAGAAAGCCAGCGCCTATGCCCGCGATCGCGTGGTATTCGGCCGTCCCATCGGACAGAACCAGGGCGTGCAGTTCCCGATTGCCGAGGCGCATATCGAAATCGAAGCCGCCGACCTGATGCGCTGGCGTGCCTGCGCTGAATACGACAGCGGGGTCAACGCCGGCGCCAGCGCCAACATGGCCAAGTACCTGGCCGCCAAAGCCTCCTGGGAAGCGGCCAATGCCTGCCTGCAAACCCACGGCGGTTTCGGTTTTGCCTGCGAATACGACGTAGAGCGCAAATTCCGCGAGACGCGTCTGTACCAGGTGGCGCCGATCTCCACCAATTTGATCCTGTCCTACGTCGCCGAGCACCTGCTCGAACTGCCACGCAGCTTCTAAGGAACAATCGATGAGCCATACCCGTACGCTGGCAGCCTTTCTCGCCCGCCTGAGCTATGCCGACCTGCCGCAAGCGGTGGTTGCCCGCACCGAAGACCTGTTTCTCGACTGGCTGGGCTCCGCCCTGGCCAGCCAGGGCGCGCATCCGATCCCGTTGTTCGAGCGCTACGCCGCGACCATGGGCCCGGCCCACGGCCCGGCAACCCTGCTGGTCAATGGCCAGGGTACCTCGGCGTACTTCGCCGCGCTGGTCAATGGGGCTTCCTCGCACCTGGTCGAGCAGGACGACCTGCACAACAGCTCCGTGCTGCACCCGGCCACCGTGGTCTTTCCCGCCGTGCTGGCGGCCACCCAGGACCTGGGCAAGTCCGGTGCCGAGCTGCTGCTGGCCGCCGTGGCCGGTTATGAAGCCGGCATCCGTATCGGCGAATTCCTCGGCCGCTCCCATTACCGGATTTTCCACACCACGGCGACCGTCGGCACCCTCGCCGCAGCGGTGGCGGTCGGCAAACTGATGGGCTTTGACGAAGAACGCTTCATCAACCTGCTCGGCACCGCCGGCACCCAGGCCGCCGGGCTCTGGGAGTTTCTGCGCGATGCGGCGGATTCCAAGCAGTTGCACACCGCCAAGGCCGCGGCCGATGGATTGCTGGCGGCGTACCTGACCCGCGACGGCCTGACCGGGGCGCGTAACATCCTCGAGGGCGAGCAGGGCATGGCCGCCGGTATGTCCAGCGATGCGCAGCCGCAGTGCCTGTCCGATCGCCTGGGCAGCCGCTGGGCTCTGCTGGAAACTTCCTTCAAGTTCCATGCGTCGTGCCGTCACACCCATCCCGCCGCCGATGCGTTGCAGGCGCTGATGCAACGCGAACGCTTGCAGCATCAGCAGATCGCCAGGGTCGTTACCCGGGTGCATCAGGGCGCCATCGACGTATTGGGGCGGGTCACGGTGCCACAGAGCGTGCACCAGGCGAAGTTTTCCATGGGCACCGTGCTTGGTCTGATAGCGGTGCATGGCAAGGCCGGCCTGCCGGAGTTCCAGCAACTGGCCTTGACCGACCCGGCTGTCAGCGAATTTCGCGGCAAAGTGCTGATGCAACTGGATGCAGAAGTGGATGGCGCCTACCCCCGGCGCTGGCTGGGACGTGTCGAGGTGCATACCACCGACGGTCGCGTGCTGCACGGGGCCATCGATTCGCCCAAGGGCGATCCGGACAACACGCTGTCGCGCGCCGAACTGGAAGACAAGTTCCGCCGCTTGCTGGCGTTTGCCGACCAGTTGAATGGCGATCAGGCCGGGGTATTGATCGCCCGTGTCTGGGGGTTGCGCGATGCACTGGACCTCAAGGGTTTGATGGAGAACATCCATGAGCAATGAAAAAAACAATCTGCGGCCGCTGGACGGCATTACCGTGATCAGCCTCGAGCACGCCATTGCCGCGCCATTCTGCACGCGGCAACTGGCGGATCTGGGCGCACGGGTGATCAAGGTCGAGCGTCCTGGCAGCGGCGACTTTGCCCGTGGCTATGATCAGCGCGTGCGTGGCATGGCCTCGCATTTCGTGTGGACCAATCGCTCCAAGGAAAGCATCGCGCTTGATCTCAAGCAGCAGGAGGCCCAGGTCATTCTCGACCAGCTATTGCAGCAGGCCGACGTGCTGGTACAGAACCTTGCACCGGGCGCCGCCGCGCGGATGGGGCTGTCGTTCGAGACGTTGCACAAGGACTATCCACGACTGATTGTCTGCGACATTTCCGGTTATGGCGAAGGCGGCACCTACGAAGACAAGAAGGCCTATGACCTGCTGATCCAGAGCGAAAGCGGCTTTCTGTCCGTGACCGGTAACGCCGCGGAGGAGGGCATGGCCAAGGCCGGTTGTTCGATCGCCGACATCTCCGCCGGCATGTACGCCTACACCGGCATTCTCTCGGCGCTACTGCTGCGGGGCAAGACCGGACAGGGCAGCCGTGTCGAGATTTCGATGCTGGAAAGCCTGGTGGAATGGATGGGTTTCCCGATGTACTACGCCTTCGAGGACGCCGAGCCACCGCAGCGCACGGGAGCGTCCCACGCGACGATTTATCCCTATGGCCCATTCCCGTCAGGCGACGGCGGCACGGTCATGATCGGCCTGCAAAACGAACGTGAGTGGGTGCAGTTTTGCGAGTTGGTGCTTCAGCGTCCCGAGTTGATCGACGACGAACGCTTCAGCGCCAACTTCAAGCGCTCGGACAACCGTCAGGCCTTGCGCGCCATCATCGTTGACGTGTTTGCCCAACTGGATGCCGCCACCGTCATCGACAGGCTCGATGCCGCGCAAATCGCCAACGCCCAGGTCAACGACATGTCCGGCGTCTGGGAACATCCTCAGCTCAAGGCGCGAGGTCGCTGGACAGAAGTCGCCAGCCCGGTGGGCATTCTCCCGACGCTGTTGCCGCCGGCCAGCAGCAACGCATTTTCACCGCGCATGGCGGCCGTACCGGGGCTGGGTCAGCACAGCAACAGGCTACTGGCCGAATTGGGTTACAGCGCCATGGATATCCAGCGCCTGAGCGAAACAGGCATTGTCCAGAACGGTTGAGGGAGGCGTGTGTATGTCCAGTCTGTGTGTTCGCTCGGCGCTGTTCGTGCCGGGCAATCGTCCTGAACGTTTTGCCAAGGCGCTCGCCAGTGGCGCCGACGCGGTGATCATCGATTTCGAAGACGCCGTGCCCGCCGCGCAAAAAGCAGCAGCGCGCCAGCACCTCGCGCAGTTCATCCTGTGGAACCGGGGCGTGCAGCTGCTGGTGCGGATCAACGCCGCCGGCACCGCGGAGCACGAGGCCGACCTTGAGGTGTGCCGCCAGCATCCGGATGTGGTGGGGATCCTGTTGCCCAAGGCCGAGTCTGCCGCTCAGGTCATCCATGTCGCCGCTAGCGGCAAACCTGTCTGGCCCATCATCGAAAGCGCTCTGGGTGTGCTGGCGATCGACGCCATTGCAGCCTGCAAGGGCGTGCAGCGCCTGACGTTCGGCGCTCTGGACCTGGCGTTGGACCTGGGATGGAAGGTGGGCAGTCCAGCCGTGGAAACGCTGTTCGACCAGACCCGTTTTGCGCTGTTGCTGCATTCGCGGGTCAATCATCTGCCGCCGCCGCTGGACAGCGTCTACCCGAGTTTCGAGGATGACGCCGGGCTTGGCGCGGCCATGGGACGTGCCCGCGACATGGGCATGGGCGGTGCCTTGTGCATCCATCCGCGCCAGGTGCCCGTTGTGCATGCAGCAATGGCACCCAGTGCCGAAGAAATGGCGTGGGCACAACGGGTGGTGAGCGCGGCGGAGTCCGGCGAGGCCGCGTTCAAGGTGGATGGGGAAATGGTCGATGCACCGGTGTTGGGGAGGGCGCGCAGGTTGTTGGCGATGGGCTAGAGATCAAAGGATCAAAAGATCGCAGCCTCGTTGCACTCGACAGCTCCTACAGGGTTTGCGCATAACCTGTGGGAGCTTGGCGTGCCCGCGATGCGACGCGCATTACCCCCCCGGCAGGGGGAGGACTTACCGGACGTTTACCTGACGTAACCTCGAGCCGCTCAAGTGAGTGCAGCGATAACAACCAAAATAATAATATCGAGGTTATTTCATGACTTTACTGAACACCGTCGCACCTCCCGAAGTGGTCAATGCCGATGCCTTGTACCGCAGAGTCACGTTCAGGCTGCTGCCGTTTCTTTTTATCTGTTACGTCATCAATTACATCGACCGTGCCAATATCGGTTACGCCAAGTTGCAGTTCACTCAGGATCTGGGCTTCTCCGAAGCGGTGTATGGCCTGGGCGCGGGGCTGTTCTATCTGGCCTACCTGCTGTTCGAAGTGCCGAGCAACCTGTATCTGCAAAAGATCGGTGCACGTGCAACGCTGACCCGCATCATGATCATCTGGGGTCTGGCTTCAGGGCTGACGTGCCTGGTGACTACACCCATGCAACTGTATGTGGCCCGTTTCTGCCTCGGTGCCGCCGAGGCCGGTTTTTTCCCCGGTGTCGTGTTGTACCTCAGCTACTGGTTCCCGGCGGCGCGCCGCGGGCGCATCAGTTCGATCCTGTTGATGGCGATCGTTACGGCAGGTTTGCTGGGCGGCCTGGTATCTGGCTGGATCATGCATGAGGCCGATGGCTTGTTCGGCCTGCGCGGGTGGCAGGCGTTGTTCGTGATCGAAGCGATACCGGCGATATTGCTCGGTTTGGCCGTGTTTTGGGTGCTTGACGATTCGCCGCAGAAAGCCAAATGGTTGTCACCGGCCGAACGCGAACTGATTCGCCAGGATCTGCAAAACGATCAGGCGCTCAAGACCTCCAAAGGGCATAGCGGGGCATTCAGCGCCTTGCGTGACCCGCGTATTCATCTACTGGCGCTGGTCTATTGCGCGGTGTGCGTAGGCTCGGCGGTCATCGGCACCTGGGGCCCGTCGATCCTCAAGAGCGCCGGGGTCACGGATCTCAAGCAACTGGGCATGTTGATGATGCTGCCCTATCTGACGGCGGCCATCACGATGTATCTGGTTGGCCGCAGCTCCGATCGCCTGTTGGAGCGGCGCTGGCATGTGATTGTCCCATCCCTGGTGGCGGCAATTGCCTTCCTTGTCCTCGGCTTGCCCGACATCGGTGTGCCGGTGACGCTCTTGATGCTGTGCCTGGCCGCGGCGGGCGTGTACTCGGCGACGCCGGTATTCTGGACCATTCCTCCTACCTATCTGGGCAAGGACACGGCGGCGACCGGGATCGCGTTTATCAGCAGCGTCGGCGCCGGGGCCGCCGGTTTCGGTTCCGCTGCGTTGCTGGGATGGATCATGGCCGAGACGGGCAGTTTGAGTGTGGGCTTATCGTCTGTTGGCGTCTTGATCATCCTGGGCTGCGGGCTGTTTCTCGCCTGCATGCCAATCCGGTTGCTGAGGCTCAAGCGCTGATAGCGGCTCTGACGCTTCTGTTCCACATCCACTTTTAACGGTCACTCGATGTCCCTGTTCCAGGGGTAGCGAGACAGCTCATCTGCAATTTCTGACTGGCAGTTGACCAGGGACCGAAACGGGCCCTGGACAATCTGCTGCGGACTGCAAAAAAGAAGAGATGTTGAAATGCATGTAAAGCAACTGTGCTGGTTTTCCACGTTGGGGGCGTTGCTCGGCACGCTGCTGGCTTCACCAGCAGCCTGGGCAGAATTTGTGCAGCAGAGCCACGCCAGCCTGCTGACCCGCAACTTCTATCTCTATCGTGATTATCACCAGGCCGGTGCACCGCAGAACCTGTCTGCGGAGTGGGCACAAGGCTTCATCCTGCGCGCCGAGTCCGGCTACACCGATGGCGCGGTCGGCCTGGGGGTCGATGCCTTGGGGTTGCTGGGCGTCAAACTCGACTCCAGCCCCGAGCGCAGTGGCGGCACCGGTTTGTTGCAACGCGACCGTGAAACGCGGCGTGCCGAAGATGAATACGGCGAGTTGGGCTTGACCGCCAAACTCAAGGTTTCGAACAGCGTGCTGAAGGTCGGTACGTTGACCCCACTTTTGCCGTTGGTGATGTTCAACGACACCCGCCTGTTGCCCCAGACGTTCGAGGGTGCCTGGCTGAACTCCACAGAGCTCGACGGCCTGACCCTGGACCTCGGCCAGTTGCGCCAGGTCAACCAGCGTGACTCCTCGGATAACGAAGACCTGTCCGCGAGTCGTACCACCCCGGGGCTCAAATCCGATCGCTTCGATTTTGTCGGGGGCAACTACAAATGGACCCCCGCGCTGAGCACGGGCCTTCATTACGGCATTCTGGAGGATGTCTACAAGCAACAGGTGGCGACGCTGGTGCATAGCTGGCCCATTGCGCCAGGGCACGCATTACGCACCGATCTGCGCTGGTCCCACGAGAGCGCCGATGGCAGTACCAGTGAGGTGGACAATCGTGCGCTAGGGGCTGCGTTTACCTACAGCTACCGGACGCACCGCTTCGGTTTCTACTATCAACAAATGGACGGTGACACGGGATTCGCCTACCTCACCGCGACCAATCCTTATCTGGTCAACCTGTTGCAGGTCAGCGATTTCGGCTCCGCCAAAGAGCGATCGTACCAATTGCGCTACGACTACGACTTCGCCGCATTGGGCTTGCCGGGCCTGACGTTCATGACGCGTTACGTCCAGGGCAAGAACGTCGAGGTGAGCGGCAGGGCAGAGGATGGCCGGGAATGGGAGCGCGACACCGATATCGCCTATGCGATTCAAAGCGGCCCGCTGAAAAACCTTTCATTGCTGTGGCGTAACGCGAGTGCCCGTTCTGACTTTGGCAGTGATATCGATGAGAGCCGCCTGATTCTCAGCTACTCACTGCCACTGTGGTGACCGCGCATCAATCCGCCTTCACGCCGTTCCAGATCCAGGCAACAACCCAAACCATCCGGAGATCCCCATGTACATCACTCAAGGGCTGCATCGTCATCTGCAAAGTCGTCCCAATGCCGTGGCCATTCGTGCCGATGGCCGTAGCACCACTTACGCGCAATACGGTGACCGGGTAGCCCGCCTTGCCAGCGCGCTGAAGCGCCTGGGCGTCCAGAGCAATGATCGGGTGGCAATGCTTTCGTTCAACAGCCAGCGCTATATCGAGTATTTCCTGGCGGTACCCTGGGCCGATGCCGTGCTCAACCCGGTGAATTTCCGCTGGAGTGCGACAGAGATCATCTACTCTCTCGACGACTCCGAGACCTCCATCCTCATTGTCGACGATCATCACAAGGCGCTCGGCGCCAGGATCCTGCAAGAGGCGAAAACCCTGCGCCGGGTGATCTACGCCGGTGACGGTGAAACCCCTGCTGGCATGCTCGATTACGAAACCCTGATCGCCGCCAGCGAGCCAATTGAGGATGCGCGCCGTAGTGGCGATCAACTGCTGGGTATCTTCTACACCGGCGGTACCACCGGTTTTCCCAAAGGCGTGATGCTCAGTCATGACAACATCGCTTTCACGGTCATGAATGCCCTGATGCACGGCCGTTGCGGGGCCGATGCGGTGTTCCTGCACTCGATGCCGATGTTTCACCTGGCCGACTTCTCCGCGATGGCGGCCTTGTTCGTCAGCGGCGGCACCCATGTGGTCTTGCCGTCCTTCACGCCCAAGGCGGCGCTTGAGGCCATCGACCAGGAAAAAGTTACCGAGATTTTGCTGGCTCCCACGATGGTCCAGATGCTTCTGGACTGGTACCAGAGTCAGGACCATGCACTGCAAGTCGGATCGCTCAAACGTGTCTGTTATGGGGCGTCATCCATTACCCCGGCGTTGCTAGACCGCGCGCGTAACGTTTTTTTCAACGCCGGTTTCTCGCAAAACTACGGCATGACCGAACTGGCACCCACCGCGACCACCCTGGGTGTGCAGCATCACACACCCGAGTGTCAGGCTAACGGCAGGATGTACTCGGCAGGCCTGCCAGCGGCCTGCGTCGAAATCCGTATCGTCGATGCCCAGGACAATGAGGTCCCCCGTGGCACAGTGGGCGAGATCGTCGTCCGCGGCCCGAATGTGATGCTCGGCTACTGGAACAAGCCCGAGGCCACCGCCGAAGTCTTGCGCGGTGGCTGGATGCATACCGGTGACGGTGGCTACATGGACGACGAGGGGTTTGTTTTCGTCTGTGACCGGCTCAAGGACATGGTGGTCAGCGGCGGCGAAAACATCTATAGCGCCGAAGTCGAGACGGCCATTGCCCGCCATCCGGCGGTGGTGCAAAGCGCGGTCATCGGTATCCCTTGCCAGAAGTGGGGCGAGACCGTGCATGCCGTGATCATTCTCAAACCCGATTGCAGCGTCAGTGGCGAAGACATCATCGCTCATTGCCGTCAGTACATCGCAGGCTACAAAGTCCCCCGCAGCATCGAGTTCCGCGAATCACTGCCGCTATCCAGCGTCGGCAAAGTGTTGAAAACCGAGCTTCGCAAACCGTTTTGGCAGAACCAGTCGCGGGGGATTGCGTAGGAGATTCGGCAGGCTGCGATCTTTTGCTCTGGCTTTTAGAAGATCGCAGCCTAGTTTGATTTAATCAGGTTAGAGTGTTCATCAATCTATCAATCGTTAAGTGATGAATGAATCGTCCGCTGTTTGTTTCTCTGGATGGGCCCAAGGGAACCGGTAAAACCACACTGTTGGAAGCCGTTACGAAAGCACTGAGGGCAGACAACAGAAAGGTGATCCGGCTTTGCGAGAAAAAAAGCGATCCCCATAGGGGTGAAACAATGGCCCTCGTCAACAAGCTCGTCAGAAATCCCACCCGGGAGCTGGAGTTGAAAGTTTGTGAGCGCCTGGCTGATAGCCGTAGCTGGATTTCCCGGCACGTGCTGGCTAAACAGCCACCTGGCAGCATCATCCTGATCGATCGCTGGTACCCGTCTGATGCCGCGTTTCGCCGGATAGTCCCGTTTGCAGAGATTCTGCAGTTGAACATTGATCGAAACGTGCAAGTGCCAGACCTGCATGTCGGCGTTGTCACCGACCCGGATATTTCATGGGCAAGGGCAGCGGCACGAGGGCGTGGGCTGAGCAGTACGGTGATCCATAAGCTGGAAGAACAGGTCGCTTGTACCCAGTCGTTCGAGCGGGCGATTGCAGATCACGGCTGGGTTTTATGCCGAAATGAAGGAACGATCGAAGACGCCACGATGCAGGTGGTTTCCGAGATTTATAAAGTCCTTGGCGGTCGGGACTTCACCGCCAATGGTGTGACCACCACTGGCGATGGAAATCGACCGTTCAGAGCGTAGCTTTCACCTGCAAACCGAGCACCAGTGCATTGTCGATGTCCTGCCCGGAAAATGCGCCCGGTTCGATGATGTATTGCATATTCGGGCGCAGCGTCAGCCAGGGAGTGGCCTGGTAGCCGTAGCCAAGCTCGACCAGTTGTTCGGCACTGTCCAGATTTGGCAACGTTGTGCCGTTGGCCAGCGCGGCGTCCTGCTGCACATCGCGGCTGCGCGGGTTAGGTACGGCCCGGCCATAACCCAGGGCGACGGTGTCACGCGGGCGACCTTCGAACGGTTTGTACAGCACCACGCCGGTGCCGTACCAATTGCTGAACGGTGAAGCCGCTTCGCTGGCCGCCGAGTATTGGCCGAAGGCGTGCAGGCTGCGACCCTCGGACGTTTGCGAACGCCACACGGCCTGATCGATCAGCAGGTAATGACCGCCGCGGCCGGACACTTCCTTATCGCTGCCGATGCGTTGCACATCGGAACTGTCGTAGTAGTAGCCAACCTTGTACTCGCCGGGCAACTCGCCCGCGTGCTTGTACACCAGTTCGATCGGCACCACGGTCCCGGTGGTATGTTTCGGGCCCAGGTGCCAGGCACGGCTGGAATTGCCGTTGCTCTCGGGATCGACATTGAAGGCCGCCACGCGCAGCTGCCAGGACGACGACAGGTCGTACTTCACGCGCACGCCCAGGTGGGCGTTGGGGTAGTTGGTCCAGCCACTGCCGCCGGACATGTTCAGCGGATGGCCGCAGAAACCGGCGTTCATGAAGTTGCAGAGAATGCCGCTGTCCAGGCCACCGAGGTCGTTGCCCATGGCCATATAGCCCAGCTTCACGTTGAGCGACGGAGTAAACAGGCTGCGCTCGTAACTCAGTTCAGTCAGGCGAGTGTAGAGACCGCCGTAGTTTTCCTGGATGGGCAGACGGTTGCCGACCAGATCCTCGGAGGCGCTATTGCCGCGTCGGTCGTTGATGGTCAGCTGGATCTTGCCGGCGTTATCCGCGCCATACAGTTTGCTCAGGTCGAACTGCGCGCCGAGCTTGATGTTCTGCGAGTAACGGGCCGAACGGTGCAGGCCGCCATCGGCGTTGTAGGCGGTTTCGCCGCTGTAATCGCCGGTGAATTTGATGCCGTCCTGATCCATCTGGTGGCGCAGACCACCCCAATCACCGGTCAGGGTATTGCGGGTCAAGAGGTTCGAATCGGTATCGGCGAAGGCGGGCAGGGTGGCGCTGCAGGTCAGGCCCAACAGCAAGCCGTTGAGCCAGCCTGCATGAGAAAAGCGAACAGCCAAAAACATGTGAGTCTTCCAGGTGGAATCTTGAATGATTGCGCAAAGCGGCGCGGCACCCGCAGGTGCCGCGCACAGAGGAGTTGCCCTCCAGTGAGGCGGGCACGGGGGCTTACGGCAAGGCGTAAGCCATCACGTAGTCGCCGCGATCGGTCGACTGGCGCGCACCACCGGCGGTGATGACGATGTACTGCTTGCCGGACTTCGGTGAGACGTAGGTCATCGGGCCGCCCTGGCTGCCGACTGGCAGGCGGGCTTTCCACACCTCTTCACCGTTGCCGCTGTTGAAGGCGCGCAGGTAGAAGTCCTGGGTACCGGCGATGAAGATCAAGCCACCTTGGGTCGACAGGGTGCCGCCGAGGGTCGGCAGACCCACCTTGATCGGCAGGTGCATGCGGATACCCAGGGGACCGGTGTCTTCAACGGTGCCGACCGGAACCTGCCAGGCGACTTTCTGCGTCTTCATGTCGATGGCGGTCAGCGTGCCGAACGGCGGTGCCTGACAAGGAATACCGGCCACCGACAGGAAGCGGTTCTTGTTCACCGCATATGGCGTGCCCTTGAGCGGCACAGCGCCCATGCCGGTGTTCAACGCTTCGCCACCGGAAGTGGCCTGGCCTTTGTTCTGCGACGGGATCATCTGAATCCACAGACCCAGGCGCATGTCGTTGACGAAGATGAAACCGTGCACCGGGTCAGTGGAGATACTGCCCCAGTTCATGCCGCCCAGCGAGCCTGGGAAGCTCAGCGATTTATCCATGCCCGGCGCAGTGTACAGACCGTCATAACGCATCGATTTGAAATCGATACGGCACAACAGCTGGTCGTACGGGGTCGCGCCCCACATGTCGGATTCGGTCAGGTGCTGGGCACCGATCTGCGGCATGCCCACCGATTTCGGCTGGGTTGGCGAGTACGGTTCGTTAGGGATGTTGGCCGCCTTGACCGGCACTTCTTCAACGTCGGTCAGCGGTTTGCCGGTGGCACGATCGAGCACATAGATCTGCCCGGCCTTGGTGCCGATGACCAGCGCCGGTACGGTTTTGCCGTCCTTGGTGAAGTCGATCAGGCTCGGCTGCATCGGCAGGTCGAAGTCCCAGAGGTCGTTGTGAACGGTCTGGAAGACCCAGCGTTCTTCACCGCTGGTGGCATCCAGCGCCAGGATCGAGGCGCCGTAGGTGTGATCGAGCTTGCTGCGTTCGACACCATAGATGTCGGTGGACGAACTGCCCATTGGCAGGAACACCGTATTGGTCGCCGGGTCGTAGGACATCGGCGCCCAGCTGTTCGGCGTGCTGCGTACATAAGTGCTGCCTTCTGCCGGCGCATTGCGATCCTGCGGATTGCCCGGGTCGAACGCCCAACGCATGGCGCCGGTGATCACGTCAAAACCACGGATCACGCCACCCGGCATGTCGGTTTGCACGTTGTCAGCCACGCGACCACCCACCACGACAGTCGTGCCGGCCATCAATGGAGCGGAGGACAGCTGATAGTAACTGTCCGGGACATTACCCAGTCCAGCCTTCAGATCCACCTGACCGTTGTTGCCGAACCCCTGGCAGAACTCGCCGGTGTCAGCATCGACCGCGATCAGGCGGGCATCGATGGTGTTGGTCAGCAGACGACGCTGGCAATTGGCAGCCGGCGCGGGCTTGGCTTCGATGATCGTCGAATTGCTCGGCTGGGCGATGACGGTGGAGGCGTCGAAATACGCCATGCCACGGCAACGCTGCCAGACTTTCGACTGCGCGTTGATCGAGTTCTTCCACAGTTCCTTGCCGCTGTCGGCATCCAGTGCGATCAGGTTGTTGTGCGGGGTGCAGATGAACACCTTGTTGCCGACCTGCAGCGGGGTGAGCTGGTCTTCGGCGCCATTGCCATCGCTCTCGGCGACGTCACCGGTGTGGTACGTCCACGCGACCTTCAACTTGTCGACGTTGTCGCGGTTGATCTGATCCAGCGCAGCAAAGCGGCTACCGCCCTCGGTATTACCGTAGTGAGCCCAGTCCTTTTGCGCGTTGGCGGGCTCGACGGGCGTCAGGCCCGGGCCAGTGCCCGTGGCGGCGACAGTCGGGTGCGCAACGAACATGTTGCCAGCGGCCACCGCCAGCGCAATCGCCAACACCGCAGCGATGCCATAGGCACCGCGGCCTGGCACGCCACCATTGGCACGCTTGAGCAGCGGGTAGACCAGCGTCACCGCCAGGCCAACGGCGCTGAACATGAACAGGCGCGAGAAGACCGGCCAGAACACCAGCCCGGCATCACTCACCGCCCAGATCGCCGTGCCCAGCAGAAACACGGCGAATAACCAGGCACCGGCTGTCTTGAAGCGAGCGATCAGCAGACCGGAAACGGCCATCACCAGCCCACCCACCAGGAAGTACCAGGAGCCTCCCAGGCTGACCAACTTCACGCCGCCCGCAGCCAGCGCCAGGCCGAGGAGGGTGATGATCACGCCCAGCCCGACCAGAATGAATTTTGATACGCCCGAGAGGCGTTGACTCTGCTTCACGTTGAATGTCCCGTTGAAATGAGGGGGGCATTATATAGTTAGGTAACTATCTAGTTAAACCATAAATTCTGAATGAAGCGTAGTTCGTTGCTCAATGGCGCGCCTGAACGACGGCCTGCGCGCCTCAGCTGACTTTGCGACCTTTACCTCGCGGCCGATCTGACTGCCGACCATGGCGCTTCAAAGCGAACATCAAGCCACCCAGCAAAAGCGTCGCGCCCACTACGACAGCGAGCGAGGGCCGTTGCGTCGTTACTCGCCATCCACCTTCAACCTGGCGTTGAGCATTCGATGGGGTAAACAGATTGCCCGACGTGGCCTGAGTCTGCGGCCTGTGTTGCAAGCCTAAGCGAGTCAACCAGCCCGACAGATACGCAAAGCCCGGCAGCAAAAAATGCGCTATCCGTGCCATCGTTGCAGCTGCGCCGACGGTAGTACTCGGCCTCGGACGTAATGCGCAAGCCACCATGGCTTCGGCGACGAGATGTGGGTCATAAATGGGCGGCGGGGGTTTCAGCGCATGGCCAGTGAAATTGCCACCGTCACGAAATCCTGGGGTGTCCATGACAGCCGGATAAATGTCACAGACATGAATATCTGGATAGTCATACAGTTCACCGCGCAACGCTTCGCTCAGACCACGCAAGCCATATTTGCTGGCGGAATAGGCAGCGGCATATGGCTGTGCAACCCAGCTGCCCAGTGACAACGTATTGATCAGGATTCCACGTTTCTGCGCTTTGAAAAACGGCCATGCCACATAGGCGCCGCGCAGGTAACCCAACAGGTCCGTCTGCAGTACTTGCTCATGCGCTTCCAGCGGCGTTTCCTCAAAACTGCCTACCGCCCCGACACCGGCATTGTTGATCCAGATGTCGATGCGTCCGTCGCCGAAGGCAGCGGCCTGGTCTGCCAAAGCGCGCATCTGCTCACTGTTCGTGACATCGGTGCGCACGGCCAGTGCTGAAGCGCCACGTGCTGTGCATTCTTCGACAACGTCATCAAGTGCGGCCTCGTCACGCGCACTCAACACCAAGCGTGCGCCCTTGTCAGCAAATGCATGGGCTGCTGCACGACCTATCCCACTTGAAGCTCCGGTGATCACCACCAGTTTTTCATTGAGCGCCGAGGACACAGGGTGAACGAGCACATCGGGACTTTTATCGACTTCGGGTGGGGTGGGTTCTTCTCGAGCGTTGTACCTCACCTCGTTCAGGTTCAGACGTGCACCATCTGCCAGGATGAGCGTCAGGTTTTCAATAGTGCCAGCGACCCGATTCGCAAACACCGGTTCTCCGGTAGGGTCGAGTTGATCGTAAAAAAACGTCTGTCCTTCCAGCCATCCGACCGTCGTCATCAACTCGGGCCCCAGGTAATACTTTCCATCGAGGAAGAATCCTGGAAAGTGTTGGGTACGCTCCAGGCTTTCGACGACATACCGCTCGCCTGGCTTCATACCGGTTTTTGGATCGATCATGGCGGCGTCCTCAGAGTGTCTTGGTGTTGCGATAGAGGACGACGCTTCGCGCAATGTTCCATCGAGATGACTCAATGGCTGCCCCGGAGGACGTCGACGATCGGTACGCGGATAAATCGAACGCTCGAAATTCGAAGCATCTCCAAGCTATACATCCTCAATGGTGAGGGTGCTGAGAGGTGCGTATGAATAATGATCCAAAGTTGCAGGGCGGTGCGGGACAAGACGACCCGATGCCAACTTCACCCGATCCACTGAGTCCTGGTCGCACTGAAGTCGACCCGATGAAGGAGGAGGGCATAGACGAGTTACCTGATAACGAAGGTGAGCGTCCGCTTGATGATGACAGCACCGGACTGGATCCCGACCGGGTGCGTGAAGAAACGGACAATGCGGTAATGGACAGACAGCAAGATCCCCGGTAAAAAACGTGATCCAGCCCTGTATCCAGCGGGGCTTGTCACCGCTCATAAAATTCGAACCTTCGGATGCGCCCTTGAACGCGCAACACGAAAGTAAGGGGCCCTGCATGTCGGAACCGCCTTCTTCATTTGTAGCCCCCTTACGCGCCTTGTTTGTACAGCTGACCCGTTCGGGATGGGGCGGCATGGTGTTTTGGCTGGCTCTACTGTCCGTGATGATAGTGCTGATGGTCAGCGGTTATGGAGCTTTCGCCGGGGCCAACAAGGACAATCTGCGTTTCGCTTTTCTTGGTGGGCTGTCGGGCTTTGCTGCGACAGCCGTGGGGGCTGTCGTCGCGCTTGCACTGCGCGATATTGCGGCGCGCACTCAGGACATCATGCTGGGCTTCGCTGCAGGGATGATGCTGGCTGCCAGTTCTTTCTCGCTCATCTTGCCGGGCATCGAAGCGGCCAAGGAACTCACCGGTAACGGTTTGCTGGCGGCCAGTATCGTGGTGCTGGGATTGGCGCTCGGTGTTGCATTGATGATCGGCCTTGATCGATTTGTTCCTCACGAACATGAGAAAACCGGCCGGCGCGGGCCTGAAGCCAAGCGTATCGATCGAGTCTGGCTTTTCGTCCTGGCGATCACCCTGCATAACCTGCCGGAAGGCATGGCGATTGGTGTCAGCTTTGCCACCGGCGACATGCAGGTCGGTATACCGCTGACGACCGCGATCGCCATCCAGGACATACCCGAGGGTTTGGCCGTCGCCATGGCTTTACGGGTGACCGGCATCTCGGCGCTGCGCGCGGCACTGATCGCAGTGGGGTCTGGCTTGATGGAACCCTTTGGCGCCCTCGTAGGCCTTGGCATTTCCAGTGGCTTTGCCCTGGGCTACCCCATCGCACTTGGCCTTGCTGCGGGGGCAATGATCTTCGTGGTCTCCCATGAAGTCATACCAGAGACGCATCGCAACGGTCATGAAACGCCCGCCACTTTGGGGCTGATGTTGGGTTTTGGCGTGATGATGTTTCTCGATACCGCGTTAGGCTAGGGCACGCTACGTTTCGTCGGGACAGGTTCATAATTTTGGAACACCGACACCCCGCCCGGGGTGCCGGCAGTGGATCTCACGTCCAGTCGCCGCGTTATTCGATTCGCGGATGCTGCTGCACGAGATGCTCGCGTTTAGCTTCCAGCTCGGCAATTTCTTTGTCGATGTCCTCGATCTTCTGCTCGATGTTGTCGTGATGTTCCTGAAGCAGTTCATGCGCTTCCTCAATGTCGGAAGCCGCCGGAGCTGCACCACGCAATGGTTTGTTGGCTGTTTCTTTCATCGTTACGCCGGTTATCAGCCCCACCACGGCAATCACCATCAGGTAGTAGGCCGGCATATACAGATTTTCCGTGCTTTCCACCAGCCAGGCTACGGCGGCAGGGGTAAGACCCGCGATCAACACCGAGACGTTGAAGGCACTGGCCAAGGCGCTGTAGCGGATGTGAGTGGGAAACATCGCCGGAAGGGTGGAAGCCATTACGCCGATGAAAAAGTTGAGCAGCACAGCCAGCACCAGCAAACCGGAAAAGATCAGGCCGATCTTGCCGCTGTTGATGAGCATGAAGGCCGGGATGGCGAGGAAGAACAGGCCGACGCTACCGAAGATAATGAAGGGGCGGCGGCCAATCTTGTCGCTGATGAGCCCAATTACCGGCTGGACGAATAACATGCCGACCATGATCGCGATGATGATCAACACGCCGTGATTTTCGCTGTAGTGCAAGTTGTGTGTCAGGTAGCTCGGCATGTAGGTGAGCAGCATGTAGTAGGTGACGTTAGTGGCCACCACTACGCCAATGCAGGTCATCAGGCTGCGCCAGTGCTGGGTGGCCACCTCCTTGAAAGACACTTTCGGGCCAGTGGCAAGGCCCTCGCGATCACCCTGTTCCAGTTGCTCGACATGCTGCTGGAACGCCGGTGTCTCCTCCAGCGCGTGACGCAGGTAGAGCCCGATCATGCCCAGGGGCAGGGCGAGGAAGAAGGGCAGGCGCCAGCCCCATGCCTCAAACTGCTCTTCACCGAGAATGGTGGAAATCAGCACGACCAGACCTGCGCCGAAGACGAAGCCGGCGATAGAGCCGAAATCCAGCCAGCTGCCTAGGAAACCGCGCTTGCGATCCGGAGCATATTCGGCGACGAAGATCGAGGCACCCGTGTATTCACCTCCCACTGAAAAACCTTGGGCCATCTTAGCGAGCAACAGGAGGATCGGCGCCCAGATGCCGATCGAGGCATACGACGGAATCAGCCCGATGGCGAAGGTGCTGAGGGACATGATCACGATAGTGGCCGCCAGGACTTTCTGCCGACCATACTTATCGCCCAACGTACCGAAAAACAAACCGCCCAGAGGCCTGATCAGGAACGGAACCGAGAAGGTGGCCAACGCGGCAATCATCTGCACACCGGGATCAGCACCGGGGAAAAATACCTTGCCGAGAACATAGGCAACAAAACCATAGACGCCGAAATCGAACCACTCCATCGCGTTGCCGAGTGCAGCGGCAGTGATCGCCTTGCGCATTTTCGCGTCGTCGACAATGGTGATGTCTTCCAATCCGATCGGATTAACGGCTTTCTCAGGTGATTTCATGCGAGCCACCCTGTAACTGATTTGTCCTGATGCACACCACTGAGCTGCGGTGTGGCGCAGGCCAGACGAGCTTGCCTTTACCGATGCCATCTTTTTGATAGCACTGCTTCTTTCTGATCAGATACAGGAAGGCACGAAAAAATTCACATCTTGCCGTTATTTTTGCTGGCAGCCATGGCTGTCAATGCGGTGGCCTTGATCAGAGTCTTCGTTGTCCCATGCATTGACCAGCGATCGCCCAACTGATGAGTAAAGTGAGACTATTTGATGAGAAACACTCATCAAATATACATCTATGTGGACGGTAGAATCCTCTGACGTGGTCGCTGGTCTGGCTTCCATCCCAAATCCAAGTTGTGAGGCCTCATGAATATAAGCCGCGCCAACCTCGCAGACTTTGTCTACTTTCTCGCAATTGCTCGCCATCAGAGCTTTAATCGAGCTGGCATAGAGGTTGGGATCAGTGCCTCCGCCTTGAGCCATGCTATCAAGGGTCTGGAAACCAGAATCGGCGTTCGTCTACTCAATCGCACCACTCGCAGCGTCACCCTCACTGCGGCGGGCGAAGAGCTGCACAACCTGATAAGCGAGCCCATGCTTGAGATGGGGCAGGCCATGGAGGTTCTCAATCGTTTCCGAGATGAGCCAACTGGTCGTATTCGCTTGAACTTGCTCAGCGATGCCGCAGATCTGTTGCTCGGCCCCGTATTGCCCGTCTTCAACGACCGCTACCCGGAAATCCAGATTGACCTGACTGTTACCAACCTGATCGTCGATGTTATCGGCGGAGGCCATGACGCAGGTATACGCTACGGCGGCACTGTTCCGGAGGACATGATCGCTCAACGTTTGTCTCCGGACATTCGCTGGGTCGTGGCTGGCGCTGCGCAATACCTGAAGCGCTTTGGTGTTCCAGAGCATCCGCAGGATTTGCTCAAGCACCGCTGTTTGCGCATTCGCTTGGGCAACGGCTGTATGTACGACTGGGAGTTCGAGAAGGGCGAGGAAGCAATTTCAATTGCGGTTCCTGGGTTGATTACAATTGACGAAACCCGTGTCGGCCTGTCTTTAGCCCGTCAGGGGGCCGGATTGATGTATGCGCCAGAGCCGGCCATGGCGCCTCTTATCGCGAGCGGGTACGTCACAACTGTTCTTGATGATTGGGCCAGCATCGCACCTGGTTTTCACATGTACTACTCCAGTCACCGGCAGTTACCGATGGGGCTGCGTCTGCTTATCGACCTGATCCGCGAGCTGCAGCCCCTTGATGAGCCAGCGATCATCAGCTAGCGGTGGCCGGCGCGAACCGTTGAGGCACAAGCGGCCAGGAGCAGGCCAAGGCAGGCGACGCCTGCTTGAAAAGGCCTCATCGCGATGCCTCGTATTGCGCTTCGCTGACTGGCTCCATCCATACGACATTCTTTCCATCCACAGCCTCTTGAATCGCGATATGGGTCATTCCCGTGGTCGCGGTCGCCCCGTGCCAGTGTTTAACGTCGGGCGGTGTCCAGATTACATCGCCTGGCTTTATTACAGTTTTCTCACCGCCTACCTGCTGAATCCAGCCAACGCCTGTGGTGACTACCAACGTTTGGCCTTTGGGATGTGTGTGCCAAGCCGATCGAGCCCCCGGCTGGAATGTCACCGCACCCGCAGAAACAGTAGAGGGTTCACGCGCAGCGAAAAGAGGGTCGATCCTTACGTTGCCGACGAAATTGCCTGGAGCCCCCATCAGTGAGGCTTGGTCGCCATTCCTGACAATACTCATGGCTTGATCCTTCGGAAGATCCGCTGCATGCGCAGATGCGTCGGACAGGATCGCGGCAGTCAGCATCGAGGCGGTGACGAGTGTTCTCATGAGGCAAGCTCCTGCTGGATATGCGATAGAGCTGACAAACTATTGCAAGACCCTCCTGCGGACTACACGGCAAAACCGACATGAAGCAATGAATATCTCTCATTAGTCCGGCTGTGCGCCTGCTTCTACTGACTCGAGCCCTCTAGCGCAGTCGCTACCTGGATTGCTGAGTAACACTCATCAGAACATCCCACATTTGCCCCATATTCATCTTCTTACTCCTTGATTAGCGTGGGTGGCCTCACCAGAGGAGATCGCCGACGCGGCTCTCTGGTTAAGCAGTAGCGCCTCAAGCTATGTCAAAGGCCAATCCATCTCGGAATCGCCACTCACCTACCTATGCCAATCGGCATGCCAACTCGCGGTGGGCCGACAATACTTAATCGTCAGCGCTGGCGGTAATTCAGCCACGACGCAGAAGGGTGATTACGTGGTGGCGAATGCGCTGCCGCAGTGAAGGAGGGGGAAACCTGATGGGTAAACGTTTATTAGGAGTGGTCGCATTGGTTGGATTACTTGCGGGACAAGCGCTGGCCGCCGAAGAAAATGGCTTGGTGGTACGCATCGCGCAACTCGAAATCGATCCTGCACAGGTTGCGGCCTATCAAGCCGCAGTCAAAGAGGAGATCTCAGAATCGACTCGAGTAGAGCCGGGCGTCATATCAATCTACGCCGTCGCCGAAGTCGACCGCCCAAATTGGTTCCATTTCTTCGAAATCTACGCCAGCGACTCGGCATACCAAAGCCATATCGAATCGCCGCACTTCAAAAAGTACGCTGCCACAACCAAGTCGATGATTCTGTCGAAGCGCTTGATTGAAACCACGCCAATCGAGCTTAGCACCCGGCCTGGCTCGTAACCGGCTAGTTCGAAAGAGATTTGCGCGCTGGGCAAGCTGGTTTTCAATGGAGCAAAGCGATGAAAAATTTAAAGGTGATGGCAATTGCAATGGCGGGACTGGCGTGTTTTGCGGTGGGCAGTTGTCGGGTGATGGCATCGGACGACCATGCGGCAGCACCACCGGCCTACTATGTCGCGGAGTTTGAGGTTACCGATCCGGAGGGGATAAAGCCTTACAGTGCACAGGTTGAATCAACCTTCAAACCCTATGGAGGGCATTTCATCGTGCGTGGTGGGAAGACCATCTCGCTTGAAGGTGAAGCGCCAAAGCGACGCCGTGTTGTCATCGAGTTTGCGAGCGTCGAAAAAGCCCAGGCTTGGTACAACTCTGCGGAGTACACCGAACTGAGGAAAGTCCGCCAGCGTTCAGCCAAGACCGATGTCTACTTGATCGAGGGAGTACCGCCGCAATAGTCACAAATCCAAATCCTCCCCCAGTGGAAGCTTGGTTTTGGCACCGACGTCATACTGATTCCAGGTATCCGCGAGCGTTGAACCATACAGAGAGATCTTTAGGTCTTTACTCTGTGAATGGGTGAATCCGACATATCGGACGTTAGCTGCAGGCGGCAGGAGCATGAGGTTGGTGCGGATATGGTGCGGTGGTGGCTGTAAAATTGCGTTCAGTACGAATTGTGAATAATCGAATCAAGCCGTATGGGGGAGGGGAGTTTCATCAAGCGCAATGTGCGAGAGTTCACCATGAAACCTATGCCCAAAGCCCGCAAAAGCGGGCCTTGGGTTGCAAACCAGACTTACGATTGGCGTGCAGTCAACGCCGAGTAGCTGTTCATCAAGTTGCGATAGTTTGGAATGCGCTGGGACAAGAGATTACCCAGGCCTTCGATGTCGTTGCGCCAGTCGCGCTGTAGCTCACAGGCCACCGAGAACCAGTTCATCATTTGCGCACCGGCCTGTGTCATGCGGTTCCAGGATGCCTGTTGCACAGTCGTGTTGAACGTACCGGAAGAGTCGGTCACCACGAACACGTCAAAGCCTTCTGCCAGTGCCGACAGGGTCGGAAACGCTACGCAGACGTCTGTGACCACGCCGGCGATGATCAATTGCTTGCGACCGGTGGCCTTGATTGCCTTGACGAAATCTTCGTTATCCCAGGCATTGATCTGACCAGGTCGAGCAATGTAAGGCGCGTCAGGAAACATCTCTTTCAGCTCTGGCACCAATGGGCCATTCGGGCCTTGCTCGAAGCTTGTGGTAAGGATGGTCGGCAGTTCGAAAAACCTGGCGACGTCTGCCAGGGCCAGCACGTTGTTCTTGAACTCGTTGGGTGAAAAGTCCTGAACCAGTGAAATCAGGCCGGTCTGGTGGTCGACCAACAGCACTACTGCGTCGTCTTTGTTCAAGCGGTTGTAGGTAGCGTTGCTCATGATGAAGTCCTTTTGAAGTGAGTGAATGTTGTCGTTCAACATGGGCTCAGATTAAGGATCTGGAGGGTGCGGAAAAAGCCGGTGAAATGCGTTTGACTGTCAACTGAGATGAGACAGTTCAGAATTCCAAGCGGTCCGCAGTTTTTGCGGACGAAAAAAAACCCGCGATGGGGAGCGCGGGCTGGGAATCACAAAAGGAGCTAGATCGACTGTACGTAAGACGATGTGAAAATATTGTGAGAGGTCGTTGCCAGTGCGCCGCGCACACGGATTCGCCGCACCAGGTAACGCCTTGATTTTCAGATCCAGGTTTTATTCGAAATCTCAGGTTTCCAGGTGCAGCTCACATAAAGCGGGGAACCCTCTAATACACGATTTTACAAGTGGGCCATGTCATATGTTCATAGGCAGGCCGTTACTATGTTTTGCGGCAGGTCCGAAGGCTATTGGCGTGGAAATGTTCATCGGTCCAAGTTCATGGAAACCGGGCTGCAGCTTCCGAACTGTCCGGCCCAGCAGAACGGAGCACCCCGACCATTCCAGCCAAACGGCGGCAATCTGATACTGTTTTTTATGTTGGATCTGAGCCTTTTTTTAGCGGGTCGGTGCTCTATAGAGTGCGCGTCCGACGCACTAGTGGACAGTGATCGGCCGCCCACTGTTTCAGGCTCTCTGAAGACCGGACGACCTCGAGAGTCTTCAGGAACCACCATGAATACTCGTCCGAGCTTTCACAGCAAGACCTTCCCCGAGTCGCAACGTGACATTCTCGGCATGATCGCGACCGACCATCATCTGGGCGACATACTCTGCGCCATCTGTCAGATGCACGACGCACAGACCCCCGAAACTTTCTGCTCTATCCTGCTCACTGATGCCGAGGGCAAACACTTGCTAAGCGGCGCGGCGCCCGGGCTGCCGGCCGAGTACAGCGAGGCGATTCATGGAATGGCCATTGGTCCACAGGAAGGAACCTGCGGCACCGCAGCATTCCGGCGCGAGCTTGTGGTCACCGAAGACATCGCCCAGGACCCAAACTGGGAGCGTTTCCGCAGCCTGGCGCTGGGGCATAACCTGCGTTCCTGCTGGTCGGTGCCGTTGCTCTCCCATCAAGGAAACGTGTTGGGTACATTTGCCCTGTACCAGAACCGCGCCCATGCGCCGGACGAGGCGCAGATTCAACGATTGGCCTTTGCAGCCCAACTGGCAGTCATTGCGATCCGCCGCGAACGTGACGGCCAACGTCTGGAGGAAAGCGAACAACGTTTTCGATCATTGTTCACCTACAACCCCAACCCGGTGTTCGCCCTCGATCTGGCCGGCAACATCCAGAGTGTGAATCCGGCAGGCCTGAAGCTGAAACCGCACACCGCAACCGATTTCCTCGGTCATCACTTTTCCCGCCTGTTGCTCGAAGAAGACCTGGAACGGGTCAGTCAGCATTTTTCCGCAGCCCGCGCTGGAGAGCCTCAACGCTTCGAGGCACGGCTTCTCGACGAGAGTGATAAATTGCTGACCATGGACATTTCCAACCTGCCGATCATGGTCAACGGAGAGATCGTCGGGGTATTTGGCATAGCCCGAGACATCAGCGAGCAAAAGCATTTCGAGCGCCAATTGAGTTTCAACGCCAGCCATGACCGCCTGACCGGTTTGCTTAACCGTGTTTCGCTTGAAGACCGGCTTATGCTGGATTGTCACATCAGTCGTCGGCGCAAGCGTCGTCTGGCGGTGATGTGCATTGATCTGGATGGATTCAAATCCATCAACGATTCGATCGGGCATTACTTCGGCGATCAGGTGCTGATTGAGGTGGCGCAGCGTATGACCCGGCAGGTTCGTCCCGGTGACACCATCGTGCGCATGGGCGGTGACGAATTTATCGTGCTGCTGCCGGACCTGCTTCGTGATGAGGACGTTGTACCGGTGGTCGAGCGCTTGATGGCCAGCATTGCCAGACCCTACTGCATCCAGGGCATTGACCTGCACGTGAGTGCAAGTATTGGCATCACCCTGAGCGATGGTCACATCGAGCAGCCGATGCAGCTGATCCAGCAGGCTGACATGGCCATGTACAAAGCCAAGCAGCAAGGGCGCAACAACTTTCAGTGGTACACCAGCGATCTCAATCAGCGCGTTTGCGAGCACGCGAGCCTGCGCAATGACCTGCAAAAGGCTATCGAAACTCAATCGTTCAAGCTGCATTATCAACCGCAGATAGAGGCGCGCACGGGGCGGGTGGTCGGGATCGAAGCGTTGCTGCGCTGGGAGCATCCTGAAAAAGGATTTATCTCACCCGCAGTGTTTGTGCCGGTGGCAGAGGACAGTGGTCAGATCATCCCGCTGAGCCTTTGGGTACTCGATACGGCCTGTGCGCACTTGCGCCAGCTAGGCGAGCAGGGCATCACCGGCATCTCGATGGCGGTGAATATTTCGCCGATGCATTTTCAGCGTGGCCATTTCGTCCAGTATGTACAAGCCACCCTGGAGAAACACGGACTCTGTGGTGAGCAACTGGAGTTGGAGATCACCGAGTCGCTTCTGTTGCATAACGCTGAACAGGCGATCGACACATTGCACCGGCTCAAGGCGTTGGGGGTGTGCATTGCGCTCGATGATTTCGGCACCGGTTTTTCCAGCCTCAGCTACCTCAAGCGTTTGCCCATCGACAAGATCAAGATTGACCGCTCGTTCATCCAGGAAATCGCTACCGACCATCACGATGCAGCGATCACCCAAGGCATTATTTCCATGGCCCATCACCTCAGCCTGACGGTGGTCGCCGAAGGCGTGGAAACGGCGTTTCAGGTGGATTTCCTGAAGGGCAGTCGCTGCGATATTTTTCAGGGGTATTTCTTTGCCAAACCGATGCCCTATGCAGAAGTCGAAGCGTTCCTGAGCCTTCTCGCGTCCCATCCCTGACCGGCAATTCTGTCCGGTCCCAAACCTGAAAATCAGACGCTAAGGCAAATTGTCAGACTCCAACGCAGAACTCCCTCTCCCCAGGCAGGGCGCTCCCTGCGCCTTTCTCACACACTCGGCTCTAACGCTATCGCGCTGCAAAACAACAAGAGCCGCGAAAAAATGACTAGTTTCCAACCTGCTACCGAAAGCCAGACCGGCCACATCGGCGCCCGTCAGACCCGTGTCGAGGACGCCGCATTGTTGCGCGGTCTCGGCTGCTATGCCGATGACGCTGCGATCCCGCCGGGTACGCTGCATGCCGCAATTATCCGTTCACCCCACGCTCATGCGCGGATCACCTCGGTGGACTTTTCCAAAGCGCTGCTGATGAAAGGCGTGCACGGCGTGCTGGTCGGCGAAGACGTCAAACGCTGGGCGCTGCCGTTCCCGGTGGGTGTGCGTCAGCCGATGGAGCACTGGTGCGTCGCCGTGGACAAGGTGCGCTATGTCGGAGAGCCGGTGGCCGTGGTGATCGCCGAGAGCCGCTATCTGGCCGAGGACGCCATCGAAGGTGTGCGCGTTGAATACGAGCCGCTGCCCCCGATCATCGATCCCGAACGGGCCACCGCCGAACAGGCGCCGATCCTGCACGAAGCCGTCGGCAGCAACGTGGTCAACGAACGACGCTTTCGTTATGGCGAGCCGGAGCAGGCGTTCGAGCAGGCGCCGCACAAAGTCTCGCTCAAAGTGAAGTTTCCGCGCAGTTCCTGCACACCCATTGAATGCTATGTAGTGCTCGCTCAGTACGAGCGCGCCACCGGCATTTATGACGTGCTGGCCAATTTTCAGGGCCCCTATGCGTTGCACACGGTCATGGCCCGTGCACTGAATGTGCCCGGCAACCGCTTGCGTTTGCGCACACCGAAAGACTCCGGCGGCAGCTTTGGCATCAAGCAAGGGGTTTTCCCTTACGTGGTGATGATGGGCCTGGCGTCACGCAAGGTCGGCGCACCGGTGAAGTGGGTCGAGGACCGTCTGGAACATTTGCAGGGGGCTTCCTCGGCGACCAATCGGGTGACCGAAATTGAAGCAGCGGTAGAAGCAGATGGCCGCATCACCGCTTTGCGTTATGACCAGATCGACGATTGTGGTGCCTACCTGAGAGCGCCTGAACCGGCGACTTTCTACCGCATGCACGGCAACCTGACGGGGGCCTACGCGATCCGTAATTTGCAAGTGCGCAACCGAGTGGTGCTGACCAACAAAACCCCTTCCGGCCTGAACCGTGGTTTTGGTGGCCCACAGGTCTATTTCGCCCTGGAGCGTCTGCTGCAACACATCGCCGTGCAGTTGAAGCTTGATCCGTTGGACGTGATCCGCCGCAACCTGGTGCCGGCCGATGCCTTCCCTTATCGCGCGGCCGCCGGTGCGTTGCTCGATTCCGGCAATTACCAGGCAGGCATTGCCTTGGCGGCGGCTGACGGTGGACTCGACGAGTTGCTCGAACGTCGTGATCAGGCGCGTGCCGAAGGCCGGATCTACGGCATCGGTTATGCCGCCGTCATCGAGCCTTCGATTTCCAACATGGGATACATCACCACCGCGATGACACCCGAAGAGCGGCGCAAGGCCGGTCCGAAAAACGGCGCTGTCGCCACCGCCACCATCAACGTCGGCCCATTGGGTGACGTCAGTGTGCACGTGTCCTCGGCACCGCAAGGGCAGGGCCATCAAACCACCGTCGCTCAGGTCGTCGCTGAAGTGCTTGGGGTTGCGCTGGAATCCATCGTGGTCAACGTCGAACTGGATACCCAGAAGGACGCTTGGTCGATTGCCTCGGGCAACTATTCCAGCCGCTTCGCCGGCGCTGTGGCCGGTGCCGTCTACAAGGCGGCGCTGAAGATCCGCGATCGCCTCGCCGCGATTGCCGCCGAGCAATTGCAGGCCAGCCCCGAAGATATTCGTTTCGCCGGCGGCAAGATTTTTGTGGTCAATGGCGGAGCGGTCGCGCCATTCCATCGGATTGCCGGTGCGACCCACTGGTCGCCGGGCCTGCTGCCGGAAGGTGAAAGTGGCGGACTGCGCGAAACCGCGTTCTGGAGCCCGCCGCAATTGGTGGCCCCGGACGACCAGGATCAGGTCAACAGCTCGCTGTGCTACGGCTTTGTCTTCGACATCTGTGGTCTGGAAATCGACCGCATGACCGGCGAGATCCACATCGATCGCTACGTCACCTGCCATGACGCCGGCCGCCTGCTCAACCCGGCGCTGGTCGATGGCCAGATTCGTGGTGGCTTCACCCAAGGCCTCGGCGCGGCGCTGATGGAAGAGTTCGCCTATGGCGAGGACGGCAGTTTCCTCTCCGGGACCTTCGCCGATTATCTGGTGCCGACCGCACCGGAAGTGATCGAACCGGTGATCCTGCACATGGAAACGCCATCGCCATTCACCCCACTGGGCGCCAAGGGTGTGGGCGAGGGCAACAATATGAGCACGCCGGTGTGCATCGCCAACGCGGTGGCCGACGCCCTTGGCCGCTCGGACATCCGTCTGCCACTGACGCCATCGAAAGTACGCACGCTCATCGGGATCGACGAGCCGCCACGGCCCGCCGGTATGGAGCCCGATGAAAACCTGGACGCGGCAGCTGCCGGTGGACCGGCACTGCGGGCCAACGACTCGGTGGTGATTCCTGCTGCGCCGCAACAGGTCTTCGATACCTTGCTCGACCCGCAGACGCTGGCGGCAATCATTCCCGGTTGCCACGACCTCGTGCTTGAAGGCGAAAACCGTTACCGCGCAGACGTCACCGTCGGCGTCGGCATGATCCGTGCGCGCTTCGAGGCCAAGGTTGCCCTGAGTGATCTGGACCCGCCGCATTCATTGCGTCTGTCCGGTTCCGGCAGCAGCTCGATGGGTTCGGCCCAGGGTCAGGCCAAGGTGCGTTTCGTCCAACTGGAAAATGGCCACACACGTCTGGAATACCAATACCAGGTGGCGGTCAGCGGCAAAGTCGCCGCGGTCGGCGGCCGAATGTTGCAAGGGGCCTCGAAAGTGATCATCGGACAAATCTTTACTCGCCTGTCGCAACGGGTCAGCGGCCAAGCCATCTCCACCGGCTGGTGGGCGCGACTGCGGGCCTCGCTTGGCGCGCTGTTTGGCAAGGGAGGTGCGCAATGAAACCGGCTGCTTTCGATTACGTTCGGGCTGACACCCGTCGTCAGGTGGTTGAGTTGCTCGCCGAGTACGGCCAGGAAGCTCGCATCATCGCCGGTGGCCAATCGCTGATGGCAGTGCTGAACATGCGCCTGGCTCAACCCAAGTTACTGATCGATATCAATCATGTGGCTGAACTGGCCTATATCGAACTGCGCAAGGATTGCCTGGCGGTAGGTGCCGGGGTACGACAGGCGCAGTTGCTGGCGCGTTCGACCCTGATGGACGAGGTGCCTTTATTGGCACTGGCGATGCCCTGGATCGGTCACTTCCAGACGCGTAATCGCGGCACCGTCTGCGGTTCGGTGGCTCACGCCGACCCCAGCGCCGAGTTGCCACTGTGCCTGGTGACGCTGGGCGGCGAGATCGTTCTCGAGTCGAAAAAAGGCAAGCGCATCGTCAAGGCTGCCGACTTCTTCCAAGGCATTCTCACCACCGACAAGCGTGCGGATGAACTGGTCGTCGAGGTGCGTTTTCCGCTCAAGCGCGAAGGCATCACCTATCGCTTCCGCGAAATCGCCATGCGCCACGGCGACTTTGCCATTGTCTCCCTGGCCGCAGCCATCGGCGCGGATCAGGTCGAACTTGGCATCGGCGGGGTCGCTGACCGTCCACAACGTCGCAGTCTGCCTCGTGGTGCGGGGCTGCCGGACGCGCTCAATCAAACTGCCTGGTCGCTCGACGCACAAGACGATGTGCAGGCCAGCGCTGCCTATCGCCGCCAACTGATTCGCGAGCTGGGTCATCAGCTGATCGAAGGAGTCTGAACATGCGTGTAACTGCCGACCAAACCTTTCCGATTCGCCTGGAACTCAATGGCCGCTCCCGCGAAGCCCTGGCTGAACCGCGAACCCAACTCTGCGACTTCCTTCGCCACGACCTCGGTGCCACCGGTGTCCATGTCGGATGCGAACACGGTGTCTGCGGTGCCTGCACGGTGCTGGTGGACGGAGTCGCCATGCGCTCCTGCCTGATGCTCGCCGTACAGGGGCACGAGCGGCGTATCGAGACCGTCGAGTCCCTGGCCGACGACGACACACTGAGCGACCTGCAACAAGCCTTTCGCCGTCATCACGCCTTGCAGTGCGGCTTTTGCACTGCGGGCATTCTCATGTCCTGCGTGGATTTTCTCGAACGGGTACCCAACCCGGACGAGACCCAGGTACGCGACATGCTTTCGGGGCATCTATGTCGCTGCACGGGCTACACCGGCATCGTCCAGGCCGTGCTCGAAGTCGCTGCCCAGCGCCAAACGAACGAAGGGGTATAACAACAATGTTCGATCTCGGACGCAGTTTCCTCGCTGCCGTTGAACGCCGGCCGCACGCCGTGGCGGTCAGTGACGGTGCGTTGAAGAAAACCTATGAAGACTGGTTCGTCGATATCCAGAGTGCCGCTTGGGGCTTGCAATGCCTTGGGCTGCAACGCGGTGATCGACTGCTGGTTGCGATGCAAAACCGCTGGCAGATGGCAACCCTGCATTGGGCCTGTCAGTTTGCGGGCATCGTCATGACCCCGTTGAACTGGCGTTCGACCGCCGATGAACTGGGCTACTGCATCGAAGATGCGCAAATCCGTGCAGTGGCTTACGACGATGCTACCGTGACCGCCGTGGCCGGTTGCAGTGCCGCCACAAGGCTGCCACGGATCGCCACAGGTCTGCGTGCTGCCAACACCGACCTGAGTTTCGAGGAACTGTGTTCGCAGACCCCCTCCGGCATCATTTTGCAGGCCGACGCCGAAGACTTTTCACTGCTGCTGTACACCTCCGGAACCACCAGCAAGCCCAAGGGCGTGCCCCGTCGGCACCGTTGCGAACGTGCCGCGGCGGTGGCCCACGTCGCGCAAAACCTTTACCGCCAGGGCGAGTGCACGCTGGGTGTCATGCCGCTTTACCACACCATGGGCGTGCGTTCGTTGCTGTCCATGGCGCTGATCGACGGACATTTCGTCTGTGTGCCGAAGTTCGACGTGGAAGCGACGTTGCAGGCCATCGAGCGGGAAAAGGTCAGCAACCTGTACCTGGTGCCGACGCTCTACCACATGCTCATCGAACACCCGGCCTTTACCCGCGAGCGAGTCGCCAGTGTGGAGAAAATCGGCTTTGCCGGTGCACCGATGAGCGACGGTTTGATGCGTCGCGTCGAGCAGGCGTTCCAGCCGCAATTGTTCGTCAATCATTACGGCAGCTCGGAGATCTACACCTTCACCATCGACCAGCAAGCCAGCCGCAAACCCGGTTCGTCAGGGCGCAGTGCAATGAACCAGCGCGTGCGCGTGGTGCCGATTGATGCTGAAACGCCGGACGTGCAGGTCAACCCAATGGAGGAGGGCCAGATCATCGCCGACCTGGCGAGTGACGAGGCGTTCGAAGGCTACCTGAACCGCCCCGAAGCGACCGCCAAGGCATTACGTGACGGATGGTATTTCACCGGTGACATCGGCTACTTCGATCTGGAGGGTGATCTGTTCGTCACGGGGCGTGTCGATGACTTGATCATCACCGGCGGCGAAAACGTCAGCCCGGCGGAAATCGAAAACATGCTCTCTCTGCACCCGGCAGTGGAAGAAGTGGTGGTGGTCGGTCTGCCCGACGAGCAGTGGGGCAAGATCATTGCCGCGTTTATCAAGTTGCGCGCCGAGGTCACGGAAGGCGACCTCGATGCCCATTGCATCACTTCGGGCCTGGCCAAATTCAAGCGGCCACGGCGTTACCAGTTCATCGATCAGATTCCAAAATCTCCAGTGGGCAAGGTGCTGCGGCGCGTGCTGCTGGCCCAATTCCAGGAACAGGCCTTGAAGGCCATCAGCTAATCATCCAGAGGACACTCTCATGCAACAACAAGCGATCCAGCAATTTCTCGACACTCAGTTCGATGGCTTCCAGGTTGAAGTCGATGTGTCCCGCGAGCGCGCCGACATCATCCTCAACCGCGCACCGTTGAACGTCATTTCCATGGGTCAGCGTGATGAACTGCGCCAGGTCTTCGAAGCCCTCGATGCACACAAAGGCGTGCGCGTCATCGTGCTGCGCTCGGTGGGTGAACACTTCTCCAGCGGTGGCGACATCAAGGGCTTCCTCGAAGCGTCGCCAGAGCACGTTTCCAAGCTGGCCTGGAACGTCGCGGCACCGGCACGTTGCGAAAAACCGGTGATCGTTGCCAACCGTGGCTACACCTTCGGCGTCGGTTTTGAACTGTCGCTGGCCTGTGATTTCCGAATTGCTTCGCAAACCACTCGCTACGCCTTGCCTGAGCAGAACCTGGGCCAGATCCCGGGCTCGGGTGGCTCCGCACGCCTGCAGAAAATCATCGGCATCACCCGCACCAAGCACATGGTGATGCGCGCCAAACGCATCACCGGCGACCAGGCCTATGCCTGGGGTATCGCGACCGAGGTCGTGCCGGATACCGAACTGGAAAGCACCGTCGATGCATTGGTCGATGAACTGCGTCGCTTCTCGCCGCTGGCTCAGCGCACGGCGAAAAAACTGATCAATGACAACGAAGATGCGCCGCTGACCGTCGCGATCGAAATGGAAGGTCACTGCTACAGCCGTCTGCGTAGTTCCAAGGACTTCAAGGAAGGCGTTGAAGCGTTTCACAGCAAGCGTGCGGCCGTGTTTATCGGCGAGTAAATCGTACTGGCGAGCGGGCCCGGGAGTATGTTGGTAACAGCGTACGCCTTACGGAGCAGGGCCTGCCGCCCCTTCAATGCAACTGAAAGGGCACATCAAGGCATCACCGCTGACCTGCTGATTACCCGCAACCCGCGCACCGGGATGCAGAACGTTTCGATTGACCGTTTGTGTGAGGCAACCATGACTACGACAACAACAATAACTGCATCACCCGCCAGCGCCGCTACCGATACACCGCAGATTCCACCGGGCAAGGCCTTGCTCGCGGCATTTGCCTCGACATTCGGCTGGGCTCTGGATTTGTTCGACCTGTTCATTCTGCTCTACGTGGCGCCCATCATCGGCCGCCTGTTCTTCCCCTCGGACACCCCGACCCTGTCGCTGGCCGCGGTATATGCCTCGTTCGCCGTGGCCTTGCTGGTGCGTCCGCTGGGCTCGGCGATCTTCGGCGCGTACGCCGACAAACACGGCCGCAAGCGTGCGTTGATGGTGTCGATGGTCGGCGTCGGTATTTCCACGGCACTGTTTGGCGCCTTGCCGACCATTCACCAGGTCGGGGTGTTGGCCCCGATACTGTTTTTGGTCTTGCGGGTAATTCAGGGCATTTTCGTTGGCGGCATCGTCGCCTCCACTCACACCATCGGCACCGAATCCATCTCACCGCGCTATCGCGGCTTGATGTCCGGGTTGATCGGTGGCGCCGGTGCCGGCATGGGCGCGCTGTTGGCGTCATTCACTTATCTGGTGTTGTCGGAGATCTTTCCCGGGGAGGAGTTTGACGTCTGGGGCTGGCGCTTCATGTTCTTCTGCGGTTTGCTCAGCACGTTTTTCGGTCTGGTGATGTTCCGTTACCTGGAAGAAACCCCGGTCTGGCAGCAACTGCAACAAGCCCGCAAAACCAAGGGGCCGGCAATCGTGGTCGTGTCGCCACTCAAGCGTCTGTTCGGTCGCGAGTACCGCGGCGTGATGCTGGTCAACCTGCTGATTACGTTTGGAGGCGGTGCCACGTATTACCTGGCCTGCGGTTATCTGCCGACCTTGCTCAACGTGGTCGCCAAAGTGCCCCATACGCAGACTTCGCAGATGCTCATGTATGGGTCGGCGGCAACCATTGTCGGGGCACTGGCGTTCGGTTATCTGAGCGACCTGATCGGCCGCAAGAAGACCTTCATGCTACTGGGTGTGATCAACCTGGTGAGCCTGCCGATAATGTTCCTTGGTGTCGCCGAACCGGGCTCGCTGACCCGCACTGCGCTGTATTGCGTGGGCATAGGCTTCATGGGCGGGGCGATCATCGCGCCGATCCTGATCTTCCTCAACGAACGCTTTGCCACCGAGCTGCGAGCCAGCGGCACCGGGTTGTCCTGGAACATCGGTTTCGCCCTCGGCGGCACCATGCCGACCTTTGTGTCCCTGGTCAGCAGCAGCCCGGCGCAGATCCCCATGGTGCTGGCGATTTTCGCCGCCGGTCTGTCGGTGATCTACCTGATCGGCAGCGTGGTGATTCCGGAAACCCAAGGCAATTTCAAATAAAGGCGGGGAGGCGCTCCAGGAATTCGCAGATCAGCTGCAAGGTGCGCTCGGTCGCTTCGGTCTGGGGAAAGTGTCCGCAGTTGTCCAGCAACACACAGCGGCACGGCCCAGGCACCTGTCGCTGGATGACCACCAGTTGCTCGGGCGTGGCGTAGTGGTCTTCGCGACCCTGAATGACCAGCAACGGCTTTTCGATATAAGCCAACTGCGCTTCGAGATCATCCAAGGAAAAGTCCGGGTGCAACCAACTGTCGCTCCAACCGTGAAAAGCGCCATCGACATTTGTCCCATGGTGGCGTGCCAGGCGCTCGCGCAATTCGCCCAGATGCCAAGCCTCGGTGGTGTGGCGAATGGCATCGAGGCTCTCGGCCTCGACAATCACGTGAGGGGCCAGTGCGATGCTGCCCAACACGCGTGGATCGTTGGTGGCGGCATAGGCAAGGACGATGGATGCGCCGTCACTGTGACCGAGCAAGACCACTTGCGGCAGTTGCAAGGCATCGAGCAATTGCCGCAGTTCCCGAGGGCCGTCGCTGCTCAGGTAGTTCAGCGGACGCGGCAGGGTTACCGGGCTCGATTGCCCATAACCCTGACGGCTGTAAGTGACCACACCGTAACCGCTGACCTGGGCCAGGCGTAGGGGGAAGTCTTTCCATTGTTCGGCGCTGCCGAGGCCTTCGTGCAACAGCACAAGCGTCGGTCGCGAAGGCTCAGCCGCAGGGATTTGGCGATATTCCAGGCGCAGCGGCCCAAGTTGCAAAAACTGTTGTGGCGACATGTTGAATCAACAATTGAACAAGATTGCTCGCAGGTTACCGTAAACGTAACCCCGCATGCAGCACCACGCTTTTGCTTGAGGTATTGAAAACATGCGTCATCTCGATGTTCAGGTGATCGACCAGGCACTGCAATGGGCTCGCGCCGGGCAGGCCCAATGGCTGTGCACAGTGCTCTCCACCTATGGCTCGGCGCCGCGTGCGCCGGGTGCGATGCTGGTGACCAATGGCGCGGGCGAACACGTCGGCTCGCTGTCGGGTGGCTGCGTCGAAGAGGAGTTTCTCGAAAGCCTGACGCGCGGTGAATTACGCGAACCGGCGCAGATCGTCAGTTATGGCGACAGCGTCGAGCAACGCCACCGTCTGCGTTTGCCCTGTGGTGGTGTGCTAATCGTGCTGGTCGAACACCGCGATGCCAGCCTTGAATGGATCGCACACCTGGAGAGTCTGCAAGCGGCGTTACTCGGTCAGCGACGTCTGCAGCGTCATATCGAGCTGAGCAGCGGTGCCTTGCGCCTGGACCCGGACGCGGGACACGGCAGCGAACGGGTACAAGTCGACGACGAAAGAGTTCGCATCAGCGTTGGCCCAGCGTTACGCCTGATTCTGGCAGGGCTCTCGCCGGTCGCTGAAGTTTGCGCCAGTTTCGCCCGAGCCATCGGATGCGAAGTTATCGCCTGCGACCCCCGGGAAGAGATGCTGCATGTGCATCTCGAAGGCGTGGAGATGCAACGTGTGCTGCCTTCGATGTTCATTGCCGCCGGAGGCTGCCACGCGGCGACCGCGGTGGTGGCGCTGACTCACGATCCGCGAATCGATGATCTGGCGCTGATGGAAGCGGTCCACACCCCGGCGTTTTACATCGGCGCCATGGGCTCTCAGGCAACCTCGGCCAAACGCGCCGAGCGGCTGAAGCGCATCGGTGGTCTGACGGATGAACAAATCGCCCGTTTACACATGCCCATCGGCCTCGATCTGGGCAGCAAGGCCCCGGCGGAAATCGCTCTAGCGGTGGTGGCCGATATCCTGCGTGTTTATCACGGCAAAGAACGCCATGCCTTGTAGGCGGTTTTTCCGACGAACGTGGGGGCTGCGAAAGTCGAGGTAGACGCTCGGTCAGTCGCGCGCGATAGTGGTCAGCCAAGTGTTGCTGAACCATGGACCGATCGACGGGCTTGAGTAATAGATAAACGCCCCGATGATAGGCATTGAGGCCGATAACAATATCGCTTCAAGCGAGCGGAGGAATCTGATGTCGATTGCCCAACGGGTTTTCCACGGCAGGTTTGGCCGGGTCGCCTTGCTGAATATGGATCATTCGCTGGTCACCCATACCCATTCCGAATGCCATGTGCTGGTCAAAGTGTCCGGCGAGGACACTTACTTCAACGTTAACGGTCGGCGGGTTCCGCTCAGTGATCGCACTGCGGTGCTGGTCAACGCCTGGGAGCCGCATTTCTATGATCCGCAACCGGGTGCCGGTGCCACCCTTATCCTGGCGCTTTACATCGAACCCGCCTGGCTGGCCACTGCCCAGCAGTCGCTGGCGCTCAGCGGTCGGCCGGACTTTTTCGCCCAATCATGCATCGAGCTGTCGAGTCGAAATCGCACCCTGGCCGACATCCTGGTCGCCGAAGCGCATGGTTGTGGGATCGTGCCGAAAGAGCGCTTGGAGTTCATGCTGTTCGACTTCCTGATCGAACTGATCGAGGCCTTTTCCAGCTGGCGGCATTTGTCTCTACTGGGTGCGCCCAACACAGGTGAGTTCCGGGATGCGCGCGTGCGCCGTGGCACGGCCTGGTTGCTTGAGCACCTCGATGATCCGAACCCGATCGACAACGCCGCGCGGGCCTGTGGTCTGTCTCGGGCACACTTCTTCGCGCTGTTCAAGAAAGACACCGGCATGACGCCGACCCTGTTGCTTAACGACGCGCGCATGCGCCGCGCTTTTGCCTGGCTTGAGCGTGAGCGCAGTGGAACGCTGGGTCTTTTGTCGGAGAACCTCGGGTTCTCCGAGCAAGGTCATTTCACACGGTTTTTCCGTCAGCACATCGGAGCTTCGCCCAGCCAGTATCGGCGTGTAGTGGATAGTTACGCGGCGGTTTGAACCGGGAGGAGGGCGGGGGGTATTTTAGGCAATACTCCCCTATGATGAAGTTTGACTTTAATATTGAAAGTTAGCGGCTTGAATAGTTACAAGCGTTGGGTCTGCCAAATACTCGGGAAGTCATAAATCTCATTCATGCGTTCTTCACGCATCAACTCAAGTTTCTTCTGAGTATCCGCATCTTTCAGCGAGCTTGTAGTTCAGCTCGCTGAGTTAAAAATGATTTTGTAAATTGGCGGCCAGGCAATTCTTCAGGGCGAGATAGGCTCTACCTCGCGATACTATCTTGCGTCATAAAATAAGTATCTATTTGTTCGAGGTCAGGCAGCGCTAAATAGGGTCGTGTCAATTTCCCGCCATCATCCATCCTCTAACACCATGACTTTCAGTCAACTCTTTCACGACTCGGGCCGCGTCCTGTTTCTGTTTGTACGGGCCGATGACTACAAAGTTGTTTTCTTTACGCGCTACCGGTAACTCCAGCTGTTGAATGGCTTTTTTGGCGCGATGTCGGCTGGGTGTGTTCAACGCAATTTCAATCACCCACAGGCCGGATGAAGACGTGGCTGAAGCAGGTTTTACAGCGTGGGAAATGAAGCCTCCACACGTCAAACACGGGCGTTCCAGCGTGATTAGCGACCTTGGCATGGTGCGAAAGACATGCCATTGCGGAACAATGGTTTTTTTGCGGGCGAAGAGTGCCAGGAGCAGGCCGGTAAAAGTAATCATACCGCTGAGAATAATCGTCCAGTTGTGTGAGGGTGTGGGCAATGAAGGCAGCGTAAGTACGGGTGATTCGTCTGGCTTTTCGAGTAAAAACTGTACGGCGTCAGCCTCCGTTGAATCGGTTATATGGAATCCGTTTTTCGCAATGGGTGCGAGCTCAACGGAATGTTTTGTATTGAGCTCTGTCGCAATTTTATTAGCGGCGTCATCGAGTAATTGTTCGAGCTTTGTCACTTTTTGCTGAATGTATGAATTGTCGACGTTATTTTGACAAATTGGTCCTGTGGACGTGTAGGTCCATAGTAGTGCTGATAGTTGCCCAAAAACGCCAGTTACCAGGAAGCCCAAGCCAAGCTTTCGCACGGCACCATCTCCAAATCAGGTGAATAGTAATTTGTCCCATTTGTCACGGATAAAACGGGGTTCTATTGTTGATCCTGGGATGGACTAAATTCTTGAGCGCGTCAGTGTGCCCAAGCGCCAAAATTAGTCGGCTGCTTTTTGTTGTTTTAAAGAATATCGGGCCTGCACTTTATAGACTGTTGGTTAACTAAAAAGGCTCAGATGATCGAAAAAGAACCGAATCAGATGGATTGCAAGGTGGTCCATTAAAGCAAATGACCTGCTCGAAGAGCCGTTGCAACCGATATTCCTTGAACAGGTATCGGCCTGATGATTCAACCTGTTGAACCGCACCACCTCGGCCGGCATGGAAGCGGCCGGCGTATCAATTCGCTCCGGGGCGCGGCTGTACTCCGAATTGCGGAACGATGTGAGTACCCAGTTCCTCAATAACTTGCGCAGCAGGGCGCTTTCCGTATTTGAGATTCAGGATAACGTGGTCCACTCCGATTTCCTCAAGCGACTCGAGCAAAAACCGGAGATGGTAGCGTCCAAGTTTGAACCCCAAATGAATGCGAGTGGGCGGCGTAGACGGGTTCTCATCAAGGTCGATGTAGAGCGACTGAGTGAAGGGCTTATAGACGGAGCCACATTGCTTTATGACCTCCTGCCGCCAATCTTCCACGATCATTCGCTGCATGTTCGGAATGCGTGGATAGTTGATCCATCCGACGCTTTCGCGCGCGATCCAGTCCAGTGACTGGCGGCTATTGCCGGTCACGAACATTGGAATGACTTGGGTTGTGGGTTTCGGAATGAGATCTGCGCCCCGCATCTCACCACCGCTCCAGCGAATGGGCTCAAAGCTGGTGCTGTGGGCTCGGCGAATCACCTCGTAGTGCTCGCGAAAGATTTCTCCGCGCCTTTCGGGATCGACGCCAAAAGCCGAAAACTCCACAGGGCGATCGCCGGAAGCGACCCCCAGTATCAAGCGACCTGCGCTCAACTGATCAACGCTGGCTGATGCCTTGGCCGTGTGTAGAGGATGGTGAACCGGGATGGCAATGGATGCTGTGCCAAGCGCTATCTCCGACGTATGAGCGGCCATGTAACCCAGGTAGACCCAAGGGTCGAACAGTTGGCCAACATCGCCGAAGCCGGGGTCCCGAAGAGGCACGTCGCGAAACCACAGCGCGCAGAAGCCCAGCGCCTCTGCTCGTTTGGCCAGTTCGACCTGGTTGAGCATGCTCGGAGTGTCGCCCTCGAAGGCCTCCAAAGGAAAGAATAATCCAAGGCTCAAATGGCCCTGAGTGAAGGTTCGGCTGAACCCTCGGTGCTGCTGATAAGGAATCGTGCTCGGCCGATACATACTCATTTTCCTCAATGGAAGAAACTTGAACAGCGCCCCTGTTTCCAGAGGTGCTACGGCATCGGTCGCTTGGGAACGACAGGTGGGGTTAGGGTGCAGTCTTCGCCCGTTGCGCTGTACATGTTGGTCGGGTCGACCGGTGTGAAGGGCCAGTTGCTGGCATGCGCGCGGGCGGGTCCGGATTGGCGATGAGCGGACGGTCAAAATAAATCAGATCGCTCCAGCCCGATACATCGCCTGAGCAAAAGCATGGGGACCATCCAACAAGCGTAGGCGGCTTTGCGCGGAACCGCCATGTCGTTCTCCGTCTCGGTACCCGTGACACAGGACGGGTCAGGTCATTGCGCTGAGCTTTTGGGTACTCGATACGGCCCTGGCACCGGGCATTTGGAATTGGAGACGACTGACAATGGGGTCCGGCCCCAGTCCTGACATTCAGACGATAAGGTTAATTGTCATACCCCAACGCAGAACTCCATCTGCCCAGGCAAGGCACTCCCTGTGCCTTTGTCACACACTCGGCTCTAACGCAATCGCGCGGCATAACAACACGTCTTCAAGCGCTGGCGGCACGCCCGGTTCGAGGCATGACGTCAAGGCCGACACGTGGCCCGTATGCTTATTTCCGTTGGCCTGGAAGATTTGCGTTGCTTCTATTACCTGAAAATAACAAATGGAGCGCAGTACAAGTGAGTAGAAAAACAATAACTGCAAGTTCGGTGTTTTTTTGCATGACGCTGAGTGCTCAGGCGCATGCTGACTTCCTGAGTGACAGCAAAGCCACCTTGGGAATGAGAAACTTCTACTTCAATAACGACAACCGCGATGGCATGGCCGCCCCTTCCAAAACCGAAGAATGGGCGCAGGGTTTCATGCTGGACTTCAAATCGGGCTATACCGGTGGCATGGTTGGCTTTGGCGTCGATGGCCTGGGGTTGCTGGGGGTTACCCTGGACAGCGGCCAAGGACGGCATGTCGGCAGCAGCATGATGCCTTCTGACGGTGACAACCGTGCCGTCGACGAGTGGAGCCGGCTAGGGCTGACCGGAAAAGTCAAAATGTCGGAAACGGAATTTCGCTACGGCACCTTGATTCCGAAACTTCCAATACTGGTCGCCAACGATGGGCGCGTGCTTCCACAAACCTTCGAGGGCGGTCAAATAACCTCGAACGAGTTCAAGGGGCTGACCTTGACTGGAGGTCGGATCAACCAGGCAACAGGACGTGGTTCGAGCGATCAGACGGGGCTGGCCGTTGCTGGTGGTACGCGTGAAAGCAATCAGTTTGACTTCGCCGGGGCCGATTGGAAAGTCAACAAGGATGTGACAGCTCAGTACTACTACGCCAGCCTCGATAACTACTATACGCAGCATTTTTTGGGATTAATTCACACCCTTGCTCTCTCGGACAATCAGTCCCTTAAAACCGACCTGCGCTATTTCAAAACTGACTCGTCAGGTGCAAATAGCTCCGGTACGTCTGGCTACAGAATGAGTGGCTACACCAAAGACGGTAGTGGAGAGATCGATAACCGCACCTGGAGTGCCGCGTTGATTTATACACTGGGTGGCCACGCGATTACTGCGGGGTACCAAAGTGTGTCGGATGGCAGCAACTTCACTCAACTCAGTCAGGGTAGCCTTTCTGACAAGGGCGCCGGTGGAGCAAGCCTGTATCTGTATACAGACCGTTTTATCCAGACTTTCACCCGCGCAGGCGAGCGCACAGCTTTCGGTCAGTATGCTTACGACTTCGCCGCTCTGGGTGTCCCTGGCCTGAAAGGCTCGGTCATGTACCTTTCTGGCGATAATATTAAAACTACGACAGGCGACAGCCAGAAGGAATGGGAAAGAGACATTAGCCTGGACTACGTCGTTCAGTCCGGAGCGCTCAAAGGCGTCGGGTTCGGCTGGCGTAACGGCAAGTCCAACAGCGAAGCGGCTCGTAGCGTAGATCAGAATCGTGTTTTTGTGAGCTATAGCCTTCCGCTTCTCTAACTATTGTCATGAGCGGTTAATTCCCAGCTTTGTTTTTGTTTTCAGAGCTAATGATGGATTCAGTCGTCTTGTTCCACTTGAAGAGCTTGGCAAGCGCTGCGGGCGCTGAGACCTGGAACTGATGGCAGACCTCTTTGGGCGTTAATCCCTCCGCCAATAACAGCAGAATTTTGGCCCGCAGCCCAAGACGTTGCCCCAGCCAGCCCATCCGCGACCAGCCTTGTAGTGTGGCGTGGTCAAATCGCATTAAAACGAATGGGGCGGCGGGTTTGTCTACACCCTCTTAGAAGCCTTCCAGCACGACCTTGCCCTTCGCCTTGCCGCTTTCCAGCAGAGCATGGGCACGACGAAGATTTTCTGCGCTGATGCGCCCGTAGTTGTCGCCAACGGTGGTGCGCAAGTCACCCGCGTCAATGCGCCGCGAAACTTCGTTGAGGATGTTGTGCTGCTCCTGTATGTCCTCTGTCTCGTAAAGCGAGCGGGTGTACATCAGCTCCCAGTGCAACGACAGGCTCTTGCGCTTGAGCGGTACGGCGTCCAGCGTGGCCGGGTCATCGATCAGGCCCAGCTTGCCCTGAGGCTTCAGTGATTCGATGATTTGCTCGTAGTGCCGATCGGTCTGGGTCAGGCTAGCGACATGGCTGACTTGTGCGATACCGATGCGCTTGAGCTCCTCGCTGAGTGGCTTGGTATGGTCGATGACATGATGCGCACCAAGCTCGGTGACCCAGGTCTGGGTTTCAGGGCGCGAAGCCGTACCAATGATCGTCAACCCGGTTAGCTGACGCGCCAGCTGAGTCAGGATTGAACCCACCCCGCCTGCAGCGCCGATGATCAGCAGCGTTTCGCCCCGGTCGGTGGTATCGCGTGCAACACCGAGGCGATCAAACAGTAATTCCCAAGCGGTCAAGGAAGTCAGTGGCAATGCCGCAGCCTTGCTGAAATCCAGCGACTGGGGCATTGAGCCGACGATACGCTCGTCCACCAGTTGCAGCTCACTGTTGCTGCCCGGGCGGATCAGCGATCCGGCGTACCAGACCCTGTCACCGGGCTTGAATAGCGTCACGTCGCTGCCGACCGACTTGACCACGCCGGCAGCGTCCCAGCCGAGGATGCGCGGCTGGCTTTCGTCCTCGTGCGGTACGTAGCCCTGCCGCACCTTGGTATCGACAGGATTGACCGATACGGCCTTTACCTCTACGAGCAAGTCGCGCGGCCCCGGCACTGGCTCGGGAATATCGATCTCCACCAAGGCGTCGGGATGTTCAATAGGCAGGCATTTGAAGTGTGCAATGGCTTTCATTCGAAGATCCTCAGGAGATGCGATACATTTTCGTGATGGTGAGCTTTTCAGCTGCACGTTCGATGAAAGGGAGCGCTGCCTGAAAATGCGGTGTCGCTTCGTGATCAGTCAGCGCCGCTTCGTCCCGCCACTGCTCGATCATGTGGAAAGTGCGAGCCTGCTCGGCATCACGATGGAAGTCGTACTGGATACAGTCCGCTTCGCCTCGGCTTGGGCCTTGCAGGCCCTGCAGCGTTTGCTCGAGCTCGGCTTCGAAGCCGGCCTTGGCGACCAAGGTGGCAATCAGTGTCAGAGGGGTGGTCATCAAACCTCCTGTCTGTGTGCGATATAAAGAGGGAGCGCATTGGCTGGCACGGAGTATCGAAGATGTCCATGCCGGCCATGCGGCCAAAAACCTGAATCCGGGTGAGAGCGCGACAACAATCTTGCCCGCTTGGGCATTCGACCAAGTTGATAGCCCTAAGGCCATGCGAGCGCCCTCGCTCCGGCGGGATCACCTGTAGCGTTCAAGCCAATGGGCATAGGGAGCGGGCAGGGTCCAGGCAGCACGCTCTACACCCAGCGCCTGGGCGGCTGAATAGGACCAGTTGGGATTGCCCAGGTGCGCCCGGCCAATCATCGCCAGGTCCAGTTGACCACTCTTCACCGCTTCTTCGGCGACGCTCGGCGTGCCGAAGCCCCATGCCGAGGCCACCGCAATCCCCGCCTCGCGCCGTACACGCTGGGTAACTTCGCCCATGAAACCGGGGGCCCAAGGAATGTTGGATTCAGGGATGGTGAACCCGATACTGACGCTGAGTAAGTCCAATCCACCGTCCTTGAAACGACGTGTCAGTTCGATAGCCTCTGACAAGGTCTGTTCATCCCGACCGTCGTATTCGATGACACCCAGACGAGCGGTCAGCGGCAAGTGCTCTGGCCATACTTCGCGAACCGCCGCCAGTGTTTCCAGCAGAAAGCGGCTACGGTTATCGAAATTTCCGCCATAGGCGTCGTCACGAAGGTTGGAGTGTTCAGAGAGGAATGACTGGGCCAGATAGCCATGGGCGAAATGCAGCTCCAACCACTCGAAGCCGGCTTCACGTGCACGGCGAGCGGCGGAGACAAAATCCTCGCGCACTCGGGCGATATCCTCCAGCGTCATGGCTTTCGGCTGCTTGGCGAGATGAGCGCCAAAGGCAACAGCCGACGGGGCGATGGTCTGCCAGCCACGCAAATCATCCTCGCCGATATGATCGTCACCTTCCCAAGGACGGTTCGCACCGGCCTTGCGCCCCGCGTGGGCAATCTGGATACCTGGCACTGCGCCGGCAGCCTTGATCGATTGCACCACCGGCACGAAGGCACGAGCGAGCTCATCATTCCAGATACCAGCGCAGCCAGGCGTGATCCGTCCTTCGGGTGACACGGCGGTCGCCTCGACAACCACCAGTCCCGCCCCGCCACGCGCGAGGGTGGCATAGTGCACAGTGTGCCAATCGTTGATCAGGCCATCATTGGCCGAGTACATGCACATGGGGGGAATCGCGATCCGGTTGCGAAGGGAGACATCCTTGAGCGTGAAAGGTTGGAACAGTGCAGACATCAGGTTTTTTCTCCGAGGGATACTATTACTATTGTTCGATAATATTCGAACTATTGACCTATAGCAAACCCGTGTATGATTCGCTCATGCGCCCCTTCAAACACCTTCCTCTCAGCGAATTCGTTCTTGAGCGTCTGTTTTACGCCTTGAGCGACCCTGTACGCCTGGAGATTGTCCGGCGCCTCGCCGAGCTGGGAGAGGCCAGCTGCGGCGACCTGGACGGTGGCCGCGCGAAGTCCACCATGTCCCATCATTTTCGGGTGCTGCGTGATGCCGGCCTGGTTCAAACCCAGACCATCGGCACGACCCACATGAATTCGTTGCGCAGGGAAGACTTGAGTCACCGTTTTCCGGGCCTGCTGGAAACGATCCTGTCCCAGCACGACTAAGCCTGTCGCTCAATGACGACTTTGCCAATGGCACGGCCTGACTCAAGGCGATCATGTGCCGCGCTGACACCCGCAGCAGTGAAGTCATGACGCTCATCAATCAGTGGTTTAACCAGGCCGCGATCAACCAGGGCGGCCAGTCTTTGCAGGATCTCGCCATGGTGCTTGCGGCCTTCGTTATGAATGATCGAAATAGCCATGAATACAAAGTCGAGTCTCAATGCCTTAAAGTGCATTTCGGTCAGATCGTAGCTGTCGTAACCGATGATCGAGACAACATGGCCCTTAAGCTTCGCGGCTTTCAGTGAGTTTTGTAAGACCTCACCGCCCAAGGTATCGAAGACCGTATCGAATCCTTTTCCTTCGGTGATTCGCTGACTGTATTCCTGGGGCGTCTCGCTGTTATAAAAAATAATCTCATCGGCGCCCAGTTGACGGGCAATTTCCGCTTTTTCTGGCGTTGAAACCGTCGTCGAAACCCTGGCCCCCAGGATCTTGGCCAATTGAATGCCTATGTGCCCAACACCACCGGTGCCACCATGCACCAAGACGTTGTCATTGGGTTTGATCGAGGCTCGGTCGATCAGCGCCTCCCAGGCCGTAATTGCCACGAGCGGCAAGCTGGCTGCTTCGCCAAAAGAGAGCGACTTGGGTTTTAGAGCAAGCATCTCAGCATCGGCCTCCATCTGATCTGCCAGCGCACCGGGAATCCCCACGATGCCGCCGAAACAGCCATAGACTTCATCGCCTACGTTAAAGCGGGTCACACCAGCACCAATGGAGCTGACCACCCCTGAAACATCGATGTGAAGAATTGCCGGAAAAGTCAGACCGGCCGTACCTTCGCTGCCCCGACGAATTTTCGTGTCCACTGGATTCACGCTTGTCGCCCGCACGTCGATAATCACATGACCTGGGCGGGCAACGGGGTTTTCCGTATTAATTTCTACAAAAAGGTCTGAGTTACCATGCTGATTCATCACAATGGCTTTCAAGGCTTAAACTCCGAGGAACAATAGGCCAACAAATTTATCATCAGTAATATGGGATAAATACGCTAGAATTATTGAATCTTTCGGTCCTTTTGGTTGGTAATAAATGCTGGATTCCATTGATGAATTGCGGTTGTTTATTGCTGTTTTCGAGGAGGGTTCCATCCGCGCAGCGTCCGAACGAATGGGGATGACTGCCGCAGGCGCAAGCAAGCGTCTTCTGGCCCTTGAAGACAGCGTTGGTCGGAGACTTTTTAACCGCACCACCCGCAAGCTAAGTCCCACTTCGGACGGTGAGAAGCTTTATCAACACGCACTAAGCATCCTGGAAAGCGTCGAAAAAGCGGAGCGAGGATTTTTCCAGAAGACCGAGATTACCGGTCATCTACGCATAACCGCTTCCGCGACATTTGCCCAAGGTTATTTATCGAGCGTCGTGAGCAGTTATCTCAAACGCTACCCTGGCGTTATCGTTGATTTACACCCGACAGATCAACTGGTTGATTTGGCCGCCCATGGTACCGACCTTGCGATTCGGCACGGAGTAATGGCCGATTCATCCCTGATCGCGCAGAGGATTTCTGCGTCCCGACGTCTGATTTGCGCCGCCCCCCAATATTGGGAAAAACAGGGTATGCCTACCTCTCCAAAAGACTTAACCACGCTGGACGGCCTCATCGTCGGAAAAGATTCCAGTTGGACCATGTCCCGAGGAGGCGTTAAAAAAACATGCAAAATACGCAACCGTTTTTCATCCAGTTTGGGGGAAGTGGTTCGCCAGATGGCAATAGATGGGCATGGAGTAGCGCTGCTGATGGACTGGCATATACGAGATGATCTTGATTCAGGAAAGCTGGTGGAGGCATTTTCCGATTGGGCCATTGAGCCGCCGGTGGGAATCTATGCGGTATACCCTTCAAGAGAAAACATCGCTCCGACTGTTCTCAGTTTTGTTGCTCATCTCAAAGAGTGGGTCGCGGCCCACCCCGTTTAAACTGAGCGCTGATGGGCGACAATCCACCTTTTGAAGCGCTTTCGTTAAGGGAAAGCTTTGGGCGCCGCCGGTAAACGGTCCTCGGGTAGCCTGGACCTAGATCTTTTCTTGCAGCGCTTTGAAAAAGGCATCGATATTTTCGTCGTGACGTTTGTAATAGGTCCAAGGGCCTATCCGCTGCGAGGTTACCAGGTGCGCGCGCTGCAGGGTTGTGAGGTAAAGCGATGTAGTGGACTGCGAAAGGCCTGTGCGCTCCTGGATGATGCTGACGCACACGCCTACTGTTTCCGGGTCGACTTCCTGCTCGGGAAAGTTCGTCCTGGGATCCTTGAGCCAATTGAGGATGTCAAGGCGCGTCGGGTTCGCCAAGGCTTTCAGGGCTTCGTTGATGTCAATGTTCATAAAATTGGCGATACCTGTTTTTCGCGATATTGCGATATCTTCGTCGTTCGCACGGAGAATTGGAAGGCACCCAAAGTGACCTCTGCGTCCGTTTGTTGCCAGGCAAGATGTTCCCCTTCCTCGGTCAGCAAGCGTAAGCCGCGCCCTGGAGTCTGGGACGCGGCGCGGATTGCTCAGGGGCGATAGCTCGGATAGTCGGTGTAGCCCTTGTCGGTACCGCCATACATGCTTGTCGGGTCGACCGGATTGAGCGGCCAGTCGTTGGCGATACGGGCGGGCAGGTCGGGGTTGGCGATGAAAGGACGACCAAACGCGATCAGATCGCCCCAACCCGCCTGGATGACACGATTTCCGCGTTCAGCGGTGTACCTGCCGGCATAGAGAATCTTACCGCTGAAGATACTGCGAATATCTTCCCGGAACGCTTCAGGTAGATCGGGTGCGTTCTCCCAGTCGGCCTCGGCGAGCGACAGGTAGGCGATACCCACTTCCTCGAGAATCTTCACCGCTTCGACATAGGTTTGATGGGGATCTTTCTCGACGAGGCCGAGGTAGACGCGATCTTCATCGGTGGTCGCGAAGAGCGGGGCGAAGCGAACGCCCATACGCTCCTTGCCAACGACGCCAGCAACTGCCTGGGTGATTTCGCGCAGGAAGCGCAGTCGATTTTGCAACGAGCCACCATATTCATCATCACGCTGGTTTGTGTGGGCGGAAATGAACTGGTTCACCAGGTAGCCGTTCGCGCAGTGCAGTTCCACCCCGTCGAACCCAGCGTCCAGGGCATTGCGGGCCGCCTGGGCATAGAGCTGGACCAGTTCTTTCACCTCTGCGGTGGAAAGAGCGCGCGGGATCGATGGATCGGCCAGTGCACCCGTGCCAGGGCCGGTCTCGATGAATACCTTGACGTTGTCCGCCTTTATGGCTGACGGCGCGACCGGCGCTTCACCGCCGGGCTGCAAGGACGTGTGCGACACGCGGCCGACATGCCAAAGTTGAGCGAAGATCACACCCCCTTCGGCGTGAACGGCGTCGGTGATTTTGCGCCAGCCTTCAATCTGCTCGGCGCTGTGAATGCCGGGAGTCCAGGCATAACCCTGTCCACGAGGCTCGATCTGGGTGCCTTCGGTCACCATGAATCCCGCGCCAGTACGCTGGCGGTAATACGTGGCCATGAGATCGTTCGGAATGTTGCCAGGCTGGGAGCTACGCGAACGGGTAAGCGGTGGCAAAACGATTCGATTCTTGAGGGTGTAGGGCCCCAGCTGTGCGGTTTTGAAGAGCGCGGTCTGTGTCATTTCATTTACCTGCATATATAGAAATATCGATGTATTAAGCTAAATGGATGCGGCTCCACGGGATCAGAGCAAACCGTAAGGCGCTTCGTTGAGGTGTTCACCCACATCTTCTGCATTTGGCGCTTCCTGAGATAAGGGGGGTGGCTTCGAACTCAGACTATTTACGATATCGAGATATGTCAATATCTAGTTTATTCTTTCTCAATTTGGTCAGCTATCGCAGGTTGCTCAGATCGAGATACTGATCAACGCTGCGCAAAAGATGATGTGTTGGGATGCGATCTTCCATCCGGATATCCACCGTATTTGCGCTGCTGGTTCAGAACTTCGATGTAGTAGTCGCCCTAGGCGCGGGCCTGGAGTCCGACGCGCCAGTACTGGTCAAGCTGCACGTCGGTGCCGAGGTAGGTATGTCCTTTTCTACCGGTCGGGGACCATGCACCTCGGGGTGCATTTGAAAGTGTCCCTTGGAAGGCATACGATCGAGGATGAGGCAGTTTACAGGCAAGCTACAGCGCCGCCACGGTGACACCACGCCGAATGCGGTCAGCAGACCGGGAGGCGTTACTTGAAGTGCACAACTGATATGCCCGCTAGCGTCATCACAAAACTCACCTACCTGGTCAAGCACGATGCGAAGCCCTATGTGCATACAGAGGCTCTGACCGGTGACAGTGAACCGCGCTACTTTGCTGAGCAGGAGGAGCGCGAGGTCACGATACACAACGGTCGTCCGTTGGCAGACAGCCTTTCTCTGGACAAGCAGGGGTTTGAACTCCATCGGCGGGATACGGTGGTCGACGATCTCTACGACGATACCTCAGTGGACAGCGTCTACTATGACGAGGTCAGGGCCTTGATCAAGGAGTTGACGGGCGCGAGCCGGGTCGTCATCTTCGACCACACCAGGCGCAGCGACGCCGAGCGGCGGGATATTCGTGGGCCAGCCAGCCGTGTGCATAATGACTACACCGACCGCTCGGGACCTGAGCGTATTCGCGACGTGCTGGGCCAGGATCAGGCCGGCGCACTGGTGTCGGTGGCCCAGATTAACCTCTGGCGCCCGATGAGCGGGCCCGTCAAGCGCTCACCGCTGGCCGTGCTGGATGCCTCGACGCTCGACCCCAATGACCTGCTGGCCACCGACCTGGTCTATCCGGATCGTATCGGTGAGATCTACCACCTGGCCTACAATCCGCAACAGCGCTGGTACTATTTTCCGGACATGCGCCGTGACGAAGTCTTGCTGATCAAGGGGTATGACTCACGTCACGACGGCCGTGCCCGCTTCACGCCCCATACCGCCTTCAAAGACCCAAATACGCCGCCGGGAGCCCCGCCGCGCGAGAGTATCGAAGTTCGCACCCTGGCCTTCTTTGATTAGGTTTTTGCCGCTTGGCGCGGGCCTCCCGCCGCGCGGTGTTTCCCCCCCGTGCTTTACCATGCGACCACCCGCTTCTCGTTGGCAGGGATGTGTAGCGACTGAGTGAAGGGTTTGAACAGCTAACCACATTCAGCACGATCCGCAGTGCGCCAGTCCTCGACAATCAGCTGCTGAGTCTTTGGTGCGCGCGGATAGCTGATCCATCCGTGATATGGCCCAACTTTAAAGATTCAACGATACCTGAAGTTTAATAAAACATAACAGATCATGGTTGCTGTCAGGCCGACCAATATGTACTCGACGCGGGGTAGGAATATAACCAAACCACCTAGAGAAAACACGATCAAGGTGTTTTGTAGTATGTATTTCCTTATTTTAGGTACCGCTATGAAGTAGCCATATTGCTTACCTAAGAAAAATAAGGCCATGCCGATGATTGACGTAATCTGGAAATCGCGCATCGCAATGTCATTCAGGATCGCATGCCTGATCAAATTTGCGAGAAGTGCTAGCCCCATAAATAGAAAAAGGTGCGAGTAGATTAAGGAGTGTCCACTCATACTACTTTCATTTTTGCTCAGCAGGTAAAAGCTATCAAAATAGATCCACCAGATACTGCAAATCATGATAAATCCGGTGATTGCCGCCATCACATTATAACGATCCCATTGAATGTCAGATAACCCTCCAGAAAGGCTAATTACCGACTCGCCCAATAAGATAAGGGTGAGTAAACCTAGTCGTTCAACCAAGTGTTCTGTATGTGCGGGCAATGGCTTTAGCTTACCCCAAGAAAATAAAGGGAGCAGAATGTCAAGAAAAATCCCAATGTAAGCGACAAGGTAACGCATAGGTGGGTCAAAAAAAATGGATGAAAGACTAATCACTGCGCTAACTAACAGGGCGAAGCCAAGCCTGGAGGAGAATTCGCTACGGTGATCAAATTTATTTATGGACGAAATGTACATAATACTGATGATGGCACGTATACCAAAATAGCAGGCAATAACAAGCGCATAGTTTACTTCCAATTCTTCCCCAATCCGTGCAGACAGCACAATGAGCAGCAACATTAAAAATAATGTTGCCAAACGGTGAAGGTTACTGTCTGTATCAAACCTATTTGAGTAAATCGTGTGGCTGGACCAGATCCACCATAATGGAACAAAAAGCAGTAAAAATGTCCATAATTGCTCCTGTTCAAAGTGGCCGTGATGAAGATGTCCGAGAGTATGCGTAACCTTGCCAATTGCTACAACAAAAATCAGGTCAAAAAACAACTCTAACCATGTGGCGTGTCGATTTTTTTCATAATACTTCAAAGATTTCATTCGCTGCTGGCTCCGTGTGCACCTCTTTAATGTAGAAGGAAACTAACGGATAAGCGAACGGGTGGACGGGTATAGGCGTCAACCTTGGGGGCGGTCGCAAAAACTGAGTGCAACACCTGACCTAGTCCACCACCACGTCTGTTAGTACGGTCAATACAGAATCCAGCGTGCCATCGGGCCGATAGCAACATTTCGCACGGGCGGACCTTAGCGGGCAACTGGGCTGCTGTTCCGCCAACCATTCATTCAGCGCCTCGACCAGGACACGGGCCTCGACTATGGAATCTTCCGAACTGTCAAAAATTAACATCGCCATTTTTTATGTCCTCGGTTCGCTGGGCTGATATTTTCGTGCCGCTGCTTTATGAGCGATGCTTATCGTTGGCAGCACCGTGGATTCTTCAATCTCCCGTATTGAAATATTATCGAACGCACACCTGGTGCGCTGCGCAATAGGGCACGTTCGCCCTCGGCTACGGTGTGGGTGATGCCAAGCGATTTCACTATCTAGCGATTTCGTCAACTCACTAACGAAAGCTCAATCATCTGACTCATCTCGGTGAACTCTGGAGCCCCGTCATAGCGAAGCCCGTCAATGTAAAACGCTGGGGTGCCATTCACGCCGCTCCGTACGCCGCCATTAAAATCGGATTTTATTTTGGGTACGTAGGTACCGTCTTGCATGGCAAGATAGAGTTCTTCGTCGGAGAGGCCATGTTTTAGAGCGATGGCCCGAAACAGCGGCAGGCCCAATCGATCCTGATTTTCATACAATTCGTCGTGCGCCTCCCAGAAGAATCCTCGACTCCCGGCAAACTCAGCGGTGACAGCTGCAGCCATCGCATGCGGGTGAGCAGTGGTCAGTGGAAAATTACGGAACACGAACAGCAAATCATCGCGAAAATGCTGTTGCAGATTCTTGACTATCCAATACGCTTCAGCGCAATAGGGACATTGATAGTCGCCAAATTCCACCAGTGTGACCTTGGCATGCGCACTTCCCTGGCGATGGTCGCTGGCACTTACCGGGACTTTGAGAGTGGCCATGGGATCACCTGTTAAATTTAGGTTGGCGTGCTTTGTGATGAATTCGCCAGAGCATCCAGCGCATCCAGAATGCCGTCCGCCCCCGGATTGATTGCCATCGGGGAGACGTAGCTCCAGGCGACCACCCCCTCCTTGTCAATCACGAACAGCGCCCGCTTACAAACCCCCAGGAGGGACTCGTAGGCTCCATACTGCCGCGCCACAGCCCCTTTGGGCTCGAAATCGGCCAGCAGGCTGAAGTGAAAACTCCGATCTTTGGCAAAGGCCTGATGACACCAGGCGCTGTCAACTGAGATACCCAGTAGCGTAGCACCGTATTCTCTGAATGTGGGTAGCAACTGGTTGTACAAAGTCAGTTGGTCGCCACAAACCGAAGTCCAGTCTGCGGGATAAAACGCCAGTATCACGGGATTTCCCTTTAGCTCGCGTAGCGACAACTGCTGATCAGGGGTTGCGTACAGAGTGAAGTCGGGCGCGACAGTGCCGGCCGGCAGCGGCCCCTGAACCAGGTCGCCATTCGTTTCTTTCGCATCATCCAATTCTGAAGTGTGCATGGCTTGAGCCCTTATAGATGGGCGGTTGGGGTCTGCTCAGCGGGATACGACTTGCCCGGGGGGATAACTCCATCCACCGCCAAGTGATTTATAAATGGCGACGATGCCTCGATACACCTCGTTTGAGGCCTGAGCCTGAGTGTCTTCGGTTGCGAGACGTTCACTATCCGCATCAAGAAGCACGAGGAGATCCGCCGTGCCTTCGCGGTATTGGATTGAGGCCAGGTTGGCAGCGGAAAGGCTGGATTCGCTCTGACGCACCATTGACTATAGTCGTTGTTGGCGCTTGCCGTAATCGCTGAACGCGTTCTCCGTTTCCTCCAATGCCGGCAAGACCTCGCGCGCTCGTTCTTTTGCTGTCATTTTCGGCGGCTTTTTTATCCGATGGTTTTGGTGCGAACCGCAATCATGTCCTTGCTGATCGATTCGCCCCTGCGAATTCCGACATCGAAGCGTTGCTCGATCACGCTGGTGATTCCATAGCCTCATTTGCTGATGAGTTGGTGGTTTACGACTGGCGGTATTTTTGAGCACAAATTTATCAGACGTCGTTCGTCGGTATCCTGGGTCGCCCATAGCGTGTTTTGATGAGATCCGACTATCGTTATTGGATGGCGTCGTCTGCCGAGACTGCCATTCCCTCCAACGTAATCGTCTTCCTGAGCAATCTCAGCGTATTGCGGATCTCATGCCCCTGTTGCTTGAGCATCGTTTACGGGGCCGTAGATCCATCTGAATGAGTCCGTGTTATCCATCTTTGGAGACAACTCATCATGGCTACTCTCTGTGAAATATGTAATGCGAGACCCGCTGTAGCGCGAGTGACCGTATCGCAAAATGGCCAAGCCAGGACAATGTCCATTTGCGACCACGATTACCGTCAACTCTTACGCCATCAAAGCATGTTGAATCCATTCGACTCTCTGCTGGGCGGGGGTGTGTCCCGCTTTTTCGACAGCATGGGCGGAGCAAAGGATCAAGCGGGTGATGACTTCAGGCTCTCTGCGCAAGTGCCTCGAGAATCTGTCGATGCAACCGATGCATTCAGTTCCCAGACGCTGGAAATCCTGCAACGCGCGGGTGAGAAAGCCCATGAGCTCAACCGCAGCGAGCTCGATACTGAGCATTTGTTGTATGTGCTTGCGGATACCGATGTGGGTACGGCGTTGCTTAAGGAGCTGAAGCTTTCTCCGGACGAGATCAAAGGTTACATCGATCAACATGCTCAGAGGGGCACAGCGGAGGCCCAGGCCCCGGTGGACCAGATGAGCATTTCGCCGCGGTTAAAGAAAGTTTTCAATTTTGCGTTCCAGGCATCTCGTGATTTAGGACATTCGTACGTTGGCCCAGAGCATTTGTTGATCGGGCTTGCCTCTGTACCAGAAAGTATCGCCGGGACATTGCTTAAAAAATACGGCGTAACGCCTGAAGCCTTGCGGCAGAAGGTGGTAAAGGTGGTGGGTAAGGGGGCTGAGGATGGGCGAGTCGACACCCCGACGGGAACACCGACACTCGACAAGTTCGGTCGCGACCTGACGTCACTGGCTCGTGAGGGCAAACTGGATCCCGTACTGGGGCGCGCGCAGGAAATCGAAAATACCATCGAGGTGCTGGCGCGGCGCAGAAAGAACAATCCGGTTCTTATCGGCGAACCTGGCGTCGGTAAAACAGCCATCGTTGAAGGGCTTGCACAACGAATAGTAAAGGGCGATGTCCCTGAGATTCTGCGTGGCAGACGGCTGGTTGAGATCAATCTGAACTCAATGGTTGCGGGCTCTAAATATCGTGGTGAATTCGAGGAGCGAGCCAAGCAACTACTTGATGAAGTCGCCGCAAAAAGCTCGGAGCTTATTCTGTTCATCGACGAGTTGCATACGATCGTTGGCGCGGGGCAGGGTGGTGAGGAGGGCGGCCTGGATATTGCCAACGTACTGAAACCCGCATTAGCGCGCGGGGAGCTCAGTTTGATCGGTGCGACGACACTCAATGAGTACCAAAAGCACATCGAAAAAGACGCAGCGCTTGAACGACGTTTTCAGCCTGTGCTGATAGCCGAGCCCACCGTCGAACAGACCATCATTATCCTGCGTGGGCTGCGCGATAAGCTTGAGGCTCACCATCAGGTCACATTCGCCGATGAAGCATTTGTGGCGGCAGCAGAGCTGTCGGATCGTTACATCACCTCGCGCTTTTTGCCGGATAAAGCCATTGACCTGATCGATCAGGCAGCCGCCCGCGTTCGAATCAGTTCCTCCTCGAGGCCGGCTGGCATTCAGGAGCTGGAAGCGGAAATCACGCAACTTAAACGTGAACAGGATTATGCATCCTCCCGTAAACGTTTTGATGAATCCAAAGGCTTCGAAGAACGCATTGGTCAAAAACAGACGCAACTGGGAGAGGAAACAGAAGCCTGGGAGCGCAAGACAGGTTCCGAAACCCTTGAGGTGACACTGGAGTCTATTGCCGAGGTGCTGTCCCGTCTCACCGGTATTCCTGTGACCGAGCTTACGCAGGAAGAGCGTCAAAAGCTGTTGAATATGGAAGACACATTGCGTGATCGGCTGGTCGGGCAGGAAGACGCTGTTCGCGCGGTCAGCGATGCCGTTCGTTTGTCTCGAGCCGGACTTGGCCAAGCCAACAGACCTATTGCCACGTTCCTCTTTCTTGGCCCTACGGGCGTTGGCAAAACTGAACTTGCCAAAGCGTTGGCGGAAACGGTGTTTGGTGACGAGCAATCGATCATTCGTATTGATATGTCGGAGTACATGGAGCGGCATGCGGTTGCTCGTTTGATCGGCGCGCCACCCGGTTATGTGGGATATGACGAAGGCGTTCAGTTGACAGAGCGTGTCCGCCGCAAGCCCTACAGTGTGATTCTGCTCGACGAGATCGAGAAAGCGCATCCCGATGTGAGCAACGTATTGCTGCAGGTATTCGACGATGGGCGTCTAACGGACGGTAAGGGACGTGTCGTGGACTTCAGCAATACGATCATCATTGCCACCAGCAACTTGGGCTCTCCCATTATCATGGAGAATCTTGAGCGCCCCGAAGATGAACGCCTTACGGATAAAGCGTTACGCGATGAATTAATGGGCGTCCTGAAAGGGCATTTTCGTCCCGAATTCCTTAACCGTATTGATGACATCATCGTGTTCCATGCCCTTACCCGTGACAACATCCGATCGATTGTGAGCATTCAGCTTGATCGGGTCATTCGAACCGCAGCTGCACAGAACATCACAGTGAAAATTGATGGCTCACTCATCGATCATCTGGCGGATGTTGGTTATCAGCCTGAGTTTGGCGCGCGCGAGTTGAAACGTCAGATTCGCCAGGCCGTCGAAACGCGGCTTGCGAAGGAAATGCTCGCTGGCAAGCTGCAAGCCGGCGACAGTGTTGAGTTGGGTTACGACAAGGGGCGTAGCGAAGTGGTCTTCAATAAGGTGGAGGTGGATGCGCCAAAGGCCTCCGAAAGGAGTAGTCCGCCAGACCAGCCAGATGATCTGGCACCTACTGCGGAGACTGGGACTTAGCCCCAGCACACTCACGTAACCTGGGAGCAGGCCTGTTGATCACGACGTGCAGTGGTGTACTGGATCCTCTAATGCCTGGACGAGCCCGGCAGACTGAAGACGCAAGTGTGGAGGGTTATCGTGTCAAAGCCTGATTCTGAAAGGCGTGAGCGCAACTCGACGCTGAAAAATTTCAGGCTTCAGTGGGCGCTGATGAATGCTTACGAACGTTTCGAACAATTGGTTGTTATTGCGCTCAGTCTCATCATCGCGTCTGTGATTTTGATGGCTCTACTGCAGCTCTGTCGCAGGGTTGTACCGTTGGTGATCGGTGGTGCGATTGACCCTCTAGATCACGATGTTTTCCAGGCCCTCTTTGGCTCAATCTTCACCGTGCTGATAGCCCTGGAGTTTAAGCATTCGATTGTGCGCCCGGCCCTACGACGCAACAGCATCGTTCAGGTTCGCACAGTGCTGTTGATCGCCTTGCTGGCGCTCAGCCGGAAGTTCGTTATTCTCGATTCTGCCGCTACTCCTGCGCTCACCATTGCCGCACTAGGATTTGCCACCCTGGTGCTCGGCATCGTCTGCTGGCTCTTACGGGAGCGTGATAAGGATGAATAGCTACGAGGGCTTCGCAATGCCAACAATTTTCCACCGAGAGAACATCGAAGCCCGCCAGAAATGGCTCGACACCAAAAGCAAGATCAGCCGGTAAACGTGCTCAGATCGCAAAGTCGGTGGAAGGACTCCTTGCATGAGATGATCACCGGTGTGGCGTCGTTCAGTCGGGCGATGTCCGGGTAAGAAACCCAGTACGGAGCATGCACGATGACTTCATCACCCAAGTTTAAGGTCGCGACCAGGGCGTGATAAATGATGTGCTTGCCACCGCAACCGCGATCACTTCGTCTAGGGCATAGTGTAAGTCATTGTCGCGCTCAAGCTTCAGGCAGATCGCCTGAGGCAACGGGCCACGGCGATCATGAGTTTGATCCAGTCTTCTAGTTTGTGACATTTTCGCAAGATCAAATGCCAAAGAACATTTTTCGATCTTCACTCTTATGCAAGTTATGCTTTGCGATGTGATAAAATTTTGGCTCAACCTTATCTGAAAATAACATGAAAGGTAATTCATCTATGCAGATTTCAGCTACAACGGCGCCAAAATCCTTGTCATAGCAATCTTGAAGAATTTTTAGATTGGTAGAAGGGAAACTGTCCTTGAATTCTTTATTAAATTCTGGGTAAAAATACCTAATTAGCGCCGCTTCATACAGAGAAATTTTTTCCGCTTCTGTAGTGTTTTGCGCTTTGTCCAAGCCTTGTTTTATCCGTGCATCACCGCTATCACCATTTTTAGCAAATGGGTTCATCATTGTAATGAGTTGATTGCTAGGCTGAATGGAAAGCAAAAGCAAAGTCAGTTTGTGCCCTGGCGGAACTCCCTTCAGCGCTATTTTTTGCAAGGTTTCATGTTTTAGTAGTCGATCAATAGCATTTCTTGAACCGTCTTGACCGTATGCCTGGCCTATGTACTTTACGTCGAAAGTAACAGCTTTAAATTCATTGTTTAGACGGGCTTGTACATGCTCCATGTCAGGCCACATCCTTTCGCCGGTCGCATCCTCTAGGAAATTATAACCGTCTTCCATCTTGTAGATTAAATCAGGTATTGAATACGTGACAGTATACTCTTTGCCCAATACATTCAATTGTATATTAAGCTCATCTCCCGTTTGGCTTGCACCAGTGAAATCCACAATTGGTGTGTATCCGATGCAGTAAATATGACACGTTTCAATGACGCTCATCATAGATTGCAAAATGGCTTTATCGTAAATAGCCTCAGCGGGCATCGTGCAATAACTGTAGGCATACATGCCTATGGCATGCTCGACATCATTCAAAGCACGACCAAATACATGATGTTTTGAGGGCGACTCGGGATTTTCGATCAATTTTCCTACTCCTTGTGTCAAATCTGTAAAGCTTACCGTTTCCGGCAAGGGCAATGGGAGACCGTCAGCCAGTACATGAGCTCCCTTCCACGCCGGTAATTGAACCCTGCAGTGGTAGCTGCACTTTCTCAGAGGCGCTGCAGAGTCAAGGTCCACGCTCAATGGGAAACGTCATAATCGGCATTACCGGCTGCGCATTCAGCCGTGAGACGGCCAATGCCAAGTTCACTCATCCCAGTAGAGTGGCTCAACCAGGCGGTCAGGGTCTTACGCGCGTGGCGCGTCAGCGAAATGGCTTAAATCAGCGGAGCGAGATCACAACCCTGCTGATGTTACCTTGCTCGACCTCCAGCCCAGGGTCACATGAGTCGGTGTAAACCGCACCCTCTTCGACCTTGAAACGGTAGTAACGGATTGAGCCCTTTGACTTCGGAACGTATGCTATCTCCGTAAGCGGCTCCATTAACCATCTTTCTGTCCCGTTCATACCGGGCGGCGAGGCTAGGAGAATTGACTCAATTGTCACGCTCGATGTCCCGGCCAAGCTCAGTTCCTCCAAAGTTAGGACGTCAGAAATCATGAGCATGTGGCGCGAAGATGAATCGCCACCGCGTTTGAGGGCTGTGAGATAAAACCAAGGCAGTGAGATAATCTGCTCCACACACGACCACAACTGGAGATCTGACTCCAGCCGTGACGAGAGGGGCATTGCGTCTCGTCGATAGGTTCTGAACATAAATGCCTCCCAATGAACACTATAGATTGTAGCTCTATAGTGTTCGAAAAGGCTTCATCTTTCCATTTGCGAGTAAAGCAAATGGAGTTGAAACAAGCCTTCGGATCAGCGCTTCGCGCCTTGCGTATCAGCAGAGGTCTAACGCAAGAGGATTTTGCTTTAGTCAGCAGCCGCACGTTCATGAGCTCGCTGGAGAGAGGTATCAAAGGCGCGACCTTAGAGAAGATCGACGAGCTAGCAGGTACAATTGGAGTGCATCCGGTATCCGTTATCGTCGCCTGTTACCTTGAGAAAGACCCAGCCGTTAAACTGGAGGATCTGCTTGAGCAGATCCGTAGCGATCTCAAGTAGTTTGCGCCTCTCGCGTGTGGTTTTGGACATACATCAGACCGGACTCACATACTATGGGCTTCGACGTGAGTGATGATCCGCTCACTGCTTTCGCAACGGACCCAGTACGCCTTCGACGTCCAACCCTTTCAATAGGCAGTTATGCGCAATTACGGACAGCGCTTCGTAGAGCCTATCGCGCTGTGTAATCAAGGCGGCATTTTCCGCCTGTAGATGAGCAATGCGCTCTTCGAAGCTTCTCCGCCGGCGGGCACCGTCCGGATCTATCCCGCTTTCCTTCAGTTGTGCGATACGGGCAGGATCGTGCAATGAAATGTAGTTGTGGCGGCGTTTCTCTGGTTTTGCATCATGCTCAAAGTGGATGGCGATCTCGGTTAATTGCAGATTATCAATCGTATCCGCTATTACCTGAAGATGAGAGATCGCGTCGTAAAGGTTCTTGTAGCCACTTTCGCGGAGAAAGGCTACGACCCGATCAAAATCGCCTCGCGTCAACTGTGTGGGGTCGGGCACGCGTCTTTCAAACAAGGGATTGTAAAGCCGCCGGACGGCAATATTGTAGGCCGCGACCATCGAAAACTTCAGGTTCCGGGTGCGTTGCAGATACACAATCAAGGCCTTGCTAAAATCTTGGAAAGTGCAGGGGAGTGGTCCCTTAGGCGGGGCGGGATAGCCTGTCTTCTCAAGGCTTGCCGATGCGTTTCGAAGGTAAGAGCATGTTGGTTATCCCGTTGTGGTAACCAACTTCCGACGCCCCACACCGGTGACGCCCACGGTGTTGAAATTGGTAACGACTGAAAAATCGCTTTTTCCTGTGTAATAAAGCCCTCGAGATTCGGCCTTGCCCTAGACAGCGTCATCTGCGGCACCCTCCGTGTGCTGCCGGCAGCGCTCGATGGTAGCGCTTACCGCCAGGATGGTTGTCTGATGCTGGGCGAGAGGCCGATTGTGAAGGAGGTCTCCGGCTTGTTCTGCCATGTCAATGAACCGTTGGGCTTCTCGTTGCAACGCCTCTTTCACCTGCTCATGGCGGCCGTCAGCAAAGGGGTGAAACTTCTTGCAGGTGTAGCAGGCATAGACGGGATTGTAGGGGCAGTGCGTATGAACTGGGAGGGCACATGCACCGATGTCCCCGATGTACTGTGTGTCGATCACGCCACGGATCGCTCTTTCGGCAGCGGTATCGCGGCGTTGCACGACTTCCCCGGTCAAGAGACTGCGCATAATGCGTTGATAGGCGGGACTCTTGCCGAGTGCTTTCTCTTTGACCCGGGCAATGTTGGGGGTTGCCGTGACGTAAGCACGCGCTGCAACAGTGCTGTTGTGGCCAAGCAGTTCGGCAATCATGTCTGCCGGTGTTCCCTGGTCCGCCAAACCTTGCCCTAGGTGATGACGGAGCAACATGGTTACTTGGTTAGGCTTGTCTATCCCAGCCTCTCTCAGTTCATGTTTGAGTCCCATTATGATTTCAGTTACAGACAGTCTTCTTCCGTTAGAATTTACAAATAATGGTTCGCAGTTGCTGCTAAAGCGGCGTTGAATTTCTGAAACATGCCGTGAGATTTTTTCACCCAGTCGGGAGGTGACTTTGCGCGGCCGTCGCTCAGGTCTGCGTTGGCCGACCTTTTTGGCCATGGGTAGCCACAGGGTGTAGTACCTCTCATGATCAGCACTTTCAATGAACTCAAAATCCGAGATGTCAAGGGAATGGAATTGAATCGAGCGTGGTGCGAGTTCGAAACCCAAGTGAAGCATTATATTAAACTGGGCTTCCCCCCAAGAGTTAGATGAAATGTATCGTTCAATGCGTTTGAGCAACCGAACTTCCTCATCAAGGTCTAAGCCAGACTGCGATAGAAAAATTCGCGCATACGGGTCAACCCGTGCTGACTTTGTATCTTTGATCGTTAGGTAAGTATTTAGATCAAAACCTTTAATCCCTCTATCAACTGCCCAGCGATAAAGCCTGCGAAACCCAATGAGATTATGCCTGGAGCGCTTGAATCCTTCTAATTGGGCGATTAAATCTTGATGATCCCAAGGAAAGTGGCGGGCGAGATTGGTACTTGATAAATAGACAAGAGACCTTACAAATATGAACGCTGTTTGGGGAGCATATTTCTCTAACGCATATGCCATAAAGCCTTTGGCTATTTCATTAAACTCTGGAGTTAAGTCAAGCTCGGCCCAATCAATTGTCATCGCAATACCGCCGTCGTACCACGTCCAGGCGCTCAATCGAGTATCGACGTACCTTGGCTGGTCATTAGTGCGAGTTCGAATCGCAACCTGAGCCGGGCCCTCGAACTCGTAGGCCGGAAAAGAGGAGGAGGGTGAAGCCTGTTCTTGATCGGCTGATTTGGTCACGGCGAACCTCTTTAACTGTCAAGTCGGCTCCAGGCTGCCGAGGCACGCTGGGCATTGTGGAGGTTGGCCGACTCAGCTAGATAACGACTTGCATAACGGCGTGGCATCGTCGACGTATCAGACCAACCGCAGACTCGTCGGAGTTCGTCCGTAGCCCGCTCCAGGTCATGCCCACGCTTCTCGACCAGGTAAGCTAAAAAGCGGTCGGCAAACGAGTGGCGAAAGTCATGCGCGGAAAGTGTAGGCAACAAACTTGGATGAGCCAGTTCAATGGTCAGAAACAGCCGATCGAGGACGTTAGACAGTGCGCGAATCGACAGCGGGCGGCCTCGATCCGAGATGAACAGATAGCGGTACAGCAATTTCATCGGTTTGCCGTCACGCAGAGGGCGCCGTTCGCCCTGGATATAGTGTTCGTAGACCTCATACAACTGTGCGGAGATACCTACTGTCCGTCCGTGGGTTTTCAGCGCAGGCTCTTCAGCGCGTGGGTCGGCTGGGTCATGTTCGCGGTCATTGATGCTGACATAGGCATGCTGAGAACCCTGATTGATGTCCGTGGTGTAGAGCTTCAGAAGCTCTCCGCGACGGATACCGGTCTCCAGCAGCAATTCAATCATTAGCCAATTGCGCAACTGCAATCGTTCCGGAAACGGATTCTCCGCAGCGCCCGGGCGAATCAGTGTGCGAATGATCTGGAGTTGAGCATCTGTCAGGCTGCGGTAACGAGCGTGGTCGGGACGAACATTGATGATATGGCTCTCAAAGCGTCGTTCAATGACGTCGGCGACATCTGCAAATACAACCTCGATGTTTGCCAGGGTGGTTGAGTTCTGACGGGCGCGCGGGATGTATCGGGTGACACACCAGGACAGGTACTGCTTCAACAGCCGCAGGTACTGGTCACGGGTACGCGGATCGATCAGCGGAAAAGATGTCGTTTTAGCTGTGCCAATTCGGGCGACTAGGTTGTCGGCTTGACGGCCGCTCTGGAGCCAGATGGCGTAACCGTCCAGTAACGCCAGAATCGCCTCAAAACGGCCCGCCAAGATGGCCTCATCGATATCCAGCTCCCGGCTTTTGGCATAGGTGTAGAAAGCCTGGATCGCCCGCAGGTGCGCTGCTGCGGTGTTGTATGCACGATGCCTGAGCTTGAGCTGGACGTAGATGAATGGGACTAGCTTGGGCAATGGCGCCGCCTGACCATCCTGCACAAGCAGCGGTACACGCTGACCAGAAGAGTAACGGCACTGAATCAGCTTCATCGGCAGCCACCTCATTAAATAACGCGCCATGAACACGAAGGACATGGCCCGTTGAGAGCGTGGACGGTAGAAGCGGGTTTGTCGAATCAGTGCTTTAGGCTGCTGATGAACATACCTAACATAGCACCTCGTTTAACATAATATACATTATGCGTACCAATAGGTATTCCACACAGGGCGTCTCCAAGGTACATTTCAAACCCCAGCCACATCCCTCGACCACATCCCTCAGGATTGCCCCTCATGCATGAAGCAGCTCATCAAATCATCGATCTCTACGAGCGTCACGCTCAAACATGGGATCGTGTTCGCTCGCGGCGCCTCGTCGAGCAATCCTGGCTGGATCGTTTTCGTCAGGCCATGCCTGTTGCTACTGGTGATGTTCTCGACATCGGCTGTGGCTGTGCCGAACCCATGGCCGCTTACTTGATCGACGCCGGACACAGCGTGTGTGGCATTGATTCGTCCATGGCGATGATAACCTTGTGTCAGCAACGTTTCCCACAGCACGACTGGCATGTTGCCGACATGCGCCAGTTAGCGCTTGATCAGCGTTACGCGGGTATCCTGGCGTGGGACAGTTTCTTTCACCTGACGCCTGAGGATCAGCGCCGAATGTTCCCGATTTTCCAGGCCCATGCCCAACCTGGTGCCGCATTGATGTTTACCAGCGGAACGGCCCATGGCATCGCGTTGGGCAGGTTCGAGGGTGAAACGCTTTATCACGCCAGCCTGGACCACGATGAGTATACTGCGCTGCTCAATGCCCATGGTTTTAGCGTCGTTGAGCAAGTAACGGAAGATCCGGATTGTGGTGGGCATACTATATGGTTGGCTGTTTTTGGTTAGAGTCGCACCTTTGCCCTGTGCGTTTATATGAATAATCCTTATAACTCAACTAAACATCTATTTAGTTGAGTTATGTTTCAACAGTCCTGGTAGATGTCCCCTGCCCTCAGGTCAAGAAATTCCTATCCAGGTCGAGGTTAGGGTCAAAGTCCACGAAGTTGCGACGCAAGTAGCTTTCCATTCCAGGAGCCCATGTGAGGTGAGATGCCCTACTTGAACATGCGAGGGTCGTACATGAAGTCAAAGACATCGACCACCTTGATCTGGCTGACCGCCGGATGATTGGGGTTGATCACCACATTACGCTCCAGGACCAACACTGCCGAGGGCACGATCAAGCCAAGGTGAGTGTTCGCCTTCAGCCAGGTAGTGCCGAAGTCCATGCCTGGACGGTCAGCGGGAAGACTCGCCCAGCCTTCAGGCAAGGTTTTTGGATCAGGCTCCCAGTAAAGCGCGGCATCGGCGGGCAGCTCGAAGCAGGTGATCTTCATCGGGAAAGTAGGCTCGCCCCCCGCATGGACGAATGTTTCAAGGCAGCAGATAGCCGGTGTCAGTCCCATGTACACAGCTGGAACATCCTGATCGTTCCACCGCCCTCCTTCGATGGCAGCTCCCATACCTGATAGATCGGTCGCACGTTTCGCTTTCGCGATTCGCCAAGCCCGCATCAGGCTGCACCACCCCATTCAAGGGCATGCAGGACACGGCGAACCTGCCTGGCGCCTATCTCGGTTTCGCAGAGCATGATCGGTGCGGCACCGCCGAGCGCTTTATTGGCAGTCGACATCCATTGAGCCGCTTTCTCCTGGCTCTCAAAGACCTCCTCGGCCAGGTGACCCACTGTGGCGATCCGATCCAGGCGTTCGGAGGCAACGGAATCCAGGTTCTTGTGCTCACGCCGACGTCTTTCCAGTGTCGAGAAGGAGGCATTGAGCAGCGTTTCCAGATTGCGCTCATGGAGGTCGAAGGTCTGCCTGACCGCGTAAACGAGATAGGCGGGAAATCCCTCCCTGATCTGATTCAGCCGCTCGGAGTCCTTGAGAAACTCGCGGGCGGAACTGAATCGCCAAAAGGCCGCAATCCCGGCTTCACGAGGCTCTTCTTTGATTTTGGTCGGACGCGGAGCAACCGTTGAAGCGCTCATCATCACTACCTCCAAATGAATAATTTTTTCAGTCAAATGAACTATACGCCATTTGCTTTCCACAAGGTACTGCCAATGAGCGGCAACTCATGAGGCCTGGTGCTGTGGGGTGCTCAGTCTGCCGGTGATTCGCATACTGCCAGTGCTCATCAGGCTGGCGGGAACCCGTTTCGATCCGAAACCCCGTCGTGTTCCCTGACTTGAGCTGGAACAACCGGATTCAAATTTGCAGCGTCCCCCTGACCAAGGCTTCAAGCCTGGGCAAAATACTCGCTTCGTCATTGCCCAGAATGGCAATCGAAGCACCGCGCACGCCTGCCGCCGAAGTGGCAGCTGCGTCGCCGGCCAACGCCACCGGGCACGCGACGCCCATTTGAAGGGCGCACAGGCGCTGGTGCGCATCGGCCTGCAGAGGCGCCTGGACCCACAGCACCAGCGCGGCGGGCTGCATCGCTTTACACAGCAACGGCAGTTCTTCCAGGGGCTGGCCCGGGCCCAACACCTCGATGCGCAGCTGGTCATTGCTCATCAACACACCGGCACACAACAGCTCCAGTTCGTGTGCATGACCCGAGCCGTCTGCCAGCAGCACGCACGCCCCCTTGCCCGGGTTCATCTGCAGTCGCAATAACAGCCGCGCACGCAGGAAGGCGTCCAGGAACAGCCACTGGCTGCGGCGGCCGAAAGCATTGCCGGCTGCCAGTCTGCGCCAGACCGGCAGCAGGATAGTCTCCAGCACCGTAGCCTTCGGGTAGAGGGTGAACAGTTGCCCGTGAAGACGCTCCAGCTCGGCGCCATCAAACGCCTGGGTGGCGCGATGAATTGCCTCTTGCCATTGGACCAGGGGCGCTTCGACCGAGCCTGATCCAGCGATACCGGGGGTGTCCTGCTGGCGCACGAGCAAAGCGCCTATCTTGCTGATCGGCAGGCCCCGGCTCGTCCAGAGCATGATACTGCGGATATGTTCGACGTCCTGTTGTGAATACAGGCGATGACCGCCCACCGTGCGTACTGGTCGAATCAGCCCGTGGCGGCGCTCCCAGGCCCGCAGGGTGATCGGGTTGACGCCGGTCAGGCTGGCGACTTCGCGCATGGGGAGCAAGACGTCGTCGGAGGCGGATTCGCTGGGCTCGGTCATTGAAAGGGGGTGCCTGCTGAGTGTGTCGGCATTCTAAACCAGGCCCGGCACTTTTAAACCAGCCTCCATCGAAGACCGGCTCCTGCGCCCTGCCATCTAGGCATCGCTGTCGCTGACGACTACGCTGTGGGGCAAACCCACGAACCACCGCGAGCCCAGACCATGATCGATGCCAAACTCCTGCAACTGATGGTCGAAGCCTCCAATGACGGCATCGTCGTGGCCGAGCAGGAAGGCGATGACAGCATCCTCATCTATGCCAACCCTGCCTTCGAGCGCCTGACCGGCTACAGTGCCGACGACATTCTCTACCAGGATTGCCGGTTCCTGCAGGCCGACGATCATGCCCAGGCAGGCCTTGCGGTCATCCGCGACGCCATCCGCCTCGGTCAGCCCTGCCGCCAGGTGCTGCGTAACTATCACAAGGATGGCAGCCTGTTCTGGAACGAGCTGTCGATCACCCCCGTGCACAATGAAGCTGACCAGTTGACCTACTACATCGGCATACAGCACGACGTCAGCGACAAGATGGCCGCCCTGGAAAAAATCCAGGCACTGGAGAACGAAGTGGCCGATCTTCGCCGTCAACTGGCGAGGCTCGGTGGCTGACACCCGTTACACCACGACCGCCACAAAAAGTGTACAAGCATATTGACTTGTACAATTTTCGCCCTAGGCTACAGATAAACCTGTACAGTTTTGTCGACTTGTACAATTTTGCCTGGAGCCTGTCATGTCTGCCTATCTCCGCCATTTCGCTGACACGTTCGCCACGCTGAACGCTGATAGCCTGCACAGGCTGGGCGAGCTCTACAGCAACGACGTGCAGTTTCGTGATCCCCTGCATCAGGTGGAGGGCTTGCCGGCACTGCGCGGTTACTTTGAAAAGTTGTACAGCAACGTCGAGGATATTCGCTACGACATCCTTGACGTGGATGAAACCGCGCCTGGCCACGGTTACCTTCGCTGGAACCTGCACTTTCGTCATCCACGCCTGTCCCGCGGCCGGCCGATCCGCCTGCATGGGTGCAGCCACCTGCGCTGGGCGCAACAGGTCTACCTGCACCACGACTACTTCGATGCCGGCGCCCTGCTCTACGAGCACATCCCGCTGCTTGGCGGGGTGATCGGCTGGATCAAGGGCAGGCTGGCATGAGCCGCTGCTGGCTGACCGGCGCCAGCAGCGGCCTCGGTGCTGCCCTGGCCGAACGCCTTCTGGATCAAGGCCATGAGGTGGCCTTGGGTGGCCGGCGCGCGGAAACACTGATGCCGCTGATGCTGCGCTACCCCGGGGCCCTGCTCGCCACTGGCGATGTGACTGAGCCACGCCAGGTCGAGGCGATTTGCGAGAACATCGAGCAGGCGTGGGGCGCGCTGGACCTGGTGATCCTGAACGCCGGCACCTGCGAATACCTGGTGCCCGGCGGGTTCGAGGCCGAGACCGTCGAGCGTGTGATACGCACCAACCTGCTGGGGGTCAGCTACTGCCTGCAGGCGGCCCTTCCCCTGCTGCGCCGCGGACATCGACCCCACCTGGTCGTGATCGGTAGCTCGGTGACCTGGCTGGCGCTGCCGCGGGCGGGAGCCTATGGCGCGTCCAAGGCGGCCCTGAGGTATCTGGTCGAGTCCCTGCGCCTGGATCTACACGCCGAAGGCATCGATGTAACGCTGGTCAGCCCGGGCTTCATCGACACCCCGCTGACCCGGCGCAACACCTTTGCCATGCCACAAATCTGGAGCGCCGACCGCGCCGCGCGGCATGTGATCGCGCGCCTGACGCGCCGTCCGCTGGAGATCAACTTTCCACGGCTTTTCACTCTCGTCCTGCGCCTGCTCGGCGCCCTGCCAGCGCGTTGGCGCCTGGCCCTGGGCCGTCGCCTGGCGCGAACCGAACAGGAATAGCGGCACATGCGCATCGCCATCATCGGTAGCGGGATCTCTGGGCTGACCTGTGCCTATCTGCTGTCACGTCGTCATGAGGTGGCTGTGTTTGAAGCGGCTGACTGGATTGGCGGTCATACCCATACGGTCGACGTCGAATGGCAGGGACAGCGTTATGCCGTGGACACCGGTTTCATCGTCTTCAACGACTGGACCTACCCCAATTTCATTCGCTTGCTGGATCACCTCGGCGTCGCCTCGCGCCCCACCGAGATGAGCTTCTCCGTCAACGATCCGCACAGTGGCCTGGAATACAACGGCAACAACCTCGACACCCTCTTCGCCCAGCGCGGCAATCTGCTGTCGCCGGGCTTCTGGGGCATGTTGCGCGATATCCTGCGCTTCAACCGCCAGGCGGTGGCCGACCTGGACGGCCAGCGCATCGAGCCCGGCATGAGTCTGGGCGATTACCTGCACTCGCGAGGCTACGGGCAGCGTTTCATCCATCACTACATCGTGCCCATGGGCTCGGCCATCTGGTCGGTCTCAAGGGCCGACATGCTGCACTTTCCGCTGCACTTCTTCGTGCGGTTCTTTCGTAACCATGGCCTGCTATCGATCAGCCAGCGGCCCCAGTGGCGAGTGATCGAGGGTGGTTCGCGCAGCTACGTGCAACCGTTGTGCGAGTCCTTCAGCGAGCGCATTCGGCTAAATTGCCCGGTGCTGAGCGTGCGCCGGGACGACAGCGGCGTGATGATCAACAGCGCCGCAGGCCATGAGCGTTTCGACAAGGTGGTGTTCGCCTGCCATAGCGACCAGGCCCTGGCGCTGCTGGAGCAACCGTCGACCGCCGAGCGCGAGGTGCTCGGCGCCCTTGAGTATGCCGCCAACGAAGTCCTGCTGCACACCGACACCCGCCTGCTGCCCAGCCGGCGCAAGGCCTGGGCCAGCTGGAACTATCGCCTCGGCGGACCCGCTCACGCCCCGGCGGCCGTGACCTACAACATGAACATCCTGCAGGGCCTCGACGCCCAGGTGACCTTCTGCACAAGCCTCAACCAGGGCGACAGCGTAGACCCGTCGAAGGTGCTGGCACGCTTCAATTATGCCCATCCCCAATACAGCCTGGCCGCCATGGCAGCCCAGGCGCGCCAGGGTGAGCTGCAGGGAAACCAGCACAGCTACTTCTGCGGTGCTTACTGGGCAAACGGCTTCCATGAGGATGGCGTGGTCAGCGCACTGGACGTCGCTCAAAGCTTCGGGGAGCGACTGTGAACAGCAGCCTTTGCTACGGTTGGGTGAGCCACCGGCGCCTGGCGCCGCGGTTCCATGGCTTCCGCTATCGCAGCGGCATGTTCTACCTGGACCTGGACGAACAGGAACGGCTGCTGGGCCTGTCCCCGCTGCTCGGTGCGTCTCGCCTGGCGCCGTTGTGCTGGCGGGAAACCGACTACCTGCCGGCCTGGACTCGTCGCGGCATGCCCTTGAAGGATGCCGTGCGCGAAGTGGTGGCCAAGGCCCTGGGCCAGGCGCCGGGCGGCGCCATTCATTTGCTGACACAGCCGCGCAGCTGGGGGATTTCGTTCAATCCGGTCAGTTTCTACTTTTGCCACGACAACGACGGGCTGCTGGCGGCGATTGTGCTGGAGGTGCGTAACACACCCTGGCGTGAGCGCTTTCACTACGTGTTGTCGGTGCTGCCCGGTCAGCCCCGACAGTTCTCGGTCAACAAGGCCTTCCATGTCTCGCCGTTCCTGCCGCTGGACATGCAGTACCACATGCGCTTTGACATTGACGGCGAGCACCTGCGCATCCACATGGAAAACCGCCGCGAAGGGCAAAAAGTCTTTGAGGCCGACCTGGCCCTGCGCCGCCAGCCACTGGATGCCGCCGCACTTCGACGCCACGTATTGGCCTTCCCCTGGATGAGCCTGCGCACCCTCGGCGCCATTTACTGGCAAGCCCTGCGCCTGTTGCTCAAGCGCAACCCGCTCTACACCCATACGCCCTGTCAGAGCAGCGAAACCCCTGTCATCGAGGAGTCCGAGCATGTCCGATCCAACCCTGAGCGTTAGCAAATCCTTTGGCCTGGCGCCGTTGTTCGGTGGCCTGGCCAGGAGCGCCGTGCTCTCGCAACTTCGCCACCTGCGCCAGGGCCGTCTGCGGCTGATCTGCCAAGGGCGGCAGTGGCTGTTCGGCGACATCGGTAGCACGCTGCATGCAGAGGTCGAGATCGTCGACGAGGCCGCCTGGAGCATGGTGGCTGCCAACGGCTCGATCGGTGCCGGCGAAGCCTATACCCACGGCTACTGGCGCAGTCCGGACCTGGCCGCGGTCACCCGCCTGTTCGTCGCCAACCTGGAGGTGCTCGACGCCCTCGAGGGCGGCCTGGCGCGCCTCGGTCGTCCGATCCTGCGCCTGCTGCACGGGTTCAACCGCAACAGCCGGCGTGGTTCGCGACGCAACATCCTGGCCCATTACGATCTGGGCAATGCCTTGTTCGAGCGGCTGCTGGACCCGACCATGATGTACTCCGCTGCCATGTTCGACAGTCAGGAGCAGAGCCTGGAGCAGGCCCAATTGAACAAGCTCGAGCGTATCTGCGCCAAACTCGCGCTGGGCCCCGACGACCATCTGCTCGAGATCGGCACCGGCTGGGGCAGCCTGGCAATCCACGCCGCCACCCGCCATGGGTGTCGGGTGACCACCACCACGTTGTCCGAGGCGCAGTACGCCCATACCCGGCAACGCGTCCAGGCGCTTGGCCTGCAAGAGCGCATTACCGTCCTGCGCGAAGACTACCGCGACCTCGGCGGGCGCTTCGACAAGCTGGTTTCGATCGAGATGATCGAGGCGGTCGGGCACCGCTATCTGCCGCTCTACTTTCGCCGCTGCGCCTCGCTGCTCAAGGACGACGGCTTGATGCTGCTGCAAGCCATCACCATCCGCGACCAGCGTTATGAGCAGGCCCAGCGCTCGGTGGATTTCATCCAGCGCCATATCTTTCCCGGCGGAGCCCTGCCCTCCTTGAGCGTCATGCTGCAGACCGCCAGTCGCCACACCGCATTGAACCTGGTGCACATGGAGGACTTCGGCCTGGACTACGCGCGCACGCTGCAGCACTGGCGCGACAACTTGCGCCAGTCGCGCAGCGCCTTGGTAGAACTGGGGTATGACGACACTTTCCAGCGCCTCTGGGAGTTCTACCTGTGTTATTGCCAGGGCGGTTTCGAGGAGCGCGCCATCGGTGTCGCGCAACTGCTCTGGGCAGCCCCGGCCGCCCGCCGCGCCTCGCTGCCGGCCGCCTGAATTGAGCCGGGCCTGGTTGATCGGCAACGCGCTGTGGATGCAGGCCGCCTGGTGGGCTTGCGTGCTGAGCGAGCGGCATCCCTGGCTGCTGCTGCCAGTGGTGGCGGGCTTGCTGGTGCATCTGGCTGCTTGCCCACGGCCGCGGGACGAAGCAACCACACTGGTCTGCGTGGGGCTGACAGGCTGGCTGCTGGATGCCGGCCTGGGTGCGCTGGGCGTCTTCGATTTTACCTCGCAACCCCTGCCCCTGTGGCTGGCCCTGTTGTGGCTGGTGCTGGCCAGCGGGCTGCGCCACAGCCTGGCCTGGGCGCGACGCCCGGTGTGGTACGGAGCGCTACTGGGCCTGTGCGGTGGCCCCCTGGCTTACCTCGCCGGCGCAAAGCTGGCCGGTGTCGGTCTGCCTTTGGGCACCCTTGGCACGACCCTGCTGCTCGCGCCGCTGTGGGCAGTGTGGCTGCCGCTGATCCTGCGCATGGCTGCACCCCGCGCGTGAATCCGTCTACGGCTGGCGACGGAAGAACAGCGTCACTTGTCCCACCTCGACGCCAAGCTTGCTCATGCTCGTGCGATTGATCATGGTGTCTTCGTCCATCAGGTACATCCAGTCGTCCATATCCACTTCCCAATGCCTGCCGTCGACCGGCAGGTCAAGGCGATAGCGCCAGCGCAGCGCGTTGCCGGCGGCCTCGCCGCTTGCCTCGCCGATGACGTCGTCCGCACGCCCACGCCAACGCCCGGCGCCGGCGGGCTGCAGCGTCCAGACCCGGCGCTGGCGCGTGCCATCGCTGTAGAGAAAACGCTCGTCGAGAATCAATTGCTGCCCCTCGAGACGGCTCTCGATCTGCACGTGGAAACGCTTGACCACCTCGCCCGAGCGATTCTGGAACATTCCCCAGGCCTGTACCGGCCGGGAGAAGAACGCTACCAGATCCAGCGCCGGTCGCTCCTGGGCGTAATGCTCCACCCCAACGTTGTTGCAGCTGGCCAGCAACAGGCAAACGAGCAGTACCAGTATTCGACGCATCTCAACCTCCTCAATCAGCCGGCCCGGTCATCCCCAGCAGTCGTTGACGCAACGGCTTGTCCCGCGTGCGCGGATCCAGCCAGATGTCGAAGAAGGCGCGGGCAAATACAGGGTCGTCGACCCGCCGGCGAAGCTGGCCGTCGACGTAGAACGTGCAGCCAAAGCCTGGGTGGTAGACCCCGGTAATGCGCATTCCGGGCCGGACATCGACGAAGGCTTCATGCATTTCATCGGACCAGCGTTGAAGGGTGGACTCCTCTGGACGAGCCGGTCCCATGCGACGCATTTCCTTGAGGCTGGCCTCAACCAGCGTGTCCCTGGAAAAGTCCCGGTGATAGGTCAGCTCGAGCGCAAAGGGTTGATCCCAAGTCATCGGCACCCCCGGGCTCCACAACCGTGCGGTGTACAGGCTTATGCCGAACCAGGTGAAGTCGCCGCTGCCCACCAGGCGAGCATCAGGCAACGCGGGACGCCAATCCGCCCAGGCAGGTACGGCGAGTATCAGCAGCAACAGCCAGCATCTCGACAGGCGAGGTTCGAGAAAGCGTCTGGGACTGGCCATGTTCATCAGCTTCTCGGCGTTTTTTTTAAATACTATACAAGATTAGCTCAATGTATAGTTTTTACGCCATTAACAGAGAATTTGTACAACTTTTCTACTCCATTCGGCACCTGAGCTGCTCGCAGCTTGCGCTGGTCGGTCATACCTGCTGGGTATCGTACGCCACCAATACGATATTAGACCCTGTTCCGCATCACCCTTAGCCTGTGATTCGACAGGTTCTGCCTGCGCACAAGAACGATAACAAACGACCTGTTGATTGGAGCCGTCATGAGCACTCATTATTCAATTCCCGAGTTGATCGATAGCACTCGAACCAGTGCTTTTCAGTGGCGGGTTTTTGCCCTCTGCTTTTTCGTCGCCATTCTCGACGGATTCGACACTCAAGCGATTGCGTTCACCGGTCCCTCGATCATCCAGGCATTCGGACTCGGCGCAGGCGCTCTGGCGCCTATCCTGACCGCCGGAATTGTCGGCATGGTGCTCGGGGCAATGGTACTGGGCCTCATGGGCGATAAATTCGGCCGACGACCGACGATTATCGGGTCCGTCGCATTGTTTGGTTTCGCCTCCCTGGCCACCGCATTTGCGCAGACTACCGAGCAGATCCTGGTCCTGCGCTTCATCGCCGGGCTTGGCATGGGCGGTGCGACCCCCGTAGTGCTATCGCTCGCGGCCGAATACGGCAGTGCCAGACAGCGGGGCACTATCATGACCACCGTTTTGCTGGGGCTGCCCGCAGGCGCCATTCTTGGCGGGCTACTGGCCGCCCGGATGCTGCCCTCGATCGGTTGGCAAGGCATTTTTGCCGTCGGCGGTATCGTGCCGCTGCTGCTGGTGGTTGTCTTGATGTTCGCACTGCCAGAGTCGTTGTATTTCCTCACGAGACGCCGCACGAACAGCAGCCTTGCAAAGATCGGGAAAATTGTTGCCACCATCAGCAAAAAGCAGTTCTTGCCCGGCAGTACCTTCAGTGTTCCGGAGGTGGATGTCAAAACCAGCGTCACCTCCCTGTTCTCTGGCGGCCTGGCGCGCAATACCTTTGGAATATGGACGATCTACCTGTTCAATTGGGTCGCATGGTTCATGTTTCTCTCCTGGCTACCCACCGTTCTCAAAGCCACCGGGCTCCCCGCAGAGCAGGCACCCATGGGCACTGTTGCGGTCAACGCCGTGTTTGTCGTTTGTGCGATTCCACTCTCGATCATCTTGCCGAAGATCAACATTCGACTGTTGCTGTTGGCCCTGTTCCTATTCGGGATTGCCCTGTGCCTGGGCCTGGCGAACAGCGGCACGAACTGGGCGCTGATGTTCATCCTCGCCGGTTTGGCCGGCTTGGGTATCGGCGGTCAGCAAATCGTCCTGAACTACATGGTTGCCCAGGCGTACCCGACCGCCTTGCGCGCCACGGCGACAGGCTGGGCGATTGCCCTGGGGCGGGTAGGCGCGATCATCGGATCAGCAAGCGGCGGCTGGTTTCTCGAGCACGGCGGCCCTGCGGGTTATTACTCGGCGCTGATCGTGCCATTGGCGATTGCAGCGGCGGGACTGATGATCATTCGCACCCAGCCCGATGCGCTGGACAGTCAGCCTGTCGCAGCGCATTGAACGGACTCGCAGGGTTGGGATTACTATCCAGATGCCTGCAAGGCTCAGTCAAAACGGAACGAAGCCCCATAGGCCGAGGCTGGCAAACGACTTGAACCGTCTGCCCGCAGCCGCGAACGGAAGGTGCCGCTATGCGGTTGGCTGCGGTACAGCCCGCGCTTTTGCAGCTCGGGGATCACCAGTTCAACGAAATCCTCGAGGCTGCCGGGGCTGATCAGCGGGTTGAGCATGTAGCCGCTGGTGCCGGAGATTCGTGCATGTTCCTCGATGTGCTCGGCCACCTGTTGTGGTGTGCCTACCAGGATCAGGTCGCTGCCTCGGGTCACCTTGGCAAAGCGCTGTTTGACGTCGCCGGCGGTCAAGGGTTTGCCACTGCCATCGGGATGCATCACGTAGGAGGTCATGCCCTCGGTGTGGGTGGACAGCGCCTCACTGTCGGCGTAGCGGCCGATATCGATACCGGTGTCACCGGCATAACTCACCAGCTGTGCCTGCAAGTGGTAGTTGCTTTGCAGTTCGTCATATTTGCGCTGGGCTTCGATTTCGGTTTTCGCCGTGACGATGCGCAGCACCGTCAGCGACTTTACATCTTCGCGCTGACGACCACGGGCCTCGGCCTTGGCCCAGATCTCTTCCAGCCCGAGACGAATTTCCCGGGGGTTGGACTTGGCGATGAAGATCAGTTCGGCGTGTTTGGCGGCGAACTCACGACCGCGCCCCGACCAGCCCGCCTGAATCAACACAGGCGTGCGTTGCGGCGATGGAGAAGTCAGGTGCGGTCCGGCCACGCGGTAATGCTCACCCGCATGATTGATCGGTCGCACGCGATCACCCCGGGCGTAGAGCCGGCTCGCCTTGTCCGCGACCACGGCGTCGGCAGCCCAACTGCCTTCCCAGAGTTTGTAGGCCACATCCAGGAACTCTTCGGCGCGCTCATAACGATCATCGTGCTTGATCATCTGCTCCAGGCCGAAGTTGCGCGCTGCGCTGGACAGGTAGGACGTGACGATGTTCCAGCCGACCCGGCCATTGGTGAGGTGATCCAGGGTGCTGAAGCGGCGGGCATGGGTAAAGGGATGCTCGTAGCTGGTGGTCACGGTCACGCCAAAGGCCAGGTTTTGCGTGACGGCCGCCAGTGCCGGAATGATCATCAGCGGGTCGTTGGCTGGCGCTTCCACCGCCCATTTCATCGCCGCATCGGCGTTGCCGCCAAACACGTCATAGAAACCCAGGACATCGGCGAAAAACAGCATGTCGAGGTGCGCCTGGTCGGCGATGCGCGCCAGGTTCGACCAGTAGCCCAGGGAATTGATCGCCAGGCGTTCGTCAGCAGGGTGCGTCCACAGGCTTGGCGCACCGCCACAGCCCACGCTGGCTTGCTCATAGAGAGCAAACAGAAGAGGTTTTGGATCGGACATGGTGGTTCCTGAAAAAAGTGAATGACTGAGAGCGAATCAGCGCGGGTGCTTGAACCCTTTGCCGTAGTGGCGCTCAAGGCGGTGCTGGATCAGCTCGAGCCCGATGGACAACAACCAATAGATGACGGCTGCGGTGGTGAGCATTTCGATGTAGCGATAGGAAGACCGCCCATAGGACTGCGCCAGGAACATCACCTCCCACACGCCCATCACCGAAATCAGCGATGAGTCCTTGAGCATTGAAATGAACTGGCTGGTGGTCGGTGGAATGATCGTGCGCATCGCTTGCGGCAAAATGATGTGCACGAAAGCCGCGATCGGCCCGAGCCCCAACGCCATCGCCGCTTGCCGTTGCCCGGGGGCGACCGCCTGGATGCCGGCACGGAAGATCTCGCTGAGGTAGGCCCCGTAATTGAGCGACAGCGCAATGATCCCGGCACTGATGGCGCCAGGGACCACGCCCAACTGCGGCAGGCCCAGGTAGATCAGCAGGATCTGGATCAGCAACGGCGTGCCGCGAAAGAAGGACGCATAGAAACTGGCGATGCCATAGGCCACCGCGCTGCGTGACAATCGCGCCAGCGCCGTCACGAAGCCCAGCAGCAATGAAAGCCAGATCGAGCCGAAACACAGGAACAACGTCAGCGCGGCACCTTGCAGGAAACCGTTCGGCCCCAGATGCAGTCCGACCAGGTTCGGCAATTTCTCCAGGATGATCGAGAACTTCAGGTCGAAGCTCATGAAAAACATCACGCACAATCCGAACAGCGTCGCCCACGTCAGGTACAGGCGCGTGCGAAAGGCAAACAGCGGGTGCACACGACGCTTTCCGATGTCGGCGGCCAGCGTCGTTTTGGCCGGGTGTGGGTTCAGGGCTGTCATTGGCTGATGTCGGCACCGATCCACTTCTGCGATATTTTGCTCAAAGTGCCGTCAGCCTTCAGTTGGCCGATCACCTCGGTCACCTTGGCATTCCATTGCGCATCGCCCTTTTCAATCGCCACCACATTCGGCTCGGCATAGAGCGTCTCGCCGGCGATCTTGAAACGCGGGTCTTGGGCAATTCGCTCGCGGGCCGTGATCAGGTTGGTGACCATGGCATCCAGACGCACGCCGCTGCCCAGTGCCAGGTCCTGGAAGGCCACGGTTTCATTGTCGTAGGGCGCCACTTGGACGTTGTCGAACGGAAAGCTCAATGGCTTGTCCCCGGCGCCCTCGATCACCAGGTCCTTGTTCAAGTAGGCTTCATAAGTTGAAGCGCTGATCACACCGACTTTCTTGCCGGACAAATCCTTGCCCGCCGTGATGGCGTTGTCCTTGGCATTGACCACGATCACCGCAGGCGACTGGTAATACTCCACGGGGAAATCGAACACTTCGGCGCGGGCCTTGCTCGGGGTCATCGAGCACACGCAGATGTCATAGCGTCCGCTCCAGCGACCTGCGGCGATGACATCCCAGGACGGTGTTTCCAGCTTGAGCTTCACCCCAAGGCGTTGTGCAACGGCCTTGGCCACGTCCACGTCAAAGCCGTCCAGCTGGTTCTGCTCGTTGAGAAACGAGAACGGCGGATAGCTCTCCATCAGCACGCCGGTCAATTCGCCTTTTTGCGTGACGCGATCGAGGGTGGCACCTGCCCACGCAGTTGAGCAGGTAGCCAGCAAAGCCAGGCCCAGGGGTAAAAAAGCTCGGGTTTTCAATGACAAATACTCCAATCAATTCAAAATACCTGATTAGATTAAAACGCAATATAAAATTCGTTAGTACTTGTTTTGTGGAATAAAAACCTCGTTTCAAGCTATATCAAATGGCTCATGCGGCGGCCACTCGCTCGGTATTACTGCTCACCTCGAATTGCCCCACCAGTTTCTGCAGCTTGTTGGCATTGAGCCGCACCGTTTCCGCACTGTTCTGCAGCACCACCACGGTCTGGCGCATTTGCGTGGAGCAGTGATCGACCTTGCTGATCGTCTTGCCGCAGTCGAGGCTGCGCTTGTTGAGCTGCTGAATGATCGCGAACATGCTTTCTACAGCCTGATGCAGCTGCACGTTTTCCGAGGAGGCATCTTCGGCCAGGCGCAGGCTGTTATCGACGTCCTTGACGCCCTCCTCCATGAAGCTGACGGCTTTTTGCGTTTCGTTCTGCAAGCCTTCGACCATGTGCCGAATATCGTCGGCCGCCCGTGACGTGCGTGAGGCCAGGCTGCGGACCTCGTCGGCAACCACCGCGAAACCTCGCCCGTCTTCACCCGCTCGTGCGGCCTCGATGGCGGCATTGAGCGCCAGCAGATTGGTCTGGTTGGTGATGTCGCTGATCAGGCCGGTGATCTTGCCGATCTCGGTCATTCTGCTATCGAGCAACTGCACGCTAGAAGAAGAACGCTCGACGACATCGCGAATGGACTGCGTCCCTTCCTGCACGGCGAGAAATTGCTCGCGGGCGCGGGTGACCACTTCGTCCATCGCCTGTTTCATTTGTTCAGCGCTGGCAGAGGCCTGCTGGATCTCGCCCAATTGGTCTTCGACGATGATCATCATCCGATGCACCGCTTCGGCCACCTCGGTGGAAGTGACACCGGCTTCCTGGCTGCGGCCCAGCATCATCTGGTTGGTGGTGCCGACGTTGCTGCTGGCCTTCACCACTTGCCCGACCACCGAGTCCAGGTTATCGATGAAACTGTTGATCCAGCGTCCCATGTCACCGGTCTCATCGTTGGCCATGCGCTTGATGTCCAGACGCTGACGCAGGTTGCCCTCGCCTTCGGCGATGGTCCTGATCACGCTCGTCATCTCGTTGAGCCTTGCCGCCAGACGCTTGGGCCCGAGCCGGCTGAACAGCAGCGTCGCACACAACATGCTCAAGACCTCGACGCTATCGATCACGCCCTGGCCCAGGCCGCTGTAATGCTGGGCCAGGAAATTGCAGGCAAAGAGTCCGGTCATGGTCGCGACGTAGGGTTTCATCAGGCCGTGGCTGAGCGAGCGCCGGCGGTAGACCTCCTCCAGGTCGGCCTCGCACATCATGCCCCAGCGATCAGGTGAGCCTGGCAGCTGGAAGGTCACGCCCTTGCCGACTACCGGAATGTGCCGGTAGTCCGAGTAGCCGGGGTAAGTCACGAACAGGTTGGAGCCGGCGCGGATGGTCTCGCGTACGCCCGGGTGCAGTTGCTGGGTCGCCGGGTCGGTGAAGCGCAGCTCCAGTTCGGTGTGGCGCTGGATCTTCACGGTCTTCCAAGGGGTGTGTACACCGCTTTTGAGGTTCTCGCCGTGGCTGAAGGTGCCGTCCTCGAAACGCGAACGTGATGTTGATCAGAATGTCTATGGACCCAGGCGGTCTTCCAGCGCATCGATTGCCGTGTTTACAGGTCAGCTCACCAAAACCTGGGCACTGTATGCGAAGTCATATTGATCCTTGATCACCAACTTCCAGGCACGGCTGGGATTTCCCTGCACTTGTCATCAAATGAAAAGAAACTGTCGCCGAATGCAGGGTCGCCGACCACGAAATCCGCGTAGAACACGTCGCGAATTCCTCTGATTTACATGCTCCACACCATAATAATAATCCGACCAGGGATCGCCCTTAATGCGCGTGAATTTGCCCGTAACCGACCATGAAAGACTGTTTCCCGCCGAACAACGCCTGATCTCCACCACCGACCTTGATAGTCGAATCACTTACTGCAATGACGCGTTTGTCGACATCAGCGGTTTCACCGACGACGAACTGGTCGGCCAGACCCATAACCTGGTCCGGCACCCTGATATGCCGCCTGGGGTGTTCATTCATATGTGGCACACCATCAAGCAAGGCAAACCCTGGATGGGGATTGTGAAAAACCGGGCGAAAAATGGTGATTTCTATTGGGTCAGTGCCTACGTCACGCCTATCTATGAAAACGGCCGCATGAGTGGTTACGAGTCAGTTCGCTCGGTGCCCACCCGCGACCAGGTGCGTCGGGCATCAGCGCTCTATGCAAGGATGCGTGCGGGCAAGCCGATCGTCGCGCTGAGTGCGCGGATTTTCCGGCCACTGCAGCACGGTTGGCCATTGCTGGTGGCAGGCGCGGTTTCGCTGCTGGCTGATCAGTGGCTGCCAAAAGCGGCGGCCCAGGGGGTGCTGGTGGTGAGCCTGGGGATTGCCTGGTACCTGATCGAGTCCCGACAACGCGGCGCTATAAAGCGCACCCTGGCCGAGCATCCGAAGGCATTTTCCGATCGGTTGGTCGCCCTCACCTACAGCGACAACCATGGTCCCCAGGGTCAACTGGACATGGCCATGCTCAGTGAGGAAGCCCGTTTGCAGACAGCCTTGAGCCGGCTCGTCGATGCCGGGGTCAGTGTCAAGGCCAAGGCGGCACAATCGTCCGAGCTGTCGGGGTTGCAGGCGCAATCGCTCGATCGTCAGCGCAACGAAACGGATCAGTCCGCCGCCGCGATCTCGCAGATGGCTGCTACCAACCAGGAAGTGACGCAGAACGTCATCAATACCGCCCATGCCGCCTCGGAGGCTGACCAGTTGACGAGGGACGGCAGCGAATTGGCCGGGCAAAGTCTGCGCGCCATGGAGGCCATGAACGCGGCCGTCAATGAAATCGGCCAGGCGGTCAACGCGTTGGCAAGCGAGACGCAATCGATCGGCAGCGTCGTCGACGTGATTACGTCCATTGCCGAACAGACCAACCTGCTGGCGCTGAATGCGGCGATCGAGGCGGCGCGGGCCGGAGAGCAAGGTCGCGGGTTTGCCGTAGTGGCCGACGAGGTGCGATCCCTCGCCCAGCGCACCCGCACCTCCACCGAACAGATCCACGGCATCATTGCTTCGCTGCACGAAGGAGCTGATCGCGCAGTTTCGACGGCCACACGCGGTGAGCAGATTTCCCGAGAAAGCATGCAGCGTGTCGAGGCGGTGCAGGCTGCCCTCGTCGGCATCAGCCAGGCCGTCAGTCGGATTACCGACATGAGCCAGCAGATGGCATCGGCGTCGGAAGAGCAAAGTCACGTGACTGAAGACATCAATCAACAGATCACGCGCATTGCGCAGCTGTGCGATCACAGTGCCGGACAGGCCAAGCAAGGTGCGGCCATCAGTCAGGACCTTGAAGAGATGGCCGAGTATCTGCACAGCCTGGCGGAGCGTTTTAACCGATAACCGTCAGTTCAGCGGCGGGCTGGCTCAGCCCGTCGCTGGTGCACAGGACTATGCAAATCCAAGGAACGACAGGACGACCACGACGACCACCACCAGCCCAACGATGTAAATAATGCTGTTCATCAGTCCACCTCTCAATCTGAACGGGATTGCGAAACGAGGGTGTGCCAACTTCCAGATTACCCACCTTCGCTTGTCACTCCATTCGACAACACTCAGGTCGCATTGTCCCAATCAGGCGTAGAGACACTATGCTTGTATGCAGCCAACCACTCCGGACATCGAAATGCCCGCCGACGAATCCACCCTCCTCCAGAGCTGGCACCACAACGCCCACGCCTGGATCGAAGCCATCCGCAGCGGCGCCATCGAAAGCCGTCTGAAGGTCACGGACCAGGCAATCCTGCTGGCGATACTGGGCCGCCAGCCAGAGCGCGTGCTCGACCTCGGCTGTGGCGAGGGTTGGCTGTTGCGAGCGCTGGCGGAACGTGGCATCGAGGCGGTCGGTGTGGATGGCGATGAGACGCTGGTCGAGGCGGCGCGGGCGGCGGGGTCGTCACCGGTGCATCTGGCCAGCTATGAACAGCTGGTGGAGGCGAGAGTGGATGTTGGCCGCGACTACAACCTGATCTGCGCCAATTTTGCCTTGCTGCACCAGGACATCATCCCCTTGCTCGCGGCCATGGACGCCCTGCTCGCCCCCGACGGCGCGCTGGTGATCCAGACGCTGCATCCATGGACCGTGGCCGCGGGCGACTATCAGGATGGCTGGCGGGAAGAGACGTTCAGTGGATTCGACGGGCAGTGGCAACCCATGCCGTGGTACTTGCGAACCTTGTCCAGTTGGATCAATGCGCTGGACATGGCCGGTTTTCGGCTGGCCGGCCTTCAGGAGCCACAGCACCCGCAAAGTCCCGTGCCGCAGTCATTGTTGTTAGTGGCCGAGTCGCGGCTGTAGGAGCTGGCTTGCCAGCGATGGCGGCATCACGGCCACTACCGCATCGCCAGCAAGCCGGCTCCTACAGAGGTGTGTCACTCCACAAATTCAACATACCGCGCAAATCCTGTAGGAGCTGGCTTGCCAGCGATGGCGATCCCATCGACGCCATCGCCAGCAAGCCATCAGTCCAACTTATTATTAATATTTAACGTCCCGGGCCGTGTCGCGGGTGTCCTGTTTGGTGTCGCGCTTGTCCTGGCGACAATCGGCACGGCTCTTTTCATCACCCTCTTTGCATTCTTCCTTGGTTTCCCTTGAGGCTTCGCGCCCTTCCTGTTTGGTGTCACGCGATTCCTGCCGTTGGTCAGCCTGGTCGGTCGCGTAGGCCGGCAACGACACGCCGTATACGCCAGCCGCGAGGGCCAGTGACGCCAGTACAGCCATGTAAAACCTGCGAATCATGAGCTTTCTCCTGTTCAAGAGTACTCAATCACTGGTTTTTCCCGGTCATTGACCGGGAACACACTTTCCAAAAAGATCCTCTGGAGTGGGAGTTTTAACGATAGTCGATACAGGCAACCCCACAAGCTCGGGGGCCTATACGGTCTAGAGCATTTTCTCCAGGCCGATCTTGTCGCTGAGCCAGGCCTTGAAGCTGCGCCATTTGCTACCGGGCTCCTGGCGCAAGACATGCAGGCGGCCGTCGTCTTCAGCGATCCAGACCACTTCGCCGTTTTCCAGGCGGGCCTGGTAACTCACCGCTGGCGCCATGCCCTCAAGCGCCAGCTTGCGCACGTAGCCGGCCAGTTCAGGGCTGTCGACCAGCACCCCGACTTCAGTGTTCCACAGCACTGAGCGCGGATCGAAATTGAAGGAGCCGATGAACACCTTCTGCTGGTCGAGGATCATGGCCTTGGTGTGCAGGCTGGAGTCCGAGCCACCACTGAGGCCAAAGGAAGAAGAACCACCGCTGGGGTCGTCCGGTTGGCGCCGCAGCTCATAGAGCTTCACCCCATGTTCGAGCAGGCGCTTGCGATAAGGCGCATAGCCGCCATGCACCGCCGGCACATCGGTGGCTTCCAGTGAGTTGGTCAACAGGCGCACATCGACCCCGGCATCGGCACGCCCGAGGAGGTAACGCATGCCGGATTGTTGTGGGACGAAGTATGCCGAGATCAGGATCAGCTCTTTATTGACTCTATCGAGCTCAGGCCGCAGTTGCGTGGTCATCAACAGCGCACGGGCCGGTTCGTCGTCGGCCAGGACTTTGCTCGGGGCGTCCCACATCGCCGTGGCATTGGCCCAGATCAGCTCCTGACGCCAAATCGCCAGTTGCGGTTGAGTGCGGTAGGTCATGAGGTGGTCGTACAGGGCCTGGTTTTCGATACGCGTGCTCTGCAGTGATTGTTCCAGGCGTAGGCGGCTCTCCTGCAAGTCTTGAGCTGTCGGCTTGACGATCAGGAAGTCACTGATCGACCGGCTCAGGGCGCTGTTCCAGTATTGGTCGAAGCTGTGGCCCAGTTGATCGGCGACCGGGCCGAGGCACAACAGGTCCATGTCGGTGAAGTTGAGATCGGGCTTGGCGTCGAAATATTCATCCCCCAGGTTGCGGCCGCCGACGATCGCCGCGCTGTTGTCGGCCAGCCACAGCTTGTTGTGCATGCGCCGGTGCTGCTGCGACAGATTGAGCAGGCGGCCCATGGTGCGGGTCACCAGTGTGCTGCGCCCCAGATGCAAAGGGTTGAACACGCGGATATGGATGTTAGGGTGCACGGCCAGGGTCGCAATGACTTCTTCCTGGCCATCGCTGGCGGTGTCATCGAGCAATACGCGAATCCGCACGCCGCGATCGGCCGCCAGCAGCAGTTCCCACACCAGCGCCCGGGTGCTCAGGCCGTTGTGCACGATGTAGTACTGCACATCGAGGCTTTTCTGCGCATTGCGGATCAACTCGGCACGCGCCCGGAACGCTTCACTGCTGTTTGGCAGCAGGCGAAAACCCGACCGTCCCTCATGCTGGGCGGCCGCGGCCTGGATCGAACGCCCGAATGCCGATTCGCTGGCGGGTATGGCCTTACTGAACTCGTGGGGCAAGCGCGTTGGGGTGGCGCAGCCGGCGAGCAGCAGGGTGAGCAACAGCGCGGGGACGAACAAAGACATGGACAAAGGGCTCGTCCTCAACCTCGAAGGGATGGGTTTTGACTTATTTCAGTAAAGCCCCGTTCAAGCGCGGTATTGCGATATTTTGCGATAGTTCCCGGCAGTGCCGGTTTTTTTTCATGAAGGCTATTGGCTTCCATGGATGAGCTACCATAGCTAAACCGTTTTTTTTCTTTCGGGAGAAGATTATGCATCGATTGGTTAAACCGTCGGATTATGTTCTTCAGACTGCAATGGACAAAATGGTGTACATCCTGCCTTGGGAACGCCGACATTGCCCTGGTAATCCTACGGATGAGCCCGAGCAAGGCGCCCTGCTCTATAACCAATACATCCTGAACTTCCTTCATGGCCTGGAACCTCGAACGCCAGGTGAACGAATCATTGAAATTGCGCAATGGTGCCTGGCGTTAGCCGGAGAGCCTGCCAGGGCCCTGGCCGATGATTTGTCTGCGGCCTACCTCAGTCGGTACAGCTTTGTGCTGGCTGATATCTCAAGATACGATGATGAATCGAGAGAACTTCGCGGGCACCTGGCGCTCTGGCCTGACGAAATAAAAAAGATGCCAGCCAATCTGGTGATGGCTTTGCGAGCCCGGGCTGCAGGCCTTTTGTTGGGCTGACGCCCGGGATAACCAGAAATTGGGGCAGGCCAGCAAATAGACAGCTGCTGGCGCTCCCCAAGTGGTCAGGGCGTGAGATTAGGGATAGTCTCTGAGCGACATTATTTCGAACAGCCGAGCCATGACCCGCGCAGAGTTTTCGCCAGACGTTGAAGCCATCCGCACCATCGATGCCGTTCCAGTCATCCTGAGCATGGTCAAGCATCTCACCGGGATGCGCTTCGCCGCGGTAGCGAGAGTCACCGAAAGAAGCTGGGTGGCATGCGCCGTCGATGATTCAATCGATTTCGGCCTCAAGCCCGGTGGCGAGTTGGTCGTCGAGTCAACCATCTGCCACGAGATTCGCCAGCACCGGCAGCCCGTCATCTTCGGCCACGCCAGTGCGCACCCGGTTTTCTCGTTGCACCACACCCCCAGGACCTATGCGTTGGAGAGCTATATCTCCATTCCCATCATCAGGGCCAATGGCGAATTTTTCGGCACCCTGTGTGCCATCGACTCCGTGCCGGCGAATCTCGATGAGCCCGCGATCGCCAAGTCACTCACCCTCTTCGCCGAACTGATCGCGATGAGTCTCGACGCCCAAAGCCATCTGCAGGCGACGCAAACCGCACTGGTCAATGCCCATGAACACGCAAGGCTGCACGAGCAGTTCGTCGCCGTCCTCGGCCATGACCTTCGCACGCCCCTGAGCGCGATCCGGATGAGCGCTGATCTGCTGGAAACCAGGGCAACGGAAAAACGCTCACTGAACCTGATTGCAGCGATCCGCAATAGCTCGACTCGAATGGGTGCACTGATCGAGAACGTGCTGGATTTTGCCCGGGGAAGGATGGGTGGCGGGATTCCGGTCAAGCGCCAACTGGTCGATGACCTGGGTCGCACGCTCAAACTGACGCTGGACGAAGTACAGGCCTCTCACCCCGAAGCGAAATTGACCCACGACCTGGATGTTCCGACCGGCGTCTATTGCGACGCGCTGCGCATCAGCCAGTTGCTTTCAAATCTCCTGGGCAATGCAGTGACCCATGGCTCGACAGCGGAACCTATCCGCGTGCAGGCCCATGCCGAGGGGAATGAGATGGTCATATCGGTGAGCAATCAGGGTGCCCCGATTCCACCGACGTTGATGCCATTGCTGTTTGAACCCTTTACCCGGTCGCAAGCTGGGCAGCGCGGCGAAGGCCTGGGCCTGGGACTTTACATCGCTGCCCAGATCGCCACCGCGCACAAAGGTAGCTTGAGCGTTACCTCGACGCTGGAAGCAGGCACCTGTTTCGTCGCAAGATTCCCGGCTGACTTCAAATGGATCAGTTGAATTTTTCTGAACTAACCTCCGTCTGCACTCCTCTCCCGCTTACCATCAAACCCATGAGAGGGGCAGGACGTCATGAGAGCACTCACCTATCACGGCGCGCATAGCGTCAAAGTCGACACCGTCCCCGATCCGGTTATCGAGGACAGCGACGACATCATCCTTCGCGTCACCGCCACGGCAATCTGTGGTTCGGACCTGCATCTGTATCGCGGGAAGATCCCGACCGTCGAGCATGGCGATATCTTCGGTCATGAGTTCATGGGCATCGTTGAAGAAACGGGCTCGGCCGTCACTGCCGTTCAACCCGGCGACCGAGTGGTGATCCCCTTCGTTATCGCTTGCGGCAGCTGCTTTTTCTGCCAGATGGACCTGTTCGCCGCCTGTGAAAAGACCAACACGGGGCGTGGCGCGATCCTCAACAAGAAAGCCATTCCATCGGGTGCCGCGCTGTTTGGGTTCAGCCACATGTATGGCGGCATCCCTGGCGGCCAGGCGGAATACGTGCGTGTGCCCAAAGCCAACACCGGGCCGTTCAAAGTCCCGGGCACCCTGTCCGACGAGAAGGTGCTGTTCCTTTCGGACATCTTGCCTACCGCCTTCCAGGCCGTGACCAACACCGGCATCGGCAACGGCTCGAGCATCGCCATCTATGGCGCAGGTCCGGTCGGCCTGTTGAGTGCAGCCTGCGCCAGAATGCTCGGTGCCGAACAGATTTTCATGGTCGATCACCACCCTTACCGCCTGGCTTACGCGCAGAAGACCTATGGCGTGATACCGATCAACTTCGATGAAGATGCCGACCCCGCCGACACCATCGTGCGCCAGACCAAAGGCATGCGCGGCGTGGATGGCGTGGTCGATGCGGTGGGTTTCGAAGCCAAGGGCAGCACCACCGAGACCGTGCTCGCCACGCTAAAGCTCGAAGGCAGCAGCGGCAAGGCATTGCGTCAGTGCATTGCAGCGGTACGACGTGGCGGGGTGGTGAGCGTGCCGGGTGTGTACTCCGGGTTCATCCATGGCTTCCTGTTTGGCGATGCCTTCGATAAAGGGCTGACCTTCAGGATGGGCCAGACCCATGTGCAGCGTTATCTGCCGGAGCTTCTCGAACACATAGAGATGGGGCGCCTTAGCCCTGAGGTCATTATCAGCCATCGACTGTCGCTGGAGCAGGCCGCCGAGGGCTACAGGATGTTCGACAAGAAGGAAGACGATTGCAGGAAGGTCATCCTGACACCGGACGATAACCGGATTGCGTTGCCCGAGAGCGACGACACCGCCGCAGTCCTGGCGACCTGATAATGCTCCCCGAAAAAGAGGACGAGATTTTCGTCCTCTTTCCAACTGTTGCTCAGGTTTCACACTCCGCGGGTTGCAGGTCATCGCTTTTGCATGGCTCTTGCGACGTTTCCAACAGCAGCTGATCCACGACTTCAGCCAGGGCGGCATGAACATCCCCAGTGCTGCGCAGGGCTCGTTGGTAAAGGTCTCGCTGCCGGTCTGCACTGGTGCCGTTGCGCAGAATTAGCCGGGCCTGGGCGAAGACGTTTTCCACACGCAGCTTGCGCGCCGTATCGCCAAGGATCTGCTGCGCCAGAAATAGCCACTGCTCGGCCGAGAAGGTTCGATCGTACCCCTCAACAATGAATGACGCCTGTGTTCCATGGCGTTTCGCGCGCCAACGATTTTCCTTGAGGATCAAGCGGGACGTTTGCGAATAGGCCAACCCTGGTCGAGGTTGATCAATCGCATAGGCAACCAGCAATCGAAACAATGAGGCAATGCACAAGGCATCTTCCAGCCGTGGGCAGGCATCCGTCATGCGCAATTCCAGGGTCGGATAGCGGCAAGCGGGCCGTAATCCCCACCAGCATTCGCTGGCCTGGGTGATGGTGCCGGTACGTATCAGCAAGGCGACGTAGGCGTCATAGGCAGGCGTATCCTCGAAGAACTCCGGAATGCCCATCCTCGGCCACTCGTCACAGGCTGTTTGCCGGTAGCTCATGAAGCCGCTGTCGGCACCGTCCCAAAAGGGCGAGGAGCTGCTCAGTGCGAGCAAAAGCGGCGTCCATGGCAAGACTTCGTTCATGACCTGTATACGATCAAGGTGACTCGGAATTTCAACGTGTACATGCAGACCGCAAAGCAGACTACGCCTAGCGACCCGTTGATAGTCTGCAAACAGTTGAAGAAAGTGATGTTGCTCAGTGGGCTGTTGCACGCGCCAGTCAGCCAGAGGATGACTCCCTGCACAGAGCAGTCCCAGGTCATAAGACTCGAGCGAACGCCGCAGGCTTTTGCGAGCAGCCACAAGGTAGTCCCCTGCTTCATCCATGCAGGTGAAGATCGGCGAAGCCACTTCGATCTGGCCCTGGAACATCTCATAGGCGAAACAAGCCCCCATCGCCGCCTCGCACGCTTCAATCGAAGCCTTGGGTGGCTTATCGGTCATGCGCCGGGTGTCCAGATCGGTGATGAAGTATTCCTCTTCAATGCCGAACCTCAGCTGTCTGTCCATGGATGGGCCCTCAGTGATAGTCCTCTCCCGCTACGGCGCGCAGAAACGCCTCGTCCGCCTTTATTCGCAAATCGCGCCACTCTTGCCAACTGACAATGCGCTGGCGATCCATCTCATCCGATTGGCGCAGCAATTCTTCGTGATAGGCATCGGGAGATTCCATGCGCAGCGCGATGTCATCGAGTGCTCGATGCCAGGCGTCCAGTGCACACAATCTTCGTTCCTGGGACGGCGTCAGCTGGTTCTTGAAGGCGTTCATGGCAGTGCAATCCCGGAGTCATTTCTGAATGGATCAACAGTGTTCGAGCCAGGTTCACGAGGGCCGACCAGAGGTGCCTGCTGCAAAAAGGGAGGCCGGCATTCGACCTCCCGCTTTGCACGCGATGCCTTACGACGTCCCCAGTCCACGCGACAGATCGGCCGGTTGACTGGCTACTGAGTGGCCATTCCCTTGCGGCTTCTCCACTTCCGCGTTTTCCGTGGTTTTAGTCACTGTATCGCGGACCGCTTCGTAGCCCTCCCGCGCCTGCTGCTTGACCTTGTCGGCCAGCCCGGCGCTGGTCTTGCCCATGTAGCGCTGCTCGGTGGCCGTCGAGGGTAACGCCGCCCCCAGCATGGCTCCCAAGGCGATGCCCGCGGCGGCAACCATCAGCGGCTGTTCCTTGAGCAACTGGCTGACTTGATTGCTCATCACCTGCGTACTGCGCACCAGGCGGTCGCTGGCGTCATGCATGGCATGGCTGATGTTTTCGCCGGCAGCGCCCAGGTTGTCGCCCAGGTGCGCCGCTTTGTCTTTCACACTCTGGTAGCCCTCCTTCAAGGTGTCCGCCGTCTCGTGCAAGTGCTCGCGCGCACTGTCGATGCCCTCGCCCAGGCCTTCGGTCCACTCCCCGACCTTGTTCCGTGTGGGGGCTACGGGATAAGCCGGACGAGGAGTCGGCGGACGGTTCTGGCTCATCATCAGCCATAACAGACCCACCGACGTCACTACCGCCGGAACGGGATTGTTGCGAACGCTGGTGCCCAGGTTGCTGAGGAACGTCGTGCCGTTGCTCTGCATGAACGACAACGCCTGGTCGAAAAACTGTCCCGGGGTGAATTTACTTTCCAGCGCGTCGACGATGTTGCCGATGCTGGCACGCTGGGCATCGATTTCCCGCTCGATGGTCTCGGGGCTTTTTTGCGACTCGATGTCGAATTCAGTGGTCATGAGACTTTCCTCCGCAGCGCTTCCTGGTCTTTGTTCAAGGCGTCCAGCGTACGATCAGGCTTGAAGTGGGACGGCTCGAACTGTTTTTTTCCTGACTGCAGCATGGCGAACCCCACGATCATCACCACGACACCGACGATGAGCGCAGCCAACCACGGTGCCATGAACATGCTCAAGGCGTAGACAGCGGACATCAGCAGGATGATGAACCCCGCCAGCAGCACGATCGCACCACCGGCGACACCGGCAATGCCGGCCTTCAGCGTCGTGAGGCTCTCCTGCAGCTCGGCCTTGGCCAACGCCAGTTCCTTGGTGAACAGCGACGGCACTTCGCGAGTCAGTTGACGCAACAGGCCGACGACCGAAGCGTCAGGCTCCGGGGTGGGCACCGGTCTGACGCCCGGCAAATCTTGATCTTCTCTGTTCATCACAGCGCTCCTTTATAGGGTGTGGAAGCGGGTGTCGAATTCGTTGCGAAGTCTGATGGATGATCCTGTGCATTCGGCGAGGCTGGCGTGATGCCGGTTGCCAGGCCAGGATTTTCATCAGTACGTGATGGAACGGAGGTTTCGTAGGGGCGTTGCGCGCCGAATCCACCTGACGGCGGAATTGAATGCCCTGCTGCCGGGTCGCCAGCATCGCTGAGCGTCGCCGCCGGCGCGGCCCCGGCCTTGAGAAAACGCGACAGGCCAAAGCCCAGCGCAATGCTGCCGGCAATGAACAATGCCGGGTTGTTGCGCGCCAGTTCGGCGCCGTCATGCAGCAGCTGTTCCGCACTTTTCCCGCGCAGATTGCCCGCCAGCCCGCTCATGGACTCCGCCATGTCCGCGAGGTAGTCGGACATGCCCAGCCTGTCCTTGTCCTGCAGTTCTGAAACGAAGGATTTTGCCCCTTCGGCCAGTGCCTCTATCTGGTCTGCTGCCGTGTCACGGTATTGGCCAAACTGTTCATCCGCCTGCTGCCTTGCTCCGCCAAGCGCCTCCGTTACGTTTTCCTTGAGGTGTTGAAAGTCTGGGGAGTCGGGTTTGTCTGCCTGGCTCCCGGTCGTGCTGTCTGCAGTATTCATGTCGTCCCTCGCCTTCTGATTGAAGAAAAAGCGTTAGCAGGGTTCGCCACGAATCAGCCGCAGCCCCCCTACTGCTGATGACGGAGCGACGTCATGGGGAGTTCCAACAGAATGATGAGTGAGACGTACATCTCGATCGGGCAGCAAATTTCCTGAACTGTTGCGCGCCGCAGGCTTCTATCGGTAGACCGCGTTGGTCATCCATCCCAGAACCTACTCCGGAGCGCTTGATCATGACGGATCAACCACAGAGCGACAGTGCATCAAGCCAAGAACGTCCCGCCAGCCGTGTCAGCGAGGGGCTGCCCTATCCGTTGGGCGCAACGTGGGACGGCTCGGGCGTCAACTTCGCGATTTTTTCCGCGAATGCCACGAAGGTCGAACTGTGTCTGTTCGACGCCGACGGCCAGGCAGAAATCGAGCGCATCGCCCTGCCGGAATTCACCAACGAGATCTGGCACGGCTACCTGCCCGACGCCCGGCCTGGAACGCTGTATGGCTATCGGGTGCATGGCCCCTACGATCCGGCCAACGGGCATCGTTTCAACCCCAACAAATTGCTGATCGACCCCTACGCCAAGCAGATCTCGGGTGAACTGCAATGGGACGATGCGCTGTTTGGCTACACCGTCGGCCATGCAGACGGCGACCTGTCATTCGATGAACGCGACAGCGCACCTTTCATGCCCCGCTGCAGGGTCATCGACCCGGCCTTCACCTGGGGCAATAGCGCAAAACCCAACGTGCCTTGGGAAAATACGGTTTTCTACGAAACCCACGTGCGCGGCTTCAGCAAACGTCATCCTTCGGTGCCAGAGCCTGATCGTGGCACCTTCGCCGCTTTCCACCAGAACGACGTGGTGGAATATATCCGCTCACTCGGCGTGACCTCCGTGGAACTGATGCCCGTGCATTACTTCCTCGATGACAACCACCTGCTGGAAAAAGGCCTGCGCAATTACTGGGGCTACAACACCCTGGGCTTCTTTGCCCCCCATGCGCGCTACATGGCGGGTCAGTCGATCGGCGAGTTCAAGATCATGGTCTCGCGCTTTCACAAGGCCGGGCTGGAGGTGATCCTCGATGTGGTCTACAACCACACGGCCGAAGGCAACGAGATGGGGCCGACCCTGTCGCTCAAGGGCATCGACAACGCCAGCTACTATCGACTGATGCCCGACGATGCGCGCTACTACATCAACGACACCGGTACGGGTAACACACTCAACATGAGCCACCCTTGCGTATTGCAGATGGTGACTGACTCCTTGAGATACTGGAGCTCAGAGATGGGCGTGGACGGTTTCAGGTTCGATCTGGCGACCATCCTCGGTCGCGAGCCTGAAGGCTTCAGTGAGGGCGGTGGCTTTCTCGACGCCTGTCGCCAGGATCCGGTCCTGGCCAAGGTCAAGCTGGTCGCCGAACCTTGGGACTGTGGCCCTGGCGGTTATCAAGTGGGCAACTTCCCACCCGGGTGGATGGAGTGGAACGACAAGTTCCGGGATGTCTCCCGTGCCTTCTGGAAAGGCGACGATGACATGCTGGGCGACTTCGCCAAGATCTTTCTCGGCTCGGGCGAGCAGTTCAATCGGCGTGGTCGCAAGCCGGCTTCATCGGTCAATTTCATCACCGCCCATGACGGCTTTACCCTCAATGACCTGGTCTCCTACAACGAAAAGCACAACGAGGCCAACGGCGAAGACAACCGCGATGGCCACTCCGATAACAGGTCGTGGAACTGCGGGGTCGAGGGGCCGACCGAGGACCCTGAGATCATCGAACTGCGCTATCGGCAGATGCGCAACCTGCTCGCCACGTTGTTCCTTGCACAGGGTACGCCCATGCTCCTGGCGGGAGACGAGTTCGCCCGGACCCAGGGCGGCAGCAACAATGCCTACTGCCAGGACAGCGAGATCGGCTGGATAGACTGGAATGTGAGTGAACAAAGCAGCGAGCTGCAAGAGTTTGTCCGCTACCTCATCGAGCTGCGCAACCGCCACCCACTGCTGCGGCGAAATCGTTTCTTCACCGGCGAATACGACGAAAGCCTGGGCGTCAAGGACGTCAGCTGGTTGCAGCCGGGTGGCGAGGAAATGGGGGTGGAACAGTGGCATGACGGCAGTAACCGCTGCATGGGAATCCTGCTCGATGGACGTACCCAGACCAGCGGCATTCGCCGCGAAGGCGTCGATAAATCGCTGCTGATCATCGTCAACGCCCATCACGACGTGGTGAATTTCACCCTGCCGGAAGTGCCACAGGGCCAACAGTGGATTTTGCAGCTGGACACCAACCAGGCGCAGCTCGACCCTGGGGAATCGTTTTCGTTTGGCGATGAGTATCAGGTAACGGGCCGCTCGATGCTGATGTTCGAGCTGAAGAAACCTTCGACGAAAAAACGCAAGTAGGACGCCTCAGACAGGGGATGTGCCAGGCACGGCATTTGCGTACAACGCCGATCAACTGTAGGAGCTGGCTTGCCAGCGAAGGCGCCGGGGCAGTCGACATCGATGTTGAATGTCAGACCGCTTTCGCTGGCAAGCCAGCTCCTACAGGGGATCTTCGTCAGACCCGAGATCTCCGCCAAGCACGGAATTTGTGAACGACGCCGACCAATTGTGGGAGCCGGCCTGCCGGCGATGGCAGTAGGACGCCCCAGACAGGGGATGTGCCAGGCACGGCATTTGTGTACAACACCGATCAACTGTAGGAGTTGGCTTGCCAGCGAAGGCGCCGGGTCAGTCGACATCGATATTGGATGTCAGACCGCTTTCGCTGGCAAGCCAGCTCCTACAGTGCATCCGGTACAGCCGCGAGCAATTGCTTGGCTGTGAGGTCGCCATCGCCGGCAGGCCAGCTCCCACAGGGAATTTTTGCCAGGCACGGAATTTGAGTACGACCCGATCAACTGTAGGAGCTGGCTTGCCAGCGAAGGCGCCGGGTCAGTCGACATCGATGTCGAATGTCAGACCGCTTTCGCTGGCAAGCCAGCTCCTACAGGGGATTTCCGTCAGACCCGAGATCTCCGCCAAGCACGAAATTTGTGAACGACGCCGACCAATTGTGGGAGCCGGCC